>CAKOXX010000006.1 GCA_934130405.1 uncultured Bacilli bacterium | reverse complement strand
TTATAAAAATGTTATAATAATATCAATAAGTAGTTGATATTTGGTATATTTTTATTGTAAAACTTAAATACAATTAAACTAGTAAGATTTTATGAAGGAGCAGATGGTTTAAAGACGGGACATACTGATGCAGCTAAATATTGTTTAGCGGCTACTGCTAAGAAAAATGACATGCGACTAATCGCTATTGTTTTAGGAGAAGAAGTTTCTAAAGTAAGAAATAGTGAGACAATGTCTTTACTTGATTATGGTTTTAATACTTATCAAGTGCAAATAGTAAAGAAGAAAAGTGATGTCGTAAAGAGTGAAAAAATAGAAAAAGCTAGTACTAAAAAAATAGAATATATTCCAGTTACTGATATTGGTATTTTATCAAAGAAAGGTGATACTAAGAAAAAGTATAGTTATGATATTAAAATTACTAAGAACAAATTACCTTTAACTAAAGGAGAAATAGTAGGAAAAATAAAGATTAAAGATGGTAATACTGTAGTAGGAGAAAAAGATATAACAGTTAAGGAATCAACTAAGAAATTATCTTATCTAACCCTTCTTAGAAATACAATCTATGATATAGCAAGTGGTAATACCTCAATTAAATAGGAGCATCAGAAATGGTGCTTTTAATAATGTTAGGTGATATAATAATTTTCAATAGGAGTGATTAAAGGGGGAAAAATAGTAAATATGTTTATATGATAGACTTACTTAATACTGGAAATATTTATACATTAAAAGAGCTATCAGTAAAAAGAAGAGTAAACTTATTTATATTTATAAATAAAACAGTACTAGCATCATTTTCTTCTTGATAAGTATCATTTAAACTCTGAAAGGTAAAAATACCTAATTGAAAATAATTATCTCTTAGTAATTTTCTTACTTTTGTTTTTTTAGTTTCTATCAATTCTTCTTCTCTTTTTTCGAGACTATTAAAACTATTACTATTAAGGTAGTATTTAGCAATCTAAAAAAATCATCAACATCACCACGTGATGACATGCTTTTATGCATACAAATTTAATTAAAGAAAAAAGCACTTAATTGTGCTTAAAATTATTAAAACTATAATTATTTTATTATTCTTTTAAGAATATTTATTATTACTGCTTGAATATATGGCAATATTATCACAATAACTCCAACAGCCACAATAAATAAGAATAATAATGCTTGCCCTAATGCTGCTCCTAGTTCATTAGGAGTGGTAATAAAAGTCTCATCAATATAAAGAGCTATTATATATATTGCTAAACAAATTACCAATAAAATAATTGGTAAAAATATATAATATGCTATTTTTAATAATTTATTATTTATTTTATTTCAAATTTTAATAATTTTTTCAGCAAGTATAGTACTAGGAAAACTCAAACCAAAGACTATTAATGAAAATATTCCTGGAACAATATTCCAAGATGAATCCTCATTGATTATCATAATACTGAATAGAATAAAAGTTATAACAACCATAATTATTTTTGATATCATATTTATTTTTTTCATGTAATCACACCCTATGGTAATTATATCACAATTTTATCTATTTCTATTTGTCAAAAATCTAGAGCTTCAGAAATAGTTGCTTTAACTTGATTGAAGCTTCTGATTCAACTAAGTATAAATTTAAAAAATAAATGTATTAAACTAGTCTCCATACTAATTCCTACATCACTACATTCAAGTAAACTAATAGTAGAGTGCATAACTACTATTATTATGGTATCATTTTAATGAGGTGAAAAGATTGTGGATAATAATAAAATAGGAAAAAATATTGCATCTCTTCGAAAAACAAAGAATTTAACACAACAACAACTAGGAGATAAACTATTTGTAACAGATAAAGCAGTTAGTAAATGGGAAAGGGGATTAAGTCTACCAGATATTACTATTTTAGAAAAATTAGCGAAAGAATTAGATACTGATATTTATAATATTTTACAAGTAGAGAATAAAAAAAATATAGATATCGAAAAAATATTAGTAGAAGAAAATAAAAAATTTAAAAAACAACTAATAAAAAAAATAATACTTTATATAATACCACTTCTTATACTTGTTCTTATCAGTTTATTTAAACTTATTCCTTTTGGTTATGAAATTGAACATCCAAGATATAGTCATACTGAAAATAAAATAATAAATCTAGGAGTTCCCAAGTTTTCCTTTTTAATGAAGAATAATGAAAATAGTTATTCCTATAAAAGCTTTAGAGGAGCAGCTGTTTTAAAAAGTGAGTTAAAAAACTATGTTAATACCTTAGAACATATCTCTTGTAATGGAACTACTTATTTTTATGATAAAGATACTAATATTACTATCACTGATTATGGAGTTAAAAAAAGAATATTTTATAATACCATCTTCTATAATATTAGAAATGGTAATTACTGTAATGAATTTGAAAGAAAAGAATATTCTAAAAAGATAGGAACATTGAATATTTTTCGGACTTTGTATAAAGATGAATCTAAGCTATTAATACACTTCCTCCCAACATTAAAATTAGATTCTGATAAAAATGAGTGGCTTGCTTCCTTAGATATATATTATAATGACAATGAAAATAAAAAGATAATTGAAAAATCTTCGGGAACATTTGAAATAATAAATAATGAACTTATCTATTATAGAACTAAAATTATTAAACAAGCTGATAATTTAGAAATACCTAATAGTTCAACCTTTGTGATAAAACATCAAAAATTAATATTGAAAGATAATTATCTTAATAATTATGAAAAAGATATTACTTTAAAGTCTGGTGATGATTTATGAAAAATAAAAATAATATCCTTCCTTTTGCTCTAATTTTTATAACTGTTTTCTTATTAGTTAATTTAATATTGGATTTAGTAAATATAAGACTAAGATTGTGGGTGATTATTCTTTTAAGTGTTATAGCTATTATAAGTTTTATAATTGGAACATTACAAAAGATTAGGTTACTTTCAAATGATAAAAAGAAACCTTTAATTATTATTATTATTATTATCTTAATAGTTTTACTTAGTTTACTTTTTTCACCCTATATTATTCTTATTTTAGCATTTAGTTATAAACCAGAACATACTGTAACATTAGACGATAAAAAATATGTAGCAGTTGTTACTTCATTTTTACATGTTGATGTTGATTATTATGACTATTATGGATTCCTATTGATGGGAACCAAAGTAAGAGTGCATGGTGATTTTGGAAAAGGTGGTTATGACCCTTTCGCTAACCCTAATATTTCTGATGGTGTTACTTATACCTATTACGATGATACTGGAAAAGTAAAAACAGAAAGAATAGAAACATTTGTTAAAGATAAAAATGGTAAAGTAATAGATAAAAATAATTATAATATAGATAATAATAAACCTAATAGTTCTACTAATTATCTATTACCAGAAGATGAAGAAGTATTATATGAAAAGAAATTTAATAATACCATTTTAAGAATTGGTAAAGTAGATAATGTATTAGGACAAAATATGTTAGTAAATATTCTAAGAAGTAAAGACAATGGTAAAAACTTTTATGTTATATCAGATGATGTAATTAAAGTTAGTAATGAAGCAAAATTCTTATTTTTAAATGAAAATCTAGGATTTATAGCTAATACAGGTAAAATTTATTTAGATGATAATAAAACTAGTTTATATGTTACTAATAATGGTGGTAAAACTTTTCTAAGTTCTAAATTTAATTATACAAATGAAGATGTTTCTTATCTAACAATAATAAGTATGCCTTATTATGATAATAATACTTTAATATTAAAATGCTTTATAGCTGATGGTAAAGAGTTAACATTTATTAGCAATGATAATGGACTTAATTGGAATAATACTATTCACAAATATTAACTTCTATACTATAATTAGAGAAAGTAAAGAATAGGAGTTGATTATATGAAAAATGTTACAATCCTTGGAGGAGGAGTCTTAGGAAGTCAGATAGCTTTTCAGACAGCTTATTCAGGATTTAATGTAACTATTTATCTTCGAAGTGAAGGAAGTATCGAAAGATGTAAACCTAAACTAGCTAAACTAAAAGAAACTTATATAAATGCTATTAATTTAATGGCAAAAGATAAATCTTATACAACTTGGTGTAATGGTATAGCTTCTATAGATGAGTTTGATAAAGATACTTGTTTAAAAAAAGTAGAAGAAGCTGCTGGTAATATTAAACTAGAACTAAATTTAGAAGAAGCAGTAGCCGATGCTGATTTAGTTATCGAATCAATGAGTGAAGTGTTTGAAGCTAAAAAAGAATTATTTCTAAAATTAGCACCAATGCTTCCTAGTAAAACTATATTGGTAACTAACTCTTCAACAATGTTACCAAGTCGTCTTGCTAAATATACAGGAAGAGAAGAAAAGTTCTTAGCTCTTCATTTTGCTAATTCTATCTGGAAAAATAATATAGCAGAAGTAATGAAACAAAGTAAGACAAAAGAAGAATACTTTAATATTGTCTTAAAATTTGCTAAAGATATTAAAATGTTACCACTACCAGTTAGAAAAGAAAAATCAGGTTATTTACTAAACTCAATGTTAATACCATTTTTATTTTCAGCACTTGACCTTGTTGTAAATAAAATATCAGACCCAGCTAGTATTGATACAGCTTGGACAATTGGAACAGGAGCTCCTGAAGGTCCATTTAAGATTTTAGATACAGTAGGGTTAAAGACAGCTTATGATATAGTAGAAATGTATGTTAAGATACCATCATTTCTAGCACCTTATAACTTTAAAGGAATGCATAAGTTATTAAAACAATATATAGATGAAGGAAAACTAGGAGTAGCTAGTGGTGAAGGATTTTATAAATATGAAAAGTAGGTAGCAATACCTATTTTTATTTGATAAAATTATTTTAGGAGGAATATAAATGAAAAAAAAGACAGTTCTTGTTAGTTTATTAACTATTTTATTAGTAACTTTGACTTTATCTAAAACCTATTTAACAAAGCCAATAAAAGAAACGAAAGGAGTAGAGGTAGTACCAACCATGCAAGATGTTATTACTAGTGATAGTAGTTGGTGCCCAACTTTTCAGTTAATATTTAATGATTTAAAAAATGATTTAGTAAAACAAGATGTTAAATTTAGTGAAAATAATACTTTTCTAGATAATCTTAATAAAGAAGAATTTAAGGAAAGTGATATATCAAGTGATTATTACTATAAGACTTACGGTGTTAAAAATATAGAACTTAAGAATAAGATTATTAAAGGGATAAAAGATAAGTTTAATCAGACAAGTGATATTATTGATAAGTTTGATTTTAGTAGTAGTAATCCTAATGAATATTTTTTCTATAGTATGTTATATAAAGAATTTAAATATCCAAAAAAATTTAATATTTTAGGGAAAAGTAGTTTTAATAATAAGTATAATAATATAAAGTATTTTGGTATTAGAGGTGATGATGAAGAATTAGCAAAACAAATTGAAGTGCTTTACTATAAGGATGAAGATGACTTTGCTGTTAAATTACTTACTACTAGTAATGATGAAATAATAGTAAATAAAAATCCTAAAGGTAAAACTTTTAATGAGATATATAATAATATAATTAATAATTCTAAAGACTATCAGGATAAAGAATTTATAACAGATAGTGATCACTTTAAAATGCCTTATTTAAGTCTTAATGTTTTAAAAGAATATAAAGAATTAGAAGGAGAACAGATAAAGACTAAGGATGGGAATGCTTTAGAAATAGGGACAGCTATTCAAACAATAAAGTTTACTCTTGATGATGTTGGAGGAAAGATAAAAAGTGAAGCTGGTATGGATGTTATGAAGTCATCATTAGATGAAAGGTATTTCTATGTAGATAAGACTTTTGCTATCTTTCTTAAAGAACAATCAAAAAATAAGCCGTATTTTGCTGCTAAAGTAACTGATATAAGAAAATTTCAATAAGATATTAATTTTGAGCTATTGAAAATTATGGAATTATTTAATTATGTAATGCAAAAAATCGTGGATAAAGATATGCATTATGTTCTTATGATTGAAGTGATTGGATAACGTGAGTCTTTTAGGGATAACGTTCTCGTATAAAAAAGTGTTATCCAACCTTCACATAATATATTCGTTTAAGCAAGTTGAGATTGAAATAATTTTCGTGTAAAGAGCCAAAATGAGAATATGTAGAGGAGTTGGAACCAATCATAATTAAGAGAAGGATAGGAAGGAAAATAAAATGAAGTATGGAATTGGCATTGATGTTTCAAAAAAGAAAAAGTACGATAGCTGTATTATCAGCTGCTGGAGAGTTGATTGTTGAACCATTTGAAATAAATCATGATATAGAAGGAGTAAAATTATTAGAGGAAAAAATAAAAGATATTCCAAAAGAAGATTTAAAGATAGTCATGGAAGAGACAGGAACATATCATTTACCAATATTAGGTTATTTACTTGATAAAGGATACTTTGTTGTTGCTGAAAATGCTTTGAAAAATAAAAAGTATCTTGATTGAGGATTAAGAAAAGCTAAGACAGATAAAAAAGATTCTTTAAAGTTAGCTGAGTATTGCTGTGATAATTGGTATAAGTTAAACAAGATAAGAGAAAACGATGATGAAATATATAATAATTTAAGATTCTTATCAAGGAGATATTTAGATAATGTGGCAATTCAAACAAAAGTAGTTGTAAGTCGGACAACGAATTAAAAGCATATATTATAAAAAAGAAAATGAAGGTAAATCAAAGAAATCTGCTAAAATTGCAGGATTAAATAAATTTTTAAGAATGTATTATGTAATAGTCAAAAGGACATACAAAGAACAAGGAAAGTGGTAAATATACTTACTTAAATTGCAAAAAAAGACCCCAAAATGAGGTCTGGTGTTAGCATGCCTAAAATTAACTAAAAAATTTTAAAATTATTTTATCAAAATCTATTGATTTTTATTAGCAAGTTTCTTGTTTTGTTTCTAATAGTTTTAACTTTTATTATTAGAAATTTCTTCTAGTTCACTAATAGAAAGTCCGGTATACGTAGAAATTTTATCTAAACTTTCATTGTTACTTAACATTAGTTTAGCTATTTCTAGTTTTGTTTCTGTTTTTCCAACAATAATACCATTATCAGCGCCTTTTGTATAGCCTTCTGAATAGCCCTCAGAATAAGCAGAGTTTCGACACTTTTCCTCTACCTTTTCAGCGTTATACCAAGCATTAAATTCATCATTAAGTTTCAATTTTTCAATTTCATCCATTATGGCCAGTCCTTTCTTACTATTACCAGTTATCTTCTTTAATTCTTCGTCAGTTTGTGCTGTTAACATTGATAATAGCATTTCGTCTTCGTTAGCTCCAGTATAACAAATGTCTTTGTAATTTACTAGGTATACATCATAAATTTTGATACCATTTTTTACTAAATTATATTTTCTATTCATTAATTCATATTCTAAAACGGTATCCTCATGCTCAAACTTATCATTATTTAAACTAATTTGAATTACTTCTTTAGTAGTATATTTTTCACCTTGTTCTAATCTACTACCTGCTAGACGAAAAGCATAAGTAAGATTCTTTACGGTCGTATAGTTTTCCATCGATTTATTGATTTCAACATTAACAATAATATCTCCTTCTTCTAATAATAAGTCAAGACGATAATCTTTTCTTTTATTACCGCTATTTAACTCATTATCAATAATCTTATAATTAGATAAATCAATCCCAATTATATGACTGAATAACTCGAGATAGATATTCCTTGTCCTTTCTTCTTTCATAAGATATTTCATAGTTGTATCTGATAAGATACTAATAAAATTGTTATTCATATTTAGCTCCTTTTCTAAGATGATTATTTTTGCTTTTTCGAAAAAGTGACATCATCTTAACAGGTTCAAAACTAAATAGCAAATCAGAAATTTTGTATTTTCCCCTAGTAAATACCCCTCAATTTACTAAATTCAGCTGGCAAAATGAAAAATTCAGGTCGAACAAGTACCTGAATTTGCAAAATCTACCCTAAAAAAGTAAAAATTTAACTTTTACACTATTTTACATAAATGTTCAAAAAAAGTCGAAAAATGTCTTGCAAAGAAAGTGTAAACCTATTTACAAAAAAATAGAAAATGTGTAATATAATAATAAGCAGTGGAACAAAGTGGAGCAAAGTAGGGGGATTGTTAAGCTTATAGGAAACTTTACCATACATTAAAGTTTTAAAAGAAGAATGATTTGTAAAATCTTGTAATATTTATCCACTATCAAACTTTGAAACTATAACTTGCAAGCTTTCTCTTCTACCTTTTATGAAAAATGATGTTAGACGATTCGCTAGATTTTTTTATCAGGTGCTTCCACTTGCGATAAAACGATTTAATAAGAAAATAGTCATATCATCATTGCTACTTAATTATCTACTTAGAAAAGTGTATGGAAAGTAAAAGTAGAAAAAAATTTTATAAGCTAAAAGTAGAATGAACTAGAAACTATGCTACTATCAGCTGAAACTAGAGGAAGGACTGTTTAAGAATGAAAGAAATACATAAAAGCGTTTTACTACAAGAGGCAGTTGACTCTCTTTCTTTAAAAGAAGACTCTATTGCAGTAGATATGACCTTAGGCTTTGCTGGACATAGTAGTGAAATATTAAAAAGAATAAAAAAGGGATACTTGTTCGCCTTCGACCAAGACAGTGAAGTTTTTACCTATAGCAGGAATCGTCTTAGTGCTATAGGTGATAACTTTGAACTTATTCACGCTAACTTTAGTGAAGCGAAAGATGAGTTATTAAAACGAAATGTCACTAAAGTTGATGCTATATTATATGATTTAGGGGTATCTAGTTATCAACTTGATAACAGTGAACGTGGCTTTAGCTATAATAATGATGCCACTCTTGATATGCGAATGAATAGAGATAATCCACTAACAGCTAAAATAGTTGTTAATACCTATTCAGAAAGTGAATTAACAAGAATATTTAAACAATATGGGGAAAGTAAATTTGCACGAAATATTGCACGAAATATTGTTAAAAAACGTGAAGAAAAAGAAATAACTTCTACTTTAGAATTAGTAGATATTATTAAAGAAGCTGTACCTATTAAAGAAAGACTTAAAAAACATCCTGCAAAACAAATATTTCAAGCGATTAGAATAGAAGTTAATAAAGAATTAGATGTCTTAATATCATCACTTAATGATTCATTATCATTACTTAATGTAGGAGGAAGATTAGCAGTAATAACCTTTCATTCACTAGAAGATAAGATAGTAAAAGATACCTTTAGAAAAGTAAGTGAAGTAGATTCACTAAGTAAAGGTCTTCCGAATATTCCCGCTGATAAATTGCCAGACTTTAAAGTAATAACAAAGAAAGGCATAGTACCAACTGATATAGAGGAAGAAGAAAATCATCGTGCACATAGTGCGAGACTTAGAGTGATAGAAAAAATAAAATAGAAAGGGACTGATTGTTATGGCAAAGAAAAAACTGAAAAAAAGAATTAAAATGAGTAAATTTGAACGCTTACTGTATATTTTTGCTATAACATTATTAGTTACTTTACCCGTTGCAATCGTCTTTTCCAAAGCTACTTTATCACAGATTAATTTTGAAGTAGAAAAGCAAAAAAAACAAATAGAAGCTCAAACGAAAACGAATGAGAGTTTATCTATGAAAATAAATGAGTTAGCTTCGCTTGATAAAATACAAGAAGTTGCTAAAAATGAAGGTTTAAGTTATAATAATGATAATATAAAGAATGTAGAAGATGAAAAGTAGGCGGTGAAAATCTTTATGCGAAAAAAGAAACCTAGAAATAATGTTAAACTAAGTAAGTTATTTATTATAGGGTCTCTTTTTTTGTTTGCCTTAATGATTGGAAGAGTCATCTTTTTAGGACTATCAAAGAATGTTGATGGGGTTGATTTGCAAGCTTTAGCTAGTAGAAGAACCACTAAGACTGATACAATAAAAGCACAAAGAGGAACTATTTATACTAAAGAAGGAGAAGTACTAGCTCAGAATATTTCTTCTTATAAATTAATAGCTTACCTTGATGAGAGGCGAACTACTAATAAAAATAAACCGCAACACGTCGTTGATAAAGACTTAACAGCAGAAAAATTAGCACCTATCTTAGGAATTAGTAAAGAAGAAATATTAACTTATTTAAGCAAAACGGGTGTTTATCAGACAGAATTTGGTAGTAAAGGAAAAGGTCTAACAGAACTAACCAAAGAAAAAATTGAAGCTTTAAACTTACCAGGACTAGACTTTGAAGAAAGTTTTAAAAGATACTATCCGAAAGGAGATTTCTTATCTTATATAATAGGTTATGCTAAAGAAGATAATGATACTTCGAAACTAACCGGAGAAATGGGGTTAGAAAAGTATTACGATAAAACCTTATCTGGAACTGATGGTTATACTACTTATCAAAAAGATTTAAGAGGATATAAAATAGCTGGTACTAAAGAAGTTAGTAAAAAAGCTGAAGATGGAAATAATATTTATTTAACCATCAATAATAATATTCAATTCTTTGTAGAACAAGCTTTAGATGAAGCCGAGAAAGAAACTAGTTTTGAGTGGTTTACGATTGTAGTAGCAGATGCTAATACTGGAGCTATTTTAGCAGCTTCTTCATCACCATCTTTTGACCCTAATAAAAGAAATTTAACAAATTATTTAGACCTTAATATTGCCCTTCCTTATGAACCAGGTAGTACTATGAAGATATTTACTTATATGGCAGCGATGGAAAATGGTGTTTATAATGGGAATGAAACTTATCATTCAGGTGTTTATAAAACAACTGATGGTACCGAAATAGGTGACTGGAATAGAGCTGGTTGGGGTGATATTACTTTTGATAAAGGTTTTGCTCTATCTAGTAACGTCGGTGTTATTAACTTAATTAAACGTCATATGAATGCTGATATGTTAAGAAGCTACTTTAAGAAATTAGGATTTTCAAAGAAGACAGGTATTACCCTTCCAAATGAAGCAACGGGAAAACTAAGCTTTAAATATGAAACCGAAATCTTTAATGCTGGTTTTGGTCAAGGAATAACAACTACGCCGTTGCAAAATATTCAAGCTTTGACTTCTCTTGCTAATAAAGGAGTAATGTTAAAACCATATATCGTGGATAAAATAGTTGACCCTAATACTAATGAAGTAGTTTATGAAGGAAAAAGAACAGAAGTTGATAAAGTTGCTAGTGAAGAAACTGTCAATAAAATGAAAAATTTAATGTGGGATACGGTAAATGGTAAAGGTAATACTGGAGCTGGTTACAAACTAGAAGGTTATGACTTAATCGGAAAAACTGGTACGGCACAAATAGCTGATGAGTCAAGTGGTGGTTACTTAGGTGGTAGTAATGATATAATTTCTTCTTTTGCGGGTGTTTATCCTAAAGAAAATTCTAAAGTAATTATTTATGCTTCTGTTAAACGTCCTGCTGGTGGTAAACAAAATGTTATTTGGAAAGCAGTTAAAGATATAGTGGTTAATATAAGTAAATACTATGGCACAAATCCCACGGATACAACTGTTTCTAAATTAAAAACTTATACTTTAAATTCTTATACTAACAAAATAGTAGAAGAAGCCAAGACTGATCTTACTAAAAAGGGAATGGAAGTAGTACAAATTGGTAATGGTAATAAAGTTATTTCTCAGTATCCAAATGTTAAAGAAAAAGTAGCAAGTGGTTCTAAAGTATTCTTAATTACGAATGATAGTAATCAAACTATGCCAAATCTAGTTGGTTTATCGAGAAAACAAGCCGAAGAATTGTTAAAACGTCTTGATGTAACAGTAACCTTAGATGGTAGTGGTTATGTCACCGAACAAAGTGTTGCAGTCGGTACAAAAATCGAAAAAGGAATGAACGTAACCTTAAAATTAGCCAAAAAATTCTAAAAAATAGCTAAAGATAGTAGAAAAATAAAAGGAAAAGCTTTTAATGAAGCGTAGTTTATAGTATAATGAGAAAAGGATAGGGGTGATACGATGCAATTGATAACTAGTCTAGATGTTGGTAATGAAGAAATTAAAGTCATTGTCGCTAGTGCTTATAACAATAAATGTCATGTTTTAGCTTCTACCTCTATTAGAAGTTCGGGAATTAAGAAAAATACGATTTATAATGATAGAAAATTAAGAGAGACGATTAAATTAGCTATTACAAAAACGGAAGAGAAGATAAGTATGAAAATTAAAGAAGTAATTCTTTTAATTCCTGCAACTACTTCCAAGATGACGATAGAAACAGGTCTTGTTGATATAAGAGATGGTGTTGTAAGAGGCGAAGATATCAAACGAGCTTTAACTGATGCTAAAAATGATAGTTATGCTGATGATAGAGAATTTGTTAGTGCACTACCTATTTCTTTTACAGTAGATGATAATTTAAGTGTGAGTAATCCTATTGGGGAAGAAGGAGAAAAACTCTTTGTTAAAGCAGTTATATCGACTAGTTTAAAGAGTGAAATTTATCCACTTATTCAACTAGTTTCATCACTTGGTATTTCTATTGTTGATATCGTTCATAAAAGTCAAGCTGATTACTATGCGATAAATAATAGTTCACTTGATAGAAAACTTGGTTGTATCATTAACTTAGGGGGAGATGTTACGACTGTTTCTATCTTTAATAAAGGAATAATGATTAAAAATTCTTACATACCACTTGGTAGTAGCAGTGTTGATAAAGATATAGCTTTTGTTTATAAAGTGCCAATTAAAACAGCAAGACATTTAAAAGAGACGTTTGCTCTTGCTGTACCACGTTATGCTGATAAGTATGATAGTGTTGATGTGGAAAACGAAGAAAAGAAGAAAATTACTATTAATCAAACGGAGATTAGTAAAGTAATAGAGTCAAGATTAAATGAAATTTTAAAACTTGCTAAAAATGAAATAAATCGCTTAACAAAACGGGAAATAAGTTATATAATTATAGTGGGTGGTATCAGCGAATTAGCTGGATTCAATTATATAGTAGAAGATGTTTTGGGACGCAATGCTTACTGTCTTAATATGCAAGAGATGGGAGCAAGACACAATAAATATACAAGTGCCTTTGGAGCGACTCAATATTTTTATAAGAAGTGCTTATTACAAGAAGAAGATATTTCTTGTTTTCCGTCCGAAATAGCTAGCGTATTTTTATCACCAAAGAAAAGAAGCACAGGAAACGAAAATATGGTTCATAGATTTTTGCACCATTTTTATGATAAATAACAGTTAAGGAGGAACAAACTATGGGAAATGGACTAGAAATGGATCAATTAGCAAAGATTAAGGTAATTGGTTTAGGTGGCGGTGGAGGAAATGCCGTTAATAGAATGGTTGAGTCTGGAGTTAAAGGCGTTGAATTTATCGTTGCCAATACAGACTTACAAGTATTAAATAATTCAAAAGCTGACGTTAAGATACAATTAGGTGCTAATCTTACTGATGGCTTAGGAGCAGGAAGTAAGCCTGATATTGGTAGAGAAGCAGCTCTTGAAAGTAAAAAAGAAATAGAAGATGCCTTAACTGGTGCTGATATGATTTTTATTACTTGTGGAATGGGTGGAGGAACAGGAACTGGTAGTGCCCCTGTTGTTGCTGAAATAGCCCAAGGTTTAGGAGCTTTAACTGTTGCTATTGTTACAAAACCATTTACTTTTGAAGGAAAGAAGCGAATGGATAATGCCTTAAGGGGTCTAGCTGAACTTGAAAAGCACGTTGATACTTTAATCGTTATACCAAATGATAGATTAAGAGAAATTATTGATAAAACAACACCTATGCTTGAAGCTTTTAAAGAAGTAGATAACGTTTTACGTCGCGGTGTTCAATCAATTTCTGATTTGATTGCTGTAGTTGGTCTTGTAAACCTTGACTTTGCTGATGTTCAATCTGTTATGAAAGATTCTGGTCATGCCATTATTGGTATTGGTATCGGTATGGGTGAAGATAGGGCTATTGAAGCTGCCCAACAAGCGGTATCTAGTCCATTACTTGAAACTAGTATCGCTGGAGCAACTGATGCTATCATTAATATTACTGGTGGTGTTAACTTAACTTTATTTGAAGCTGAACAAGCTGCTGAAGTAGTAAGAGCAGCTTCTGGAACAGATATTAATACTATCTTTGGTTCAGTAATTAATGAAAATCTATCAGATGAAGTTATTGTAACAGTAATTGCTACTGGATTTGATAAGAAAGCTAAGGAATCAACACAAAAACCAGTTTTCTCTAATGTTCAACCTACAAGACGTAGTAGGGGGGAAGAAATGGGTTATGGTTCACCACTTCCAAGAATAGATACTTCCATTGATGAAGATGATGATAGTGAACTATTAGGTAGTGATTATGATTTACCACCATTTTTAAGAGATAAAAACTTTTAGAAAATAGCATATCAATGATATGTTTTTTTTAATAATACTTGACGAACAAATATTCTATAGATATAATATAGGAAATGAAAAACGGAAAGGAACGATAAAATGATAGCAAAAGTATTAGTAGAAGTAATGAGTAAAGCTGTAGATAAGACTTTTTCTTATTTAGTTCCTAATCATTTGGTTACTATAGCAGCAGTTGGGGAAAGAGTAGTTGTTCCTTTTGGAAATAGACAGGTAGAAGGTTTTATCTTAGAATTAACGACTGAAGTTTATGAAGATTATAAACTTAAAGAAATAATTAGTATAGATAACGATATTGTATTAAATGAAGAATTACTTTTATTAGGTAAAAAGATTAGTGAAATGACTTTAGCACCATTAATTAGTTGCTATCAGGCGATGCTTCCCAAGGCTTTAAAAATAAAGAATAAAAAGGAAATAACAAAGATTTATGAGACGTTTTATACAGTTAACAAAAATAATGATAGTAAATTAACGGAAAAGCAGTTAGAAGTAGTAAATTTAATCGGGGATAGAACAGTTAGTGAAAAGGAATTAACAAAGATAAGTAAAGCAAGACTTAATTTGTTAGTAACTAAAGGAGTTCTATTAAAAGAAAAGGTTGAAAGTTATCGTTTAGAACATAATGATTTTATTACTAATCATAATACTTTAACACCTTTACAAGAGAGGGTAACCAAAGAGATAATTATTAGTTCTGATTTAGTTTATCTTTTACATGGAGTGACTGGTTCTGGTAAAACAGAAGTTTATATGACTTTAATCGAAGAAGGGTTAAAACGGGGTAAGCAAAGTATTGTTTTAGTTCCTGAGATATCTTTAACTCCTCAGACTTTAAGACGTTTTGAACAACGATTTGGAAGTAGAGTAGCTATTTTTCATAGTGCTTTATCAGATGGCGAAAGATATGATGAATATCGCAGGGTAGCAAGGGGGGAAGCTAGTTTAGTTATCGGTACTAGAAGTGCCATTTTTGCACCATTAAAAGACATTGCTTATATTATTATGGATGAAGAACATAGTGATTCTTATAAACAAGAGAATACCCCTAAGTATGAGACAAAAATGGTTGCTATTGAGCGGTGTAAGTATCATCAAGCTAAATTAATTTTAGGAAGTGCTACCCCAACTCTTGAAAGTTATGCTAGAGCATTAAAACACGTTTATCACTTAGTGAGTTTAAACGAACGAGTGGGTGGCAGAAGTCTTCCAACAGTAAAGTTTGTTGATATGAATAAAGCAATTGCTACTTCGAAAGGACATTTTTCTTTAGAATTAATTAAAGCGATAGAAGAAACTTTAGCAAGAGATGAACAGGTAATTCTTCTTCTTAATCGAAGGGGTTATTCTTCAGTCTTATCTTGTAAGAATTGTGGTTATGTGATGAAGTGTCCTAACTGTGATATTTCTTTAACCTATCATAAAACCAATAACTTATTAAGGTGTCATTATTGTGGTTATGCGACCAATTATCCGAGAATCTGTCCTGAATGTAAAATGGATTCTTTAAGAGATTTAGGAGTTGGAACAGAAAGAATCGAAGAAGAAGTAAAAAGTCTATTCAAAGATGTTAAAGTCTTACGAATGGATGTTGATACGACGAGTAGAAAGAATGCTCATCAGAAAATTATTGAAAGCTTTGGTAAGGGAGAAGCTTCTATTCTAATTGGAACTCAAATGGTAGCGAAAGGTCTTGATTTTCCTAATGTTACTTTAGTGGGAGTAATTAATACTGATACTTCTTTGATGATACCAGACTTTCGAAGTAGTGAAGTTACTTTTGATTTATTAAGTCAAGTAGCAGGACGTTCTGGTCGTAGTAGAGAAGGAATAGTTATCTTTCAGACTTATAATAAAGAGCATTATGCAATAGAATCAGCTAAGGAACATAACTATCTAAAGTTTTATAAAGAAGAAATGTCAATTAGAAAGATAATGAAATATCCGCCATACTATTATCTAGTATTAGTAAAAATTAGTAGTAAGGAAGAAAATACTTGCTTAATAGAAGCAACTAGATGTTTTAAAGTCTTAGAAAAGTATTTAGATAAAACTATTCTTCTAGGACCTACTAAAGCGATGATATTTAAAAAGATGAATATTTATTCTTATCAGATAATTTTGAAATATCAATATCAAGATAACCTATATGAAATTCTTGATAAATTACTTAGATACTATGCTACTAAAAAAATAGTAGAAGTGTCCGTTGATTTCAATCCATTGCATTTATAACATTTTTCAACAAAAAATAACATAATATGTAGTGGTGATAAAATGTTATTTCAACTATTTAATAGTTTAAGAGGTTTCTTTACTTTTACGGCGAGTTATTCTAATCAAGTCTTTAAAGAACCATTATCAAAAGAAGAGGAAGAAGACTGTATCAAGAGAATGCAACAAGGGGATAAGGAAGCTAGAAATGATTTGATTGAACATAACCTACGTTTAGTTGCTCATATTGTAAAGAAGTTTGATTATAAAAATGTTGATCAAGATGATTTGATTAGTATAGGAACAATTGGTCTTATAAAAGGTGTTGATAGTTTTCTTACTAGCAAAGGCAATAGGCTAACTACTTATTGTGCTAAGTGCATTCAAAACGAAATTCTAATGTACTTTCGAGCAAATAACAAGAATAATAAAAATATCTCTTTAAATGAACCAGTGGGGTTTGATAAAGAAGGTAATGAAATATCAATTCTTGATATCTTGAAAGCACCAAAACCTGATTTTGTCGAAGAAATTAGTAAGAAAGATAATGTCTTACTACTTAATGACTATATCGAAGTATTAACGGATAGAGAAAAAGATATAATTGAGAAAAGATATGGTTTATATGGAAATATTCCCAAGACACAAAAAACAATTGCTCATGATATGAATATTTCGAGAAGTTATGTTTCGAGAATAGAAAAGCGAGCTTTAACTAAAATATTAAGAGAATTCATTAAAAATAATCATTATGATGAAATATAAATAGAAACAAAAAGCACCTAATATGTGATATAATAGTTTCAGTGAGGAGTAGTATAAGTTTATGGATAATAAAGAAATACTAAATAAAATTAAAAATTTATCTTATGAAGAATTAATAAATATTGTTAATAATCTTACGTCAGACGAGATAATTGAACTTAGTAATATAATTGGGTATCATGTATTCACAAGACTTTGTATGGGAGTGTTAAAACATAAATTTGTCTTATTACAAGATGGTGCAGCTGCAGTGATAGTAAACGAGCAAGGACAAATATTGTTACAAAGTCGGGCAGATAGAGATAAGTGGGGGTTACCAGGTGGCTGTCAAGAATTAGGTGAAAGATTTCAGGATACTATTATTAGAGAGATAAAAGAAGAGACAAATTTAGATGTAAATGAAGAAGATTTGGAGTTAGTAGATATAGTTTCAGGAGCGAGCCGAAGAAACAATTATCCTAACGGTGATGTTGTTATAAATAATACAGTTTTATATTGTATTAGAAAATATTCAGGTGAATTAAAGTGGGATACAGAATCTAAAGAAATGAAATTTTTCAACTTAGATGACTTACCACCAGAGCAAAATGATCCTGATTTAGTTGAAGTATATAAGAAATCTATTAGCAAATTAAAAAAATGAAGAATTTGACAAATAAGGCCTGAGTGCTTATAATTAAAACATAAATCAGTGATTCAGAGTAGTAGGTATAACTAAATTTTAAAGAGAGTAATTGGTGGTGGGAAATTATAAATTTACTATACTAAATGGACTGATGAGAGACTACCGAAATAATAGTAGGCTAGTACGGAGTTGTTCCTTCGTTAACAAAGAAACGTATATAGTAGAGTATACGCTATTATAAGGTGGCCCAATAAGTATTTAAATCTTATCCTTTAATAGGATAGGATTTTTTCTTTTGAAAAGAGGTTAGAAATATGGAAAAGAAAAAAATAGTATTAACTGGTGAAAGACCAACTGGTCCTTTACATATTGGTCATTATGTAGGGTCTTTAAAAAGTAGAGTAAAATTACAAAATGAAGGTGATTATGATGAGATGTATTTGTTTGCAGCAGATGCGCAAGCTTTAACAGACAATTTTGATAATCCAAAGAAAGTAAGAGACAATATCTTTGAAGTGGCTTTAGATAACTTAGCTTGTGGTATTGATCCAACAAAAGTTAATTACTTTATTCAGTCAGAAGTACCAGAACTAACAGAGTTAACATTTTACTATATGAACTTAGTAACAGTAGCAAGACTTCATAGAAATCCAACTGTTAAGGAAGAAATTAAACTAAGAGGATTTGAAGAAAGTATTCCTGCTGGCTTCTTCACTTATCCGGTAAGTCAAACGGCTGATATAACGGCTTTTAAAGCAACAGTTATTCCTGTTGGTGATGACCAATTACCAATGATTGAACAAGCAAGAGAAATTGTTAGAAAGTTTAATTCTATTTATGGGGAAACACTAGTAGAACCAGTAGCAATGCTTCCTTCTAGTGAAAATGAAAAAAGATTAGTGGGAACTGATGGTAATGCCAAGATGAGTAAATCAATCGGTAACTGTATTTATTTAAAAGATAGTGAAGAAGAAATAAAAAGAAAAGTTTTTGCTATGTACACAGACCCTGACCATATAAGAGTGGAAGACCCAGGTAAAGTTGAAGGAAATGTTGTTTTCACTTATCTTGATACTTTCTGTAAAGAAGATTCTTTTGAGAAATTTTTACCAGAATATAAAAACTTAGATGAGTTGAAGGCACATTATAGACGTGGTGGATTAGGAGATATGAAGATTAAAAGATTCTTAAATGATATCTTGCAAGAAGAGCTAAGACCAATTAGAGAAAGACGTGAAGAGTTAGCTAAAAACCCAGAGTATGTTTATAATGTATTAAAAGAAGGAACTAAGAAAGCAAGAGCAAAAGCGAAAGAAACTTTAGATGAAGTTAAAAGAGCAATGCAAATAAATTATTTTGAAGATGATTCACTTTTAAAAGAAATAGAGGAAAAATATTCTCAAAAATAGATTGACATTGAAAAAACTTAGTAATATATTAGTATCAATACAAATTTGGGAGTAGGTATGGAAAAGAACTTAATAACAGCAAAAATTGATATATTACTAAATCTTGATAATGCAATATCTGGAAATCTTTTCTTCTGCCTAAGTCCTGCAAAAAGGATGAGAAAACGTCATTAAAGGGAAACTTTGATGATGTTTTCTTTTTAGGAGGAAATTGTTATGAATATTACGATTGATGATTTATTAAATGTAGTGAAAACTTATAATGCTGATGAAGTGGAAAGTATTAGAAAAGCTTATCTCTTTGCTGAATACTTACATAGAGGGCAAACAAGACAAAGTGGTGAGCCTTATATTACGCATCCTTTAAATGTTGCTTATATTTTAGCAGAAATGCATGCTGATAAAGATACTTTGTGTGCAGGACTTCTTCACGATACTTTAGAAGATACCAAAGTAACTAGGGAAGAAATAGCAGAAAACTTTAATGAAGATGTTGCTAAACTAGTTAATGGTGTTACTAAGATTAGTAAACTTAATTTTTCTTCTAAACAAGCCCAAAATCTTGCTAATACTAGGAAGATAATAACAGGTATTACAGAAGATGTTAGAATAATCATTATCAAACTAGCAGATAGACTTCATAATATGCGGACACTTGGTTTTAAATCAGAATTTAAACAGAAAGAGAATGCTATGGAGACGATGGATGTCTTTGTTCCTTTAGCTTATTGTATCGGAGCTTATCGCTTAAAATCCGAATTAGAAGATTTATCGTTACAATATCTTTATCCTGATAAGTATAAAAAACTAAGTGAAGTAAAATCGAAAGTAGAAGAAGATAGTAATGGTTGTTTAGAAGAAATGTTAGTAACTATTAATAAAATACTAAGTGACAAAGAAATACCGCACGAGATAAAAGTTAGAACGAAAAATATTTATGGGATATATAAAAGATTAGAGCAAGGTCATCATGTAGATGATATTCATGACTTATTATCTCTTAAAGTAATGGTTGATAATATTGCTAATTGTTACTATACACTAGGTCTAGTTCATTCAAAATATCATCCGATTAATAACAAATTTAAAGATTATATTTCTACTCCTAAAACAAATATGTACCAATCACTACATACAACGGTGTTTGGTCTTGATGATAGATTAGTTCAAACTCAGATAAGAACTTTTGATATGGATAAAATTGCTTCTTTTGGACTTACTGCTTATTGGGATATTAATAAGGGAAATGCTAGAGATAGAATGCAGAAAGATCTAAAAGATAAGTATCAGTTCTTTAATTCACTTTTAGAAATAAATAAGGCTTTTAGTGATAATCAAACTTTTGTAAAACAGGTAAAAGAAGAATTATTCTCGGATAAAATTTATGTTTATACAACAAAGGGTGAAACGATTGAATTGCCGAAAGACTCATCCGTTGTTGATTTTGCTTATCGTATTCATACTGATTTAGGTAATTCAATGACGGGAGCTTTAGTAAATAATGAAATGGTTGATTTTGATTTTATCTTACATAATAAAGATAGAGTAAAAATATTAAATGATACTTTAGGAAAGGGACCTAGTGAAGAATGGCTTTCATATGTAAAAACAACTAAAGCGAAAAGAAAGATAAAAGAATACAGAAATAGGTGATTAATGGTGAATGATTTAAACAGAAGATATGAGAAAAGCGTTGATTTTGTTTTGAAAAATTTGCAAGACGAAGTTAAAATTACACAAAATTAACAAAAGAAGAGTTAGACCTCTTATTAACTTCTGTTAATTACTCTTATCAAAATGAGATTAATCGTTCACTAATGAATGAAAACTTTAAAGATAAAATAGAACAAATAACTTATGAAAATAGAGAAGAAGCTCTTAAAACTGATGTGGGAATATATACAAACTTTGTTAAAATTTTTACCCCAACTCTAAATAAAAAACAGGTAAGAAATATTGCTAAGAAAAAGTATTTAAAGCAAGAAATGACTAAATTAAACTCCTTATTAACGACTTCTAAGACCTTTCAAAAAATGTAAAACTCTTGCTATTAAAATATTTATTTGCTATAATTTAATTGTCTAAAGATGTTCGAGATGCTTAATAGTATAAAACCGACTAAAGAGACGATAAGGGAGTGCTGATGAGTGTTCATCTGTGTTGAATACCTTTTCATTGACTAGGGATCCTAGAAGCTGGACTATGCACACCCACCTATATATAAGTATAGGTTTTATCGTTCTAAGCTATCGCTTCTTTGGACTTTTTTTGTTTTCATATTTTTTCTTTCTTGGAATAGACTTAACTAGAGGAGGAAAATATGAAACAGATTATTTCATTTGAAAAAGAAATTGCTTTTAAAACAATGATAGGGGAAGTAACTAGTATTTCACTTGAACATACACTAGCATTTCAAGGACCAAGTACGATTAGTGGTGATATGATTGTTAGTGGTACTTATAAAATGACAGAAGCTTCTACTTTAGAAGAAGACTTTCAATATGCTATTCCAGTAGATATAATGTTAACTAAAGATTTAGAAGAAGATAATAGATCAATTACTATTCATAATTTTACTTATGATATTAGAAATGAAGATACACTTCACTTATATATTGATGTTTTAGTTAAAGGAAGAGAAGTTATTGAATTAGAAGAAGAGAAGGAAGAAGAGATTCCTGTATTAGAACGAAATGAAGAGATTGCTCCAAAACTTGAAGAAATAGTAGAAGAAGAATCTGATGACAATAAAGAAATTTTATCAGAAAGTGAAGTAGAAGAAAGTCAGAAAGTAATTGATAATATTATGAATACCGAACCGAAACAAGAAGAAATACCAACTCCTGTTATGCAAGAAGAGATAAAGGAAGAAAAAGAAGAAGTAAAAGAACAAACAGATACAAAAGTGATGAATTCTATCTTTTCTGCTTTTGCTAATACGGAAGAAACTTATACTACTTACTCTGTTTATTTATTAAGAGAAACAGATAGTATTGAAAGTATCATTGAAACTTATGGAATATCAAGAGAAGAATTATCATATTATAATGATTTAGAAAACTTAACCGTAGGTAGTAAGATAATTATTCCAACGACTAAAAAAGATGTCAGTACCAATTAAATATACTTTAGTTGATAATAATAAGATAATAACTTATCCTGATAAAACAATCTTTATTAAAATGCGAAGTAGTTATAATATCGAAGAAGTTTATAAATATCTTGATGACCATGCTGTTAATAATTACTTAAAACCAGTAGAAGTAACTGATAGAGAATTAATCTTTCCTTATTTTGAAAAGACTAGTTTAACTGATGATGAGATTAGTAAAAGACTAGTTTTAAATCTTACTATCTGGCAGAATAAAACAACAACTTATCAGAAACTTAATTTAGATGAAGTTAAGAATTTCTATGAAAGTACAAAAAAAGAGATAAATTACTTATTCTCTTATTATCGTGATATCGTCTTACAATTAGAAACAAAAGTATATTATTTACCGACAGAATATTTGTTTTTAAGAAATAGTAGTATTATTAATAGACAATTAAGAGTAGCAGCTGATTTATTAGAAGAGTGGTATGAAACAGTTAAAAATAAAGAAAGGGAACGATTAGTTTATTGTCACGGAAAGTGTGAACTAGCCCATTTTCTGCCGATAGATGATGGTTATTTCATAAGTTTAGAACAGGCGCATTTAGGAAGAGTAAGTGATGATATTGAAAACTTATTTAGGAAGAATTTTTCATCAATTGATTTAGTAACTACTTATAATTTATATCAGCGAAAGTATCCTTATACTTTAGATGAAAAGTTATTCCTTTTTGTAAAACTAGCTATTCCTCCTAAAATAGATATTTATCCATGTAATTTAGAAACTAATAAAAGACTTTTAGAATTTTATGAACAATTAATTGATTTTAATAAATTTATTTTAGAGGAGCAAGAGAAGGAGAAAAAGAGTAAGTAAAAGTTCTGCTAGTAGAAGAATAGCGTGCAGTCTTGTAACTAGAAAGACTAAGAGTAGTGCTTGGTAAAAGATAATGACAATAAAGCAAATCAATGCTCCTAGATAAAGAAGACTATTTCTTCTTTTTTGTTTGCAACAATTACATCTACAAAAGAAGTTATGTTTATTCCCATTAAACTTCATAAAGACCACCTCTATTATAGTTTATGTATTTTGAAAGAAAAGTTATTAAGAATTAGTAAGAACTTGATTCCTAGAACAAACGTGATATAATAAGACTTCTAAAGAAAGAAATCAGTACAGATAATAAAAATTAATAAGTGAGGTGCAAAATGGATAATTTAAGTATTGATTTAAAAAAAGTATTGCCATTTGTTATAGAGGCGTTTACTTTTGTATATGGTGAAAAGTATCGTGATATTATTTCCGATAAGATTAATAATGCTATTATAATTCAACATTATAATATTGAAAGCTTAAAGGAATATATATTATATATTGAAGAATCTCAAAAGCGTGAGTATGCGGTTAAATTTTTAGAAAAAATCGGTGTAAATGTAGAAAAATATAAGAAAGCTAATTATACAGAAGAACTAGACAATAAAATTGAAAAAATACTAGAATATTATATAAATGATTCAGATTTTGGATTTTCTAATAAAACTGATTATTTTGTTCCTCTTCAAGCATTTAAAAAAGATAATAATACAAATCCAAAAAGACTCTTACTAAATAAAATTAAAATAATTAATTATCTTCTTAATGGTGAACATGAACTGGTAACTGAAAAAAATTTTGATTTATTTACTAAAACAGAAAAATATCAGCAAATACTAAAAAAAATTGATGAATTAAATTTAGTTTATGAACCATTATTATCAGAGTATAAAAAGTGGGAGGAGAAACTCAAACCATATAAGGATTTTATTGACTCTGAAACAGAAAGAAAAAAAAGAATTTTAGAAAAAAAGAAGTCATTACTTTTTGAAGATATTTATCCAAAGTTACCAATTCCTATAAAAGATGCTATTTCTAATAAGACTAAAGATGAAAAAATTGCTACTATTTTAGGTCCAGCAAATATTAGTTCAGAAAGTATTATTGAATTATTTGATTCTAATAAAATAAAACAATTAAAATCTGAAGATGCTGATTTTCTAACTAAAATGGTAATTATATCTCGACAATTAAATTATCTAAAAAACACATATGGAGATACAATTGATGAAAAAAAAATAAATAATTCTTTTCTTTTCTTAGAAGAAGAGGATATTAAGCAATATATTCCTTCAGATGATTTAATACATTTTGTTACTTTAGCTAGAGAAAAAAGATATGAAGAAGCCCTTAGAGAATATTATACAACTAGAAAAGACTTTCTAAATTTAAAAGGGCAAGGTTTTGATAAAGATAGTTTAGAATACATTTACGAAAATATGAAAGGTGAAAGTGTTTTTGTTTATGGAAAAGGAGCAACTAGATCTGATAATAAGTTTGTCTCAATAATGTTTTATACAATTGGATCTGATGACGGTGGTGCTTTATGTTATATTTTTATGCATGAGTGCGGACACATTATAGATCAAAATGAAAATGGATTAGCTTTTGAATCATGTAAGGATTTTAGTATTACTTCTATGAAAAATCCTTACGATAACACTTGTCGTGAATATGAAAAATTTAATGAAACATTGAATGATATTTTCACAATAGAAGCACTTGAATTTTTACATAGTCATGGAATGTATTTAATTGAACCTCAAAAATTTACTTTGGAAGATGTGAGTAATTATAATACTGCTTTAATTACAAAAAATTTATTGCAACCATTATTATTGAAATTTAGATCACAAGTTATTTCTGCTAAAATAAATGCTGATCAAAATGAACTTACCAGGTATATCGGACAAAATAATTTTGAAGAATTAGTTGATGTAGTTAACAAAGTTGATTATCTTTCAAGAAATGGAGTTATAAATAAGATTGAGACATCACCAGAAGATGAATTGGTAAAAGAATATTTTAAACAAGTAAATCGAGCAGAAAAGATATATCATAATATTGATGATTATTATGATAATAATTATCAAACTTTAACTCTAGGTAAACATAATTAATCACCGAGTAATAAAGTAACAGTTCCCCCATCTTCTAATCTTTCCCCAGCTTTAGGAGATTGACTTATTACTTTTTCACCAGTTTTACTATATTCAACTTTAAAATGTTCTAAAAGACTTTTTGCTTCTTTCTTATCTTTACCAACAACGTTTGGTACTTCATAGTAAACTTTATCATCCCATTGCCAGTCTTTTTCAACGCCACCTTCTTGTTTTTTAATGTCTAGTGCATCGATAATGTCTAAAAGAATACGTCTTGCAATTGGAGTAGTGGTGTAACTTGATAAAAGGGCTGTATTTTTAGGGTTATCAATTGCAATATATAAAACAGCCTCTGGGTCATTACTAGGAACTATTCCTACAAATGACATAATATAATTATTAACAAGATAAGCTCCGTCTTTTACTTTTTGGGCAGTACCAGTTTTTCCACCGATACGATAACCATCTATATAAGCAGCTTTTCCTCCCCCTAAAGCAACAACTGTTTCTAAGGCATAACGCATTGTTTTGGAGGTTTCTTCACTAATTGTTTTTCGAACGACTTTAGTTTTATTCTGATACATAACATTGCCAGTTTCTGGTTCTAAGACATTAGCTAAAACATAAGGCCTTAATAAATTACCACCATTTAAAACTGCTGAAATTGCTGTTATTTGTTGAATTGGTGTTACACTAATACCTTGTCCAAAAGCAGTAGTAGCAAGTTCTACATTACCAACTTTACTAAGAGGAAAGATAATTCCCTTTCCTTCACCGTTAAGGTCAATTCCAGTCTTATTTCCAAAACCAAACATATCTAAATAAGAGAATAATTTTTCTTTACCTAATCTTTCTCCCATTAGCACAAATCCTGGGTTGCAAGAGTTTTGTAATACTTGTAAAAAGGTTTGGTCTCCATGACCTCCGGCTTTCCAACATCTAATTCTTGCTCCATCGACAGTGACACCACCAGAGTCATAAAAATGTTCATTATAAATATCAATAACTTTTTCTTCAATACTAGCGGCCGTAGTTATGATTTTTTGAGTTGATCCTGGTTCATAACTAGCCCAGATAGGTAAGTTTCTACTAAGAATTTCTGTACTATAGTTTTTATAATTATTAGGGTCGAAAGTAGGTCTAGAACTCATTGCTAATACTTCACCAGTTTTTGGATTCATTACTACAGCAAGAGCCATATCAGGGTTCATCATATTAACGACATTATCAAGTTCTCTTTCTACTGATTTTTGAATATTAATATCAATTGTTAACTGTAAATCCATTCCATCTTGCGGTTTAACATAAACGTCAGATAGAGTAAGTTTATTTCCTTTTGCATCAGAAAAGTACTTAATCGCTCCAGCTTCTCCGGTTAAATATTTATCATATTGTAACTCAAGTCCTGATAATCCTTGATTATCAATACCAACATATCCTAGAACGTGGGCAAGTAATGTTTTATAAGGATAATATCTTTTCGCTTCTTTTAGTAGATAAACACCATCGAACTTTAAAGTTTCAATCTTATCTGCAATTTCATAAGAAAGTCTTCTACCAATTGGATGAACTCTTTCAATAGAAGTGTTTTTAAAGACGTGTTTTTTCATTTCATCATAACTAACATTTAAGATTTCTGCTAACTTTTCACAGACTTCTTTTTTATTTTTAATCTGATTAGGTACTAAAACTAGGGAAGTAGTAGTAACATTATCGGCTAGGACAACCCCATTTCGATCTAAAATTCTTCCTCTTGAAGCTTCGATTGGTAAATTTCTACTCCATAAATCACTAGCAAGATTAGATAATTTTTTATAATCAAATACTTGGACATAAAATACTTTTAAGATAACCATTAGTAAAACAAATCCGAATAGTAATAGCATTATTTTAATACGTTTATTAATATTTTTGATAAACAAGAATAATCACCTCTATTAAGTATATGATTAATATGGAGTGTTTATTATTATGTTAAATACTGTAAAATGTATATTTTTAGGTCGTGAATGGTCTTAAAAAAAGTTTACTTTTAAAGTCACTTATGTTATAATATGGTGTAACTTTTTGAAAGGGGAGAAATTTATGAAAAATGGAGTATATCCAGTAGGATATTCAGTAATGCCTATTTATAAAGAAAATAAGGTAAGTAGTAAAGGAACAGTAGTAAAAGAAAGAAACTTAGTTGCTTATATGCCATCAAAGTGTTATGTGGTAAATAGTAATGATAGTGAAAAATGTGAAGTGGTATTTCCATATGAAACAGGAAAAACTGTTGCAGAAAGTTATTTTATGAGTAATTATCCTAAATATAATAAAGAAGGAAAGTGTACTAATTCTCATAAGACAACATTTTTAGCTAGTGATTATGAAACTGCTAAAGAAGAAGCTGAAAGATTAAATGAGGAAATATTAACAAAAACAGTATATTCAAAAGCATCTAGCAATAGATTATTTAAATCAGCAGAAAGACATACAAATTTAGTTTCAGCTTACATGTTAGGAGCAGACTTTATTGAAGACCGTACTAAGAATATGGAAGTAACTGTTAATAATCTTGAAGCTACTAAAAAAGCTACTAATAACAAAGTTATGATTTTAAAATAGGTAGAAAGGATTTAAACTTATTTAAGTTTATTCCTTTTTTTTCTTGTTGTTAAAAGTCAGGTATTATGATATTATTAAGATGTCAAGAATACTGATATTTGATAATAGGAAGGTAGGAGACAGTTGTGGTAGTAGTAGAAAACTGTCAAAAACTAAATACTAATATAAGAAGTAGTGTACCTACTTTCTTTTTTCAATGATAGATTAATATCTAAAAGTATAAATCTATCTTTTTTGTTAAATACTAAAATAGAAAGTAGGTCTTAGTATATGAAAAATAAAAACAAATCTTTTTTATTTATAATACTTATCTTAATTTTATTAATAGCAATAATTGGTATTAGTTATGCGGCTTTCTCTTACGCTGGTACAGGACAAAAGTTAAATACTATTACGACTGGAGCTATTTCTATGGAGTACGTTGAAAGTACTAATGTTATTTCAATGAATAATGCTCTACCTACAACAGATGCTACTGGAAAGAAACTATCAAATTCCGGAGAATACTTTGATTTTACTGTTAAGTCATCAATAGCAGGAAATACAGATATTAACTATGAAATTGCAGCAAAAGAAGAAAATGGTAATACTTTTGATGGGAAAAACGTTAAGTTTTATCTAACGAAAGTCAATTCTGATGGAAGTGAAGAAGAAGCGATGCCACCGAAGACTTATTCAGAAGATACCACTGGCAATGTTTATACAGGACGACCATCCGATATGATGAGTCTATTTGTAGGTAATCTAAATCAACAAGGAAATACAGAAATTAAATATCGCTTAAGAATGTGGGTAGATGAAAACTATAATCCTCAAGGTGATAATGGAGGACTAGTGTATAAAGTAAAAGTAAATGTCTATGGACAAACCAGTGATACCGTAGCAGAAGTAGAAGACACCTATTGTAAAGATAATGGATTTAACACTTTATCAGACTGTATGCTAGTAATGAATAATCACGAAACATCAGTAGAAAGTGCCAAGACTAATATAAATGCCAAAGGAACTCCAGACTTTTCCAAAACAGCCACAACAGATGAGGGATTATATACGTCCGAAGATGATGAGGGAGCCAGTTACTATTATAGAGGAGCAGTCAAGAATAACTATGTGTCCTTTGCAGGATATACTTGGAGAATCATTCGTCGTAATGGAGATGGGAGTGTTCGTTTAATTTACTCCGGTAAAACAACATCAGATACAGGTGAAGCAACTACTATAGGTAAATCTTTCTTTAATAGTAAATATAAAGATCCAACCTACGTTGGATATATGTATAATGAAAACTTTTCACTTCATGAAGATAATGATGCTACAATGTTTTCTGCATTTACTGGCAGCAAACAGTATTCATTTAGTACTAATTATACTTTTGATGAATCAACAAAAAAGTTTATCTTAACAGGAGATGTTCAACAATTAATATGGAAGGATAACTATAATGAAATAGTATCAAAGAATTTGTATACTTGTTTAAGCACAACGTGTGACATAGTGTATAAGGTTTTGGAATATGTCAGTGATAATCAGATGAAAGTTCAACCGATTTCATATAGTAGCAATAGTTATGAAGAATCTATAATAAACAATACAAGTTCATCAGTTAAAAGTGTATTGGATACTTGGTATAAAAATAGTTTAGTAAAATATACATCATATTTAGCAGACGAGATATTTTGTAATGATAGAAGTATTGCAAGTGGTTCAGGATATTTATTATCAACTCGCACATATTATTCTTCATACGATAGACTTGTTAATAAAAAAAGTCCAACTTTAAGTTGTGTTAATAATAATGATAAATTTAACTTATTAAATATAGATGCTAAATTAGATTATCCAGTAGCACTAATAACAGCGGATGAAGTGGCAATGGCCGGCGGAGTATATAATATGGCAAATACTAATTATTATTTATATAACGGGCAATACTTTTGGACATTATCACCATCACGTTATCTTTATCATAATTCTTCGGCTTATGTTTGGTATTTAAGTAATTCTGGAAGTATATTTTCTTGGGACCAAGTTTTTACCAACATTAGTATTCGTCCAGTGATAAATTTAAGGGCAGATGTTCAAATAACTAAGGGAGATGGAACTACTTTAAATCCATATGTCATTCAGTCTTAGATACAATCTAATGTGTTAATACACACTAGATTTTTTCTTTATTTTGTGTTAGAATACAGCTTAAATGAAGGGCGGCTAGAAAAGATGAATATAATTATTGTTGGAGCAGGTGCTAGTGGACTTGCTGCTGGAATATCTTTGTTAAGATGTGGTAATGATGTAACGATATTAGAAAGAAATGGTACAAGTGGAAAAAAACTGTTATTAACTGGTGCTGGTAGATGTAATTACTTTAATATTGATCAATCTATAAATCATTATCATAGTAGTAATAATTCAATATTAACTGATATTATAACTAAAGATAATATTGAATTAGTAGAAACCTTTATTAAATCTCTTGGAATTGTTCCAAAGATAAAAGATGGGTATTACTATCCATTTTCTAATCAAGCGCTTAATGTGAAAGAACTTTTAGAAACTACTTATCTGGATTTAGGTGGTAAGTTTAAATTTAATTATTTAGTAGAAAAATTAGAGAAGAAAGATAACTTATTTGTTATTAATGATGATTTAACTTGTGATAAGTTAATACTTGCTACAGGTGGTAAATCTTATAAAATGACTGGTAGTGATGGAATGGGTTATTTCCTTGCTAATAGTTTTCATCATAAAATAGTAGATGTTCTGCCATCTCTTACTTCATTAGTTACGCAAGAAAAACATAACTTAAAGGGAGTAAGACTTGATGCTAGAGTTAGTCTTTATGAAGATGATAGGAAAATTAAAGAAGAACTAGGTCAAGTTCAGTTTACTGACTATGGACTTAGTGGTATTTGTATCTTTAATCTTAGTTATTATGCTGTTAGGGGGTTAAATACTAAGAGAAGGGAAACTATTAAACTTGATTTAATGCCTTTTGATAGTAAAGTCAACTTTGCAAATAGAAGAGTAAGAGATACATTACTTGGGTTCTTACCAGTCAAAGTAATCAACTATATTATGTCTAAACTAGCTATTTCTTCTGATACTTATTATGAAGAACTTTCTTCTTTAAAGAAAAAAGAACTAACTAATATGTTAAAAGAAATGACTTTTACTATTACTTCTTATAAAGGCTTTGATTTTTCCCAAGTATGTAGTGGTGGAGTAAGTTTAGAAGAAATTAATCCTTTCACAATGGAGTCACTTCTTGTGAAGAATCTTTATATTACTGGCGAATTATTAGATGTTAATGGTGACTGTGGTGGTTATAACTTGACTTTTGCTTTTCTATCAGGAATCTTAACTAGTATGGAGGATGTTAATGCTTAGAGTAGAAATTAATTTAAGAGTAGATAATGATAATTATCAAGAAGAAGTATTGAAACTATTAAAAGTTAAAGCTAGTGATATAAAAAGTATAAGTATTAATAAAAAATCAATTGATGCTAGACGTCGTGATGAGATACATTATCACTATAGTATTGATGTAGAACTAGCTTCTAAATTAGAAGAAAAATTATTAAAAAATAAGAAATTAAAACTTAAGAAAGTAGTAAAAGAAGAGTATCAACTACCAACTTCTGGTGACATAAAGCTTCCTAATCGCCCAGTTATTGTTGGAAGTGGACCAGCTGGTTTATTTGCAGCTTATATCTTAGCAAGTAAAGGTTTTAAACCATTAGTAATTGATAGAGGAGAAGATATGACTAAGAGAGTAGCAAAAGTAACTAATTTCTTTACTAATGGTATTTTAGATGAAGAAAGTAATGTTTCTTTTGGAGAAGGTGGAGCAGGAACTTTCTCTGATGGTAAGTTAAAAACAATGATTAGAGATAAGGAACACCGTGGAAAGAAAGTCTTTGATATCTTTATTGAAAATGGTGCTAATAGTGATATTTTATATCTGCAACATCCACATCTTGGAACGGATAAGTTAAGAGAAATAATTCCTGCTATTAGAGAAAAAATAATAAAGATGGGTGGTGAGTTTAGATTTAGTACTAAACTTACTGATATTAAAGTTAAAGATGCTAAAGTAGTAAGTGTTACCTTAAATGATAAAGAAACTGTTCCTTGTGATGTATTAGTATTAGCGATAGGTCATAGTGCGAGAGATACTTTTCATCTATTAGATAATGTTGGGTTAAAGATGGAGTCTAAACCTTTTGCAGTAGGAGTTAGAGTAATGCATTATCAAGAGATGATTGATAAAGAACAATATCAAAATAAGATAAAGAAAGCTCCTTATAAACTAACTTATCAAACAAAGGAACATAGAGGTGTTTATTCATTTTGTATGTGTCCGGGTGGTTATGTTTTAAATGCTACTAATCTTAATGATCATTTAGTAGTAAATGGAATGAGTAATTATTTAAGAGATAGTAATACTGCTAATAGTGCTATTATAGTGACTGTTTCTAAAAAAGATTATGGTGATGAGTTATTTGCAGGTGTTACTTATCAAGAAAAGTTAGAAAAAGCTGCTTTTAGATTAGGTAAGGGAAAGATACCGGTAGAATATTATCAGGATTTTGTAGATAAGAAAATCACTAAAAAGGAAACTGATTTTGCTATTATGGGTGATTACACTTTTGCAGATTTAAATAGTATCTTACCAGGATATGTTTCTTCTTCACTAAAAGAAGCAATGGAAGAGTTTAATAAAAAGATAAAAGGTTTTAGCGATAGTAATCCTTTACTAGCAGGAGTAGAAACAAGAACTTCATCCCCACTAAGAATTGTTAGGGATGACTTGTTAGAATCTAATATCAAAGGAATATATTCTTGTGGTGAAGGAAGTGGCTATGCCGGCGGAATTACTTCTTCTGCTATAGATGGTATAAAAGTAGCAGAAGAGATAATTAAAAAATATCACTTATAAAATTATTTCCAAAACTTAACTTTATTGTTTATAAAATGAAAAAAGGAGAGTAATAATGAAAAAAGAAACTTATACTACTAAAGAAATTTTATTTGGTCTTAGAGGTGAGTACTTACGTCTTCAAAAGTATTTAAATGAAATGGTTGAATATATTGATTATGATAAAGAAAAATATGAAATGTCTATAGTTCCTGTGGAAACGATTTATGGTAAAGACCACAACTTAGTTCTTTATGCTGATGAAATTAAAAGTAAATTTAGAATGAAATTAGAGAAGATTTTTCATGAACCAATAAAAGTTCGTGATGCTATTATTGCTGATGATGGAACAGGTAACTATAGTCTTCATGAAAATTCTTTCTTCCCAGAAGATGTTCAAATAACAAAGCCAAAGGAATTTAATCGCTATGCTAAATTCTTATATGATTATAATTATTTACAAGCTTTAAGTGATGAAAATTTTGCTTTATTTCCAGCTTATAGTACACCAACACATCTAACACTTACTAATGATGATATGTATGCTACTTATCATGCTTATGATGATACTGTATTTATTAGTAAAAACTTTAGAACTAGATTAACAGACGAAATTATTTATGACATTTTAAACTGTGAATATAAAGCTACTGATTTTAGTGATAGGGCGCAACAAATCATTGAAGAAAGTTCTAGTGCACAAAAAGATGTTACTCTTTTAAGAAAAGGTAGGTCTGCATCAGAAGTGTTTTCAATATATGAAAAACAAAAAACTTTAGTATTAACAAAAAAATAAAAAAATTCAGGGGGAAAAGAAAATGAATAATGATAAATATACCGTCAAAGAAATATTATTTGGTTTAAGGGATGAATGTTTAAAATTACAAGAGCATTTAAAAGAAGCAGATGCATGCTTTGATTATGATAGAGAAAAATATAATATTGATTTAAACCTTTATAAATATGCATTTAAAAATAAGTATGAACCATGGTTTACTGCTACTAAAATAGAATCAGAAAAAATTAAACGTTTAAAACAACTTTTCAGAATTAAAACAAAAACTGGTAGAGCAACAATTTCTTCAATTAATCGTTATGAGTTATTAACATACGATAATGTATTTCCTGCTACTGTAAAAGAAGGAATGCAAGGAAAATTAGAAGATGTTGTAGATTTTGTAGAGAATTATGACTATTTAGAAGTTCTAAATAAAGGTGCAGGGCATGAACTACCATTAGATTTTTTAGCAGATAGCATGTTTGCATTAAGTGATACTTTAGGAAATGTATTTTATAGTGCAACTGATGATAAGTTTTTATTTGAAAGCTCTACAGATGAACACTTAACTAGAAATCGTGTTGATGACATTTTAAATCAAGAATATAAAAAGATATATTTTACGGATAGAGCACAAAAAGTAATTGAACAAAGTAAAAATGCTAAAAAAGAAATAGTGTTGAAACCAGAAAGTTTTAAGAAAGAAGAAACTTTCTCTATTCATGAAAATCAAAAGACTTTGATTTTAGTAAGAGATAGAAAAACATTATTTTAACAAAATATTCCTGTTGTTAAATGTCAAGTATTATGATATTATTAAGATGTCAAGAATACTGATATTTGATAATAGGAAGGTAGGAGACAGTTGTGGTAGTAGTAAAAGACTGTCAACAATTAAATTCTGATATAAGAAGTAGTGCACCTACTTTCTTTTTTCAATGATAGATTAATATCAAAAAGGTATAAATCTATCTTTTTTGTTAAATACTAAAATAGAAAGTAGGGCTTAATTTATGAAAAATAAGAACAAATCTTTTTTATTTATAATACTTATCTTAATACTATTAATAGCAGTAATTGGTATTAGTTATGCAGCTTTCTCTTATACAGGAACAGGTCAAAAATTGAATACTATTACAACTGGTGCTATTTCTATGGAATACGTTGAAAGTACCAATGTTATTTCTATGAATAATGCTCTTCCCACCACAGATTCCACTGGAAAGAAATTATCAAATTCCGGAGAATATTTTGATTTTACAGTTAAATCATCAATCGCTGGAAATACAGATATTAACTATGAGATAGCAGCCAAAGAAGAAAATGGTAATACCTTTGATGGTAAAAATGTTAAGTTTTATTTAACAAAAGTTAATTCTGATGGAAGTGAAGAAGAGGTGATGCCACCGAAGACTTATTCAGAAGACCCAACCGGAAATGTTTATACAGGACGACCATCCGATATGATGAGTCTATTTGTAGGTAATTTAAATCAACAGGGTAATACAGAAATTAAATATAGATTAAGAATGTGGGTAGATGAAAATTATAATCCACAGAACGATAATGGTGGTTTAATATATAAAGTAAAGGTAAATGTCTATGGACAAACAGGTGATACAGTAGCCGACGTAGAAGATACTTACTGTAAAGATAATGGATTTAATACATTATCAGACTGTATGTTAGTAATGAATAATCATGAAACATCTGTAAAGACAGCTAAACAAAATATAACTAACAAAGGTACACCAGACTTTTCAAAAACAGCCACGACTGACGAAGGTTTATTTATGGCAGAAGATGATGATGGTGCAAGTTATTATTACCGAGGAGCAGTGAAAAATAATTATGTATCATTTGCAGGTTATACGTGGAGAATCATCCGTCGTAATGGAGACGGAAGTATTAGAATGATATATTCTGGAAGTACAACAAGTGATGTAGGCGAATCAACAAGTATAGGTAAATCAACTTTTAATGAGAAATACTGGGATCCAACATATATTGGCTATATGTATAATGAAAATTTTTCATTACATGAAAATAATGAAACCACAGAATATAAGTGGTTTACCAATACACAAAAATATAACTTTGGAACAGGATACACTTTTGATGAAACAACAAAAAAATTCACGTTAACTGGAACAATAAAACAATTAACATGGAAAGATAATCATGAAGAAATCGTATCAGGTAATTTATATAGTTGTTTAAATACAAGTTGTAATGTGGTTTATAGGATAACAAAATATCAAAGTGATACCAGAATGACTGTTCAACCTATATCTTACAGTAGCGATAGTTATGAATATACTATTATTAATAACACAGATTCACATATGAAAAATACTATTGATACATGGTATAGAAATAATCTAATAAATTATACATCATATTTAGCAGATGAAATTTTCTGCAATGACCGAAGAATAAATTATGGATTAGGGTATCTGATTGTACCAACAACAACTTACGGAGCATATGGCCGTTTATATGAAAAGAAAACACCAAGTTTAAAATGTACACAAGATAATGATAAGTTTAGAATATCGAATGAACTTGCTAAACTAGATTATCCTATAGCATTAATAACTGCAGATGAAGTGGCAATAGCTGGAGGCGTATGGAATGTACCGAATAGTAATTATTATCTATATAGTGGGAAATACTTTTGGACAATGTCCCCATCTGACTTTGAAGCATCTTACTCTGATGTGCGAGTTTGGCGTGTAGCTCCTTCTGGTTATTTGAATCTTGCAAATAATGTTACTTCTTCCTTTGGAACCCGTCCAGTCATAAATTTACGTTCAGATGTTCAAATAACAAAGGGAGATGGAACAGTTTTGAATCCATATGTTATTCAATCTTAGAAAGGAGGAAATGTTTGTGTCTAAAAACAGAAAAAATTATTTAATAATAATAATATTAGTAACTGTTTTATTACTAGTTATAATTGGTATCAGTTATGCAGCATTTTCTTATACTGGTACAGGTCAAAAGTTAAATACTATTACGACTGGAGCTATCTCTATGGAATATGTAGAGAGTACCAATGTCATTTCTATGAATAATGCTCTTCCAACAACAGATACTACTGGAAAGAAATTATCAAATTCAGGAGAATATTTTGATTTTACAGTTAAATCATCAATAGTAGGAAACACTGATATCAACTATGAGATAGCAGCCAAAGAAGAAAATGGAAATACTTTCGATGGAAAGAATGTTAAGTTTTATCTAACAAAAGTTAATTCCGATGGAAGCGAAGAAGAAGCAATGCCACCAAAGACTTATTCAGAAGACCCAACTAGTAATGTTTATACAGGAAGACCATCAGATATGATGAGTTTGTTTGTAGGTAATCTAAATCAACAAGGAAATACAGAAATTAAATATCGCTTAAGAATGTGGGTAGATGAAAATTATAATCCACAGAACGATAATGGCGGTTTGATTTATAAAGTAAAAGTAAATGTTTATGGACAAACAAGTGATACAGTAGCCGAAGTAGAAGATACCTATTGTAAAGATAATGGATTTAACACTTTATCAGATTGTATGTTAGTAATGAATAGTCATGAAAATTCTGTAGAAAGTGCAAAGACTAATATTAATGCAAAGGGTATACCGGATTTTTCTAAAACTGCAACGACAGATGAAGGATTATTCATGTCTGAAGATGATGAGGGAGCCAGTTATTATTATAGAGGAGCAGTGAAGAATAATTACGTATCCTTTGCCGGATATACTTGGAGAATTATTCGTCGTAATGGAGATGGAAGTGTTCGCTTAATTTATTCCGGAAAAACAACATCAGATACAGGAAAATCAGTAACAATAGGTGGTTCGGCATTTAATAATAAAAATTGGGATCCAGCATATGTAGGATATAAGTACAATGAAAAGTTTTCACTACACGAAAATAATGGAACAACAGGATATGACTGGTTTACTAATACAACAAAATACAATTTTGGAACAGGATATGCATTTAATGAGTTAACAGGAAAATTTACTTTAACAGGAACAATCAAACAATTAACATGGAAAGATAATCATGATGAAATAGTATCAGGCAATTTATATAGTTGTTTAAATACCAGTTGTAATGTTGTGTATAAGATTACAGAATATCAAAGTGATACAAGAATGGCGGTACAGCCAATATCATACAGCAGTGATAGTTATGCCGATGCTGTAACGAACACTATAAATTCGACTATAAAAAATACATTAGATGCTTGGTATAAAGACAATTTAACAAGTTATGCATCATATTTGGCAGATGAAGTATTTTGTAATGATAGAAGTACCTCAGGTGGGGGAGGTTACCTAGTGACACCAACTACATATTATGGAACATATAGTAGATTAGTATCAAGTAAGTTACCTAGTTTGAGCTGTATACAAGACAGTGATAAATTTAAGGTATCAAATGAAAACACAAAACTAGATTATCCAATTTCACTAATCAATGCAGATGAAGTAGCAATGGCTGGTGGAATCTATAATACATCAAATAGTAGTTATTATTTATATAATGGGCAAAATTTTTGGACGATGTCTCCATTTTATTTCAATTCATACACTTCGTCTTCCTTAGTTTGGACAGTACGTTCGTTGGGCAGTTTGAGTAATAATAGTGTTACAACTTCTTTTTATACTCGCCCTGTTGTTAATCTAAAAGCAGATACGCAAATAACTAAAGGTGATGGAACGGCTTTGAATCCATATGTTATTCAATCCTAGAAAGGAGGAAATGTTTGTGTCTAAAAGCAGAAAGAATTATTTAGTAATAATATTAGTAACTGTTATGTTATTAGTTGTAATTGGAATAAGTTATGCAGCTTTTTCTTATACAGGTACCGGTCAAAAGTTAAATACTATTACGACTGGAGCAATTTCTATGGAATATGTAGAAAGTACAAATGTTATATCTATGAATAATGCTCTTCCTACAACAGATGCGACTGGAAAGACACTATCAAATTCTGGAGAATACTTTGATTTTACTGTTAAATCATCAATTGCCGGAAATACAGATATCAATTATGAAATAGCAGCAAAAGAAGAGAATGGTAATACTTTTGATGGAAAGAACGTTAAATTTTATTTAACAAAAGTTAATCCTGATGGAAGTGAAGAAGAGGCGATGCCACCAAAAACTTATTCAGAAGACCCAACTGGAAATGTTTATACAGGACGACCATCTGATATGATGAATTTATTTGTGGGAAATTTAAATCAACAAGGTGATACAGAAATCAAATATCGATTAAGACTATGGATTGATTCAAGCTATAATCCACAGAATGATAATGGTGGACTAGTCTATAAAGTAAAAGTAAACGTCTATGGACAAACAAGTGATACCGTAGCCGAAGTAGAAGATACTTACTGCAAAGATAATGGCTTTAACAGATTATCGGACTGCTTGTTAGTAATGAATAATCATGAAGTATCAGTAGAAACAGCTAAAACTAATATTAATGCAAAAGGAACTCCAGATTTTTCTAAGACAGCCACTACTGATGAAGGATTATTCATGTCAGAAGATGATGAAGGAGAAAGTTATTATTACCGAGGAGCAATCAAGAATAACTATGTATCGTTTGCAGGATATACTTGGAGAATCATCCGTCGCAATGGAGATGGAAGCATTAGAATGATTTATTCTGGAACAACAACATCAGATACGGGAACATCAGTAACAATAGGTAATTCTAGATTTAATGAAAAGTATTGGGATCCAGCTTATGTTGGATATAAATATAGTGAAAAATTTTCTATGCATAAAAATAATGCAACAACTAATTATGTTAATTTTACTAATACACGAAAATATGATTTTGGAACAGATTATAGTTTTGATGAATCAACAAAAAAATTCACCTTAACTGGAACAGTAAAACAGTTAATGTGGAAAGAAAATCATAATGAAATTGTATCAAATAATCTATATACTTGTTTGGAAACATCATGTAATGTAATTTATAAAATAACAGGTTATTCAAACGATACAACAATGATAGTACAGCCTATTTCATATAGTAGTGATAGCTATGCTGATGCAGTAACAAATAATATAAATTCAACTATGAAGGGTACCTTAGATACATGGTATAAAAATAATTTAACAAATTATTCTTCATACTTAGCAGATGAGACATTTTGCAATGATAGAGAAATAAGTTCAGGTTCAGGAAATTTATTGACTCCAACTACAACATATGGAGCCTATAGTCGTTTATATGAGAATAGAAATCCAAGCTTAAAATGTGTACAAGACAATGATAAGTTTAAAGTATCGAATGTAAGTGCCAAATTAGATTATTCAATTTTACTAATAACAGCTGATGAAGTAGCGATGGCCGGTGGAGTATTTAATACACAAAATAATAACTATTACTTATATAATGGACAATACTTTTGGACGATGTCACCATCATACTTTTCTTCTTATGATTTATATGCACGTGTTTATAATGTTTCTTCCTCTGGTGGTTTAGGACGTGATCAAGTACCTATATATAGTAAAATTCGTCCAGTTATCAACCTAAAAGTAAATACTCAAATAACTAAGGGAGATGGAACCGCTCTAAATCCATATGTAGTTCAGTCTTGATAAAAAACTAAAAAAGATTAGACCTCATTTTTATGAGGTTTTAATATTGGAAAAATAAAACTAAAATTTACGAAAAAAACTTAAAAAAGACTTCTCAAAAAAAATTGGATAAGTTATAATAAATAATTAGAAGTGGGTGATGGTAGTGCGTAGAGTTCCAGTTATGATTGTTAATGAAACAGTCTTATTCCCTAATTTTGAATATAGAATTGAAACACAAGATGAAAAGATAGAACGCCTAATTAATATCGTAGAGCAAAGTACGGAAAAGCAAATTCTAATGATTCACTCTTTAGATGGCTTTTCTACTGATAATGTAATTGAATTCCCATCACTCGGCATCTTGTCAACCCTAACTTTAAAACTTTTAGTTCCAAACTCTAAAACAAGAGCGGTTTTTCAGTGCCATAGTAGAGTAAGTGTCACTAATTATGAATTTGAAAATGGTGCTTGGTATGTCGATATAGAAGATGTTGAAACAAGAGAAATACCAAAAGAAAAAAATACTTTGTATTTAGATATGTTACTAAGATCTTATGAAAAGTATAGTAACTTAGTATCAAGTACTAGTAATGCTATGCTTCATCAACTGTCATTTATCGAAAGCTTAGCAGATTTAACTGATTCTTTAGCAGCTATACTTCCATTTTCTATTGAATTAAAGAAAAAATATCTTTATGAAGAAGACCCAATAAAAAGAGCTATCTCTTTATTAGAACAATTAAAAGAAGAAATAGCTCTTGCTAGAATAGAAAATGAAATAGATGAAAAAGTAAGAAAAGAAGTAATTGATAGTCAGAAGAAATTTTACTTAGAAGCAAAACTTAAAGTAATTAAAGAGGAATTAGGGGAAGAGAATAGTAAGAATAGCGAAATAGAAAACTATAAGAAACGTTTAAAAAGTTTAAAAGCTAATAATAAAATTAAAGAAAGAATTAAAGAAGAAATTAAAAGATATGAAACGTCTGCTCCTATTTCTCCAGAAGTAGTAATGATGAAAGATTATATTGAATGGATGTTATCACTTCCTTTTGAAATAGAAACTAAAGATGTAACAGATTTAAATAAAATAAAAGTAGTTTTAGATAATAATCACTATGGAATGAGTGATGTAAAAGAAAGAATCTTAGAGTATATTGCTGTTAAACAAAATTCTAAGAAAGAGAAAAGTCCAATTTTATGTTTAATAGGTCCTCCAGGAGTAGGTAAAACTTCTCTTGCTTATTCTATTGCTAAGAGTTTAAATCGAAATGTTGCTACTATCTCTGTAGGTGGTATTAATGATGAAGCAGAAATAGTTGGACATCGAAGAACTTATGTTGGAGCACTTCCTGGAAGAATTATTCAAGGAATGAAGAAAGCGCATAGTTCTAATCCAGTTTTTATTATAGATGAGATAGATAAAATGACTAAAGGGGTTAAAGGAGATCCAGCTAGTAGTTTACTAGAAGTTCTTGATAAAGAACAAAATACTCACTTTTCTGATCATTATATTGAAGAAGATTTTGATTTATCAAAAGTGTTATTTATTGCTACTGCTAATTATGAAGAACAAATACCATTAGAACTTAAAGATAGATTAGAAGTTATTCATATTCCTTCTTATACAGAATATGAAAAGAAAGATATTGCTTTAAACTATTTGATACCTAAATTAATGGATGAAGTTGGTTTGACACCTTTTGAAGTGGAGTTTAGTGAAGATGCAATTTTAGAAATAATTAGAAGTTATACAAAAGAAGCTGGTGTCAGGGAACTTAACCGAATGATATCAAAGATATTACGAAAGATAGTTAAAGATATGTTAATTAATAATAATGCTGCTTTAGTAACAGTTACCGTTGATTCTTTAGAGTCTTATTTAGGAAAGAAAGTTTATCCATTTTATTCTCAGAAAGATTTACGTCAGGTAGGAGTAGTTAATGGACTTGCTTATACACCTTTCGGTGGAGATGTTTTAAAGGTTGAGACGACTTATTATAAGGGAAAAGGTGAATTAATATTAACTGGTTCCTTAGGAGAAGTAATGATAGAGTCTGCTCAGATTGCACTTAGTTATATTAAAGCTAATTATGAAAAGTTTTTAGTAGGTGATAAGATTTTTACTAATGATACTCATATTCATTTACCAGAAGGAGCAGTTAGTAAGGAAGGTCCGTCAGCAGGTATTGCTTTAACTACTTCAATAATAAGTGCTTTTACGGGCATTAAAATTTCTTCAAAGATAGCAATGACTGGGGAGATAACTTTACAAGGTAGAGTACTTCCAATTGGTGGAGTTAGAGAAAAAATTTTAGGAGCTTATCGGGCAGGGGTTAAAAAGATATATTTACCTAGAGAGAATAAAGCTGATTTAGATGAAGTCCCTAAAGATATTAGAAAAGAAATGGTCTTCAAATTTGTTTCTAATTATCAAGAATTAGCGGCAGAATTGTTTAAAATTGAAAAAAAATAAAATTTTACTTTTTTAGGGTAGATTTTGCAAATTCAGGTACTTGTTCGACCTGAATTTTTCATTTTGCCGGCTGAATTTAGTAAATTGAGGGGTATCTACTAGGGGAAAATGCAAAATTCCCGATTTGCTATTTAGTTTTGAACCTGTTAAGATGATGTCACTTTTTCGAAAAAGCAAAAATAATCATCTTAGAAAAGGAGCTAAATATGAATAACAATTTTATTAGTATCTTATCAGATACAACTATGAAATATCTTATGAAAGAAGAAAGGACAAGGAATATCTATCTCGAGTTATTCAGTCATATAATTGGTATTGATTTATCTAATTATAAGATTATTGATAATGAGTTAAATAGCGGTAATAAAAGAAAAGATTATCGTCTAGATTTATTACTAGAAGAAGGAGATATTATTGTTAATGTTGAAATCAATAAATCGATGGAAAACTATACAACCGTAAAGAATCTTACTTATGCTTTTCGTCTAGCAGGTAGTAGATTAGAACAAGGTGAAAAATATACTACCAAAGAAGTAATTCAAATTAGTTTAAATAATGATAAATTTGAACATGATGATACCGTTTTAGAATATGAATTAATGAATAGAAAATACAATTTAGTAAAAAATGGTATCAAAATTTATGATGTATACCTAGTAAATTACAAAGACATTTGTTATACTGGAGCTAACGAAGACGAAATGCTATTATCAATGTTAACAGCACAAACTGATGAAGAGTTAAAGAAGATAACTGGTAATAGTAAGAAAGGACTGGTCATAATGGATGAGATTGAGAAATTGAAACTTAATGATGAATTTAATGCTTGGTATAACGCTGAGAAAGTAGAAGAAAAGTGTCGAAACTCTGCTTATTCTGAGGGCTATACAAAAGGTGCTGCAAGTGGTGTTACTATTGGTGAAAAGCATAAACAGTTAGAAATAGCTAATAGTTTGTTAAATACAGATATGTCAATTAATGAAATAAGTAAGCATACTGGTCTTACTATTAGTGAGCTAGAAGGAATTTCTAATAATAAAAGTTAAAACTATTAGAAACAAAGCAAGAAAGGACTGCTCATAATGGATGAAATTGAGAAATTGAAACTTAATGATGAATTTAATGCTTGGTATAATGCTGAGAAGGTAGAAGAAAAATGTCGAAATTCTGCTTACTCAGAAGGTAAAACTGAAGCGAAACTAGAAATAGCTAAGCTAATGTTAAGTAACAATGAAAGTTTAGATAAAATTTCTATGTATACCGGACTTTCTATTAGTGAACTAGAAGAAATTTCTAGTAATTAAAATATGAATTATGTACGGCACCACCTGTCGGAATTTAAGTCTGTGGAGCCTTGACTGGCTTAGAAGCAGAAAACTCTCTAAACGCGAGTTTAGAATTGTTGCTACTTTCTTATAGAACTGTTAACAAAAAATAGTTGACAACTTTCGCTTCTTTGTATTACAATATTGATGCAAAGAGAAAGGAAGTGTAATTATGGCAGTAAAAATTCGTTTAATGAGAATGGGAGCAAAGAAGCGTCCTACTTATCGTATCGTAGTAACTGATTCAAGAGCAAGACGTGACGGAGAATATCTTGAACTAGTTGGAACTTATAATCCAATCGAAAAAGAAAACACTACAAAAATCAACGAAGAAGTAGCACTTAAATGGCTAGATCGTGGAGCAATCCCTTCTGATACAGTACGTAGCTTACTAAAGAATGCAGGCGTTATGAAGAAGTATGCAGATAGCAAAAGTGCTAAGAAGGAAGCAAAATAATGGACTTAACCAGGCTTGTTACAATCATTGTTAGTGGGATTGTTACTAACAAAGACGACATTAAAATAGAAGAATTCACTTCAGAAAATGAAATTACAATTGAAGTACTAGTTAAAGAAGAAGATATGGGTAGACTAATTGGTAAAAACGGAAAAACCATTAACGCTATTCGAACACTTCTACAAGCAGCTAGTTACCAAAACGGTAATAAACGAGTTAAAATTAATGTCGACAAATTTTAAGTCAATAAATGTATAAAAACTTAAAAAATAGAGAAGCTATTGATAAATGAAGGACATTCATTTGACATTGATAGCTTTTTTTGATATAATAAAGGCCGTCACGTAAAAAGATGAGGTGTTTTAAATGTTTTACGCGGAAGAACAAGCACTACTAGCCTGTGAAGAAGACCCGTCCCTGATATTCGAATTAATGAAGGAAGGTCACTTCTATTTAGTAGATAGTTTGTTAAGCAAGAAAAAAGTAAGTGTAGCCGAAACTGATGAAGCAGGTAATACTGTCTTAATGAAGTTACTTAAACTACATCAATACGATTTGGTTTTAAAGTATATCAATTATGATAAAGAAATAGTTAATCATCAGAACAATGAAGGAAATACACTACTACATATTTTAGCAACTAGAAATTATATGAAAGTTGCACCAATTATTAAGAAATTAAAAAGAAATGAGAAATTATCGTATAATTTAAAAAACAATCAAGGAAAAACAATTCTTGACGTAGCAATCGAAAAAGATAATTTATCTACTGCTTTTAAAATCTTAGAAGATAAGAGATTTAATAATATAGACGTGATGAGCTTCTTATCTTTCTATAAGACATTTATTAAAAGCGGTGAATACGGTAAATATACTAAATTATCAAATCTAGAAGTTATCGTTTCAAACTTAGAAAAGAAAAATGAACTTCTACCAATGATGGATAAGTTAGTAACAATGATTAAAGAAAACTTTGACCGAATTAAAAATGAACTTATGAAAAATAAACTTACTTCTATGGATCACATCATTAAAGAAGTGCTAGTAGAAGTAGAAGCATAAAAAATGCGCTTAGTTATTTTGACTAGCGTATTTTTCTTTTGTAGAAAAGTATTCAACTGTACCATTTCCGTTACTATTTAATAAATTATTTTCTTCTAATAGTCTTTTTACCTGTCTAGCAACGCCATCACTCCCATCAATGATAGCAGCATTTTTAAAGAAATATTTTATATCATCTATTATCAAAGGATAATGCGTACAACCTAAGACAATTACATCGGGATTAAACTTAACCTGCTTTTTAATATTCTTTAATATTCTAGTTATTTCTTTTTTATTATTAACTTCAATAGCATTAGCAAGCCCTTTCCCTTTGATTAAAGTAATTTCTTGATAGTCTTTCTTATTTTGCTTAATTAATTCCATTGTTCTTTTAGACTCAATCGTCACTTCCGTTGCTAGAACAAGAATATTCTTATAGTTATTATCACATGCTACCTTAATAGCCGGTTCTGTCCCAACAAAAATAGTATTTTTAAATTCTGTTCTTAAATTTTTAATACATTTAGTAGTAGCTGTATTACATGCTAAAACAATAATCTTACAATCGTTAGAAAGAAGAAACTTCACTCCAGTTTTAACAATTTCTTGTAATTCATCGTCACTTTTTTCTCCATAAGGATTATTTCTATCATCCTTATAATAAACATAATCTTCTTTAGGTAATAATTCTTTTATCTTACTAAGAACAGTAGTACCACCAATACCAGAATCTAATATTCCAATTTTTTTATTCATATATTGTCACCTCAACCTCCTAATTATATCATAGATTAAGGACTTACTTCTTCCTCTTTTCCTTGCAAAAAGAATGAAATTTCTATATACTATACAAGAGGTGAGAAGAGTATGCATTTACCAAACTATAAAGAAGCAAAAACAACAGATAAAAGAGAATATGAAGAGAAAAATTATAAACTAAAAGAAGAGTATAAAGATAAATTTTTAGGAAAGAAATGTTTCTTAAAAACCTATGGTTGTCAGATGAATGAACATGATAGTGAAATAATAACTGGTCTTTTAACAGAAATGGGTTTTACCTTTACAGATGATTATTTAGAAGCAGATTTAATTCTTTTAAATACTTGTTCAATTAGAGAAAATGCTCATAATAAAGCATTTGGAATGTTAGGAAGAGCTAAACACTTAAAGGAAGAAAAGAAAGATTTAATGATTGGTCTATGTGGTTGTATGGCTCAAGAAGAAGGAGTAATCACAAACCTATTAGAGAAATATTCTTATCTAAACTTTGTTATAGGTACTCATAATATTTTTGAACTACCAGATGCTTTAGTAAAATCAGTCGAAGAAGGAAAAATTCAGATAGAAGTTTATTCAAGAGAAAGAGAACTAGTAGAAAATCTTCCTACTAAGAGAAAAAATAAATTCAAAGCTTATGTTACTATCATCTATGGTTGTGATAAATTCTGTACTTACTGTATCGTTCCTTATACAAGAGGAAGACAAAGAAGTCGTAAGAAGGAAGAAATACTAGAAGAAATCAAGAAATTAAAAGAAGAAAATTATCAAGAAGTAACTTTACTTGGTCAAAACGTCAATGCTTATGGAAAAGATTTATATGAAGACTATTCAATGGCTGAACTATTAGCAGATGTTGCTTCCTTAGGTATTCCAAGAGTAAGATTTATGACTAGTCATCCTTGGGACTTCACTGATTCAATGATAGATGTTATTGCTAAATACGATAACATAATGCCAAGTATTCATCTACCAGTCCAATCAGGAAGTGATAGAGTCTTAAAACTAATGGGAAGACGTTACAATATAGAAAGTTACTTAACTTTATTTCATAAGATGAAGGAAAGAATCAAGAATTGTGCTATTTCAACTGATATAATAGTAGGATTTCCAACCGAGACCGAAGAAGACTTTGAAAAGACTTTAGAGCTAGTAAAAGAATGCAAATACGATAATGCTTTTACTTTTATTTATTCTCCAAGAGAAAATACTCCCGCTGCCAAGATGAAAGATGATATACCACTTAGTGAGAAAGAATCACGTCTATATCGTTTGAATGAAGTAGTAAATACTTACTTTTTAGAAAATAATAAAAAATTATTAGATAAAGAAGTAGAAGTTTTAGTAGAAGGTAAATCTCTAAAGAAAGATGAAGAATACTTCGGTTATACTGATACTAATAAACTTGTTAATATTAAAAATGGAACAGATGACATTATTGGTAAAATCGTTAAAGTAAAAATAACAGATGCCAAGACTTGGAGCTTAGATGGCGAATATGTATCAAGATAAAGAGATAATTCTAAAAACACAAGAATTAACTAATAAAATAAAAGAAGACAAACTCTATAAAGATTATATGAAATTAAGACAAGAATTAAAAAAAGATGAAAATATAACGAAAACAATCGAAGAGATAAAACGTCTTCAAAGAAAATATGTCAAAGCAAATTATCAAGATAAAGAAACCTTAGCAAAGATAAATAACTTAACAAATGAGTTAGAGAAAATACCTTTGTATGTAATCTATCAACAAAAAGAAGAAAATCTAAATAATAATTTAGTATTCATTAAAGAAGGACTAAGAGATACATTCTCTAGCATCGTCGATTATGAACAGGATTGAAAAAAGTCCTGTTTTTTAATGTTTATTTAATAAAACTCCTTTAAACTAAGAAACGTGAAGGAGGAAAACATGTATATATTAAAAAATGCGATAACATCAATTACTAGAAACAAAGGAAGAAATATTTTAATAGGAATTATCATAATGATAATATCTGCTAGTGTAGCAGTAACCCTTGCGATTAATAATACCGCTAGTAGCTTGATAAAATCTTATAAAGAAAAATATCAAGTAGAAGCAACCATCTCTATTAATAGAGAAAATATGATGAAGGACTTTAATCCAGAAGATAAAGAAAGTTCTAAGAGCAATATGAAAGAGATGTTCTCTCTTGCTAATAATATCTCCGTAAGTGATATTGAAAAATATGCTGATAGTAAATATGTAAAAAGTTATTACTACACTCAAACAGTAGGAGTTAATGCTAATATCGAAAAAGCCGAAATGACTTCTAATTCTAATAATGATATGATGGATAAAAGAAAAGATAATAATGATGATAATAAAGAAGGCGAGATTACAACCGACTTTAACTTGAAAGGTTATTCATCATATGATGCAATGAGTGAATTTGTAAGTGGTAATTATAAAGTTACAGATGGGGAAGTATTTGAAGACTTTGACAGTAACAACTGTTTAATTAATAGTGAACTAGCAACTCTAAATAATCTAAAAGTAGGTGACACTATCACTGTAACCGATACAGCAAGTAATATTTATGACTTAGTAATAAGTGGTATTTATGAAGAAAAAGAAGATACTGATAGTGGAATGAAAATGTTTGCTAACTCTGCTAATACTATTATAACAAGTAGTAATTTTATTAGCAAAATGAGTGAAACTAATCAAGACTTAGCGGTAACAACAAGTCCTACATTCATCTTAACTTCTAGTGCAGTAGTAGATAAGTTTAGTAGTGAATTAACAAGCAAAGGATTAAATGAAAACTTAACAGTACAAACAAACTTAGACCAAGTAGAAAATGCTACTAGTACTATTTCTAATGTGAAAACATTTGCTGTTACATTCTTAATCATTACCTTAATAATCGGAGCAGTTGTTCTTTTAATAATAAATATGATTAATATAAGAGAAAGAAAATACGAAATAGGTGTTCTAAGAACAATCGGAATGAAAAAATCTAAAGTTTGCTTGCAATTCGTTTTAGAATTACTAATAGTAGCATTTGCTTCACTTTTACTAGGAGCATTCACTGGTGCAATGGTTAGTGTACCTGTATCTAATTCACTATTAAAAAATGAAATAACTGCTAGTCAAGAAAGCAGTAATAATATTCAAGAAAATTTTGGACATGGTGGTAATAAACAAAATGATAGAAAATTTAATGGGGTAGCAAATGTCGAAGCTTTCGATAGTATCGATGCCACTGTTGATATGAAAGTATTACTAGAATTACTAGGAATAGGTCTTTCTCTAACTTTAATTAGTTCATTAAGTGCTATTTTAAGTATTGAGAAATTCTCACCATTAACAATATTGAAAGAGAGGTCTTAAAATGGGAAAAGTTATATTAAAACTTGATAATGTTTCTTATAGATATGATGATGCAGAAGCAGATGATTATGTTCTAAAAGATATAAATTATTCCTTTGAAACAGGAAAAGTCTATGCTATTAAAGGAAAAAGTGGAAGTGGAAAGACAACTCTTTTATCACTTCTTAGTGGACTAGAAAATAACTATGAAGGTTCAATTGAATTTGCTGGAAAAGAATTAAAAAATATCGATTTAGATAATTATCGAAGTAGAGATATTGGTATTGTTTTTCAAAGTTATAACTTGCTTCCTCATCTAACAGCGATAGAAAATATTATTCTTTCAATGAATGTTAGTAACTTGAATATTGCTAATAAAGAAGAACAAGCCATCAGCTTGATGGAAAAAGTGGGACTTACTAAAAATCAGAAAGATAGAAGAGTTCTTAAACTGTCAGGTGGAGAACAGCAACGTGTTGCAATTGCAAGAAGTCTTTCTTATAATCCTTTAATGGTACTTGCTGATGAACCAACGGGAAATCTAGATAAAGAAACAGAAAATGAAATTCTTAAAATATTTAAAAACTTAGCTAAAGAAGATAAATGTATCATTATAGTAACACATTCAGAAAATGTTTGTGACCAAGCAGATATAGTTTACGAATTAGTCAAAAATAAAAAGAAAAGATCTTAGCCGGTCTTTTCCTTTTTAGTCTGTATTGTTTTCTAAAACTTCATCTTTATCGGTGATATAGTCTTCAACAACTTCTTCATCAATTTGTTTATTGATGGTCTCATCACTATCGGTGATTTCATCCCAATCATCACTATAATTATCTTCAACATTAATTCTTACTTTAGTATCACCAACTAATTCAATACCAAGAGTTTTTTCAATAGTTGTTAAAATATTATTTCCATTTATCTCTGCCTTAACACAACTTGGTCCAGATAAACTTCTAATAATAATTTCTTCGTTATTATTACTTTGATTATTTCCTTGAATAGTTACAACCTCATTATAACTATGTCGCTGTTTTAAAACTTCAGTTTTTGTATCATTATCATAAGAATACCAAACATTAATATCGTAGTTACCAGTGATATTTACGATATTATTAATTTTTTCACCACTAAAAGTATGATTAATTACCCAGCAGCCTAAAACGGTAGTGGGGGTATTTTCAGCTTGTAATGATAAGTTGTCGGTAAATTGTTTTTTACCTTTTCCAATAACTGCCTTGGTGACAATTTCCCTAAATGATGCCAAACTTATCCCTCCTCAATTTAATGTATGCAAAAGATAAATAATTTTTCCTATTAAAAGCAAAATAAAAAAGACTTTTTAAAAAGTCTAGATAGCGCGATATTTATCTTGGTCTTTATAAGGATTTTTCTTATCAATATGGTCGATAAATAGTATCCCATTTAAGTGGTCAATTTCGTGTTGAAAAGCAATAGCAAGTTCTTCTCTTGCTCTTATTCTTATTTTGTTACCTTCCGTATCATAGCCTTCAACTGTTACTCTGGCATATCTTGGAACGATACCTTCAACATCTCTATTAACTGATAAACAGCCTTCGCCCATATCAACATAAATTTTTTCTTCTGAATTACTTATTATTTTAGGATTACAAATAACATAAGTATCAAACTCTTCTTCTCCGACTTCGTGAACAATAGTTAAATATCTTTTAGCAACCCCTAACTGAATAGCAGCCATTCCCATACCTGGTCTTAAATCATATTTTTTTGCTAATTTTTCGATTTGACTATCGTGTAAGTATTTAATCATTTTATTAATTAAATCTTTATCTTCTTTAGCTAGGGGAAAAGTAACTTCTTCACTAACTAATCTTAATCTTTTATCTTTTTCATCTAATATTTCACTCGTTTTTAACATAGTACCACATCCACTTCTTGCATTATTTTACCACAAATACCAAGAAAAAGAAAGGTTTTTCTCCTTTCTATCTTGTGTATCTAGCACCAATTACAATAACTAATAGAATAAATAATACTAAGATAATTGCATAGTTACCGCCTGATTGAGTGTAGTATCCACCATATCCATAAGTAGGATAGTATGGCATACCGCCACCGCAACCACAGCTTCCGCCACCGTAGTAATACATATAGATTCCTCCTTTTTCTAATATAGAATATGATAAATAATGTCAAGGTGTTAATGAATTTGACTAGATAGACTTTGCTAAAGAATTTATTCTGTGGTATATTTATAATAGTTGGGAGGGTAGACATATCATGACCAAAACGAGAAAAGTTATCAAATATCTTGATAAACCACTTTTCTTTGCAACAATGCTTTTGTTTCTCTTTGGTCTTATAATGGTTTTCTCATCAAGTAATGTAACAGCTTATATGAGTGGTAAGAGTGCTTATGGTTATTTTATTAAGCAAGCTATTTTCTTGGGAGTAAGTGCTATCGTTAGTTTTATTATTGTAAAGTTTAATACTAAAGTTTATGGAATAGCTTCGACGCCTTTATTAATTTTTATTATGGCAGCCCTTGTAGCGTTGCTTTTTTATGGTAAAGTAACTAACCAAGCGCAGAGTTGGTTTGCTATCGGACCAATTACCATTCAGCCGAGTGAATTTGCTAAAGTAGCAATAATTCCTTTTATGGCCAGATTTTATGAAGTTAATGATAAAAGGTTATCAAGTGTGTTAGTTAGTATGATACCGTTGATAATTGGGGGAGTAATTGCTTTCTTAATTATCTTGCAACCAGACCTTGGAACTGCAATTATTTTCTCATTATTAGTAATATTCCTTTTCCTTTTAGTACCAATGCCGAAAGGTGTTAAAACTAAAATAGTTTTATTTGGTCTAATTGCTGTTATCATCGCTGCTTTTGGACTTACTTTAATGGGAAAAACTTTAATTCACGATAGACAGAAGGAAAGATTAACTTTTACTAATCCTTGTTCACGACTACTTGATGAAGGTAACCAGGTTTGCAATGGCTATATTGCTATTAATAATGGTGGGTTAACTGGTGTTGGTTTAGGTAACAGTACGCAAAAATATTTATATCTACCAGAACCTTATACTGACTTTATTTTTGCTATTATTGTTGAAGAACTAGGGGTAGTAACTGGTGTTTTACTAATTCTTGTCTATGCTTTTACTCTTTATCGTATCTATCAGATAGGAAAGAAAAGCTATACCAATCGTGGGGCCTTAATTTGTTATGGAGTATTTTTTTATATCTTTCTCCATATCTGTGTTAATTTGATGGGTATCTTAGGATTAATGCCAATGACGGGGGTAACCTTACCATTTATCAGTTATGGTGGTAGTTTTACTTTATGTTTAATGGTTGCTGTAACCTTTGCACAACGTGTTGGAATAGAGACAAAAATAAGAGAAACTGAAAAAATTAAAAAAAAGTGAAATTTATGAAAAAAATCGGAGATTTTGCAAATTCAGGTATACTTTAGGGGTGAAAATGGCAAATTCAGCGTCGAAAATGCAAAATTCAGGGTAGTAATAGGGGGCAAAATGACATTTTGCCTTTTTGCTTTTTAGAAATTAGTTTGTTATAGTGGTGGCGAAAGGAGGAAAGATTATGACTTTTTCTTACCGACATAGAAAATTAATTGTTCTTTCAGCTATCTTTTTGCTAGCACTGATAAGTTCTATTTTTATCTTTAGTAAGCACTTTAGGAAAAGTAAGAGTGTGAAAGAGAAGAAAGTTGTTTTAGTTTCTAAGAAGCAAGAAGTAAAAGCTTCTAGTGAAGATAATGCTACTTATTATTTAGTAGATATCAAAGGAGAAGTTAATAACCCTGGTACTTATAGTATGAAAGCAGGAAGTAGAGTTATAGATGTTATACATCTAGCAGGAGATTTAAAAAATGATGCTGATACTTCTGTTTTAAATCTATCAAAGAAAATTAAAGATGAAATGGTTATTATCATTTATTCTAGGGACGAAGTAGCAAACTTTACTAAAGTAAAAGAAAAAGAACAACAAGAACAAGCTGCTTGTGCCTCTAATAATGGTGTTTCTAATGATGCTTGTATTAGTAGTGAAGTAGTTAATGTACCAAATGTAAAAGTTTCTTTAAACAATGCCACTTTAGAGGAATTTTTAACACTTCCTGGTATAGGTGAAGCGAAAGCTAAAGAAATAATTAATTATCGTGAAGAAAAAGGCGAGTTTACTGATATTAATCAGTTAAAAGAAGTGAAAGGTATCGGAGACGCTTTATTTGAAGCAATTAAAGAAAGTATTACACTCTAAGTTATTTCTAGTTATTCTTTTAAGTCTAACACTTATACATATAACCATACACACTATCACTCCTAGAAATTCTCTTTATAAGGAAGGAGATATTACGTTAAAAGGTAAAGTAGTAGCAAAGAGGATTTCTAATAAAAATTTTATTTTAACTGTTCAAAATAAAGATTATTTTTTAATCTATAAATATATTAAAAACTCTAATGATTTAAAAGAATATGATAGTATCGACTTAGGGAGTAGTATTAATGTTACTGGTAGTTTAGAAGAAATAGATGAATTACATAACTTTTACAGTTTTTCCTATAAGAAATATTTAAACAATAAAGATATCTACTATAAGGTAGTAGCTAAGAAAATTAAAATTACTAAGAAAAACACAAATGTTATTTATCTTTTAAGAAACTTTCTTTATAACTACTTTGCAGCCTTTAATGATAAAATTACTCCATATTTAAAAGTATTTATCTTAGGTAATAAAGATGACTTATCTTATAATTTAAAAAAGAATATTCAAGTACTTGGTTTAACGCATTTATTTTCTCTATCTGGAACTCACTTATTTTTGGTTGTTACCTCCATTTCCTTTTTAAATAAATCAAAAAAAAGATATATCAACGTTGTACTTATATTAATTTATTTTTTAATAGTTGAAAATAGTGTTTCACTTGCAAGAAGTCTGTTATTCTTATATCTAAGACAAATAAATAATACTTTTCACTTTAATCTTCCTCCTTTCAAATTAATAATAATAGCACTTACGGTGCTTTTAAATATAAATCCATCTTATCTTTTTGACACTGGTTTTCTCTATTCTTTTACTATTTCTACTGGACTTGTTCTCTATTATGAAAAAAGAAAAGAAAGAAAAGGTCTTCTCAAACTCTTAGAAACTTCACTCTTAGCATTTTTATTTTCTCTACCAATTTCTCTTTATAATTTTTCAAGTATAAATATCTTTAGTATTTTCTATAATTTGATTTATGTTCCTCTAGTAAGTTTTGTCATTTTTCCACTAGCTTTTCTAGTGATGTTGTTTCCTTTCATAGCTAGTATTTATTACGTGATTATAGAATTATTTGAAGAAAGTATTAGTTTCTTTTCTAATATCTCTTTGAATCTTATTTTTAGAAGAGTTAGTCTTATTATTTATATCGTCTATTTATTATTGATATTTATAGCAATTTATCAGAAGAAAGCTCTTTATCTTTTACTGATAATGTTAATACCACATTACTTTTATAATAATATCTTTTCTTTTGATAAAATTTATATGTTAGATGTTGGTCAGGGAGATAGTTTTCTTTTTATCTCTAATAATGAAACGCTCTTGTTAGATACTGGTGGAAGTGCTAGTTCTAGTTTAGATAGTTATTCAACAGGTGATGATATTTGTGATTTTTTAAGAAAAATTGGCATCAAAAAGTTAGATACAGTTTTAATTAGTCATGGTGATGGTGATCATCTAGGAGAGTATTTTAAGATTGCTAAATACTATAAAATAGATAATTTATATCTTAATAGTAATAGCTTTAACAGTCTTGAAAAAAGAGCAGTGTCTTTAGCAAAATCTAAGAAGACTGTAGTAAGAAAGTTAGTAAAAGATGATTTTTTTCAAGTTGGAAATTTTACCTTTCAAGTGTTAAATAGTAATTACCAAGAAGAAAATGATTCTAGTACCGTCTTATTTATAAATATAGATAAGTTTAATCTTCTATTTATGGGAGATGCTTCCAAGAAAAGTGAACAAAATATTCTTAGTAATTATGATTTACCTATCATTGATATTTTAAAAGTTGGACATCACGGTTCTAATACTAGTAGTAGCAAAGAGTTTATTGCTAGTATTAAACCAAAGATTTCTTTATTATCGGTAGGTAAAAAGAATAGGTATGGTCATCCGAAAAGAGAAGTGTTAAATATTTTAAATAACTCTAAGATATATCGTACTGATAAGAATGGTGCGATAGAAATTGAGTTAAGTAAAGACAAATATAAAGTAACCACTTGTCTATCTTAAAATATGTTTTGCAAAAAAGTAAAATGTTACTTATAATAAGGTTACTGACCAACCGACTAATTTCTTAAATGGGGTGATACGATGAAGAGTATAAAAGTAATGATTAGTAAAAATAATATCGAAAAGTTAGAAAAGTCTTATATGGATGCTTGTCACGATGAAGATTTTTTAAACTATGTTAGTTCTATCGATTTAAGTGATGATGAACTTATGAAATATACTTCTAAGTTAGAAGAATGTGTAATAGAAGCTGCTAACTGTAATAAATGTCCTAGTAAAAAAGAATGCAAAAATAGTGTTAATGGTTATTGCTTTAAATCTTTCTTAGAAAATAATAAACTAAACTTTACTTATGTACCTTGTAAGTATTCTTTACTAGAAGAAGAACTTTATAGTTATCAGAAAAAAATTACTTGTTATGACTTACCAGAAGATATCAAGAAAGCAACATTTACCAATATTTATAAAGATGATAAACACCGCCTGCCAATAGTTAAATATTTTAAAGAATTTATAGATAGCTATTTAAAAAAAGAACCAATAAAAGGAGTATACCTTCACGGTTCTTTCGGAAGTGGCAAGACTTATTTAATCGCTTCTTTATTTAACGAAATGGCTAAAAAAGATGTTTCTAGTATAATGGTTTATTACCCAGAACTATTAAGAAGTTTAAAATCAAGCTTTGGTGGAGACTATGAAGAAAAATTTAGTAAATTAAAGACGGTTCCTTTACTACTTTTAGATGATATTGGTGCTGAAAATACGACTAATTGGAGTAGAGATGAAGTCTTAGCACCATTATTACAATATCGGATGGAAAATCATTTATCTACCTTTTTTACTTCTAATCTAACCAGACAAGAATTAGAACTTACTCTTAGTAATACTTCTAATGGAATAGATAAAATAAAAGCAAGAAGAATTATTGAACGAATTAATCAGTTAACAGTTGATTTAGAATTAATTAGTAAAAATCGTCGTAATTAACTGTGAAACGTAATAATATCTCCTTGTTTGAAATAGTCATTAACATTACTAGGTAAGATTAAGATATTTCTAACACCACGTTTTCTAAAAACAAATTTTTCCGTTTTGATATTTAGATAGCAACGAATAATCTTGTTATTTTCATCTAATTGATAGATATTTACACGCTGACAGAAGAAATAGGTATTGATACCTTTTTTCTTTTTGAAAAAGTATCCTTCTGTTATAGTATCGAGTTTAAAACGAATACTTTTAAACTTTTCTTTGAAATTTGTCAAAGTATTAATTTTTATTTTTTTATTTTTTACCTTAATATATTCCATAGAAGCACTTCCTTTCCTAAATAATAGCAAAAATTATTTTTAATAGCAATTGTTTTTCTCTAATAGTTGTGTTAAACTTTTCTTATGGTATGGTGATAATATGGAGTTATGGAAAAGTAGAAAAGCCTTTACTTTAATCGAACTATTAGCGGTGATTGTAATACTAGGTATTATTGCAACAGTAGGAATATTTTCTTATAGTAAATATTTAAAAAATGCTAAAGTAAGATATTATAATGGTCAAGAGAGAATGTTAGTTTTAAGTGCTAGAGACTTTTTTACAGATTATCGGAGTAAGCTTCCTAAAGAGGTGGGAAGTGAAACATCAGTTAGTCTAGAAGAGTTGTATTCTAAGAAATATATAAGTGAACTTAAAGACTATAGTGGTAAACTTTGTGAGAATAAAGAAGAAAATAAAGTTTATGCTTATAAAAAAACAATTAATAACTATCAATATTATGTAAATGTTGATTGTAATGGATATAAATTTAGCGGAAAATTTAGTAAGAAAAACTAATAAGGAGCCGGTTAAATGAAAAAGTTAAGAAGAGGTTTTACACTAGTAGAATTACTAGCAGTGATTGCAATATTGGGAGTTTTATCATTAGGGGTTATTTTATCTTATAGTAAATATTTAAAAAATGCGAAAGAAAGATTTTATGCATCTCAAGAAGATACAGTAACTTTAAGTGGAAAAGAGTACTTTACCGATTTTCGAAGTGCTTTGCCAGAGAATATTGGTGATAAAACAGCTGTTGATTTAGATACCTTATATTCAAAAAAGTACTTAAGTAGATTAAAAGACTATAATGGTAAGGAATGTCAAACTTCAACAGATAGTAATGCTAATAAGGTCTATGCTTATAAAGTTGCTAATAACACTTATGTTTATTATAGTTTGATAGATTGTAATGGTTATAAGACAGAAGCTGATACTAAGAGCCCAGTAATTACCTTTAATCCAAATAAAGCAATTACGAACGGAAATATAAATGTTGTAATGACCGTAAAAGATAATAAAAAAGTTGAGTATTATTCTTATGAAGTTATTAAAGATGGTACAGTTATTTCAAAAAAAGATCCGACTCAATATACTGATTCTGTTACTATTACTTTAAAAGATGAAGGAACTTATGTAATTAAAGGTCATGCCATTGACTCAAGTGGAAATACAACAGATAAAACATCTGGTAAGTATGTAATTGATAAAACACCACCTGATTGTAGCCAGATAAGAATAGAAAGCAGTAATGGTAGTGTAGCAAATAAATGGCAAGCAAAGGTTGTTAAATTAAAAATAACGCCACAAGCAGATGTTGATAAATGGAACTTTAAGAATTGTTTCAAAAGTACTAATGGTTCAGCAGTTTGTAAAGATGATGGTGTAAACATTATTGGTGCTAAATCAAAAACTTTAAAAGGAGCTAATAACAAACTATTTACCGGAACTAGTTATACTGACAATGGTCATGTCTATGGAAAAATAAATGCTTATGATGAAGCAGGTAATTCTTGTTCAGTTAATACTTCTGAATACTTAATAGACTTAGATGCCCCTGTAATTAAAAATACAGCTTTAACTAGCAAAACTAGTGGCTATAATGCTGCAAATGCTACTCTTACTTTTAGTATAACGGATAGAGCTGATAAGCAAGGAAATACTATTTATTACCGTACAATGATAGATAGTGGAAGCTATTCTAGCTGGAAAACTTATCCGCTTGGAACTAGTAAAATAAGTGTTGATATTAACTTCTCTGGTGGTCTTGATGGAAAAAATCATACTGTAACTATTCAAGCTAAAGATGAATTAGATAACCAGTCATCAGCTAAAAAACTAAGTTATACAGTTTATAAAGAGTGTGATACTACTACTAGTACAATTGTAGCTGGTACTTGTAGTGTTCCATTAGGAGTTGGAACGGCAAATACAACTAGAACATTTAAAGATAAATTTACAGGTCTTGTTTGTAAAACAACAACTGGTCAAGAAAAATGCTGTAATGGTCCAAAAATAACAGAAACTAGTTGGAGTAGTTGTTCTAAATCTTGTGGAGGAGGAACTCAATCTAAGACTGTTACTACTGAGTCATGTGATGGTAATACTACCAAAAATACACAAACACAGAGTTGTAATACTTCTTGTTGCAAGACTCCTGGTTCGGTAGAATATGACTCTTGGGGTAGTTGTTCAAGAAGTTGTAATGGTGGATATCAGTCGCGAGCAATTAGAACTTATAACTGTGATGGAAGTTATTCTGTCCGATATGAAAGTCAAAGTTGTAATAATTATTGTTGTAGAACACCTGGTTCAGTAGAATATGGTTCTTGGAGTAGTTGTTCAGCTTCTTGTGGTGGCGGTACGCAGTCAAGAGCTGTTCGAACTTATAATTGTGATGGAAGTTATTATACTAGTTATGAAACTCAAAGTTGTAATAATCAGAGTTGTTGTAGTGGACCAACTGTTACTACTGGTAGTTGGACAAGTTGTAGTCAAACATGTGGTGGTGGTCATCGAAACCGTGTTATTACTACTACGCAATGTGATGGTACAGTCTCTTATGAATTAGAAAGTGAAGATTGTAATACCCAAGCTTGTCCGGCAACGAAAAAAGCAACTTGTACTATTTCCTTATCTGGTGGTACCAAAGGAAATAATGGTTGGTATAAAGGTGGAACAGTAAAAGCAACCTTGAATATCAGCGGTGAGGTAACAAGCTATGGTATAGATGGTAATTCTGGAAGAAAAACTACTACTAGAAATTACGATGGAAAACATACTATAATCGGTTATGTAACAAATGCTAAGGGAACAAATAAATGTACAGCTACTATTAAATATGATAGTACCCCACCTTATGCCACGGTAGAAAGATTTAAAAATTATAAAGGACCTTACTGTATACAATTACAAAATTATGAATTTAATTATCGCTATCATTTAACAACTCAAGATTCTACATCAGGTTTATCAAAAACTGATTGTATAACAGATACTGCATCTAATGTAATGCACCCAGTTCGTACTCCAAATGGAGCAAAATCACAGCAAGAAAATTTCTGTACAGATTCTAAAACACACATAAATTGTAGCTTATATGATATGGCAGGCAATATGTCTAGTGTTCAGTGTAGAATAGATGGAACAAGTTGCAGTTAGGAGGTAACTAATGAAACAAGTAAAAATCTTAGGAATTGTTTTTATGCTTGTTGGTGTTGTGGCAATTTTTATCGGAACATATTTTAGTGCAAGCAAAAAAGAAAATGATTATATGGAAAATGTTAATATCAATATTAAAAGATTAAAGTGTCTTGATAGCATTTGTACTTCTGAATTATTTATCGAAAATACAAAAGGAGCAGGAAGTAAAATGCAATTTAAAATAACTAATAAGCAAGATACTTCACTTCCAAAAGGAGAAATCATTCTTAAATTTAGTACTGGTCAAGAAGTATCATATAAATATGAACGACTTGCTTCTAAAGAAACGATAGAAGTTAAAAAAACTTTGAAAGACAATTTTGGTTATGTTACTGATTATGAGTTAAAGAAGAAAAATTAGTTCTTCTTTTTCTTTTAAAGAGAAAAAAAATATGATATCATATTAAAGAAAAGAGGAGTGAGATAAATGAGTGGACATTCTAAATGGGCAACTATTCATCGTAAAAAAGGATTAATAGATGCTG
>CAKOXX010000005.1 GCA_934130405.1 uncultured Bacilli bacterium | reverse complement strand
TCTTCTTGACTTATTCCATTACCTAACATTGTACTAATTATAGAAGTCTGTTTTTCGACATTTCCTTGCTCAAGTCCACGTTTAATTCCAGCTTTAAATGATATACTCCTAATACCATTTTCAATTCTTTCTCGTTCCAAATCAGCATCGTAAAGTCCAATTGTATTAATATCAAGAGAAGCTTCTTTTATTCTTCCTACTGCTTCCATCAAGTCATTATCTCCTTTCCCTAATTTTTCTAAATCACTAATCTTATCAATTTTTAGTATAAGTAACGCTTTTTCAAGCTTACTTAATCTAGCTCCATTATAGTATTTCTTAGCTAGTTTTGGAAGACTGATATGATATTTTTTAACTTTTTCCGTTTCAATTTGTTTACTTTTTTTATCAGTATAAACAAATTCTAATGTTGAATCATTACCTTTAAAGTAAGTAAAATTATTTAGATTAATCTGTAAAAACGAATAAAGGGTACTATAATCATTACCAGAGTTTAAACTTTCTCCTTCAATCTTTCCTAGATAAGCATCATTTCGCATGAATAACCATTCATAATATTTGCCATTCATTTCGATATTAACTAATAACTTATCAATACCAACAATAAAATCAGAGATTTTTCTTTTTTCCTTAGCATTACTTAGATTAAGTTCATTATTCTTAATCACTAATTTACGTTTAATATCTTCTTTTGATACACCCGTAAACTCACTAATTAGAAAAGAAAGATAATTAGGACAAGAAGTCATCACTATCTTAAAGACAGAGTCTTGGGTAGCTGGTATAACCTTATGTTCTCTTAAGAGTTTTTCTTTTAACTTTAAAACTCTATCATTATCTAAGTTTACAATATTTTCTCACCTCCTTTCGGTGAGACATAATCTAACACATAAAAAAAAGAAGAGCAAACACCGAATTTTTAAAATTCACCCTTCTTTTTTGCCGAATTTGGCATTTTCAGCTATGGAATTTGCTATTTTCAGGAAAATTTAAGTCTGAATTTGCAAAATTACCATTTTTTAAAAAATTTAGTTTTTAAGTAACTTTTTTTAAACTAGTTTTCAATTGACATTTAAATGCATAATAGTTTACACTCTAATTACGGTGATTAAATATGGAAATGGACTTTCATGAAAAAATTAAAGAACAACGAAAAGTTATGAATCTTACACAAAAAGAAATTGCATCATCCCTTGGTATAGGGCAAGATTTATATTCAAGATACGAAAATGGTAAACTAAGTTTCCCATCAACTTTAATACCTGAGTTGTGTTATTTTTTAGAAATGACCCCAAATGAGTTGTTCGAATATGAACGCTATGTAAAAATATATCATACCAATGATAGTAAGAAAAGAAAAAAGAAGGACTAACCATCCTTCTATTTAGTATAATCACAACTACTACACTTAACTTCATTATTATGTTCTACTAGTAAAGAACCACAATTTGGACATTTTTCTTCTAAAGGTTTATCCCAAAAAGCTGTTTTACATTTAGGATAATTGCTACAACCATAGAAAGTTTTACCACGTCTTGTCTTTCGCTCTAAAATCATTCCATCACAATTAGGACAATGAGCTACTTCGATAACTTGTTTTTCTTCCTTTTTAACATATTTGCATTCGGGATAGTTGCTACAAGCAGTAAACTCGCCATATCTACCCTTTCTGATAACTAAAGGATGAGAACATTCTGGACAAAGTTCACCAGTCTCTTGATCTGGTATTTTTTCCATTTCATCAAAAGCCTTCTCCACACGTGGTTCAAATTCGTCATAAAACTCTTTCAACACTTCATTCCAAACAAGTTCTCCACTAGCAATCTTATCTAAATCTTCTTCCATTTCTCTAGTGTATTCGACATTAATCAAATCTTTAAAGAACTCTTGTAACTTATCAGTAGTTTCTACACCAACTTCTGTCGGATGGAACTTTTTCTCTTCTAAAGTAACATAAGCACGTTGTTTTAAAGTATCAATCGTTTGCGCATAAGTAGATGGACGACCTATCCCTAACTCTTCCATTTTCTTAACAAGTGAAGCTTCTGTATATCTAGCTGGTGGTTTAGTAAAATGTTGTTCACTAACCAAATCAGTCGCTTGTCTTACTTCATCCTTGACAAAAGCAGATAAATAATTTTCTTCATTAGCTTCATAAGTAGCATAAGCTTCTAAGTAACCTTTAAAGATAATAACACTACCAGTCGCTTTAAAGTGATAATCATTATTAGCAAACAATACTGTTGTCTGATTAACTTTCGCATCAGCCATCAAACTAGCTAAAGCACGATAATATATCAAACGATATAGTTTAAACTCATCATTTGACAAATGACTCTTAACATCTTCTGGACGTCTTAAAATACTAGTTGGTCTAATACCTTCATGAGCATCTTGGACATTTTCTTTTTTCTTTGCTTGTTTTGCATAACCAACATACTCTTTACCATAGTTTTTCTCAATAAAATTAAAAGTATTGTGAATAAACTCATCAGATAAGCGAATAGAATCTGTTCTCATATAAGTAATTAAACCAGTTGTTTCGCTACCAAGATCAATTCCTTCATAAAGTTTTTGCGCTATCATCATAGTTTTTTTAGTAGGAAAACCTAGTTTATTAGCCGCTTCTTGTTGCAATGTTGAAGTCGTAAAAGGAGCTTTACTTTTCTTATTCTTAAGTTTTTCCTCTACAGAATACACTTTATAATCATCAGTCAAAGCAGCAAGAACTTGATCAGCTTCTTCCTTAGAGCTTAATTTAATTTCCTTATCTTTATATTCAAAAAGATTAGCAGCAACAAAATCAAAATAAGCCGTAATAGTATAATATTCTTCTTGTTTAAAAGCTTCAATTTCTCTTTCTCTATCAACAATTAACTTTAAAGCAACACTTTGAACACGACCTGCACTCTTTGCTTTAATCTTAGATTGCAATAACTTTGATAATCTAAAACCAATAATTCTATCTAATATTCTTCTAGTTTCTTGACTCTTAACTAAATTCTGGTCAATCTTACCTTCATGTTTAATGGCTTCTAAAACACTATCTTTTGTTATCTCATGAAATAAAACACGAGAATAATCATCATCTTTAATATTTAAAGCTTCTTTTAAATGCCAAGATATTGCTTCCCCCTCACGATCAGGGTCGGTTGCTAGAATAACATGGTCGCTATTTTTAACATCTTTCTTTAATTCTGTTATTAATTTACTTTTTCCTTTTAAAGGAATATAATTAGGTTTAAAACCATTTTCTATATCAACACCTAGTCCTAACTTACCACTAGTTGCTAAATCTCTAATATGTCCTTTACTAGATACTACTTTATAATCTTTACCAAGATATTTTTCAATAGTTTTACTCTTACTAGGACTTTCTACTATTACTAAGTTCTTCGTCATAAAGCTCCTCCTTTTCCATATTCTTATATCTGATAATTACTATCATTGTCAAGCATTTTTAAAAATTTACTTATTATTTACATATTCTTTAACAGGAGAGTAACTTCTACGATGTTCTTTAATAATACCATATTCCTTAATTGCTTCGATATGTTTCTTAGTTGGATAACCTTTATTATGTTTAAAGTCATACATTGGATATTTTTCATCTAATTCATATAGCATATGGTCTCTAGTCACTTTGGCAATAACACTAGCAGCAGAAATAGTAATACTTTTCAAGTCACCTTTAATGATAGAAGTAGTTGGTATATCAATATCTAGTTTAACAGCATCTATTAAGACATGTTCTGGTTTTACTTTACAATTATTAATCGCCATCTTCATCGCTTTCTTAGTAGCATTTAAGATATTAATTCTATCTATTTCTTCATTATCTACTATTCCAATACCAATTCCTAAGGCTTGTTCTTGTATCTCTTTATAAAGAATCTCTCTTCTTTTTTCAGTTAGTTTCTTACTATCAGTTAAATGTGGTAAATCAAACTTTTCTGGTAATATTACACAAGCAGTTACAACTGGTCCTACTAAAGGACCTCTTCCTACTTCATCTACTCCTGCTATTAAAGTAATTCCTTTTTCTCTTAATTCTCTTTCATATTTATAATTATCTATTTCCATATAAGTCCTCCAAGTGAAAAACTTTCCCTCCTAATAGGAAAAGTTTTATTGTAATCTTTCTTTAATTTTTGCTGATAAAGCTTTTTGGTCTGTTCTTCCCTTTACTTTAGGTGATAAATAACCCATTACTTTACCCATATCTTTCATACCAGTTGGTTTAACTTCTTCAATAGCTTCTGTAATTAATTCATCTAGCTCTTCTTCGGTTAAAGGAGCTGGTAAAAACTCTTTTAAAATATTTAATTCTATTGTTTCTTTTTCAACAAGGTCACTTCTAGCACTCTTAGAATATTGTTCAATAGAGTCTTCTCGCATTTTTACTTGCTTTAAGATTACACTTAAAACTAAGTCATCATTAATTTCTACTTTATTATCGATATGGTCTAAATCAACAGCAGCTTTAACCATTCTTAACACTGCTAATCTTTCCTTATCATGAGCTTTCATAGCTGCTACTATTCCACTTTTAATCTTGTCATACATATTTAATCACGCCTTTACTTTCTCTTTCTTTGTTAAATAATAGTCTTTACCATTTTTTACAAATGTATACTGATAAGTTTCTTTAACTGTTCCATAGATACCATCTAATATCTGGGTTGTTAATAAGATTTTATCTTCATCTTTCACTGCACTTTTTAGTTTTATATTGATAGGTGAAGAATTATCTTCCTTAGAAAACACTACTACTCCTTTATGAGTTTCATTATAAACAGCATAATGCTTCTTATCTACTTCAAAGCTTTCTACTTGAACAGTAATATCTTTTCCATATAGATTTTTAACAGCTTTTTCTAAATCATTTTTCTTAACAAAAGTTACTAAACCATCACAAGTATAACCATCTTCTTTGACATCTACTACTTCACAGTTAATTGTTTCTTTATCATCTATATTCCAATAAGCATAGTATAACATTGCTCTATTTTCCATTACATCAAGTATTTCTAAATCTTCATGAGCTATTTTTTTATAAAGTGTTGTTACCGTCTTATCTTTTAATGATAAATTGCTAGTCCCATCAGAACTAGTCCCTAGTTTTTTATAACCATAGTAAATAGCACCTATCAATATTTCTAGTATTATTACTGTTATAACAAATTTTTTCAAAGTTCCTTTACCCACTTTTACACCTTCTTTTTCTTGATAAAGAATTTAATGATATACGTTTCAAATATAATCATTATAATGATAAATGCCCATGCTAGTATTTCATATAGAAGTCCACTTGTATAACTTCCTAGTATACCTAAAATACTTTTAGGTATATATTTATCTATTACTGCTGCGACATCTTGCAAAGGAATATTTTGTCCTATATATGTCAATATTCTAAGAAATATATCAGTAATTGCTATAAAGTAAACAAAACTAGAGAATTGTCTAAAGAACATAATAACTAGTAAAATTAAAACTATTAGAACAATTAAATCAATATACATAATAACCACCTTTCTCTTCTTTCTTTGATTATATCATAGATATTATAGATATGGGTTATTTTTTCTTTCTTCTTCTAGCGTTGTTAATTCACCATGTCCTGAGTATATTTTAGTAGTATCAGCAAATTCTTCTAATTTTTCTAAAGATTTTTGCATATCAGCGCTACTACCGGTTGGAAGGTCTGTTCTGCCTATCGTTCCTTTAAAGATAAAATCTCCTGCAAATAAGACATTTTCTTCCTTAAAGTAAAAACTTACTGAGTCACTACTATGTCCTGGTGTATAATAACATTTAAATTTGAAAGGACCTATCTCTTTTTCTACTAAGTCTTGTAAATTACTTTTCTTATAAACCATAAGTTTTCTATTATTTTTAAGAAATTCTCTTAAAGCTCCAACATGGTCAAAATGTGAATGTGTTACTAATATTCCTAGCAATTTAGCTTCCCCCATCGCTTCTTTTATCTTATCAGCATCTGCTCCTGGGTCTATTAATAAACATTTATCATCAATTTTTAATACATAACAATTTTCATCTAATGTCCCAGTTACCACTCTAACTATTTCCATCTTTTATTCCTCCTCATTCTATTTACTAGAATAATGAAAATACCAAGATTTTGTCAAGAGGTTTTTACTACTATTTATACATTGATATTACATCATAATAACTAGTCTTACCAGTATAGTTTATATCACTAATAGGAGCCTTTACTCCACTTTCATTATATTCTATATAACTAGTTAAATTCTTATCACACCATTCTTTACTTGGTTCATTTTCTTCACCAAACATCAAAGTTAAGTCAATTATCATATAATTATTTAAAGTATACGTTGGTGATAACTCTGTAGTAATTGGAAAGCCATTATATTGAAGATAAGGACCATAACTTGTAATATTATTTATATCTATATCGTCTATTAAACTATAATAGTAGGAATAAGCATTATCATTTAACTTTGAAACATTAATGGCAGGATATATAGGATTACTATTATAAGTATAGAATTCCACTCTTCCATCTATTGAATGACAACTCGACTCATAATATCCATAATAAAGATGTTTAACATACTCAAGAGTTGGAGTTATATAAGTTCCAAACCATTTATTACTTCCTGTATAACTAACTGTCCAAGTTTTAGATATTGCATCATAGCTATGATTTATTTTATTACCATCAGTTTCGTTTCCAAATGAAACATTTTCCATATCCACTATATTATTTTTCATTACATAATATTTTCTACATTCTCCATCTACGTAATAATCTCCTCCAACACTATGACACTTTTTATTTAACCCTTCTTCACTAGTTGATGCTCCTTCAATTCTAAGTTTTGCTTTAAAGACTTTATTTTCTTCTTCAGCTGTCATATCGCTTGAAAACCATAATCTTAATTTATAGTTAATAGTTTGTCCACTATTAATTATTCCACTTTCTAGTTTTTGACTTTCAATCAAAGACTTAGCAACATTATTAGAATCATCTCTTTCCAAACTATAGTGAACATATTTCTGGTCAATTCTAACATCACCTTCATCTAGTGGTTGATCATCTAAATAGATTGTATATGATGATGCTACTTTTCCATTATTAGTTAATTTAAATGAGTAGTAATTATCTAAATTAACACCTTCACTATCTGATAATGGCCCATCAGCTGATACAGTTATCGCATTACCTTCCGATTCATCTAATACAAGCGATAAGTCTCCTACTTTTAAGACATTATCATTACTTGCAAAGAAACTTGTTTGTAAAAACGCATATGATATTCCCAGAATAATAAATATCAATATTACTAATAATATAACTAAAAATATATTTTGTCCCTTTTTCATTTTTTACCTCTTTTCATTTTTTTAAACAGCACAAAAAAACAGAATAAGTTTTTTCCTATTCTATTATTTTTACACTATTAAAGAAAGTAGGTTTATTACTTAATAAGTACCCCCCCCCAAGTTAATTTTGAGTTAACTTTTCTAGACTTAAAAAGTGAGTAATCATTCCTAAAACACATATTCATAATTACTCACCTACTTTCTTTACTTTTGATAATTTAAGTTTATCACAACTATTTTTGTATCTCAATATATTTATCAAAATATCTAACCAATAGTAACTGTTCCTTTTCCATTTAATCTATCCTCTAACCAAGATTTATTTATTACATCTTTAGTAATAATGTTTATATCAGACGGTACACCATAAAACATACTATCATAATTTGAAATTTTTGTAAAAATTGCCTTTCTTAAGTCTATACTCTGTAATTTTTCACAATTATAAAAAATTTCTTTAATATAATTTACATTCGAAGTATCAAAACTACTTAGATTCAAAGAAGTTAAACTTTTACAGCTGCCAAACATATTTTGCATATAAACTACACTACTAGTATTAAAATTACTAACATCAATACTACTTAACTTAATACAATTTGTAAACATAAAAGCCATATTTATTACATTTCAGTATTAAAACTACTTATATTTAATTCTTCCAAATTTTTATTATATGCAAACATATCATACATATTAGTAACTTTACTTGTATCAAAACTTCTTAAATTTAATGAAGTCAAACTACCAGTACTAGCAGCATCATCCGTTTTATTCCACATACTAAAAATACCATTCATATTAGCAACTTTAGATGTATCAAAGTTACTTAAATCAATATTTAATAAACTTTTACAATTGCTAAACATGTGTGACATATTTATAACCTGTGAGGTATTTAACAAAGTTAAATTTTCTATTGTTTTTAGTTCGGTAAAATAGTTAAATAGGTAACTAGAATTACTATTAGCAAATATTTCCCCATTACTTTGGATATATAAAGTATTTGTACTATCGCCATTAGATACTATTTTGCCAATAACACTATTATTATCATTTGCTGATAAATCATAACTCTTAGTAGTGTTTTCTATATCATTTATTTTATCCTGAAATACTATCTTAGTAATTGTTTGTTTTTCTTCATCGGTAAGTTTAAGAGATGATGCCATAGCATTAATATTTTGACTAGCTTCTATTCTAAGTTTTGCTTTAAAGACTTTATTTTCTTCTTCAGCTGTCATATCACTTGAAAACCATAATCTTAATTTATAGTTGATAGTTTGTTTACTATTTATTATTCCACTTTCTAGTTTTTGTTCTCCAGTTAGTGACTTAGCAACATTATTAGAACCATCTTTTTCTAAACTATAGTGAACATATTTCTGGTCAATCCTTACATCTCCATCATCAAGTGGTTGATTATCTAAATATATTGTATACGAAGATGCTACTTTTCCATTATTAGTTAATTTAAATGAGTAGTAATTATTTAAATTAACACCTTCACTATCTGATAACGGTCCATCTGCTGATACTGTTATCGCATTACCTTCTGACTCATCTAATACAAGTGCTAAACTAGCTACTTTTAAAACATTATCATTACTTGCAAAGAAACTTGTTTGTAAAAATGCATACGACATTCTTAAAATAATAAATATCAATATCACAAGTAATATAATTAAAAATATACTTTGTTTATTAATCTTAGATTTCATATTCGAAGCACCTCTTTCCTCACTTGTATCATTTAATAGTAAATGGATTCAAAGCTGTTCCATCTCCCTTTGTTATTTTGACATTAGACTTTAGATTGATAACTTGTCGGATACCGCGAGGATCAACAATGCCACCGTGATCAAGTAAACTACCTGAAGGAATAACATACCAAGCTCCGGCAAGAGAATAATTAGAAGTGAATTTAGATGGAGACATTGTCCAAAAATATTGTCCATTATATAAATAATAATTATTATTTGCTATATTATATACTCCGCCTGCCATAGAAACTTCATCGGCAGTAATAAGTGCAATTGGATAATCTAATTTTGCACTTGTATTTGATACTCTAAATTTATCATTATCTTGTATACATTTTAAGCTTGGTGTTTTTTTATCGCGTAAACGATGATAAGTTCCATAAAAAGTTGTTGGTGTTATTAAATATCCTGAACCGTCTATTAAACTTCTATCATTACAAAATATTTCATCTGCTATATATGATGTATAACTTGCTAAATTATTTTTATACCATGTATCTAATACATCTTTCACAGTTGAATTTGTATTATTTGTAACTGCATCTTCATAACTATCACTACTATACGAAATCGGCTGTACTTGCATTTGTGTTTCATTTTTATATTCTGTCACTTTATAAACTGCGTTACAATTTGAAGTTAAACAGCTGTATAGTTTCCCTAATACTATTTCATCATGATTATCTTCCCACGTTAATTTCTTAATGGTTCCTGTTAACACAAATTTTTTTGTTGATTCATCAAAGTTATATCCTGTTCCAAAATCGTATTTTTGCGTATTGGTAAACCAAACATAACCTGTTTCGCTATTTTCATGAAGTGAAAATTTTTCATTATATTTATATCCTACATAGGTTGGATCCCAATATTTCTCATTAAAAGATGATTTACCTATTATTGTTGATTCACCTGTATCACTTGTCTTCTTCCCTGCATAAATCATTCGAACACTTCCATCTCCATTTCGACGGATAATTCTCCAAGTATATCCTGCAAATGATACATAATTATTCTTGACTGCTCCTCTATAATAGTAACTGGGTCCTTCATCATCATCTGCCATAAATAAACCTTCGTCAGTCGTGGCTGTCTTAGAAAAGTCTGGTGTTCCTTTGTTAGTTATATTTTGTTTAGCAGTCTCTACAGAAGTCTCGTGATTATTCATTACTAACATACAATCCGACAAAGTAGTAAAGCCATTATCTTTACAATAGGTATCCTCTACTTCTGCTACTGTATCACTAGTTTGTCCATAAACATTTACTTTTACTTTATATACTAGTCCTCCATTATCACTCTGCGGATTATAACTTTCATCTACCCATAATCTTAAGCGATATTTTATTTCTGTGTCTCCTTGCTGATTAAGATTACCTACAAATAAACTCATCATATCGGATGGTCGTCCTGTATAAACATTGCCGGTTGGGTCTTCTGAATAAGTCTTTGGGGGCATCGCTTCTTCTTCGCTTCCATCGGAATTAACTTTTGTAAGATATAGTTTGATATTCTTTCCATCAAAAGTATTACCATTTTCTTCTTTCGCTGCTATCTCATAGTTGATATCTGTATTTCCTGTGATTGATGATTTAATAGTAAAATCAAAGTATTCTCCGGAATTCAGTCTTTTCTTTCCAGTAGAATCTGTGGTGGGAAGTGCATTACTCATTGAGATGACATTACTGCTTTCTGTATAATTCATCGTAATTGCTCCAGTCGTAATGGTATTCAACTTTTGACCTATTCCTGAGTAATTAAAAGCAGCATAACTGATACCAATAACAGTAATTAGTAAGATAAAGGTTGTTCCGATAGTTAATATATTTTTAAACTTTTGTTTATTCATAAAGACTTGTTCCTTTCATTTTAGTATTACACAAAAAAGATAGATTTATACCACTACGAGTGATATCTAATCTATCTTTATTCCATGATAAAAGAAAGTAAGTCTTTTTCTTAAATTAGTAAGTACCCCCCCCCCACGTTAATTTATAGTTAACTTTAATCATTTGATACATACTAATCACCTACTTCTTATCTTTTATCAAATATCAGTATTCTTGACATCTTAATAATATCATAATACTTGACTTTTAACAATATCAAAAAAAGTGTTCATCACATCTGAACACTAATTATTATTACCAATAAATTTTATATTATTTACTAATTTTTGAAGATTTAGTATCATTCTGACTACAAAAAACTAAATTAGAAAGCTTCTCTTCACTTGCCCTAATATATGTAACTAATTCTTGATACTTTTTACTATTAGAAGTAGCATCAACAACATTTTGTAACTCATCTTGATTAGAATATGTCATATTCAAAAATAATCTATAAAAATCAGGTTCAGAATAACCACTATCTTTAAAATTACCATAACCTGCAATATAATAAACATTTTCTAACTTATCAGAATTAAATTCTTGAGCTAAGTGATTTCTATTCTCATCACTTAACGGTAACTTAAAAAACATGACTTTTGTACATTTTCCCGTACTATATCTTTGCATTGGGACTTCTTCTGACGTAAGTTTTACGTCATGGTCCCTAGAATTATCAATTACTTTATGAACCTTAGAAGAAAATTCTGGACTGTTAAAACTAGTACTCATTAGCGTCTTTAGTGCACTTCCTGCTTTTTTTAAAGATAATTCTGAACTACCAGTATTATTTTCCATCAATGCTTCTATAATCTCAGAATTATAACTTGGAAGTATAAATAAATTGACAACATCATTCAAATCGTTTTTATTATTAATAGAATTAGCATCAATATAATTAACTATCTCTTTAGCATTTCTTAAGATTCCTTCTTCTTCCACTAATTCAATTAAATAATCCACACCATATTCAGGTTCTTCTAAAATAATCTTAATATCCTCAAATTCTTTATCTAAAATATATTTAGAAAATAATAGTAAGTGTTTATCTTCATAATTAGGAAAAACAGCTTTAAAGTATTCTAGATTCTCAGAATATGTTAAATTTGCATCATAATAATCTTGAAATCTTAATTGATAATCTAGTTTAATCTTATCCATTTTTTCTTGGATTAAATTATATTTATTAATTACTTCATCTATTTCTATCATCAATTCTTTATTAACAGAAGCAAAGGCAGAATTAAAAGCAATATTGTTCAACACCACTATTTTCCCCCTTTACTTCTTATTTTTTTCTCTAAAACTTTATTAGATTTTTCAAATTTAATATCACAATCAAACATTAATTGACCAATTCTATAACCAAGATCATATTTTTTAGCTTCATCTTGACTTTTAGTTAAATATGCTAATTCATTTAAAATATCCAATTCTTCTGCTACTCTACTAACTACTAATCTAGTATCACTTCCATGTTTTAAATCATCATTTACAATAGCAATATTTCTAATTAAATCCTCCGTAGTTAACTCTTCTCCATCTGTTTTATCTTTTTTATAAGAATTATACATTTGTAACAAATATAAAAGTTCATTTTTTGATACACTATTTTGTTTAGCATAATCTAAAACATCTGTTAATAAAATTTCGTTTTTCATCTTTTCTCCATTTCTAGCTTTTGGTACGTACCAATACTAATTATTACTAATAAACTCTACATTATCAATAACTTTTTCATTTCTATCTATTTTATATGGTGAATAAATATGGGTTAATCTACCATCGTATTTAACTTTAAATTTTCTTTTCTTTGGATCTTCTAAATAATAACTATTAGTGTTATCTATTTCTAAAATATTCCCTTTAATAGTCATTACTTCATTATTAATATTATTTTCTACAAATAAAGTTATACTTGTCTTTTCTTTTATTTTCCTAGCTAAAGTATTAAGTTCATTATCTGTTAATTCAGTTGATAAAATAACACCTTTATAACCATAGTAAGCTAAGAAGTAAGCGGTATAATAATTAGTAATATTACAACTACTAGCTGCTACAAAGTCTTTTCCTCTACCATCAATAATTTCGTGAATTATACCACATCTTTCTTTTATATTAAACTGACAAGCAGGTATTTCTTTATAGTTATTTATATCAATATTATCTACATCAACATAATCTAAGTTAAATCTATTAATAACTGGTTCTTTAAAGGTCATTCTTAACTTACCAATTAATCTTTCAGTTAAAGTCCTTCTAATAATATTAATTTCTGTCATGGGAATAAATATATCATCATCCATTTCCACTTCAATATTCTTAGAACTAAAAGGGGTATTACCTAGTTTTTCTACCTGTGAAATAAGTCTTTCTTTAGTAACAGCAACATTTCTTGCTTGTTCTACTAAATTACCTTGTTCCTTAACTTCAACATCATCTTTACTAAAAATAACTTCTAAAGGTTTATTTTTCTTAGCCGTAACTTTAATATGAATTGGTACTTTTCTAGTAATAGTATCAAAACTAGTCATTAATTTATGATTAGTAGTTAAAGATACTGTATCTAAAGATGTAAGACCTATCTTATTATCAAGCATTATCTTTTGTTTAGCATTACCTTTAGATATTAACTTACCTTTCATATCATAAAGATAATTAACTATCATTCCCTTACCACTTTCTAAGAATCTAATACCATCTTCTTGATTTAATTCCTTATCTAATAAAATGATTATCTTATCATCAGTTACTTCCAATACTTTACCGATAGGTAAACCGATATGATTAGGTGATGTTTTATTTATTAAATCTTTACTAGCTAATAAATGACCTTTAGTAAAACCACGATAAAATAAACTCTGTAAGTTTTCCTTTTCTATTTCTGTAATCTCTTCTTTGTTAAGTATCTTACGGTAATAGTTAGTAATAAAAGAGACATAGCTAGGACTTTTCATTCTTCCTTCAATCTTTAAACTATCAACATAAGGAGTTAATCTCCTGACATCTTCACTTAAATTCAACTCTTTCATAGAAAGAAGATAACCTTCATTAATTAATTTATCATTTTTATATAATTTCCAAGGAAAACGACAACAACCAGCGCATTCCCCGCGATTACCACTTCTACCTCCTAGTACTTGGGACATTAAACATCTTCCAGAATAACTTACACAAAGTGCTCCATGAACAAATACTTCCTTCTCAACTGGTGTTTCAATCTGTTTTATCTCTTCAAGAGACATTTCTCTTGGTAACACTACTCTTTTAACACCTAACTTGTAAAGAAAATCGATTCCTTCTCTAGAAACATTATGAGCTTGTGTAGAAGCATGAATTTCAAGATTAGGAAACTTCTTAAGACATAAACAAATCATTCCAAAGTCTTGCATTAAGATAGCATCCACTCCATTAGCATATAGAAATTCTACTTGGTCTAGAAACTCTTCTACTTCATTTTCTTTTACTAATGTGTTCATCGTCACATAGATTTTAACACCATAAATTTTTCCAATTCTTATGACTTCTTTTAGTTCTTCATTAGAAAAATTTAGAGCATATGCGCGTGCTCCAAATTTCTTCCCTGATAAATAAATAGCATCTGCACCACTATTAATTGCTGCTATCAAACTTTCTTTATTTCCTGCTGGTGCTAATAACTCCATATTTTATCACTCCTCACAATCATCAATGATATAAGGTGACGAACTACTTCCATCTCCATCACTAAAAGCTACTGATGATTTTAAATAAACCACTGGTCGAACATTACAAGTAACATAACTAGATATATCACGAATAATACCATCTGAAAATATTTGAAAACCTATCCCTGGAGAATCGGAGCGTGGATTAATCATACATTGATAAGTAGAATTAAATAACCAATCATTGTTAACACAATCTGTAGAATAACTCCAAGTATATAACTCTTTTCTTAAACAACTAGCTCTATTAGTTGAACTATTTCCACTTGTTGCAAAACCATAATCACTTACATACATTAAACCAACTTTTCCTATCCAACTGCTACTTCTACCACTGTATACTGAAGTTTCTCTTTCTCTAGTATAGAAATGTGTTGCTAAACCATTCGAAGAACTAGTAAAATCTCCTATTCCTCCCAAATACCATTTGGCATTTCCAATTAAATCTTTTGAAACGTTAGTAAGTCCAATTGATGAAAAGTCACAGGTAGTAGTAGCATTATCTCTTCCGGCATAACAGTTACCGGACTTTCTATTCCAGTAGAGACTTCCACCATATGTTTCACTATCATGATTAGGATTTAATAAATAATTAAGTCTAGCATCAGCCCAGTTATTTTTTCCATAGTAATCGACTGCCCCAGTAGAAGCATTTTTATTGTCCCAAGAAAGTTCTTTAGGAAAAGCTTCATTCCTAATTATTTTTAACCTTTTTTCATATTTTCCAGTACCATCATCAGTTTCAAATACTCCAATGATTCTCCAGATTTCATTATTAAATTTTATATAATTATTTGGATTTTGTCCAATATATCTGTATTCAGTATTAGCTTTAAGTTGCGTTGTAGCACTCTTTGAATAAGTCCATACTTCCTTCTTTTGAGTAGCATTAGCACTATTATAATCTAAGCTTTCACTATTAGCTTTACTAGTAATTTTGGTAACAGCATTCTCCCCTGGAGTACAGCTTAACGATTCCACACTACAAGCAGCATTTGGAATAGTATTTAAGTCGTAGTTTTTCTTTTTACTAACTTTTGAGTTACATACTAAATGATAAGTATATTTACCACTACTCTTTGTTTTTGTATAACGTATCTTAGAACCAGAACAATCATAATCTGTATCATCGTAAGATTTAACTAAATCACTAGTAGCTAATTCTTGATAACTAATTTCAATACAACCTTGCCACGCATCTACACCAAGGGGAGTAATATCTTCTCCTTCTTTCTGGACATAAACTTTAGCAGCTTCAACCAAACTCTTAGCATACATTTGAAATTGTTTTGTCTTGTTATTATCTTGTAACTTAACAATAGATGGTGTTACCATTACAGTAATTAACCCCATAATTGTAATAGTTGCAAGTAATTCAACTAATGTAAACCCTTTTTTCTTCTTCACCATAAATCACCATACTCTATATGATTTATTTTATCAAATTGTTCTATTTTAGTAAATTGCTATTCTAAAATTTACTCTTAACTAGCCCTCTACACTTTTCTTCCTTAAAATTAAAGTCTTTATTATATTGTTTTAAAAAGTAGATTTTATCTAAATTATTATCAAATATAGTATCAACAAGTTCTAAAGCATTAGAAAGTGATGATTCAGTTGGTAACCCTTCTCTAAGTCGATAATCAAGATAATCTTCATCTACCAGTTCTTTCACCGGAGCTTTTAGAAGTTTCACAGCGGTATTTATGTTATTTTGCCAGATAATTTCTTTACTTGTTCCATTTGGACTTCGAAATTCAATCGTACTATTAAGACGTGGTTTAATAGTATTTGGTACTACTTTCTTCAAATTAACAGCAACTTTTTTTGTTGGTATAAATATGCTATTATACATTTCATCAAAAGTAGTTAAATTATTAAGTTTCTCTAAATCTTGATATAAGGCTTTTGCTATTGGCTCTGCATATTCACCAACCGTTGGACGCATTTCTTTAAATTCTCCTTTAAAAAATTCAAATAACTCGGTTTCATATAACATATAAGTCTTAAAAAATTGGCGCCAATAAATATAATTATTTTTCAAAATATGACTTCCAATGTGAATATGACCGCCTGAGTTCTTGGCTGTTTCAGCACCATTTTCGGCTAGAAAAAAACATATTTCTTGAAATTCTTTCCAAAACTCTGGCATATCTTGAGAAATTGGTGATTTAATCTCACCACCGGTCGGTACAGAATCATCGTAACTAGATACATATCCATAGTGCTTTTTTGCAATATAATCATCCACCACACTTCTAGAAAAGTTTTCATATTCTATTTCTGTACCAAAAGTATCAACTGCTTCCAAACCTATACTAGATCTATAAGACAAACTAGAATTTCTTATTTCCTTTCTTAATTCTTCCAACTCATTCTTACTAAGTTCTGATAACATATCGTTAGATTGCATATCTAACATAGTTATATTTTCCATATTATCCCCTTCTTTTTTGTCGATTATTATACTACAAAACATAAAAAAAAGCTATCTTTTTTTGAGTAGCTTTTTAAGGACTATAATGTATTTATCCAATCAGTAATTTCTTCATCACTTGTAACTAAATTATCAGAATAACTTTCAAAGACAATATTCATATTATTAGTTACTATAGAATTAGGACAAAGATTTTTTATTTCAATAAAAGTCTTTCCTAACCAACCAGCATTGGTTGCAAAAGGAATGATTATTTTTCCTGTTAAGTCATATTTATTTAGAAATGTTCTAATAGCAGGAACTGGTCGATACCACCAAACTGGTGTTCCAAGTATTATTGTGTCATAGTTAGTAAGGTCTATATTTATATCTTTTATTTCTGGTAAGAAATTACTTCTTTCACTATTTTGTTCATCATTAACGACATTATCGTAGTCAGTTGAATATGGTATCACAGTTTCTATTCTTAAAACATCACAATCTATCTTTTCTTTTATTTTATCTACAATCATCTTTGTATGAACTGTATATGAAAAATATACAACTAGTTTTTTATTCATCATCTAATCTCACTTTTTATTTTTATTATTTTCTTACTCTTCTATTTCATACAAATTTCTATATTCAGCACAATTTTTCATCAATTCATTATGTGTTCCACTAGCACTTATTTTATGTTTATCTAAAACAAAAATATTATCAGAATCAACTATTGTACTTAATCTATGTGCAACAATAATAACTGTATGATTTTTTGCTAAGTCATTGATAACATTTTTTGTTTTTAATCATTTTTGTATGATTATACGGCTATTTTTCGTTTTTAGACCAGTCTTCAAAGGGATTATAACCATTTTCTTGTTCCCATTTAATATGTGCATCTCTTGCATTTTTTACCGCACTACAGTTATTATTACTAGTAGCAGAAGCGCCATCTGTAACAACAAAAAATGGTAAATCATACTCTTTTGCTAGTTTCTTTACTTCTAAACAAAATTCTCTTGCTTTTTCTTTATTATTCATTTTTTATGTAACCTCCAACTATTTTTACTATTTAACCTAATTTAGCATACGCTTCATCGGTTACTGCTTCACACCATTCGTTTGAAGTTTCTTCTCCTGGTACTTCTACAGCAATATGACTAAACCAAGAATCTTTTTTCGCTCCATGCCAGTGTTTAACGTTTGCAGGAATTGTAATTACCATACCTGGTTCTAGACTAACGGCATCTTTTTCTTCTTCTTGATACCAACCACTACCAGCTGTACAAATTAATATTTGACCACCACCACTTTTAGCATGATGAATATGCCAGTTATTTCTACAAGCAGGTTCAAAGGTAACATTAGCAAGAAAAACTGTTTCTTTCGGATTAGTTAAAGGATTTAAATAACTTTTTCCAATAAAATATTTAGCATAATCGATATTTTCATTACCTTTCCCAAAAACATTTATTTTATCAAACTCTTTATCATTCATCTTTATATACTTCCTTTCCCATTTTAAACACTGCCCAGGCATTAGGCCAACCAGTATAAAAAGCTAATTGTGTAATCATTTATACCTTTTCCCATTAAAGCAGCAATAGTTATCATACTTCTATCTTTTAAAGATAACTTATCTGTTCTATTCAAACTTCACCAAATAATAAATCATCATTATATTCAGCAAATTTATCAGCAAAACCACCTAGTTGATCTTTACCTGCTGTTTGTTTTACCATTATTTACACCAACTTTCTAATTTTTCTTCAGCATTATTTACATTACTTCCTACAATGCTCAAACCACTTTCAACGATAGCATTTTTACAGTATTTTTCTACATCACTCATAACACTGCCTAAACCAGAGCCATCATGAGTAGTAAATGGTTTTACTTTTTTAGAAGAGAAATCTAACTTTTCTAACGTAGCAAGTAATGGCATTGGATAATGTCCCAACCAAACAGGTCCACCAATATAGATTGTATCGTAATCAGCTATACTAGTTAATTCACTCTTTGTTTCTCTTTTAATATTATTATTAAGTTCTTCCTTAGCAACATCACAACATTCCTGATAGTTATATGGATATGCTGTTACTGGTTCTACTTTAAACAAATCTGCACCAGTGATTTCTTTTATTTTTTCAACAACTATTTCTGTATTACCCTTCGTAATATTTCTAATGGTTCCATTTATGTAGCTTTCTCCAGTATGAGAAAAATAAATTACTAAACTTTTCATCTTTTATTCCTCCTTAAACTTTAATACAATTAAAGTATAAACCAGAGAGTTAACTCACGGTCAAGACTTAAATTAGATATTTATAAAAAACTTTCTAATAAAAATCAATAGATTTTGATAAAATAATTTTAAAATTTTTTAGTTAATTTTAGGTATGCTAACACCAGACCTCATTTTGGGGTCTTTTTTTGCAATTTAAGTAAGCATATTTACCACTTTAGCAGATTTCTTTGATTTACCTTCATTTTCTTTTTTTATAATATATGCTTTTAATTCGTTATCCGACTTACAACTACTTTTGATTGATTTCATCACTTCGTATCCAGTTTTTACTAAATGCTTGTTTCCTCTTTTAGAAATATGTCTATTCGTGGCTTCAAATTTTCCTGATTGATATGGTGGTGTGCGTCTAATCTTGCATATGCAATAATACTTCCAGCATTTTTAAATTTTCTCACATCACCAATTTCAGCAATTATTCTTGATGTTAATTTCTTACCAACACCAGGCATTTTATTTATTTCTTCATATTCTGGTAATTCTCTTGCAAGTTCATCCATTTCTACTATAATCTTATTAGATGAATTAATTGTTAAAATCAATTCATCAACACAACATTCTGCTGAAAGTTGTGTATATTTATTGTTAGGATGCGGACTGATTGTATTAAGTGCCAGATTATAAACTTTTTTTTGCTAGGTTTATTCCAGCACTTTTATGTCCTAACTTTTTTGCAAGTTCATCAATCTCGATTATAAATTGAGATTGTTTTTTGTTGTAACAATGGCTGGATGATAATACTTTTTAAATACTCCTAAACATAAAATAAAATTGTTTTCATCTAGCAGTTGATAATACCCAGAAAATAATAAATCACATAAATTAGAAAAACTTATCTTCTCTTTTGTTTGAATAGCCACATTATCTAAATATCTCCTTGATAAGAATCTTAAATTATTATATATTTCATCGTTTTCTCTTATCTTGTTTAACTTATACCAATTATCACAGCAATACTCAGCTAACTTTAAAGAATCTTTTTTATCTGTCTTAGCTTTTCTTAATCCTCAATCAAGATACTTTTTATTTTTCAAAGCATTTTCAGCAACAACAAAGTATCCTTTATCAAGTAAATAACCTAATATTGGTAAATGATATGTTCCTGTCTCTTCCATGACTATCTTTAAATCTTCTTTTGGAATATCTTTTATTTTTTCCTCTAATAATTTTACTCCTTCTATATCATGATTTATTTCAAATGGTTCAACAATCAACTCTCCAGCAGCTGATAATACAGCTATCGTACTTTTTCCTTTTGAAACATCAATGCCAATTCCATACTTCATTTTATTTTCCTTCCTATCCTTCTCTTAATTATAATTGGTTCCAACTCCTCTACATATTCTAATTTTGGCTCTTTACACGAAAATTATTTCAATCTCAACTTGCTTAAACGAATATATTATGTGAAATACGAGAACGTTATCTCTAAAAGACTCACGTTATCCAATCACTTCAATCATAATAAAAAGAAGTGTAATATTCAATCACATTTCTGCAATTAATTATTACACTTTTATAGCACCAAAGGACTGGTCATAATGGATGAGATTGAGAAATTGGAACTCAATGATGAATCTAATGCCTGGTATAATACTGAAAAGGTAGAGGAAAGGTGTCGAAACTCTGCTTATGAAAGAAAACGTTGATAATGGTATTATTGTTTGAAAAACAGAAACAAAACTAGAAATAGCTAAACTAATGTTAAGTAACAATGAAAGTTTAGATAAAATTTCTACGTATACCGGACTTTCTATTAGTGAGCTAGAAGAAATTTCTAATTCTTAATAAAAGAAGACTATTAACAAATGAACTAATCACTCGATAATAGTCTTTTTATTTTGTATCTTTAATAGGTTTTACTAATTTTAAAACTTGGTAATAATCAAATACTGTAACAAAACATAATACTAACTGTAAAAGTAAAACTATAATTGCAAAGATATTGCCTTCTCCTAAAGAACTAATTAAATAGTCAACTTCACTACTTTTTAATCTACCTTCAAAGAATATTAAAGTAGTAATTATTACTATTAAAGAATAAATGAAACCCCCAATTGCTAATGACCACTTTTTAAATCTTAAAAACTTATAGCAGCTAGCAAAAATAATCGCTACTAATAAACATAAAATTACTAAATAAATAAAATTAAACATTGCTTCCTCCTAATATAATTCTGGTGGTACCACTTCATCCACAGCACTTTTTAAAACCCTAGTAACCATCACTAATTGCTTTTCTTCTTCCTCACTAAGTTTAACTGGTACTGTTTTAATTATACCACTTTTTCCAATCACTGCAGGCATTGAAAAATATAAATCATAATCAGCTTGATAATGTGATACTGGGTAAATCTTTCTAGAATCATTTAAAATAGTTTTAGTAAGTTCTAATAAACAACTAGCTACTCCAAACGAAGTATAACCCTTATTAGTTACTATTAAACTCCCCATCTTTTTAGTCAGTGATGCCAGCTCATCTCTTTCTTCTTTTGATAAATAATTCTTTATTGAAGACATAGAAATATTAGCATTGTTATAATAAACAAACTGACTATTGCCATGTTCTCCTAAAACATAGACATTAATATCATCAGGAGAAACATTAACCTTCTTACTGATTAAACTTTTAAGTCTAATAGTATCAAGCATTGTTCCTGTTCCTATCACTCTTTGATAAGGATAAGCTAAATTAGCTGCTACCATTTGGCTTATAACATCAACCGGATTAGTAGCTACCAAAATTATTCCATTAAAAGAAGTGTTTTCTATTTTCTCAGTTACTTCTTTTACCATCTTACTAGCACCAGCTAAGTCCTCTAACCTACTTTTTTTACTTTGTGGTAAGCCAAGTGTTAAAACACAAATATCAGCATTATCTAGCGAACTATAATCACCTATCTTAAGATCAACATTGCTATTATTAAGAACTAGACCCTGCTCAATATCGAGTATTTCTCCTTTAAGTTTTTCTTCATCATTATCAATTAAAACCACTTCACCACTAATACTTTTATCAAAAATCAAATTTTCTAAATATGCAAGTCCAACGTGTCCTAAACCAATAATCACAATCTTAGCCATTATTTCACCCCTAATCTTCTTTTCTAAATGCTTTTATAAATCTAGTCCAAACTTTTTCATTTGAATAGTTTAGTATTCCCACTTTATAAACTTTCATTCCATAATTTACAATCAAGTATAAGAAAACGATAAGTAAAACAATTGAAATTGTTACATCTACCATTGTAACTTCTCCCATTACAAACAAAGTTGGTGATAAAAGACAAGAGATAAGTGGAATATAAGAAGCTGCTTTTAAGAAAGCGCTTCCTTGAAACATACTTGCCATAATTGATAAGTAATAACCAGCTAATAAGATGAAAACAATCGGAGCTTGTAACTGTTGAAAGTCTTCAATATTGGTAGTCATTGAGGCAAGTATTCCAGCAAGTAAGGAATAAGCCAAGAATGATAACAAGATAAGTACTAATAAGAAAGGAATAAAAGATATAATATTTTTAAGTAAACCTGTTGCTACCAACCCATCCCAAATATTAGTTATTTCTGATGGAATATTAAGACTGCCATTTCTACTACTTATAAAATATGAAACTAAACCATATAAGAAAAATAAGATACCTTGTAATAATACAAATAAATTATTAGCTACTATCTTTGATAAGAGATGAGTCTTCGGACTAACGTTAGAAATAATTATTTCCATACTTTTTGTTGTTTTTTCTTCACAGATTTCTCCACCGACCATCTGGACAAGGAAAACGATTAACATAAAGAATGGTAAAATCAAACTTGGAAAGATTGTACTCATAATCATTGACATATTCTCATCTTGTGTCTTTTTATCACGTAAAACTATTCGGTTTATATCAATACTATTTGATAACATAGCAAGTGTATTACTATCTAAGTTTAATTTCTCTACTAAGACTTGTTGCTTAGTACTATTTAAACTCTGATAGATTAGTTGATAAATATCTTGGTCAATTTTCTTCTCACTAGTTACACTAGCAGATAATAATTTATCATCAATATTAAGAGTAATTAGAATCTCATCATCTTTTAGTTCTTTTTTATTTTCTGTAACTTGTTTAATAACTAGTTTATCTTCATCTAAATTATTAGCAAGATTAGTAAGATTATTTTTTAAGTAATCATAAGAAATATTAGTTTTATCATAAACAAGTATTTCTAAAGATTTATCAAAGTCTCCACCAAAAAAAGTTATGATAGAATTTAAGTTGAATAAAGCAAACATAGCAATTGCTAAAATAACATTTACAGCAATAAACCATTTTGATTTTAACTTTTTATTGAAACTTATCTTAACTAAATAGAAAAACTTTCTAAGCATTTTTAGCACCTACTTTCTCAATAAAGATTTCATTTAAAGTTGGTTCCGTAACATCATACTTAGTAATGTCATATTTCTTTACTAGTTTAAAAATCGAACTAGCAATAGAAAGTTCATCTACTTTAACTAAGTACTCTCCTCTATGTTCACTAACTGATATTACACCTTTTATCTTTTTTATATCATCTAATGGAAGATTATCTCCCCTTAATAAGATATTTTTCTTTCGATATTCACTCTTTATATCTTTTAGATAACCTGATACCACTACTTTTCCTTTTGATAGAATAACTAGTTTCTCACAAAAGTCTTCAATCTGTTCCATTTGATGGGAAGAAAAGATGATAGCACAACCATCTTTTTGTAATTCAATAATCGCTTTCTTTAAAAGTTCCACATTAATAGGATCAAGTCCAGAGAAAGGTTCATCTAGTATTAATAACTTCGGATGATTGATAACAGCAGCGATGAACTGTATCTTTTGTTGATTTCCTTTAGATAGTTCTTTTATCTTTCTGTTTTCATATTCAGGTATTTGAAATTTAACTAACCACTTGCGCATTTCTGTCAGTATTTCTTCTTCTTCCATACCTTTTAAAACCCCATAGAGTAATATTTGATTCTTAACAGTCATCTTTGTTAAAAGACTGCGCTCTTCTGTTACGTAACCAATTTTGTCAGTAACACTATAATCAATACTTTTACCATCTAATGTGACACTACCGCTACTAGCAGTAATAAGACCTAGAATGATTCTAAAAGTAGTAGTTTTTCCAGCACCATTTTCTCCTAAAAGGCCAAATATTTCACCTTTTTCTACTGTAAAAGACAAATTATCTACCGCTTTATTAGCACCATAATATTTAGTAATATTCTTAACTTTTAACATAATTTTTCTCCTTTAGTTAAGTATAATTTATTAAATTTAAAAAGTCTACAAGATAAGGTATTTATCAATAAAATTTTTTTATGAACTTTTTTTAGAAAAATGATTGACAAACTACCCTTTTACCGTTATTATAGAAATCACCAATTCGGAATTAGGCGAATTGGTAGCTAGTATCACACTAGCCAACCCCTTTTTATTCTTTTTGGAAGTTAGTTTAACTAACTTCCTATTTTTTTGTACAATAGGAAATTTATAAAAAGTTTTAAATGCTCATTGCAAACGTTTGTTTTATGTGATATGCTATATTCTAATGAATTGAGGTGATTATACGAAAGTACTTAAAGGGTATATTTTTAGACTTTATCCAAATGTAGAGCAAAAGATTTTAATAAATAAAACTATCGGTTCTGCTAGACTTGTCTATAATATCTTTTTAAGGGATAGAATTGATACTTACAACAATACTAAAAAAGGTAAATCTGCATATGACCAGAATACCATGATACCAAGTCTACTTGTGAAATATCCATTTTTAAAAGAGGTTGATAGCTGTTCTCTTAGAAATGCTTCAAATGATTTAGAATGTGCTTATGACCATTTCTTTAAGCAAGGTGGTTTTCCTAAATTTAAAGCAAAAGGGGTTAAAGACAGTTATAAAACCAATAATGTGGTAAGTACCTATAAAGAAAAAGTATATAATTCGATAGAACTTGATTTAGAAAAAAGATTGATTAAGCTTCCTAAATTAAAATGGGTAAAAATAAAAGGATATAGAAATAAAGAAAGTATAAATGGAAGAATTAGAAGTGCAGTTATAAGAAAAGACGCCGAAAGATATTACGTTAGCATTTTAGTAGAAGAAGATGTATATAAACCTATGTTTACTCCTCAAAGTATAATTGGAATAGATTTGGGTATAAAGGATTTGATAGTAACATCACATAATGAAAAAATTAAAAATATAATAAAAGATAGAAGTAAAAGACTAAAAGGACTTCAAAGAGCTTTAGCTAGATGCAAGAGAGAAAGTAAAAATAGATATAAATTAAAACTTAAAATACAAAGGCTATGGCAAAAGATAAGAAATGCTAGAAAACATTTAATTCACGATATAACAAATAAATTAATAAAAGAAAATGACATAATTGTGTGTGAAAATCTAGATGTTAAAAGTATGTACAAGGATCATAATATAGCAAAAAGCTTAAGTTCAAACCCACTTGGAGAAATAATTAGAGTACTTAAATATAAAGCTGAATGGAATAACAAAAAATTAATACAAATAGATAGATATTACCCAAGCAGTCAAGTATGTAGTGTATGTGAGTTTCAAAATAAAGAGTTAAAGAATTTAAGTATAAGAAAGTACGAATGTCCAATGTGTCATACAAAGCATGATAGAGATTTCAACGCAAGCGTGAATATAATGTTTGAAGGTTTAAAAATATATATGCAGAGCTTAACTTAAAATAAAATTCAGTGAAAAATAATAGGGTAGCGACCACCCGATACTGGTCTGTGGAGAACTAATTTAGTTCTGTGAAGCAGAAATGGCTTACCGTGAGGTAAGGCTACTGAAAACTTGTTTTCAGTTTTGTTCTCTTAATTGCAAACAAAAAATCTCTAATTTTAGAGACTTTTTTTCAATTAATTACTTATCAATATTTGTAAGTTTACAAGTAGTAGAACCACCAGGAAGTGGAAGTGATGCACCAGAGGCAACTAATGTTGTTCCACTAAATCCACCTTCTTTACGAACTTTAACAATATCTCTATCTAAAGAATTTTCTGCTGTTAATACAAAGCCATTACCTTGTGTATCATTCATTGCTGCATAGTATAATAACTTATCACTACCTGTAGAAGTAGAGTTATAAATTACTATAAAACTTTGTTCATTAACAAGTGATTTTCCAAATGGACTATTATTTACTCCAGATTCTGTTTGAATACTATTAATATGAACAGCTGTACATTCACCGGCTATAGGTGAAGTATAATCGCCATTAGTAATTCCTAATCTTACAGATTGTAAAAATTGTTGAGCAGTTGTTATATATGTATCTTTCTTAGCCCCATTAATATACCCTTGCATACTAGTAATTGCTAGAGTCATTAAAATAGCTAAAATAACGATAACTGCTAATAATTCGATTAATGTAAAACCTTTCTGATTCACTTTATTCTTTTTCATAATACATCCTCCATATCTATAAACGCTAATTTTTTATCATTCAATGTCAATTTAAAGTATAGTCATATATAAAATAACTATACCAATAATCTTTTTACCTGCTATCCATCAATATTTGTTAATTTACAACTACTGACAACTACACCAGCACTTTTTCCCTTTGGCAAATTAAGATTAGCAGACTGAGATGAAGTTATTTTGCTAGGTAAAGTTGTACCAGCAAAGCCACCTTCTTTACGAACCTTAACAATACCTCTTTCTAAAGAATCTTCTGCTGTTAAAACAAATCCATTACCTTGTGCATCATTCATTGCAGCATAGTATAATAACTTATCACTACCTGAAGAAGTAGAGTTATAAATTACTATGAAACTTTGTGAATCAACAAGTGATTTTCCAAATGGACTATTATTTACTCCAGATTCTGTTTGAATACTATTAATATGAATAGCTGTACATTCACCGGCTATAGGTGAAGTATAATCACCATTAGTAATTCCTAATCTTACATATTGTAAAAATTGTTGAGCAGTTGTTATATATGTATCCTTCTTAGCACCATTAATATATCCTTGCATACTAGTAATTGCTAGGGTCATTAAAATAGCTAAAATAACGATAACTGCCAATAATTCTATTAACGTGAACCCTTTCTGATTCGTTCTTTTCTTTCTCATAACATCCTCCATATTTTCATATATTGATGATAACACATTATGTCGTTTTATGTCAATTTATAGGATTTATTTTTTCTATTATTTTAATTCATTTACAGTTTGCACAACACCTGAAGTTGATATTGCTGGAACTGTATTTAATTTACTAACTTTATTTATAGCATTTTCATTCAGTAATTGATCTCTTGTTAGATTAACTACACCACGATGTTTATTATCACCATAATTTTCTATTAATGTTGCATAGTAAACATAAGTACCACCACTATTGGTTAACTTAACATAAGAATAATTAGTATCATATTGTCCCCCTTCAGGTCCTTCACTAAAATCAGTTAAATCCATAGATTTAAGTAAAAATACAACGCTTTGGCCATTACTTGGTCTTTTAACAGTAGTATCACTTCTTAATCTATATTCAGCAAGAGATATCATCTTCTTAGCATCTTCTATATAAGTTCTTCGTTTACTCTTATCAAGAGTACTCATTATATTGGGAACTGCCGCCAACATAATCATTGCTAAAATAGTAATCGTCGCTAATAATTCAATTAGTGTAAATCCTTTTCTATTCATCTAAAGCCTCCTACAATCTAAGTATAACATAACAATTACTCTTTAAGTATATTTTTTAAATTTTCTTTTTCTTTAAAAGCTTGGTCTGTCAAATTATCACTTAGTATAGAATCATATCTAAAAATAGCAAACCCTTGATAATTAGATAATGGTCTACTAGTTAATACTTCTCTTGCTATTATATTGTTAGACTCAACCCACTCATATTGACCTTCTTTAGCATATAAGTCTTCACACCCAACTTTATAAAAGGCAAGAGCAGGTATTAATTTAACTTTATCCGTAGTTATATAACTATTCCATTCTTTAACCGTTTGATAAAATGGTTTAACAGAATTAAAGAAACCAAAATATATCTGGGGCATTAAATAATCAACATAACCTTCTTCACTAGCAAATTTTTTAGTATCAATATAATTAACTTCATAATTATTAGTAATATTACCTTCAGGACTTATTCCAAATAAAATATTTTTATTCTTCTTTTTTACTCGTTCATAAGTTTCTTTAATTAGTTTCGTAGTATTTTCCAATCGAAATTGTTGTAATGTTAAGTCTTGGTTATCTTTTTTTGCTTCATTATAGTTTTCTAAATCAATAGTATCACTTGGATAAAAGTAATCATCATAATGAATGCCATCTATATCATAATTATCAAGTATTTCATCTACTCCACTAAGTATTAACTTTCTAACTTCTTCATCAGCAGGATTATAAAAAATACCTTTAGCATTTTTCTCTACTTTATTAGTATTTAAATACTTAAAAGCCGGATTATTATCTTTAATTTCTTCCTTTGATAAATTACTTCTTATTCGATAAGGATTAATCCAAGCATGAAGACGAATATTATTTTTGTGACTTATCTTTATAAAATAATCTAGCACATCAAAAGGTAATTTATCCCCTTCTTTAGCAACAATAGTAATACTACTAGGAAAAATATCAGAATAATAAATAGCATCAGAAAAACTTCTAACTTGTAAGATTATATCGGTAAAACCGAAATCTTTACATTGATTTATCATATCATCAATAGTATTTTTCATTACTGTTTCTTCTTTATCTTTTAAATACTTAGCAAGTTCTATATAAGATATAAAGATAAATCTTTTCTCTTCCATTTTCTCTACCTCTTTAGATTTTTTTCCAAATAATAAAAATAAGCCTAGAATAAATATTAAAATAATGATAAGGTATTTTTTCATATTTTCACCTATCTTATTTTATATATTATTCTATACTTATTTTGTCGTTTAAGTGATACAGTCACTATTTTTTATCAAGAATAATTGATGGTCTTTAAAAAAGCCATAGAAGACATCTTCTAATAAAACATTTTCTAGTAAAAGCATCTCTTCCAACCATTTTTTATCTCTTTTAATCGCTTTCAATGTATCTTCTTGAATAACACCATCAAGTATTACTGCTAAAGGATAAACACTCTTTCCTTTTTGTTTTTGAAAGACAGAAAGTTTACCTGATGTTTCTAGTATGGCATAATCAACTTCTTCTAAGCTTTTAATTTCTCTTGCTCTTAACTGTGTTAGTAAATCTTCAAGATTATATCTTTGTTTGACTAGTTCTTTATAATTTACTTTTCCTTTTTCGATAATGATAGAAGGATTTCCATCTAGTAGTGTTCGAAGTTTTGGGTGTTTAAGAGAAAGTTTTGCAAGAATTATTTGAAGTAAGACTAAAACTATCATTGGAATTAAGCTTAAAAAAATACTCTTATCATATTGCTCAATCGACATTGCTGCTAGTTCAGCTATTAAAACTGATACTATCAAATCAACTATACTTAACTCTCCAACTTCTCTTTTTCCCATAAAACGATATAGTAAAACTATCACCCAATAAAAAAATAGTGTTTTGACTAAGACAATTAATAAATCCACTTTTATCACCTAACACTATTATTAACTATTTTTCTAAATTTATTCTTACTATTTTCATTATCTCTTTATGAATTTCTTCTACTGATTTCATTTTATCATTAGAAACACAATCAATAGTATCCCAATTATATAATTCTGATAATTCAATATATGATTTTAAAACTAAATCTTGGTCGAAGATATCTTCTTGAAAAGTAAATGATACTTGTTTTTCATCTAATTGATTTAAATATTTGGCTGGTACTTTTAAAAGAATAGTACAGTCTGGTTTAGGAAGTCTCAACAACCAATACTCTAGTTTATCTATCCATTGATACATAAAAAAGCGCTCTTCACTATCATTATATCTACTTCCTTGATGAGCCATATTTGAACTAGTATATCTATTTAGTATTACAATATAGTCATCTTTTAGATATCGTTCTATCTTTTCTTTATGATATTTTCGATCAGCTGCTGTATAAAGACAAACAACATATGGATCTAATTTTTCGTATCCTTCTGGAAACCAACCGTTATTATTCTTTCCTAAAACACATTCTTTAAATATTTTCCCTGTCGGACTTTTATACATTGGAAAAGAAAATTCTACTACTTTATAGCCTTCTTCTTTCAAAGTTTGTGCTAATAGCTTACTTTGTGTTTCTTTTCCTGAATCATTTACTCCTTCAATTACTATTATCTTTCCCATTTTTAGTTCCTCTTATATTAATGATACATTATTAGCACTATCAAAAGGTACAAGTAAACCTTTTCTACTTGCTAAGTAATCACACATATGAACAAAATTCTGGTACTTAGTTTTTGGGTATGGTAATACTTCGTTACCATTATAATCTTTAGTCCAAGGTCCCATATGTGATGAAATTACTTCTTTTAAGAATAATGCTTCTTCTTCACTAATATCTACTTTTTCTCTATTTTCATAAACAAAATTTGCTGCTAATAATGGATGGTCAAATCTAGTATATGTTTCTTCCTTTAAGCCTCTTTTTAAACCATCATGCATTATTAACCCTACTATCATTAAGTCTTTTTCACGAGATGTATATTTTTCACCGATTGCTGGGTCATTTAATAGTTCATGTGCAATATAACAAGCTGCTTTAGTATGTCTTAATAAACCACCTTCTCCTAAAGCATATTTTGGATGATATTTTCCTGTAGATGAAGCTGCTTCATGAAAGAAATACTCCGGTAATATATTGATTAGTTCCGTAGCACTTTTCTTAATATCTTCATTTTTCAAATAGTTTAATTCATCTTTAAATAATTCACTTTTATTCATTCTTTTCACCACTTTTTCCACTACAAGTATAACAAGAAAAACATTTGTTTGCAAGTTTTTTTGTCGATATAATTTTAGAAAAACACATAAAATCTAAGGACTTTATGTGTTAATTATTACTTAACTATAGTGCCACCCCATTCAACTACCGTAAAACCTTTACGAACTGGAGTTACTAATGCTTGTGTTTTAACTTTTGTATCTTTATCCGCTTTCTTATATTCCATTAAAATTCTAATCACCGTATCAGGTTTAGGATTAATAATAAGTGGCATATCTTTGTTTATATTAGTAATACTTTCAAATCTAATTAAGTTATACTCATTTTCTTCTAATCTTGGTAACCAATAAATAATGAATTCATTAGCTTCTCTTTCGTTTAAACCTAAAGCACTTAATTTTTCCTCAAGAAAAGGAATTAAATCATCTTTCTTTACCACAAAACCATCTTCAAAAGTAACATCAATAGTGTTATACCCTTCCCAGTATAAGCCATAAAAACTACGACCCTTATCATCTATTAACTCTCCCGTTGGTTTTGCTAAAACATTCCAACTATCTTTATATTTAGGATAAGTGGAAGTTAATGCTTCACTTCTTCCTAATTTTACATTTACTTTAGTATCTACTGTGGGATAAAGATAAATTAATGGTTTATCAACCTTATAAATTCCATTATTGTTACAGTCTTCCTTACTTATTTCTTTATATTCAATATTAACATTAGGACTAGTAATATTTTTATTTACTTTTAATAAATAATAAACATTCTCACTAGCACAACCACCACAAGTACTCTTATAAGTAACTGTTACTTTAATATTATTACCATTAACTGAATAATTAGTTGGTGTTATTTTCTTTTCACTACAAGGATTATAACTAATACTAAGTAAAAGATAATTATTATTTTTAAAGTCACTTTCGCTTAGTTTATCAGTTCCAAATACTTTTTTATATTCTTCATAACTGGTAAAGACATAGTTTTCTTTCTTTAATACTTCATTATCTATTTTGGCACTTAATACTGATTTTAAATAGATAAAGTTCGTGTCTTTACTAGTATTATTTTGAACAGTTAAATATATCACTACACAGAAAATAATTACTACTATCACAGTAACTATTATTGCTACATTTAGCTTAGTTATTGCCTTCTCACTTCTTTTTAATTTCATTTTTCTACCTCTTTATAATTACTAATTTAAATACACTCCATCACAGTTCTTAGGATTTGCTATTTTATGCTCAATCGTAACATTAGGATTAGTAATCTTCTTATCTAATCTTATTAAATAGTATTTATTACCAAAAGCACAAATATTGCAAGATTCATAATCATCAATTATTATCTTCACTTCATTATTTTGAATAGAATAATCAATTGGAAAATTATCTGATGTATCACACATATTATAATTAACTCTTAAAAAAAGATAGTTACTATTCTTAAAATTTCTTTTACTCAACTCATTGGTTTTTATCTTTTCCCTATATTCATCATAACTAGTAAGAAGATAACTTTCCTCTTGTAAATCATCAACACTTTCAATATAACTAGTTAAGTTTTTTAAATAAATTATATCATCTTCCCTAAAATTGCTATTTCTAACAGTAAAGTATACAACCACACAGAAAATAATAACTACTAACACAATAACTAGCACTGCCATGTTTAGTTTAGTTATTTCTTTTTTACTTCTTCTTAACTTCATCTTTCTACCTCTCTTATTATATATAGGATAACATACTTTTTAGAAAAATGGATACTTTCCTATGATTTTAATATCTCATACTGTAAATTAGTAAGATTAGTTGACTTAGTATAAATAGTTAAACTTTCTAAAGGCACCCCAAAACAATTAACTTTTTCTATATCATCATAAAGACCATATCTACGTAAAAGAGCAATATATTCCTTCTCTCCTTCTGCTATATCACTAAATTTAAAATTTTCTATTCTTTTTGTAATTGCTTCATCATAATAAGATAGACTAAGTTTAGGTTGCATAGAAATAATTTGATAATCAAAGCTAAGTTTATCTTTTAAATTTCTAGTAGTTACTGCTTTATCTTTAAAAGATATAGTAACTCTTTCTTTGCTATTACCATCATATATATTTAAAGCTTTCGTATTAGTTATCACTAACAAGAAAAAACTTATACCAATAAAAAAGAAAATCTTTTTCAAAATTCGACACCTCCATTAATAAAATGTCTAATTTATAGATTTTCTTTCCTGGTAATTTTTGCTACTTATTATATTTTTTTAATTTATTTTTAATCATAAAAATAAGTTCCATTGAAGCATTCATTTTATAAAGAATTAAAAGACTATCTTGTAATTTTGTTTTTAAAGGCACTTTTTCTTCTACTTCCTTAGCAAGTAGTAAACATTCATTCTTATCAAGGTCATTAACTAAGATAAAATCTTTTATATCTTGTTCTATCTCTTTTAAAACATAGACTTTTAAATCATATTCATCCATACTATTAACACCATAGTATGCACCAACATAAGTCTTAAATTCATTAATTAAAGTTTCTTTTTTTTGCAAGATAATCACCTCTTATAATTAATTTAGCTATAACTAATTTTAGTTATCTCTAATTTCACAGTTAAATTCTTTTGTAACTTTTTCTATCATTTGATGGAAATCATTCATTACTTCTTCATCTGTTAGAGTTTTCGCATCATCAAGATAAGTTAATTTGAACGCCATTGATTTTTTATCACTAGCAATATTATCTCCAAGATAGACATCAAATACACTTATATCTTTTAATAATCTAGATGATGATTTCTTTATCATCTTTTCTATTTCACTAGCATTAATACTTCTATCGATTAAGAAAGCGACATCTTTTTGAATACTAGGATACTTAGCTGGTTCCTTAAACTTAATTGGTTTTACTTTACGCATTAACTTATTTAAAGAAAGTTCAAAGATATAGACTTCGTCTTTTAGAATATTTGGATGAACTCTACCTATGATACCTAACATTTCTCCATCTAGTAAAATACTAGCAGAAACACCTGGATGAAGATTAGGAAGTTTAGCTGGAATGAAAGTATAACGATTGGTAAAACCTAGTGAGTTAAGAATATCTTCTACTATTCCTTTTACCACATAAAAATCACATTTTATATTACCATTCCAAGATGATTTAACAATATTGCCTTTTAATAAACCAGCAATCTTAGATTCTTCTTGATAGTTTTTATCATAAGTTTTACTTATTTCATATAAGAATATATCTTCTACTTTTCTTGCTTTATTATAATTATAAACATTTATTAAAGAAGGTATAATAGTTGTTCTCACAACTGACTTATCAACACTCATTGGGTTAGGAAGAACTACTTTTTCTTTTTGTTCATAATCAAATAATTCAGCCATACTAGGTGATACTAAAGTATAAGTTTTAGTTTCGGTTAATCCTTTCATTCTAAGTCTTTTAGAAATATACTTGCGATATTTGATATCGCCTTTGTATTCACCTTTCTTGATAGATACAACTGGTAAAGTAGCAGTTAAGTTATGGTAACCATAAAGTCTTACAATTTCTTCTGCTATGTCATTTACATTAGGTTCAATATCAAGTCTTCTATTAGGAATAGTTACTGTAAATATTTGATTTTTTAAAGTATAAGCAAAACCTAATCTATCCATTTCCTTTTCCATATCAGCTTCACTTATTTCTATACCTAAAAGATTATTAACTTCACTAGCTTTAAAGGTTACTACTTTTGGTTCTTTATCAATATTATCATACTTAACAATACCAGATAAGATTTGAGCATCAGCATACTTTTCTAGTAAATGACAAGCTCTTTTAATAGCCATTTCTGTATATTCATAGTTTAGTCCTTTACCATATCTAATAGAAGCTTCACTACGAAGGTTTAATCTTGCAGCAGTATTTCTGATACTAACAGGATCAAAGATTGCACTTTCAATTAGAATAGTTTTCGTATTATCTGTTACTTCAGTATCAATTCCCCCCATAACACCAGCTATACAAACAGGATTTATAGTATCAGTTATTACAATATCATTATTAGTTAAGTTTCTCATCTTATTATCAAGAGTAGTAATTTCTTCCTCTTCTTTAGCATCTCTTACTAAGACTTTAGCACCTAACTTATCATAATCAAAGAAGTGAAGTGGTTGACCAAATTCTAACATTACATAATTAGAAATATCTACTACATTGTTAATAGGACGCATTCCTGCTGCTATTAATCTTTTCTTAATGAAGGAAGGAGATTCTTTAATAGTAACATTTTTAACCATTTTAGCAAGATAGTAACTACATTTATTAGTTGCTACTTCTAGACTAAAATGTTTATCTACACTATCAGTTATTTCTTTAAAACTTATATCAGGTAAAGTTACTTTTCTATTTAAGATAGCACTTACTATATAGGCAAAGCCAATGTGATAGTAGCAATCATTATTACGATGCTTATGAATATCAAGTTCAAGTACAGTTGATTCTAAATCTAAAGCTTTTAAAGCATCTTCTCCTACTTTTAAGTTACTTGCTCCTTCATAAATACCTTTGCTATAAGTCTCGTCATTCTTATCTTCTAAACCTAATTCATATAAGGCGCAAAGCATACCATTAGATTCTACTCCTCTAATTTTACTTTTCTTAATTTCAAAGTCACCTGGTAAAACAGCTCCTACAAGTGCAACTATCGCTTTTAAGCCCACTCTAACATTAGGAGCACCACATACTATTTGTAATATTTCACTTCCAATATTTACTTTACAGATATGTAAGTGATCACTATCAGGATGATTAACACATTCTACTACTTCTCCAATTACTAGGTTATCTATATGATTAGTAATTACTTTTTCCACATTGATATCACTTTCTGTTACCATCTTAGCTAGTTCTTTTGGTGTTAAATCAGAAATATCAATATAGTCACTTACCCATTCTAAATTAATCATTATTATCTTCCTTTCTATCAAATGTTTTACTACTTCTTAAATCTGTCATATAAAAAGTTCTAATATCTGTAATACCATATTTTAACATAGCAAGTCGTTCTGCTCCAAAACCAAAGGCAAAACCAGACCAAACAGCTGGGTCATAACCACAGTTTCTTAAGACATTAGGGTGAACCATTCCTGCTCCTGCTACTGTTATATAACCACTATTTTTACAAATAGCACAACCTTTACCTTTACAATTAAAACAACTAATATCTAACTCTACTGATGGTTCAGTAAACTGATAATAACTAGGTTTTAATCTAACCTCGGTATCATTACCAAATAGTCTTTTAGCAACTATTTCAAAAGTACCTTTTAAATCTGTTAGATGAATATTTTTATCAACTAACAATCCTTCTATTTGCATAAATTGATGAGAGTGAGTTGCATCATCATCATCTCTTCGATAAGTCTTACCAGGACATATCATTCTAACTGGTTTTTCTCCCTTAGCTTTTAACATTGTTCTAATTTGAACAGGAGATGTTTGACTACGAAGTAAAATCTCATCATCTTTTAAATAGAAAGTATCTTGAGCATCTCTTGCTGGATGACCCTTAGGTATATTTAAAAGTTCAAAGTTATATTTATCTTCTTCTATTTCTGGTCCATCAACTACATCATACCCCATTGATATAAATAAATCTTCTAAGTCTTCTACTAGTTTCTCTAAGATATTAGGGCTTCCTATTTCAACATGAGTAGCAGGAAGTGTTACATCAATACTTTCACTAGCTAGCCTCTCATTAAGAGCTTCTTCTTCAAATAAAGTTTTCTTACTATCATATAATGAATTAAAACTATTTTTTAACTCATTCATCTTCATACCAAACTCTTTCTTCTCTTCATTCGGTATTTCTTTAATCTTACTACTAAGTTCAGTAATAATACCTTTCTTACCTAAGTATTTTACTTTTAAATCATTAAGACTTTTAATATCTTTAGTTTCATTTAATTCTTGTACTATATTTTTCTTAATCTCTTCTATATTCACTTTAATACATCTCCTTTATTTTCTTTAATGTTTTAATTTTATTTTTATCATTATTTTTATCTAAAGGGTCATAATGATATGAAGTTATCCCAATACTTCTTGGAACTAAAACATCATTTATAATATTATCACCTATCATAACTGTTTCATTAGGATTTACATCTTTAATTATTTTCTTATACCCAATAGCGTTAGGTTTAATAGCAAAATCTCCACCATATATTTCACTAAAGTATTCTAATAGATTAGCTCTTCTTAATCTTTCTTTTTGAACATCTTTAAACCAATTAGTATAAAGAATATTTTGATAACCTTTACTATGTAAATAAGAAAGTACTTCTTCTGCTCCATCATGTATTACGTCAGGAATATTTTTATTATGTTCATTCCAATATTCAATTAGATTTTCATCTATCTTAAGTCCACTTCTAAGTGTTAGAAATTCACTTAATAACTTTATGTCATATTTAAAAAACGTTCTTTCGTATTCCATTAAATATTTAACTTTACTTCTAATAAATTCATCTACTTTTTCATCAAGTATTTGTTCTTTAAAAAAGTCATCTTCTTTTCTAAAATCTGCACTTAATAGTGTTTCATCTAAATCCCAAATAAATTTTCGCATAAATTATCCCCCTAACAAAAGAAAAACTATAAACTAAGGACGAAACATATCCGTGGTACCACCTTATTTTATAGTTTTCTATACACTCTAATCTCTTAACGCGAGTAACGCTTAAAGTTTTGCTTTAAGACTCAAAGGATGAATTCAAAGGATAAAAGGATTATTTACACCAACCATAATCTCTCTTTTACTTTTATTAATCTTTTACTACTTCCTTCTCATTGATTTAATGTTTATACTATCACAAATTTATTAAATTGTCATTAACTCTTGTTCTTTTTCTTTAAGAAGTCTTTCAATATCTTTATTATATTCATTAACTAAGTCTTGAATATCATTTTTTAAACTTTTTTCTTCATCTTCCGCTAATTCTTCTTTTTCAATTTTGTCATTAGCATCACGACGAATATTTCTAATAGCAACTTTTGCTTCTTCTGCTAGAGCTTTTACTTGTTTAACAAGTTCTTTTCTTCTCTCTTCTGTAAGTGCTGGTACTACTATTCTAATAGTTTCTCCATCATTACTAGGATTATATCCTAAGTTAGCTGCTATAATTGCTTTTTCCATTTCTTTTAGACAGCTTTTATCAAATGGTTTAATTAATAGTTGATTTCCTTCTGGAACTGAGATGGTACCTAATTGTTTTAATGGTGTCATTTGTCCATAATATTCAACCATAACACCATCTAAACTAGAAGGATTAGCTCTTCCTGCTCTTACTGCTCCAAATTTTTTTTCTAAGTTATTTACAGTTGCTCTCATTTTTTCTACTGCATTATCTATTTCTTGATTCATCATATCTCTCCTCAACACAATTTTACTATATTGCTTTTAAGAAATCAATCTTTTTTCCACTGAAACACGGCCTAAAATTTAACCGTTTTTACTTCTTTTATTGGGATATTAGTAATTTTAGATATTTCCTCTTGACTGAATCCATTGTTAAGCATTGCACTAATTATTGTAGTTTGCTTTTGCATACTTCCTTGTTCAATTCCACGTTCGATTCCACGATTAAATCCATGCTGCTCACCAGCTTTAAATGATATGTTTCTGATACCATTTTCTATTTTCTCTCGTTCCAAATCAGCATCGTAAAGTCCAATAGTATTAATATCAAGCGAAGATTCCCCTATTCTTCCAACTGCTTCCATTAAATCTTCATCTCCTTCTCCTAGTTTTTCTAAATCACTAACTTTATCAACTCTTAATATAAGTAGAGCCTTTTCATGTCTACTTAATTAGTTACATTATAATACTATCTTATTGTGTTTTGTTTATAATTAATAACTTTTATCTTTTCCCGTTATACTTCTTAGCAAAAGAAAAGGATAAAACCTAGAGTTTTATCGCTTTTACTTCTTTTATTGGTATACCAGTCATCCTAGTAACTTCTTCCTGACTCATTCCGTTATTAAGCATTGCACTAATTATAAAAATTCTTTCTTTTGTGCTTCCTTGCTCAAGTCCTTGCTCAAGTCCATATTCAACACCTCGACTGAATCCATGTTTATCGCCGGCTTTAAATGATATACTTCTAATACCATTTTCAATTCTTTCGCGCTCCATGTCAGCATCATAAAGGCCAATCGTATTAATATCAAGAGAAGCTTCTTTTATTCTTCCTACTGCTTCCATCAAGTCATTATCTCCTTTCCCTAATTTTTCTAAATCACTAATCTTATCAATTTTTAGTATAAGTAACGCTTTTTCAAGCTTACTTAATCTAGCTCCATTATAGTATTTCTTAGCTAGTTTTGGAAGACTGATATGATATTTTTTAACTTTTTCCGTTTCAATTTGTTTACTTTTTTTATCAGTATAAACAAATTCTAATGTTGAATCATTACCTTTAAAGTAAGTAAAATTATTTAGATTAATCTGTAAAAACGAATAAAGGGTACTATAATCATTACCAGAGTTTAAACTTTCTCCTTCAATCTTTCCTAGATAAGCATCATTTCGCATGAATAACCATTCATAATATTTGCCATTCATTTCGATATTAACTAATAACTTATCAATACCAACAATAAAATCAGAGATTTTTCTTTTTTCTTTAGCATTACTTAGATTAAGTTCATTATTCTTAATCACTAATTTACGTTTAATATCTTCTTTTGATACACCTGTAAATTCACTAATTAGAAAAGAAAGATAATTAGGACAAGAAGTCATCACTATCTTAAAAACAGAGTCTTGGGTAGCTGGTATAACCTTATGTTCTCTTAAGAGTTTTTCTTTTAACTTTAAAACTCTATCGTTATCTAATTTTACAATATTCTCTCACCTCCCTTCGGTGAGACATAATCTAACACATATAAAAAAGAAGAGCAAACACCGAATTTTTAAAATTCACCCTTCTTTTTTGCCGAATTTGGCATTTTCAGTTATGGAATTTGCTATTTTCAGGAAAATTTAGGCCTGAATTTGCAAAATTACATTTTTTTAAAAAATTTAATTTTTTATGCCTATTCGTAATTTTCAGCTTTTACTTCCATAAAACTTTGTTTATGATTACATACTGGACATACATCTAAAGCATCTTTTCCAACATAAACATGTCCACAATTACGACAAATCCAAATCTTATCACCATCTTTATGGAATACTTTATCATCTTTAACATTTCTTAATAGAGTTAAATATCTTTTTTCGTGTTCTGCTTCGATTTTTCCAACACTTTCAAATAAATATGCTATTCTGTCAAAACCTTCTTGACGAGCAACTTCAGCAAATTCTTTGTACATTTCTGTCCATTCATAGTTTTCACCAGCTGCTGCATCTTCTAAGTTTTGCATAGTATCAGGAATTTCTCCACCATGTAATTGTTTAAACCAAAGTTTAGCGTGTTCTTTTTCATTATTAGCTGTTTCTTCAAAAATAGCTGCTATTTGTTCATAACCATCTTTTCTAGCTTTTGAAGCATAGTAAGTATACTTATTTCTAGCTTGACTTTCTCCTGCGAATGCTGTCATTAAGTTTTGTTCTGTTTTACTTCCTTTTAGTTCCATTTTTATACCTTCTTTCTCTTAACAATTATCCTTAGAACATTTTTTACAAAGACCATAACCAATTAAATCAATACTGTTAATATTTTGATTTTTAAATAACTCTTTTATTTTTTTTAGCTCTTCACTACTATAAAATATATCTTCTATTACTCCACAGTTAGTGCACTGAAAGTGATAGTGGTCTTTACTAATATCGTAACGATAATTATGATCAACTGATACTAGTTTAGCTACTTCACCCTTTTCTACTAATTTGTTGATAGTTCGATAAACAGTAGCTTGACCAATATTAGAGTCTTTTTCTTTGACTAGCTCAGTAAGTTCTAGTAATGTTGGATGTAAATGACATTCCTTCAATACTTCATAAATGAGTTGTTTTTGCTTAGTTAATCTCTCCATAAAATCAGCCCTTATTGATAATTATTATCAATTAATATAATATCATAATTAAAATTTAAGTCAAGAAAAAAAGAAGAATTTTGTTAAATCTCCTTATTTATATATTAATACTTTTTGGTGAGTGTTTTTATTATTTAATGATTTATGCTTAGTTAGTACTTTATTAGTAGTTAAAGTATTTGTACCAATATTTTCTTGTATAGAAGCACGTAAAGATTTGCTTATAAGATTTTGGCTACATCTTAATTCTTCTATATCATAACTAGTTTCACTAAAACTATTAGGTACTTCTACCGCATCATAATCAAAATGAACACCACTACAATTTTTACAATAATTTATTACTCTAATATAATCAGTTGCTAATTTTTCTTCAATAGAATCTAAAATTTGATTACTAATCTTTTCTCTATTAGTTTCTAAGGACGAATTTCTATAACAAAGTTTTTCCAAGCGATGACCAAAGACATCATAAACTGCTTCTATATCCACTTCTGGTAAAGATGCTATAACTTCTGCTATTTCTTTCCTTGTATAGCCATTAAGACGTGAATATATTTTTTTTACGCCTGTTATTTTTTCACTATTGATTCTATTTTTATCAGTTTCTTTTTTTATTCTTTGAGCTTCTAGTTCTTTAGCAATTCTATTCTTAATAGAATCAGAGTTTTCTAAGTATTCGACTATATTAGAAGAATATTTAGGATTTCTTAAAATTTCATAAGCTTTTGCTTCTATCTGTCGAACACGTTCACTAGAAATATCAAAAATTTTTGCAATTTCTTTCAAGCTATATTTTCTATTATTATAAAATCCATTACGCAATTTAATAATTTCAATATCACGTTTTTTTAGTAAAACATTATCAAGTAAATCATTTACATCTTTTGCTAAAGAACTTTTTTCATATTGTTCTTCTATACTTAATTCATCAGATGCTAAAAATTTTGCAAGAGTATCATCACTATCCTCTTTTACTGGTTCATCTAAACTTAATATTCCAGTAGTTGCTGCCATAATATTATATATTTGATTATCTGTAAGATTCATCTCTTGTGCTACTTCTTCTGGAGTTGGATTTCTATTAAGTTTTTTTGATAGCTTGCTATATACTTTATTGTATTTTGCTAATTTTTCATGAATATGAACTGGTATTCTAACTGTTCTTCCATCATTCATAATACTATTTGAAATATACTGTTTAATCCACCAGGTTGCGTATGTTGAAAAGGTACAGCCTCTTTCATAATCAAATCTTTCAACAGATTTTATTAAACCAAGATTTCCTTCTTGGATTAAATCCAAAAATGGCACACCTTTATCTAAATATCGTTTAGCAATTGAAACTACTAATCTTAAATTCCCTTTTACCAACTTATCTCGTGCTTCTAAATCACCAAGTTTCATTTGTATAAATAATTCTCTTTCTTCATCAGATTTTAATTGTTTTGGTATACTTTGCATATATAAAGTTACATCATTATCTACATAACTTTCATTTTTTTGCTTAACTGGTGATTCTTCTACAATGTTTTCTTCTGTTTTTAAGGCTATTTTATTTAGATAGGCATATGCTGACACAAAAGATAACATTATGGAATCCGGAAAAACATCTTCAATATTAGATTTAGCTATTCTCCTACTGAATTTTTTTACTACTTCTCCAATCATAGCAGAAAACTTCGAATTTTTTTTCAAAAGTGTGGTTGACATAATTTCTGATGGGTGATAATCAATAGTTTCAAAGAGGGAAACGACTTTTTCCAATTCATAATGAACTTCTTTATAATTAGTAATTTTTCCTATCTTTGCTTCTATATATTTATTAAATAATTTTATATATTCTTCATCGTCTTCTCTTGAAAAAATGCTATTAACATAGTTATTCATTACATTTTCTAAAATTTTATGAAAATCAAATTTCTCTTCTTTAGAACTATTAATGATTTTTACATATTTTTTCTTAATAAAAAGATTCATTAATGTAATTGCTTTGTCAGTTGAGTCAAAAGCAAAAGAATATTCATCACTGATTTTTTTAATATCTTTGGCTAGCAATTCTGTTAACTCATCTACTGAAGACTTTTTAATTATTGTACTTTCTAATTGCATAATACTCCCCCCTGTTAAGTATCATTATTTATATATTAGTATTTTAGGTTGTTCACCTTTTTTATTTTGTAATGTTTGTTTTCTTACTTTTCTTTTATTAAAAGAAACAGAAGTATCAGTTTGAAAGGAAGCAAATAAACTTTTTCTTATGTTAGCGTAGTTGATTTTACCTTTATCTAGTTCGTCAAACTGGTTATCATCTAAACTATGATATTCTGTCTTATCATAATCAAATGATAAATCATTACATTTTATGTAGTAATTTGAAACTTTTATATAGTCATTATTTAATTTATCTTCAATAACTGGAATAATTTGTTCACTATATTTTTCTAAACTAGTAGCAGTCGATTTTTTTTGATAAGATAATCTTTTCAAATTACTACCAAATAACCCTTTTACTATTTCTAAATCTTCTTTTGATAAAGATGAGATAACCTCAGCAATTTCTTCTTTTTGGTAACCAGAAAAGTATGCATAGATTTTTCGAACATCAGGTTTTTCTTCCTGATTTACTTTAAGTCTATTAGCTTTTCTCGCTGCTAATTCTTCTACCCTTTCTTTAGTAATTCTTTCTTTAATTTTAGTTCCATTTACTAAGTAGGCCAGTACGGCATCACTGTAATCAGAATTTCTTAATTTTTTATAAGCTCTCGCTTCTATTTGGTCTACTCTTTGTCTACTAATTCCTAAAATTTCTCCTACTTCCCTACAAGAATATACACGATTATTACAAAAACCGTTTCTTAATTTCAAAATTTCTATAGTACGTTCATCTAGCAAATCACTATTAAGTAAATTTCTCACCTCAGTTTCTAAGGATTTTTTTTCATATTCTTCCTCAATACTTAAATCATCTGTTGCTATAAGTTCCCCAAGAGGCAAATCATTATCAACCCCTAATGGTTCATCTAAACTTAACATTTTAGCATTTACCATCATAGCTTGATCTAATTGTTGATTAGTAATATTTAACTCTTCCATTACTTCTTTTTGCGTAGGATAGCTTTTAAGCTTTCTAGTTAGTTCATTAAAATTTGAATTGTATTTGTTTACTATTCCTTGAATAGAAGATGGTATGGCAATTGTTTTTTTATATTTCATAACTCCTTTTAAAACATAATTTTTAATCCACCAATAAGCATAGGTTGAAAAGGTACAGCCTCTTTCACAATCAAATTTATCAACTGCTTTCATTAAGCCAATGTTACCTTCTTGAATCAAATCTAAAAATTCTACCCCCCTATTTTGGTGGTAGGATGCTATCGGTACTACTAATCTTAAATTAGTTTCAATTAGTTTCTTTCTAGCATCTAAGTCTCCTTCTTTTAATTGAAGAAATAATTTTCTTTGGTCATTTGGTAATAATGTTTTTTGTAAGGATTTTATATATAATTTTACATTATCATCACTATAAATATCTAAATCCGGTAAAATTTCAGGATTAATATTTTCTTGTTCTTCAGCTTTAGTTTTTAATTCTATTTCATTAATAAAAGCATAAGTAGTGACAAATGATAACATTGTAGAATCAGGAAAAATTTCTTCAGCATTCATACTACTTAATTTTTCCTTATACCTATCTACTATTTTTCCAATCATAGTAGAAAATTTAGAATTACTTTCTAGAATGTTTGAACATACAATTTCTGAAGGCTGATAACCAATAGTTTTAAAAAAACTAATTATTTTTTTAATTTCGTAATGTGTTTGTTTGTAACTAGTAATTTCTCCTACATTTTGTTCCATATACTTATTAAATAATTTTGTATATGCTAGTTCATAGTCTACTTCAAAAATCGTTCTAACATAGTTATTCATTACATCTTCAAAAGTACTATAGAAATCTATACATTCATTTTTATCATTATTAATTATATTTACATATTCTACTTTAAGAAATGAACTCATTAAATTTATTGCATCTTCTTTAGTAGCAAATGCAAAGGAATAAGTTTCACTTATTTTTTTCATATCTTTAGCAAGTAATTCTCCCAATTTTTCGATTGACATTTTTCTTATTGTTGTATTTTCTAACTGCATATTATTCCTCCAAAATTTCTTAGATATTATACTAAAAAACGCTCTATTTTGCAAATTTTAATTGTTCTAAAACTAATCAAAAAAAGAACGTAGATTAATAATTTACATCCCATAGTGTATTACTTTTAACAAATATTTTTTCTCTCATACATTCTTTTGTATCAGTTTCTTTCATCCTATCAGTTATTCGTCTTATAAGTTCATCTTCAGTTGCATTTTTACTATCATCTAAAATCTCATCTGTATCTTTATTTGATTTTGATAGTAAATATTCGTATTCTGATTCAAGGCTTCCTTTTACACAACTTCTTAATAAGATTGTATAAACTTTTCTAACATTTGGTAGATTATTTTTAAACATTAAACTAGCTACACTTTTCTTTTGTGCCAATGTTGCTTCTACTGGTGTTCCATTAACTAAGAAAGATTGTACACCTTCGTACTCTTGCTTATAGTTTATACGATTTCCTTCCTTGTTTTCACTAAAAAATTTATTTAATTTTCTAACTAAGGTTGGTTCTAACGGACGATTTATAAATTTTTTAAATTCTCTCATATCAGGTTTTAAATCATATCTGCCAAAATATCTATAAAAATCGATAATATTACACTTTCTAATTTCTCCATTAGTTAGTTGTATATCATTATTTAAATCGTTAATAAACTGAGCAATTGCATTTTCTCTTGTATGTATATATTTTTGACTATTTAAATTTAATATACCTTTTATATAAGTATATACATCTTTATCAGTTTTTGATATATAATCTATTGCAGAATTAAAATCTTTTATATTTATTTTTTCTTGTTCTATAAATTTTTGAACTGTTAATGTTGATGTCGACGATTTAGTTTCTATAAATTTTTTACATATTTTTAAATATTTTCTTTCCTCTTGATTTTCGCTAATATCTTGTGCTCTTTTTAAGTTTTCATAATAAATTACACTAAAACCATTATCTTTTAGTTTTTCTATAAATACTGGATTGGTTTTTACTTGATTTGATAAGTATCTACTACATTTCATTCCTATATTAATTATAAGATTAGCATTATATTCGGGATTTTGTTTTAATCTTGGTGATAGAAAACGATATGCTTGTGGACTTTTTCTTAAAACAGTAAACATAATTTCTTCATTATCCTTATATTTATCAACAAAAAATTTAGCTACCATACCAGAATCAATCCTTTGAACTACTTTTAGTGTAAAGTCCAAATCATTGCGTAACCTATCGCTTATATAATCATAATTAGTATATCGTCTTTCTATAGCTATCATAGCAAATTCAGCATTGTCTCTTATTACCATATCACTACGAGAAAAACCATAAGTAGTATTTAACAGATTTAATATGTTATTTCTACTTAGTAATACTTTATAAGTTTTATTTTCTCGTTTTTTAATTTTTCTTTCTTGTTCTTCTAGTAAATATTCTTGTTTGTTTTGAGCAATATTTTGTTTTATTATTTGGCCTTTTTCTTGACTTTTTAACTCTTCTAATTTTTCTTGAAATTCTTTATTTTTAATCATTTTTGCTGGCAAGTAATCATAACCAAGTACCGTTTTAGGAATAACAGCAAGTCTCGCATTAAACTCTGGATCATTTTTTAGTCTTGGTGATAAAAATCGATATGCTGCTATACATTTGCTTAGTCCAATCAACATAATTTCTTCGTTATCTCTATATTTTTCATCAAATAATTTAATTACTGCTCCAAAGTCTAATTTCTTGACTAATTTGATAGTAAAATCCAAATCATTACGTAATCTATCACTAATATAGTTATAATTAAGATGATTGCCTCTTATTGCTTCAATGACAAATTCTTCATCATCTCTTATATCAATATCTAATCTAGAAAAGACATTACAATCTCCTTTAAGTAAGTCAAGCATATTATCTCTACTTAAATATAGTTCATAAGTTGTCTCATCTGGAGAAAGTTTGTCTAAAGGTTCTAAAGTGTTTATATTATTATTCATATTATTTATCATAATAATAAGCAACTTCTCCTTTCTTCTTTTTTAATTACTTTTACTCATAGTCTTAACTAAAACTTTTTGCTCTTGTTGATATTCTCTTTTTTCTATCTTGCTTCCTGATAATAATTGTTTACAATAACTGGCTAGGTTTTTAGTTGTAATATTATGAACTCTATTAGCTAAATCTTCAGCACCATCTTCTACTAAAGTTGCTGATAAATATTTATCTATTTTTCTATCACTTAAATATTCTGTTTCATTAGCAGCAGATTTTTTATTTATCTCTTGATTTAGAATTTGTGTATAATCAGTAGCTACATTATTTTGACGTCTTTCATAGTTTAAAACGGCTATCGAATTATCAGCTAATTCTTTTTGAATTACTGGAAGAATCTCGGTACGTAATTTTTCTCTAAGACTAGTTGATGAAGTATTATTATATGTTAAGTTAACCAAGTCATTACCATAGAATTTAGAAAGTAATGCTAATTCATCATTTGATAAGGTTGACTTAATAGCTGTTGCTATTTCTTCTTTATTATAGCCTTCAAAATAGTTGTATACATATTTAATACTCATTTGTTTTTCTAAACTAATTTTTTGAGCTTTAGGTTTTCTATCATGACCAAATACTTTTTCCCCTCTTACAGTTATATCTTCACCATTTGTTAAATATTGAGCTAAAGATTTTTTATATTTTGAACGGAATATTTTCTGTAAAGCGGCTTCCTCTATTTGCCCTACTCTTGCGTGCGAAACACCAAGTTGTTCTGAAACACTTCGTAGAGTGTAAATTTCTCCATAGTAGCCATTTCTAAGTTTTAATATTTCAACTTCACGTTCTGATAAAACTCCACTAGTGAAGACTTTTTCAAGGTCAGCGTGTAAAGCTTTTAGTTCATATTGCTCTTCTACACTTAATTCATTTGATGCTAAAAATTCAGCAAGAGTATCATCACTATCTTCTTTTATTGATTCATCTAAACTAGCAATTTCAGAGTTAACAGCTTTGATTTGTTGCATACTTTTATCAGAAATTCTTAATTCTTTTTGAATTTCAGCATCAGTAGGATATCTATTTAATTTGCTTACCATTTTCTTATAATCTTTATTATACTTTTTAGCTTTTTCTTGCATATGAAGTGGTACTCTCACTGTTCTACCGTTATTAACAATATCTCTATTAATTTCTCTTACAATCCACCAGCAAGCATATGTTGAAAATTTAGTTTGTTTAGTAAAGTCAAATCTCTCAATTGCATTAATTAAGCCGATACTTCCGTCTTGAACTAAATCAACAACCTCAATTTTTTTATCTTTATAGCGTTTAGCAATTGATATTACTAATCTCAAATTTCTTTCAACTAATTGATTACGAGCAAGTTTATCCCCATTTTTACTTTTTTCTAATAATTCTTGTTCTTCTTTTTTAGTTAAAACTGGTGGTAGAGAACTATAATAAGATTTCAACTTATTAAAAAATTCGTTGTTCTCTAAGTTATCATCAGTTTCCTCCATAACTAAATCTTCATTAGTTTTTAATTCTATATTATTAAGATAAGCATATGCCGTTACAAATGATGCTACTACTTCGCTAGGAAATACATCTTCAACTGGTGATTTAGAAAGTTGTTTTTCAAACTTTTTAAATACTTCTTTAATCATAGTAGTTGTTTTTGAATTAGCTTCTAATAAACTAGAACAAGTGATTTCACTTGGTACATAATCTATTGTTGTAAATAAATCTGTAACTTTTTTAAGTGCTTGATGTGCTGTTTTATAAGAATCAATTTCTCCAACGTTTTGTTTTAGATAATTATTAAATATTTGTAAATATCTTTCATTCTCTGTTTCAAAAGTACTTTTAATATAGTCAGTTATTGTAGTTTTAAACTCATCTTGAAAATCAATCTCTTCATCTACGGTACTATTAGTTATTTCCGAATATTTCTTTAATAACTGATTATTCATTAATTTGATAGCATCTTCTTTTGAAGAAAATGCAAACGAGTAAGTATCACCCACTTTTTTCATATCTTTTGCTAATAATTCTGCTAATTTGTCCATTGACATTTTTTTAATTTTTTCACTATTTAATCTCACAATCTTTTACCCCCTCAAAATTTCTTACATATTATACCAAAAAAAGGAATATTTAGCAAGTTTCTTCCAAATATTCCTTTAGTAATTCTAATTCTTTATGTTTTTCTTCTGTTATATTTTTTTGAAGTAAACTATTTACTTCTCTTAATTTATTATGATAATAGTCTTTTACTAGTTTATCTTTTTTTAACATAAGTATTGGTCCAAGAGATAATTCTTTTAAAGAATAATTTTTCTTTCCTCTAGCAAATACTAAAATATGATAAGTTTTTGCATTTTCTACTACTAATGTTTCTTCATCAATGTAATACCCTAAAGAACAAATAGTTTCTCTAACTTCTTTAATAAAGTTATTAGGTGATAAAATAATACTTTTAATATTTGCAAGACTTTTTTCATTTTCTTTGAATATCTTACAAATAGTAAGTCCACCCATTCCAGTAATAGTGATAGTATCAATATTATCTTCAAGAGAAGCTAAGCCTTCTTTCTTTGATAGTTTTATTCTATCTACAAGATTATAAAATGATATGTTTTCTTTAGCTTGATTTAAAGGTCCTTCTTTATTATCAGAAGCATAAACAAAAGGAAAGTTTCGCTCTTTTAACAAATAGATGGATAACTTGGCGTGATCACATCCAACATCAAGAGGAATGCTTTCCTCACTAATATAATCACCAACTAGTTTTAAACGTTTATTTATCTTCATTAGTCAGTTAAAAAGTCCTTTAATTTTCTAGAGCGAGATGGGTGTCTTAGTTTTCTTAAAGCTTTGGCTTCTATTTGTCTAATTCTTTCTCTAGTAACACCGAAGATTTGCCCTACTTCTTCTAGAGTTCTACATTGTCCATCATCTAGACCAAAACGAAGTCTTAATACTTTTTCTTCACGATCAGTTAAGGTAAGTAAAACACCTGCTAGTTCTTCTTTTAATAATTCTTCTGTTGCATATTCTTCAGGACTAACAGTACGTTCATCTCTTATAAAATCACCTAAATGAGAATCATCTTCTTCACCGATTGGTGTTTCAAGTGAGACAGGGTCTTGACTTATCTTATAAACTTCTCTTACTTTATCAACAGAGATTCCTAATTTTTTGGCAATTTCTTCATCAGTTGGTTCTCTATTTAAGTCTTGTGTTAATTGACGTTGAACACGTGCTAACTTATTAATAGTTTCAACCATATGAACAGGAACACGAATAGTTCTTGCTTGATCAGCTAAAGCTCTAGTAATAGCTTGTCTAATCCACCAAGTAGCATAAGTTGAAAATTTATATCCTTTCTCTGGATCAAACTTATCAACTGCTTTCATAAGACCAATATTACCTTCTTGGATAAGGTCAAGGAAAAGCATTCCTCTTCCGACATAACGTTTAGCAATTGATACAACAAGACGTAGGTTAGATTCAGCTAAGATTCTTTTAGCTTCTTCATCACCATCTACAGCACGTCTTGCATATTCAAATTCTTCATCAGAAGTAAGCAATGGAATACGACCAATTTCTTTTAAATACATTCTAACTGGGTCATTAATCTTAATGTCCTTAGAAAGAGTAATATTTTCAACTAAAGTATTATCAGTTATTTCTTCGCCACTAGCTTCTTCATCATTAGCATCTTCACTAACTATTTCAATACCTGCATCTACTAAACTATTATATAAATCATCAAGACTATCACTATCTAGTTCTAAACCCTTTAGTTCATTGGCCATTTCTTCATAAGTAATGTAACCATTTTCACTACCTTTTTTGATTAGATTTTCTTTTCTTTGTTCAATAGTTTTAATTTCATTTACCATTTTGCTTCTCCCCAATTCTCAATTTTCTTATCTCTTCAGCTATTCTTGCTTGTTCCAGTGGATCAGTTGTATCAAGTAATTTCTTATTTAATCTTTTGATTTGTTGTTTTCTACTATAATCTAGAATAACACTTTCATAACTAGAAATTTCTTCCTTGCTTACTTCCTTCTTCAATGGATATGAACCGATTTCTGATAAGAGTTTCAATAATTCTTCATTTGTTCCAAGATAAGTGTAAAAGTCTGCCCAGTTTATAAAGCCATTTGTTCTATAATAAGCTACTATTTCATTTTCTAATAAGCGCAATTTACTATTTGGAAAAACAAGATGCGCTTCTTCAACATCATCTATAACCCAAGGTAAATCAATCATATAAGAAAGGAGTGCATAGCTAGCTTTTTGATACTTATCTAATCTTTCAGTGGGTGCTTTTGTTTCCACAATTTTAAAAGTTGTTATTTCTTTTTGGCCTTTTAATTCTTGAAAACTTTTTTCCAAGGTATTATAACCTATTTCGAAGTTTTTTGCAAGGTCTTTTAATATTATTTCTATTCTTATCTGGTCATCTATCTCTTTTGTTTCTTCTAAGACTTTATGAATATAATCAGCTTTTTCTTCACTGCTAGCAAAGTTTACTTTATTTTTTAAACGTTTTATCTTATAGTCTTTAAAGAAGATTGCACTATTAATTAAGCTAGCAAAAGCGTCTTTTCCTCTAGAAAGTAAAAAGCTATCAGGATCATCTTCAAGGGGAAGTTCTATTACTTTAACTTCGATACCGGCTTCTCCAAATAAGTTACCAGCGGCCATGGTCGCTTTTTGACCAGCTTCATCTCCATCAAAGCAAAGAATTATATTAGGAGATAATCTTTTGATATTACTGATATGGTCTTTAGTAAGAGCAGTTCCCATAGTTGCAATTGTATTATCAAAGCCATAGATACTAGCTCTTATTATATCCATAAATCCTTCCATAATAATAACATTTTTACTAATTCTGACTGCTTCTTTAGCAATATGATAATGATAAAGTAGTTTCCCTTTTTTAAATAATTCGGTTTCTTTGGTGTTTAAATATTTATTTTGTTTGCTATTAGTAATAATTCGTCCACTAAAACCTATTACACGACCATTCAAATCGTGCAAAGGAAACATTAATCTATTTCGATATAAATCATTATTACCAGTACTTAGTCCGACTTGGTTAAGTAAATCTATTGTATAACCTTTCTTCATTAAAAGATTAGTTAAGTTGTTATCATCTAGGGACCAACCCAGTTCAAATTTTTTAATAATTTCTTCATCGATACTTCTATTTTCCAAATAATTTCTAGCATCTTTACCCATACCACTCATCAAGTTGTTTTGGTAATATTTTAATGCTAGATTATAAATATCATACCAGGCATCGTACTTGGTTGTTTTTTTTGTCTCGTGATAACCTGCAAGTGGTATTCCTACTCTATCAGCTAATTCTTTTAAGACTTCTCTAAATTCTTTATGTTCATAATCCATTAGAAAGTTAAAAACATTACCAGTAGCATGACAAGAAAAGCAAGTATAAATTTGCTTTTCTCTAGAAACACTCATTGAAGGATTAGTATCATCGTGGAACGGACAGACACCAAAGTAATTTTTACCACGAGCAACAAGAGGAATTTTTTCACTAATGATATCAACTATATCATTTTTTTGTCTAATTTCTCTTATGATATCTTGTTGATTCATTATTTTCACCTTCCTCTTATATTAAATTTTTTCTAGTATAACTTGTAACATTTGGGTAAGTATAAATATCTACTGTTCCTTGATTAACCATTTTGATAAAACCTAAACCATTGATACATAAGTCTTCATCAAATTTCATCTGATGTGTTGTTTTTCCCATTTCTTTCAAGTCCATTCTCCGACTTGCTATTTTTCTTATTTTTAAATCATTTGACATATAGAAAGTAAAGCTATTCTTCTCACCTTCAACATAATCAATACGAAGTAAGTCATCTACTAAGATACTTTGTCCTTTTTTGATTTGATAAGTCTTTGGTTTAATTTCTTTACGGGGACTTATTTTCTTAAGGACTGTTTTATCAACAACATTAACGATACTGCCATTATCAACTAAACCAGGAGTATCTATTAAAGTTAAATAATCATTAAGTTCAATCTTAACTGTACTTAAAGTAGTAGCTGGTAAGGGAGAGATTGTTAATTCTTCATTATTATCAGAATAGTTAGAAATAAGTTTGTTTATTAAAGTACTTTTTCCGGCATTAGTATGACCTACTACATATACATCTTTACTAGTTTGATATAGTTTAATCTGTTTTAATAAATAGTCAATGTTCTTGTTTTTCTCTACACTAATTACAATTACCTTTTCAAATGGCACTTCCATATTATTAAAATAATTAATTATCTTTTCTTCTTTAACTGACTTTGGTAAAACATCTTTTTTATTTAAAACTAAAATCATCTTATTAGGAATATATTTTCTGATTTCTTCAAAATTTTCTTCTAAGTTTAGTAAGTCTGCTATATATAGAACTAAGTCTTTTGTTTCACCGACTTGTTTTAAAATATCAATATATTCATCATTACTTTTAGTAACTACTTGATAATCACCATAGTTCTTTATTCTGAAACATCTTTGACAGTAATCTTGTTCTAAACTAACGGTATAACCTTCTTGTAAAACATTTTCATCTTGCAGCTTAATGCCACATCCTTTACAACATTTTTCTTCATTCATAATAATATTTTCCTTTCTCTAACAGTTTTTCCTCTTTTAATTTCTTTAGAATTTTCTTCTCTAAAAATCTATTAATACTAGTTATTTTAAATTCATTATTAGATATTGGATCTACTAATATAGTGTTAAGTTTTAGTTTTTTTGCTAGTAACATATCAGTCATATACTGATCACCAATTAGAATAATATCTTCTTTATTAAGGTTATTTTCTTTTAAAAGTCTTTTCATATTTTGTGTATTTGGTTTTAAAGATAAAGAATAATATTTAATTCCTAACTTATCACCAAATGGTTTAACCCTTTTACTTGGACTATTAGAAAGAATAAAAAGTGTAAAATCTTTCTTTAGTGTTTCAAAATAGTTAATTACTTTAGAATTAGGAATTTTTTCATCTGTCCTTGCTATAGTGTTATCAAGGTCAAAGACTAATGCCTTCACTCCCTTTTGTTTTAAAGTTTTAACAGGTATTTGATAAATATCTTTTAGATACATACTTGGTATATAATATTTAGGCATATTACCTCCTCTAATTATTAACCCTTTGTCTTACCATTTTTGTTCCTGGTGTTATTTTATCAAAGTGATAGCCATGTTCTTTACCATATTTTATGATACTTCTTAAAGCATCCCTTGTATAAGGTTTAATATCATGCATTAAAACCATGTTGGTTCTATCTTTTGATAAACTTCTTGTTACTTGCTTGTAAATACTTTCTGAATCTCTATATTCGCCAGCATCACCACTAGAAATATTCCAGTCATAATAGTAGTAACCCTTTTCTATGACTTGGTTAGTTAAGATAGACATTATTCCTTCTTGATAGTGCCTACTAACTGTGTTACTACTTCCACCAGGGAATCTAATTATTCTACTGTCATAACCAGTTATTCTTTTTACTCTATCGTGAACTTTTGCTAAATCATCAAAATAAGCATTTACAGATTGATAAACTACTGGATAACTATGAGAAAAAGTATGTAGTGCAACAGTATGTCCTTCATCATATTCTCTTTTAATAAGTTCATCTGGGCCTTTGCCGGTTACAAAGAAAGTAGCTTTGACATTCTCTTCTTTTAGGATATCTAAGATAACATTGGTAGTACCAGCATTTGGTCCATCATCAAAGGTTAAGTAAATTGTTCCAGCATGGTCTTTTCTAACCATTTTAATAGTTCTTTTAGCTTCAGTTTTATTGTGTGCTTTATCTTCTATCGTATAGGTTATTATTTGATCGTTTGGATTGTTTTGATCAACACTTCCACTAGTTATGACCATCCCTGTGATATCTTGGTCACAGTTATCAATTGCTTTATAACCTGGTTCAACATAAGGCTCACCAAGATAAGAGAAGACAATATCTCCACCATTAAGAGTCAAGACAGGAGGTGTTTTATCTCCTTCACTGATTTTTCTCATCTTTTTCGTTTCATTTCCTGCTTTATCTTTTACTTTATAAGTAATTATATTATCTTTTCTAGATATTTCTACTCTTTTAGTTAAATTGCCATCTACATTATCACTAGCTTTATAACCTAACTCTTCATATTTACTATTAGGACAGATAAAAACATCTGCTCCACCTTCTAGTGTTATAACAGGAGGTTCGATGTCTTTAACTTCTACTTTTCTTTTAGTGCTTATAGTAATGATTGGTCCTTTTACTTTATATGTAATGTAGTAAACACCATCCTTCTTACTGTTAACGTTTCCTGATACTTTTACTTTATCAGTTAAACTATCAAATAAGTAACTTGCTCGGTAACCTGGTTCTTTATATTCACCATTTCTATTTACTATGATAGTTGATTTTCCCTTTAAAGTAATTCTTGGTACCAATAGAAAAAAGACAAGTAAAATAAATACTAACATAATTAGAAATACAAGACAAATTTTTCCTTTGTTCTGTTGCCACCAATTAATTTCCATATTTTTTCCCATAGCTCCTCTTTTCAGTTATTGTATAATAACATATATCTTTCTTTTTTTAAATACAAATCTCATCAATTATTATACCACAGAAGAGAAAGTATTAAACAGAAGAAAAAAAATTGTCCATTTGATAAACAATTTTAGTCATTTTTCTTTCTGTTTAATCTTCTTTCAAGTCTTAGGTGCTTTACTTTCTCTTGTGCTAATTCTTCTTGATTGATATTTCCATATAAACTTGTTACTAATCTTTGACGCAATTCTTGTTCTTTCGCCTTTTCTTCTTCTGATTTAAGGTCTTCTTCTAACTCCATCTTACTATCATAACACCAAGTATATTTTGAATCTTCACTGAACATTAAGTTCTTAGCATTATCTAGATTTCCTCCTAAATCACTATATTTTCTTAAGAATGCAGCAACATTAAAGTCTTCGGTAGTTCCATTTATTTCATAAATAAGTGGTTTTTCTAAAACCAAGCTAAAATCATTAGCAAATAATAAGGCTCTTCTAGCTCCTAGAAAGTCATATCCTCTTTCCATTATACGAAACATAATACATTCTAACATTGCATCTCTTTGCTTATTTAATCTATCTACTCTTGTAACTTCATTTGCTAGTTCGATATAAGCTGTTTCTGGAATATTTTTATTTTTTAGTCGTTCTACTACTTTGGAAGCTCGACATCCAATTAAATCTTCATCTTTCAAGGCTGATTTTCTTTTGTTAAGTCTAGTTTTTCTAATAACTCCTCTTTTTGTTAACGTTAAACTATCCCAAGGATCCCAAAAACCACTAGATTTCAAATTAATCAACATATTATAACTAGGTTTTCGTAGTAATTCTTTTTCTTGTTCAGACAATATTTTTATCATTGGTTTTACCCCAATAAATTTATTCCATTCTAATTCTTCAAGTAATGTTTCTTCTTCTAAAGTATCATTTAGATATTTATTATCTTTAAACATAACTTGATTAACATAAGAGTCATTTATAAATTTATCTTCTGCTTGAAGAAAAGATATATCTGGATAAATGATTTCATATATAATGGCCATTTTTTCAATAAAGTTTTTCATTTCTGTCATTCGTGAATCAACATAGGTAGGACTTTGTTCTTCTATTAGAAGATTCTTTTTATAATCAGTTAGAAAATCATTTATTCTTCTAGCAAATAATTCTTTATAGTCATCTGAATATGTTTCTGTTGAAGATATATTTTGTGATAAACTTTCTTCATATTTTTTTGATTCATTTGGTTCTTCAATATTAATTAATTTATAAATTTTTTCAAAAATATTCATTATTTTCCCCCCTAACTGCTGTTATTATAGCATTTATAACATAGTGTGTAAATATTGTTAAATAAATAAAAAACTAACTTATTTATAATAGCTAGTTTAATATTTGATAATGTGAACTTACCATTGTCTTTAGATGATGGGCTTATGTAACCTACTATCCCTATAGGTGTTAGTGTCTCTATCATGTTTTGTACCACAAACAAAACACTACCAGCTTTTTATTAATAAATATTTTGCTATTCCAAAATCGAACATAGCTTACTGCTGATATAGAATAGGTCTATCTTAATATATTTTCATCATTTTCTTAGTTTTTTTCTTATTACTGATACTGCTATAAATATCAAATAAATAGAAACAATGGTATAAAGAATTAATTTTTGCTTACGCATTTTGGCCTTATCAGCTTCTGTTAATTCGTAATTAATATTATTTTTTGAATTTTGATTTGTTTCGTCATTGTCATTAGGAGTAAAGAAATTATTATTTGAATTATGGCTACTATTATTATTTGAATTATGGCTACTATTATTATTTGAATTATGGCTACTATTATTATTTGAACTTCCATTGTTAGTAGTTTGATTGCTTCCATTATTAGAATTAGCACTATTATTACTGTTTGCATTATTGCTACCATTATTAGCATTAGAATTATTATTTGCTTGACTTTGATTAATACTACTAGAGTCGTCTATTTTTTCTTGGTTATCATTATCATCATCATAGCTATTATCATCATAGTTACTATTAGCATCATCAGGATTATCAGCTATATCATTTGGTGTAGCCATTTCATCATAGGGACTAAAATCATCTTCTTCATCGTCATCATCTAAATAATTATATGTTACTGATTCTATTCTTTTCGGTCCATAAAGTGGTGTTATATAGATAGATGCTACTAAAATACAAATTATTAATATTGAACAAACTATAAATATATTTTTTAGTGTCTTCATAGTTAATCCCTTTCTAATTATATTCAACAGCTAAATTTGATCTTGCATAATTAATAACAATTGTTCTAGCGTCTGCACCATTATTTCCACCAGTATAATAAAGTGGTCTACCTAAAGTTTGGGATACATATAACATTCCTAATATTGACCTATTATTAAATTTACTTTTAGCTGCTGTTACTACAACTATTGTATTAGATCCTATTGCATTTTTTAGACTATTTCTAATTACTGAAGATGTTAACTTCTTTGCTTTATTAGTTGCATAAACACCATGATGTGGCATTTTAAAGACATCTACTTTCCCAACTGTTTTAGTTATTCCTTTCAATTGTGGATAATTTAAGTCTCCTGTTAATAAGGTTGTGTGCACTACTCCATTAACATTACTTGTTACTTTTGCTACTACTGTATTTACGTTTCCATCAGCATTTCGGCAATATTCTGTTATACAATCACCACTGTTAAAACCATTGTAATCCATCTTTGTGCTCTTTAATTGTTGTCTTGTATTATATAGTCTTATTGTATAATTTCCAAAGCTTAATGATTTTAGTCCACCTGTTGCACGCCGTGCATCATCTGCCCCTGATAAATAGTAAATATTAAAATTGCTATTATCACTTAAATGTCTTTGTTTCATTAAAGTAATTACTCTGTTATATCGTATTTGATTATTTATAACATATTTTTTATTTTTTTCGCTATTATAAATAGCATAGTTTTCTTGCTTATTAGCACCCATATATTTAGCCATTATATCATTTTTATAATATTTATTTAGATAGAGTGTTTTTATTTTTATATTACTTTTTTCTAATAAGTATGCAAGTCCTCCTATATGGTCAGTATGATTATGTGTTATTAAAACAAATTCCAATTTCAATATTCCATTAGTTGAAAATTGCATCAAATAATTGTATAAATCATTTGCTGTAACGGCAAAACCAGTATCTACTAAAGCATATTTGCCATTGCTTTCTAGTAATATAGCATCATTTGTTTTAAATTCTCCTGTATCTGGTCGTCGTAAAGAAATAAAGTGTACCTTTGTATCGGTAGTACTAGCATTACTTGTATAAGCATCATTAACAGTAACATAAAAATCAATTGTTCCACTGTTATATTTTAAGGTGACTGTTGTTTTACCTATTGCTTTAGCATAAACGTTTCCTTCTTGATCTACTGTAGCTATTTCTTCATTTGCACTACTAAATTCTATTTTATCTAATTTTTCAGCTAGAAAATCATAGTTTATTTTTGTAGTTTGATCAACACCTAAGTTTATGTATTGATAGTTTTTTATTGAATAATCTTCTTCATCTTCATCTTCCATTTGACTATTGAAAGATTCCTTATTATTAAATGTTTTTTTATTATTTTCCGTATCTATATATATACAGCTTACTATAGATACTAGCAAAATAATGATTGATAGTAATATTATTTTTAGTTCTTTTTTCATTTTTAACTAACATTCCTTTCTATTTCATTTATTTTCAATTGTTAAATTTAATTCAGAAATATTGATAATTATGTTTTATCATTCGTTCCATTATTTCCACTAGTATAGTAAAGTGGTATTACTTGTGTTTTTGATATATATAAGATTTTTAATTTGTTTCAGGAATAATTTTTATTAACCACTACTATTGTTTTAGAACTGACTAAATTTTCAATACTTTTGATAGCATCTTCACTTTATTATTTGACTTCTTTATTATATATGAAGATATTTTAATTTACTTCAAGATGTTTTTCATTTTTCTTATTTTTATTTTATTGAATAATTAATACTATATTTATTAAGTACCTTCATTATTTCTAACGATTCTTTACTAGCTTGTTTACCATGCAAAAAATAATCATGAAAAGCTTCTGCTATTGTTTCATTATATAAAACATTTCCTAATGCATCTTTTTTATTGGCATATAGTGATATGGCTTTTTGAAAATCATCTTCACTTTCAGTGGTATTATAATTTTTGTATGCTTCCTTGAATATGATTTTACTAAAGTTATCGTTTTTATAATTATTAATAGCATTATTGTAATTTTTATAATTTTCTTTTGTTAGAAAAATGGGATTTACACTCTCATAATACTTAAGTGCTAAGACATAAGTAAGTACATGAGCATATTCATGTGCTAAAAGACTTTGAAGTGTAGTGTTGGAAAGAAAATTTCCAGAGTCTATTTCTTGATTTATTACTTTTTTAGCATAGTCTTCATTTAAGTAATATCTTGAGTTCAACAAGATTTGACTTTTTATAACCATTGGAAAAGTATCTTTTTTAGAGCTAGTTATAAAAACATAACTTGGCTTAAATGACGTTAGATGTGAACTATTACTATCATTATTTAAGCTTAAGTTTGTGACATATCCTTTTAATCCTTTATATTCTTTATAAATCTTATTTAAAGTATTGTAAATTTGTCTGGCTGTTTCTGGTTCCATTTCACAAAGATTTACTCCATATATTTGTGTTTCTTCTTGTATTTCTTTATCTATATTTTTTATTATATTATTACAGTTTTTTTCTTGAATTTTTGAGTCTGATTTTATTAAATTTATTGCTTCATTTACATTTGAAACATCTTTATCTATATATCTTTGTGTAGTAGAAACAGAGGTAGTCTTAAAAGATATTTGATTATTTGGACACTTTTGATATATTCGATAAGTTGTTAATAATAACGAAGAAATTAATATTATTATAATTAACCTTATCTTTATTGTTTTTTTCATATTGCCTTTTTATTTTCATTACCTCCTTATTATCATTATAACAGATTATCCTGATAAAACATATAGATTTTTTGTGAGGAATTAAGTTCTTATTTACGTACTTTTTTGAATTTTTTTCATATGATAAATTAGGTGATTATTATGTACATTACTTATAAGGGTATCAAACTTTATTATGAAAAATTTGGTAATCAAAAAGAGGTTGCAATTATCTTACCAGGATGGGGCAAAACAAAAGATACTTTTAAAGGAATGATTAGTTCTTTAAGAAACAGTTACACGGTATATTTAGTAGATTATCCTGGATTTGGAAAGACACCATTTCCTAAGAAAGTTTTGACTATGCATGATTATGTAAGTCTTATTATTACATTATTAGATAAAGAAAAGATTACTAATCCATATATTATTGCTCATTCTTTTGGGGGAAGAATAGCTATTTTACTAGCTGGTTTGTACAATATAAAAATTAAAAAACTAATTTTGATTGATAGTGCTGGTATAAAGCCAAAAATGACTGTTTGGAAATGGCTGCGCTTAAAGTGTTATAAATTATTACAATGGCTGGCAAAACTTATTCCAAAAAAATATCGTACAAAATATAAAAAGAAACTTTTTAAGTTATTTGCTTCTAGTGACTATTCAGTATTAAACACTTTGGAAAGAGAAACTTTCAAAAATATTGTCAATTTAGATCTTACAGATTATTTAAAAGAAATTAAAACAGAAACATTAATTCTTTGGGGAGATAAGGACACTTCTACTCCATTAAGTGATGGTGTTTTAATGAAGAAAAAAATAAGAGATAGTGAGCTTATCGTTTTTAAGAATTCTACTCATTACTCTTATTTAGAAAATTTAGATATTGTATTAAGAATTATTTATATATTCTTTAAGGACTAATTTTTATCTTTTGTTAAAAGAGCAAGGAAAGCTTCTTGAGGTACTTCAACAGAACCTAATCGTTTCATCTTTTTCTTTCCTTCTTTTTGTTTTTCTAAAAGTTTTTTCTTTCTAGTGATATCCCCACCATAACATTTAGCAAGGACATTTTTTCTCAAGGCTTTTATATCCGTTCTTGCAATTATTTTTCCACCAACACTAGCTTGCACTGGTACCTCAAATAATTGTCTTGGAATGACTTCTTTTAATCTTTCAACTAGCTCTCTTCCTTTTTTATCCGCAAAGCTTCGATGAACAATCATACTTAAGGCATCAACTGTTTCTCCATTTAATAATACATCTAGCTTAACTAAGTCACTTACCCTATCATCAATAAACTCATAGTCAAAGGATGCATAACCTTTAGTGATTGATTTTAACCTATCAAAGAAGTCATAAATTATTTCTGATAATGGAAAATCATAAATTATTACTACTCTTTGGTCAGTTATATAATCAATTGTCTCCATTATTCCTCTTTTTTCATTTGATAATTCAATAATAGGACCAATATAATCTTTTGGGGTGTAGATATGGGCTTTTACATATGGTTCTTTTATTTCTTTAATCTTGCTTTTATCAGGCATTTGAAATGGTGATTCTACAGTTGAGTTTGTACCATCTTGACATAGTACCTGATATTTTACCGAAGGAGCGGTCGCGATTAGAGATATAGAAAATTCTCTTTCAAGACGTTCTTTAGTGACATCCATATGTAATAAACCTAAAAAGCCGCAGCGAAACCCAAATCCTAGAGCTAGAGATGTTTCGGGTTCGAAAGTTAAGGCAGCATCATTTAGTTTTAGTTTAGCTAGGGCACTTCTTAAGAGCTCAAATTCACTTGTTTCTATTGGGTAAAGTCCACAGTACACCATACTTTTCATTGGCTGATAACCTGGTAATGGTTCAATTACATCTTTAGTTTTTGTTGTTGTTAAGGTATCACCGACATGAATGTCATTGATACTTTTAATAGAAGCGTAGACATATCCAACTTCGCCGGTTTTTAAGACTTGTTTTTCCTTTTCTTTAGGAGTATTGATGAATAAAGATAATACTTCATAGGAGGAATCAGTTTGTAACATTGAAATCATATCTCCTACTTTTAATTCACCGTCAAAGACACGAACTGCCATTAAAACACCGCGATAAGAATCATAAATACTATCAAATATTAAAGCTCTTAAGGGTTTTGTTTCTTCTCCTTTAGGACAAGGAAGTTTAGTAACGATTTGTTCAAGAAGTAATGGTACTCCCTGACCTGTTTTTGCACTTATTTTTAAGATGTCTTTTTTGTCAAAACCAAGGCTTTCTAACTCTTCTTCAACCTTTTCAATTTCAGCATTTGGTAAATCTATTTTATTAATTACTGGAATGATTGCAAGATTATGATCAAGTGCTAAGTAAAGATTAGCTAGTGTTTGTGCTTCTATGCCTTCGTGGGCATCCACTACTAATAATGCTCCTTCACAAGAAGCTAGACTTCTACTTACTTCATAAGAGAAATCGACATGACCTGGAGTATCTATTAAATTTAACTGATAGTCTTCTCCTTGATAGTTATAGTTTAGAGTAACCGTATTTAATTTAATAGTAATACCACGTTCTCTTTCAATATCCATTGAATCAAGAATTTGGTCTTTCATTTGTCTTTGATCAAGAGCTCCAGTTAATTCAATTAATCTATCTGCTAAAGTACTTTTACCATGATCTATATGTGCTATAATAGAAAAATTACGTATGTTTTTTTGTTTCATTAGAAATCACCACAGTTAAAGTATACCTTAATTCGTATAAGAAAACAACTTTTGAAATGCTTGTAGCGCTTCTTTTTCAAAATTTTTTTAACATTTTCTAGAACATTTTGCTATTTTTATTTATTGGAATTTTTTAAGAATTAACTGCTTCTTCCATTAGTTTAAATAAACCATCCATTGTTTTATTGAAAACAAAACTGATTCCTTTAGATATGTCTAAGCCTAAGTTAGAAAGGTTATTTTTATAGGATTTTTTCTTTTTTGCTAAGTAATCACTGGTACTGACATCTTTTCCTGCTTTTATATCTTTTTCATAGTTAGATAACTCTTCACTTGTTAAAAGACTCTTCCTATTCTGTCTATATTCGTTATAACCGGTTAGTTGCATTCCATAAAGAATCATGAACAGGAAGAATAAAATTAAAATAACTAATCTTGCGATGCCACTTTTAGTCACTTTTTATCACCTCATCAAGCACTTCTCCAAGAACGATTAGGCTTCTATAAACTTCTTCTATCGTGTTTTCATTGCCGCCTACTTCTACCAATATTACTCTATTTGAAAAATCTTGATTATATACCCCATTTACAAGGGGTCCTTCTTTTTTGTAAATTCCTTTACTGAGTCCTGGAACTTTTTCGTTTAATGAAGTACTTATTTTAGTGGTAAAATCTAAATTTTCTTGATAATTGGTATTTTCTAATCCTATTAGGAATAATATTTTAGCATAACTTTTATTATCTGCTGTTAAGGTTGTTTTATCGTGTGTTAGTGAATCGCGATGTAAATCAATATAATACTTTAGTGTTGGATTATTTTTCTTGGCTGTTTCCATCATACTTCTGGTGACTTTATAACTTCCTGCATAATTTAGTCCTAATGATGTTCTTAATTTACTAACGCTTTCTTCTTCTACTAAAACTTTATAACCTTTTTTGGTTAATTGTTCTTCTAAGATATAGCTAGACATCATAACACTAGGATTCACACTATATTCTAAGTAACTAGTTGGCTTATAATCTTCAGTTTGATGCGTATTATATATATAAATAGTTGGATTTTTTTTACTCTGGTCTTTATTCTTAAAAGTTGTTTCTGTTTGTCTTACCTGAACAATATTGTTATTGGTTAGTCCTTTATAGTCTCTATTAAGAAAAGTTAATGGACTTGATAAATCGACGTTTATAATATTCATCATTAATTTATGAAAATAACTGAAGCCTTTTCGATTATCCTCTAAGTATATATTTTGATTTTCTAGTAAGTAGGTTAAAAATTCATCAGATTGATTCTCAATGGAAATACTAGCTAATAATCTAATAGTAAAAAAGCAAGAAAAGAGAAATACTATAATGAATATTGTTTTCTTAATGATGTGTCTTTTCTTTTTCTTGTTTTTAAGATTCATTCTCTTTCCCATATTCCACCTCTTTTTAGGTAATATACCAAAAAAAGTGAAGAATATTTGTCGATAATTAAGGAAGGAGTAAACTATTATTTAAAGAATCTGCTAACAGTGCTGATATTTTTTTAACTACAAAGTCTATTTCTTTAGAACTAACTATATAGTTATATCCTAAAGGTAGTAATACTTCGCGCATTAAGTCTTTACTAGATGCACTATCTAATCCTCCTACTATTCCTAGAAGATTTTCTTTCTCGGCTTTAGTAAAGTTATTCTTGTGTTCTTTGTAATCTCTACTAATAGTAGGAACAAACTTTAGTGACTTTTTATCTTTATTGTCTATTTCGTAACTGATATGGTTAAATAAATACTCTATCGAATTGCTAACTATAGTTGAGGCTTCTACTACTGTTGGTATACCAATAGCAATTACTGGAATATTTAAGGTTTCAAAAGATAATTCTTTTCTATTATTACCAATGCCACTGCCAGGATGAATACCTGTATCAGTTATCTGAATTGTTTTATTTAATCTATCAATTGAAGAGGCACAAAGAGAATCAATGACAATAATAAAATCTGGTTTTATATTATCAATTATTCCCATTACTGCATCATAAGTCTCTATGCCAGTTGTTCCCATTACTCCAGGGGTAAAAGTTGCAATAGACCGATATTTATCTAGAACATCAAAACCTAATGTAAATAAATGTCTTGTAACTTTTATGTCATCTAAAGTTAAAGGGCCGATAGCATCAGGAGTAGATAGTCTATTTCCTAGTCCAATTATTAAACAGTTTTTTAGATTAGTTAATTTTTTTAAGTTAAAAAATTCCTTTAGCTCACTGATTAGAGCTTTATTTAGTTTTTGATAATTGTCTTCATCAGTTATGTCTTCAAAATAAACTGTTTTATAGATACCTGACTTTTTATTAATAGTCAAGGAAGACTCCTTATCTAGAAAAATAGACTCTACTTTGATATTATCTACTGATTTGATTTCTCTTTTGTAATCTTTTAGTTCTTTGTCTAAAATTTCTGATAGTAAGTCTGTTCTTACTTGATAAGAAGACAGATCTAGTTCATGTTTCATAGTAATCACCATTAATAAGTATTTACTAGTTTTTGAAATCTATACAAAACAGAACAAATCTTTGATAATTTTCTGCTTCATCGAAACGTTTTGTTTCTCCACAGACGAATTTCGGATGGGCGACACCCTACTATATTTAATTATT
>CAKOXX010000004.1 GCA_934130405.1 uncultured Bacilli bacterium | reverse complement strand
TGTAAACCTACTTTTTTTACAACTTCTTTCTTTGCCACGAAAAACACATCCTTTCTTCCCTCGTTTTCGCGAGTGGTCTTAATAGCTTTTACGTTTGCTTCCCACTTAATTTATCTATATTAATTTAATATAGCTCTTAAATAATATCATATTTTTTTCTATTTATCAATCATTTATTGAATTGTGACTTTATTTTTACTAATTTTTTACTATTTACATCCATTTTTTGACAACTTTCTTTAATTACATTAGCTGCTTTTTTAGAATCAAAAACAGTTTCAACTCTAGCACCAGGTGTTGTAGCTAACATATAATCAATCTGAAATTTACCATTCATACTAGATGAACAATTTATCAAATTAGTATAAAATGATAATATTTCACTTCTAAGTTGATATAACTGAAAAAAATTTCCAATATCATCATTATCTTTAGTTATTTTTATATAAGACTTACCTTCAACTACTTCTTCAAATAGTTTATTAGCATAAAATTCTGAGGAAAACAACCAATTTTCATACAAAGTTGTATCTACAAAAAGATTATCTTTTATAATAGCATACTGACTATAAAATTCTTTGTAAGTTGCTAAATCCATATTTTCTTCCATGACGGCAAATTGTTGATAAGTGATATTTAATATAAACTCTTTTTCTACGTCACTAAGTTTGCCATCTTTAAGCGCTTCCTTATATAATAACTTTGAAATTCTTATTTTCTCATCTAGTGTTTGCATAATTAAGCCTTGGAAATTTGTTCAAAATCAACTTCTACTTGAGTTTCTTGTCCAAATAAATCTACATTTAAAACAAATTTTTGATTATCATTATCAATTTCTTCAATAGTACCAAACATACCTGTAAATGGTCCACCAATAATCTTTACTTTTGTACCAATAGATAATTCCTTATCAACATCAATACGAGACATTCCCATAACTTTTAAAACATTATCTACTTCTTGAGGTGGTAATGGAGTTGGTTTTGCTCCTTTTCCACTCGAACCAATAAATCCTGTAACACCTGGAGTATTACGAACAACATACCAAGCTTCATCTGTCATAATCATTTCTACTAATATATAACCTGGAAATAACTTTTTAATTCTTTTCTTAGTAACACCATCTTTTATTTCTGTTTCTTCTTGTTCTGGTACAATAACACGAAAAATATAATCTTGCATTCCCATAGATTCAGCACGCATTAATAATTTTTCTTTAACTTTGTTTTCGTGTCCAGAATAAGTATTAACTACAAACCATTCTTTTTCCATTATTTAACCCTCCTCTATTTACCTAAACTGTGTAAAAATGCTAATAAAATATCAATTAAATAGAAAAATACTGAACATCCCATGATAAGTACAATAGTAGCTACTGAATATTTTACCATTTCTTTTTTAGTAGGCCACTTTACTCTCTTCCACTCAGATTTTACTCCTTTAAAGAATAAAACGATTCTAGTCCATAATCCTTCTTTTTTTTCTTCTTTTTTCTTAGCAGTTTTCTCTTTTACTTCTAAGTTTTTTTCATTCTTTGCCATTTTTTATCTTCCCTTCTTTTCATCAAAAGAAAAACACCTAATCAGTGCCTACTTGTAAAATACCATAAGTTACTTACTTTGTCAATTGTTAAATAAAGGATTCTACTAAACAAATAATAAAGAAAGCTAATCCTAAAAGCATAGTAATTCTAGTAACAACTAATTCTGCTCCTCTTTCTTTACGATTTTTAAATAAATCAGTAGTATTGCCTGATAAGATTTGAGCTCCACCTTCAGCTTTACTGCTCTGTAATAAAACGATTATAATTAACAAAATTGATACTATAACTAATGCAATTTTCATAAATTACACCTCCATAAATAAACAACAATATACTATCATATAAAAAAAAGAAATGCAAGATACTTATCCTCAAGCATTTCTCTTAAATTATAACTACTTATTTAACTCTTCTTCAATTCTCATTAATTGATTATATTTACAAATTCTATCAGTTCTTGACATAGAACCAGTCTTGATTTGTCCCAAATCTAATCCCACTGCTAAATCAGCAATAGTGGTATCTTCTGTTTCACCACTTCTGTGAGAAATAATTGTTTTATATCCATTACTCTTAGCAAGTTCAATAGTTTCTAATGTTTCAGTAATAGTACCAATTTGATTTACTTTTAGAAGAATAGCATTTCCAGCTTTATTATCAATACCTTTTTGAAGACATTCTTTATTAGTAACAAATAAGTCATCTCCTACTAATTGAATCTTATCTCCTAATTCTCTAGTTACTTTACTAAATCCTTCCCAATCATTTTCATCTACTGCATCTTCAATAGAAATAATTGGATAAGTATTTACTAAATCTTTATAATATTCGATTAATTCATCAGTAGTTAAAACTTTTCCTTCACCATCTAGATGGTATTTTCCATCACGATAGAATTCACTAGCTGCGACATCAATTGCATAACATACATCTTCATAAGGTTTATAACCAGCTCTTTCTACTGCTTCTGTGATTAATTCAAACCCTTCTTTATTACTTTTTAAGTTTGGTGCAAATCCACCTTCATCTCCAACAGAAGTAGCATACCCCTTTTCTTTTAAAACATTTTTTAAAGAATGAAATACTTCAGCACCAACTCTTACTCTTTCATGAATTGTTTCTCTTTGAGGAATAATCATATATTCTTGGAAATCAAGTGAATTATCAGCATGAGCTCCACCATTGATTATGTTCATCATTGGAACAGGTAAAGTTTTTCCTTCGCCAACATATGCATATAATGGTTTTCCACTATTATTAGCTGCTGCTTTTAAACAAGCCATTGATACACCTAGTATAGCATTAGCACCTAAGTTACTCTTAGTCTTAGTTCCATCAAGTTTTAACATAGCTTCATCAATTGCTCTTTGGTCTTCTACTTCCATACCAATTATGTTATCATGTAAAACAGTATTTACATTATTAACAGCATTTAAGACACCTTTTCCACAAAATCTTGATTTATCGCCATCTCTCATTTCTAAGGCTTCTCTTTCACCAGTTGAAGCTCCAGATGGAACAGCAGCTCTACCCATAACACCATTTTCAAGGTAAACATCTACTTCAACGGTCGGATTACCTCTTGAATCTAAAATTTCTCTACCTATAATATTTTTAATTTTCATACATTTAGTCTTCCTTTCTTCAATATTATATTTCTGAAATTAATAATTTCTAGTCTTACTGAATCAAAGTTAATTTATTGACACAGTTCACTAAGATTATATCACATTTTTAAATAAATTTATTATTAAGACTATAATTTTTCTCTAATTTTTTTGACTATTTCTTTAAATTCATCTCCACGATCTTCGCATTGTTTATATTGATCCCAAGAAGCTGAAGCAGGACTTAATAATACAACTTCACCACTTCTAGCAATTGTTTCTATATACTTCATTGCTTCGCTTAAAGTTTCAAAAATTTCTGTATTTATATTTAATTCTTCACCATAAGTCTTAACTCTATCACGACATTGACCTATTCCTACTATTGTTCTAACATTTTTAATATAATTATCTAAGTCATGAAAGTCTTGTCCTCTTTCTAAACCTCCCAAAATAAGAATTGTATCACAATTAAATGAATTTAAAGCAATTTGTGTACACTTTGTATTAGTAGCTTCTGTATCATTATAATATTTTACTCCTGCTATTTCATCAACAAATTCCAAACGATGAGCAACTCCTTTAAAGGTAGTTAATACTTTCACAATAGACTCATTATCTACGCCTACTTCTTTAGCAATCATCATTGCTCCTAAAGCATTTTCAACATTATGCATACCAGCTAACAAGAACTTATCCCTATCTAATATTTTCTCACCATAATACCATAATGCACCATCTTTATAATAAGCCCCATTTATTTCACGTTTACTAGAAAAATATTTAGTTACTGCTTTTACGTCTTTGGTTCCTGTCATTACTTCTTCATTTTCAATATTTAGTATAGCTATATCATCTTGCGTTTGATTTTTAAATAATTTAAGTTTTACTCTTTTATAGTTCTCATAACTTTTTAAAAAGTCTATATGTGCTACACTAAGATTAGTCATCAAAGCGATATGTGGTTTAAATTCACTCATATTTTCTAATTGTTGACAAGAAACTTCCATTACTATAATGTCATTTGCTTCTAATTTATCTAAAAAACTGATTAATGGATAACCAATATTTCCTGCTAAATGAACAGGTTTACCACTAGCTTTTATCATTTCATAAGTTAAAGTTGTTGTAGTTGTTTTTCCATTAGTACCAGTTATTCCAATTAATGTAACGTCATCTGGCAATAATCGATAAGCCATTTCTGCTTCATTAATAACTTCTATATTGAGCTCACGAGCTTTTAAAACATATTTATGATCAATTGGAATTCCAGGATTCTTTATTAAATAATCAAATGTGTCATCTAACAAATCATCTGGATGACTTCCAAATATTAAAGTGACACCTAATTTTTCTAATTCTTCGATTTGTTCTTTTTTTTGTTTTTCAGCACTTCCACCATCATTTAAGATAACTGTATTACCACGTTTAACTAAGTACTTTGCTGCTTCATAACCACTTCTTGCCATACCAAGAACTAATATTTTTTTATTTTCAAACATATTGTTCCCTCCTCCTTACATTATACTAAATTTTACAAATCTTTGAACCCCCTTTCATTGAAAATTAAACAAATGACTGATATAATATAAGGGATTAAGGAGGAATTCCATGAAAATAATCACACTAGAAGAAAAAGAATTTGATAAATATGCACAAAAACATAAGTATCGTAGTTATTATCAATCTAGTTCATATGGCAAAATTATGAAAAAATTTGGCTATGATATACACTATCTTGGTATTATTGACGAGATGGAAAATCTTATTGGAGCATCTTTATTACTCTATAAAGAAGTCTTTATGAACTACAAAATCGCCTATGCCCCTAGAGGGTTATTATTTGATTATAGTAATGGCGCTTTATTAAAAGAATTTACAGAAAGATTAAAAAAGCTTCTAGCAAAACAAGGATTTATGTTATTAAAAATTGATCCCGTTGTTCCTGTAGCACTACACAATGCTAACGGAAAAATATTAAACATTAATCCAGAATCAAACATTATCGTAGAAAATTTAAAAGCTAGTCACTGGGAATATCATGGACCTACGCTTTTCTTTGAAACAGAAAAGCCAAGATTTGAAGCTGTCATCTCTCTTAATAAAGATATTGATGCTATCTATAATACTTTCGAAAAACGTGTTCGTTATAAAATTAAAAAAGCAATGCGTAGTGGTGTGGAAATTATTAAAGGTAACGAACAAAATCTTCCTCTCTTTTACGATTTTGTTAAGAAAAAATATTCAAGGCCAATTGAATATTATCAAGAATTTTATAAAAATTTTAAGGGTGATATTGATTTATACTTTGCTAAATTAAATACGGAAACTTTCGTTATCAATAGTAAAAAATTATATGAAAGAGAAATGGAAATAAATGATAATCTTGCTTATAAGATTCAACAAGCAAAGAATGCTAATACCAGAAAGAAATTAATAAACGAAAAAATCGAGTCAGATAAACTAATAAATACTTATAAGAAAAATTTGGTATGGGCTACTAATTTATTAAAAGAAAATCCAAACGGTATTTTAATTGCATCATCTCTTGTATTAAGATATGACCGTTCTGCTTTTTTAATCATTGAAGGTCTAAATTCTAAATTCAAATCTTTAAATCCAAGTTATCTTATGAAATGGGAATTAATTTCTACCTATAAAAAGATGAATTTAAAATATATTAATTTTAATGCTGTAAGTGGAGATTTTGAACATATAACAGAATATTCTGGTTTAAATGAAATGAAACTTGGTTTCAATCCAATCATTAGTGAGTATGTTGGAGAATTTGATTTTGTTATCAATCAATTACCATACAACTTATATCGAAACTTAAACAAAGATAAAAAGAAGGAAAAGTAATTTAATAAAAAGTGTAATTTAGAGTATTACATTTTTTTCTTTTCTAAAAATTAAAAAGACAAGATTTAATTCTTATCTTTAATATCTTCTTCATCAAAACAAATACTATCTAGAATTTTTTTACTAACTTTTTCCCATTCTGTTTTTTGATTAATTGTTGTATAAAATTCTACTGTTACTAGTTTATTATCTAATATAAAATATCTTATATCATAATATTTAGATGATTCATCAGTACTCGTTGCTACTATTCTTGCAAAGTTTTTTCCATATTTTTGATATGTTTCAAATTTAACATCGGTATAACCAACCATATTGTTTTTAAAGGTTTCTATATAACTAGCTAATGATTCCTCTGCTACATCATCTTTCCCTCTAGTAACAGAAATATGCGTTAAATCATCTCTACTTTCAAAAATAAGTTCTGCCCTTGCACTAGTACCATATTTTTGATTTAAAGCATCTCCAGTTACTGCTACAAAATCATCAGGAATCTGCAAAAAGAATGATTTATCAACACGATATAATTTTAAATTTATCACCTGACCATTAACTTTTAAAGTTTCTTCTTTTTTTGGAACTGGTTTTGCAATCTCCTTATTAGAAGCTTTTGCAGTAAGATATGCACCAGTCAATATCAAAATTACTCCCAATAATACTAATAATATTTCTTTTTTATGTTTAATATTTTTCATATCATCACACCCTAGTATAGTTAATAATAACAAAAAAAACTGTAAAAATCAAATTGCTTGATTTTACAGTTTTAATTATGTTGTTATTATCCTTCGATTTCAGAAACAACACCAGCACCAACAGTACGTCCACCTTCACGGATAGAGAACTTAGTACCTTTTTCAATAGCAATTGGGTGAATTAACTCAACATCCATTGAAACATTGTCTCCTGGCATAACCATTTCAACACCTTCAGGTAATGTAATAACACCAGTTACGTCTGTAGTTCTGAAATAGAATTGAGGACGATAATTTGAGAAGAATGGTGTATGACGTCCACCTTCTTCTTTGCTTAGTACATATACTTCAGCTTTGAATTGGTGATGTGGATGAACACTTCCTGGTTTAGCAAGAACTTGTCCACGTTCAACTTGTTCACGAGAAATACCACGTAATAATACACCAGCATTATCTCCTGCTTCAGCGAAGTCTAATTGCTTACGGAACATTTCAATTCCTGTAACAACAGTCTTTTGAGTTGGTTTAATACCAACGATTTCAACTTCATCATTAAGTTTTAATTGTCCACGTTCAACACGTCCAGTAACAACTGTACCACGACCAGTGATTGTGAATACATCTTCAATACTCATTAAGAATGGTTTGTCGTTATCACGTTCTGGAGTAGGAATCCAAGTATCAACAGCATCCATTAATTCATAGATAGCATCAACATACTTTTGTTCTCCTTCAAGAGCTTTAAGAGCAGAACCCTTAATGATTGGAGTTTCATCTCCTTCGTAACCATATTCATTTAATAAGTCACGAACTTCCATTTCTACTAAATCGATTAACTCAGGATCATCAACCATATCACATTTGTTTAAGAATACAACCATACGAGGTACTCCAACTTGACGTGATAATAAGATATGTTCACGAGTTTGAGCCATAGCACCATCAGTAGCAGCAATAACTAAGATTGCTCCATCCATTTGAGCAGCACCAGTAATCATGTTTTTAACATAGTCAGCATGTCCTGGGCAGTCAACGTGTGCATAGTGACGATTTTCAGTTTGATATTCAACGTGTGAAGTATTAATAGTAATTCCACGTTCTCTTTCTTCTGGAGCTTTATCAATGTTTGCATAATCAGTGAAATCAGCCCATTCAGGGTTCTTATCATGTAAACATTTAGTAATAGCTGCAGTTAAAGTAGTTTTACCATGATCTACGTGTCCAATTGTACCAATGTTAACATGTGGTTTTGAACGATCAAATTTTTGTTTTGCCATAATTAAATTTCCTCCTTTTTTTGTTCAATATTTATTTTATCTAACAATTTACAAATTTGCAACTGTTTAGAACTATTTTTTAAGAGTTTAAATTAATTTCCACTCTTTTTAATTATTTCTTCTGCAATGTTTCTTGGAACTTCTTCATAATGGTCAAATGTCATAACAAAGTTTCCTCTTCCTTGAGTATTACTACGTAAGTTAGTAGCATAACCAAACATTTCAGAAAGTGGTACCATAGCAGATAATTTTACTGCATTTCCAGTACTCTCTTGTCCAAGTGGTCTACCACGACGACTTGTTAAGTCTCCCATAACATTACCAAAATATTCATCTGGTGTAGTTACATCAACTTTCATAATTGGCTCTAGTAAAACAGCATTACATTTATTTTTAGCTTCTTTTAATGCCATAGATGCAGCAATTTTGAAAGCCATTTCGTTAGAGTCTACATCATGGTATGAACCATCAAATAATGTAGCTTTAACATCAATCATAGGATATCCTGCTAAAATACCAGTTTGCATAGCTTCTTGTAAACCTTTATCTACTACTGGAATATATTCACGAGGAACAACTCCACCAACGATTTGGTCAACAAATTCATATCCTTTATCTGGATTAGGCTCAAACTTAACCCAAACGTGTCCATATTGTCCACGACCACCAGATTGTTTAATATATTTACCTTCACAATCAGCAGATTGCTTAATTGTTTCACGATAAGCAACTTGTGGAGCACCAACATTAGCTTCAACGTGGAATTCACGCTTCATACGATCAACTAATACATCTAAGTGTAATTCACCCATACCAGCAATAACAGTTTGACCTGTTTCATGATCTGTATGAACTTTAAATGTAGGATCTTCTTCAGCTAATTTTTGTAAAGCCAAAGCCATTTTGTCTTGATCTGCTTTACTCTTAGGCTCAACAGCTAATTGAATAACTGGTTCAGGAACTGATAATTTTTCAAGAATAATTGGTTTCTTTTCATCACATAAAGTATCACCAGTTGTTGTATTCTTAAGTCCTACAGCAGCAGCAATATCTCCTGTGTATACATCAGTAATCTCTTTACGAGTATTAGCATGCATTTGTAAAATACGACCAATTCTTTCTTTACTATCTTTTGTAGAGTTTAAAACATAACTACCACTTGATAGATGTCCTGAATAAACACGGAAGAATGTTAAACGTCCAACAAATGGATCTGTCATAACCTTAAATGCTAAAGCACTGAAAGGTTCAGAATCACTTGGATGACGAGTCTCTTCTTCTCCTTTTAAATTATGTCCTTTAATAGAAGCAATATCTAATGGACTAGGTAAATAATCGATAACAGCATCCATTAATGGTTTAATACCTTTGTTTCCTAAAGCATCTCCACACATAACTGGGAAGAATTTAGTAGCAAGGCAACCTTTACGGATAGCTCTTTTAATCATTTCTTCTGTAACTTCTCCACCATCAAGGTAAGTTTCCATCATTTCATCATCGAATTCAGCTACTGCATCGATAAGTTCAGCATGCTTTTCTTCAACTAAATCTTTTAAATCAGCAGGAATTTCTATTTCCTTAGCATCTTCTTCTGGTTTTCCATCAAATTCAATTGCTTTTTTAGTAACTAAATCAATAACACCTCTAAAATCATCTTCTGCTCCAATTGGCCATTCAATAGGCTTTGCATTAACTCCTAAACGATCTTTAATAGATTTAAGACTGTAGCTAAAGTCTGCGCCCATTTTACCCATTTTGTTAGCAAAAATAATTCTAGGTACCATAAATTCATCAGCTTGACGCCAAACTGTTTCCATTTGTGGTTCAACACCAGCTTGAGCATCTAACAAAGCAACTGATCCATCAAGTACTCTTAAACTACGGCTAACTTCAATAGTGAAGTCTACGTGTCCTGGAGTATCAATGATATTGTAACGATATCCTTTCCAGTGAACTGTTGTAGCAGCAGAAGTGATAGTAATACCACGTTCTTTTTCTTGCTCCATCCAGTCCATTTGGCTAGCTCCATCGTGAGTTTCTCCAATTTTATGGATATTTCCACCATGGAATAATATACGTTCTGTAGTAGTTGTTTTTCCGGCATCAATATGTGCCATAATTCCAAAATTTCTTGTCTTATCTAAAGACGTATCTCTTGCCATATATTATCCTTTCTACCAACGATAATGTGCATAAGCTTTGTTGGCTTCTGCCATTCTGTGAGTATCTTCTTTTTTCTTAACAGCTGCTCCTGTTCCATTTGCAGCATCAATTATTTCGTTAGCTAAATTATCAGCCATTCCACGTCCTCCACGAAGACGAGAATATTTAACTAACCAACGAAGTGCTAAGGCTTCAGCACGACGAGGTGTTACTTCTTGAGGTACTTGATAGTTAGCTCCTCCAACACGACGTGACTTAACTTCTAGTGCTGGTCTGATATTATCCATTGCTTCATTGAAGACTTCAAGTGGATCACGACCAGTTTTTTGTTTTACTATATCAAATGCTTCATAAAGAATTGTTTGAGCAGTTCCTTTTTTACCATCTAACATAATAGTATTTATTAATTTTGCTACTGTCTTAGATTTATATATAGGATCTGGTAAAACATCTCTTTTTACAGCGCGTCTTTTACGCATATTGATTTCCTCCTTTCAATACTAATATTAATTTTACTTAGGGCGTTTAGCACCATATTTACTACGACCTTGTTTTCTATCTTTTACTCCAGCAGTATCTAGTGTACCACGAACGATGTGATAACGAACTCCGATTAAGTCCTTAACACGTCCTCCACGTACTAGTACAACACTGTGCTCTTGTAAGTTATGTCCAATACCTGGAATATAAGTATCTACTTCTTTTCCATTTGATAAACGAACACGAGCATATTTTCTTAAAGCTGAGTTTGGTTTCTTTGGTGTTTTAGTTCCTACACGAGTACATACTCCACGCTTTTGTGGTGATGGATTACTTGTTGATTTTCTACGAATAGTATTAACACCAACACCTAATACTGGAGCCTTGCTCTTACGAACTTTTTTTCCTCTTCCTTTACGTACCAATTGTTGAACTGTAGGCATATAAAATATATCTCCTTTCTTTACACATATCCGGGTGTATCATTTTAACTTTTAAATAAAATTTTGTCTCTCAACAAAATTAAATTTAATCAGCAGTTATAATATAACATCAGATTATAGCTTTGTCAAACATATTTTTCAAAAATTATTGACACCAGTTTTTTCTAAAAAATACTTTTTTCTAGTTTACAATTGTTAAAACTATTTTTTTATCTTATAATGAAGAAGAATAGGAGGCTTATAAATGCTTACAGAAAGAGAAAAAGATTTAATAAATAGATATTTTAATGCAGCAAATTATTTATCAGTTGGACAACTTTATTTAAAGAACAATCCTCTACTAAAAAGACCACTTGAAAAAAATGACTTAAAAAAGAAAGTAGTTGGTCATTGGGGCACAGTGCCAACTCAAAATTTTATTTATACACATTTAAATAGAATTATCAAAAAATACGATTTAAATATGATTTATATCTCAGGACCAGGTCATGGTGGTAATGCTATTGTTTCTAATGTATATTTAGAAGGAACTTATTCTGAAATATATCCTAATATTTCTCAAGATGAAGAAGGTTTAAAAAGATTATTTAAACAATTTAGTTTTCCTGGAGGAATTTCTTCACACGTTGCTCCTGAAACACCTGGATCCATCAATGAAGGTGGCGAATTAGGTTACAGTCTTGCTCATGCCTTTGGAGCAGTTTTAGATAATCCTGATTTAATTGCTGCTGTCGTTGTTGGTGACGGCGAAGCTGAAACTGGTCCTTTGGCTACTTCTTGGCATTGTAATAAACTTATTAATCCCGAAACTGATGGAGTAGTTTTGCCAATTTTAAATTTAAATGGTTATAAAATAGCTAATCCTACTATTCTTGATAGAATTCCAAAAGATGAGTTATTTAATCTCTTTGATGGTTATGGATACGACCCAATTTATATTGAAGGAAACGATTCAATGGTACTTCATGATGAAATGGCAAAAGCTTTAGATAAAACTATTAGGAAGATTAAAAAAATTAAAAATGAAAAATCAACAGACAATCAAAAATGGCCAATGATTATTCTAAAAACTCCTAAAGGTTGGACTGGTCCTAAAATGTTTCAAGGTGCACAAATTGAAGGAACATTTAGAGCTCACCAAGTACCAGTTCCAATAGATCAAGATCATATGGAACACATTGATATCCTAGAAAACTGGCTAAAAAGTTATAAACCGGAAGAAATTTTTAATGAAGATGGTTCTATTAAAGATGAATTAAAGGAAATGGCGCCTAAAGGTAATAGAAGAATGGGGGCTAACCCATATGCCAATGGAGGTCTTTTATTAAAAGAACTAAACTTACCTGATTTCAGAAATTATAAAGTTGACATCAAAAATCATGGTGAAGTAAAAGAACAAGATACAAAGGTCTTAGGTTATTTCTTAGAAGATGTTATTAAAAAGAATAAAAACTTTAGAATATTTGGTCCTGATGAAGCTTTATCTAATCGTTTAAATGCTGTATTTGAAACTACTAATCGCCAATTTAATGCTAAAATATTAGCAAATGATGAATATTTAAATCATAATGGTCAAGTAATTGATTCCTTCTTATCAGAGCATGTCTGCGAAGGAATGCTAGAAGGTTACATTTTAACTGGAAGACATGGAATTTTTGATACTTATGAAGCCTTCGTTAGAATCGTTGATTCGATGACTAGTCAACATGCCAAATGGTTAAAAGTCTGTAAACAACTTGATTGGCGTAGAAGTATATCATCTCTTAACTATTTATTAGCTTCTCATATTTGGCAACAAGACCATAACGGTTATACACATCAAGACCCTGGTTTTCTAAATCATATTGCTACAAAAAAAGCTGATATTGCTAGAATTTATTTACCTCCAGATGCTAACTGTTTACTTTCTACTTGCAACCATTGTATTAAGAGTAAAAATTATATAAATGTTATTGTTGCTTCTAAACATCCAAGTATCCAGTGGTTAAATATGGATGAAGCTATAAATCACTGTAGTAAAGGTATTGGAATATTTACTTGGGCCAGTAATGATAAAGGCGCCAGTCCTGATATCGTAATGGCTTGTTGTGGTGATACACCAACTCTTGAAACTTTAGCAGCGATTTCTATTCTACATCAATTCTTCCCAGAAATTAAAATCCGCTGTGTAAATGTAGTTGATTTAATGAAACTTCAATCTAATTTAGAACATCCACATGGATTAACTAATCAAGATTACAATATGTTATTTACCAAAGATAAACCTATTATCTTTGCTTTCCATGGATACCCATCTTTAATTCATCAATTAACTTATAAAAGAGAAAATGACAATCTTCATGTTCATGGCTATATCGAAGAAGGAACTATTACTACTCCATTTGATATGCGCGTTCAAAACAAAATAGATAGATATCATTTAGTAATGGATGCTTTAAAATACTTACCCCAACTAGGTAATAGAGCTACTCCATCATACGAATGGTGCAAAGATATGTTAATTAAACATAATAACTACATTAGAGAATACGGTGAAGACATGGAAGAAGTTAGAAACTTTACTTGGCATGATATTGATAAAGAAATTGAAGTATTATTTTAAAAGAAAAATCTATTAGAGAATAAGTCTTTCCCTAATAGATTTTTTATTCATGAAAGCAACTTCCACCAACAAATTCTCTTAAGATAGAGTCTGCTGGTATTGCTTCACTTGGTATTGGTAATATTAATCTAAATAAATTTAATAATCTTTTAGCTTCATCATAATAAATAGAATCTTCATCTACTGAATATAGTAATGGTTCAACGTAAGTTTTTAACACACCAAGCTCATAGATAAGTGCTGTATTAATTGTAGAATCTGCTTCATCTTGGTATGGAAAAATGTATTTTTCTTCACCTGCTCTTACTTTAGGCCAAATAGCAATAGTATCAACTACATCATATCCCCTAGTTCTACTATCCCTAATTATCCGTCTTAAAAGGCGATTATCTGTGGTAGAAAAACGATTATGAGAATCTATATTAAGTTCTGTTAAAGCAGATAAGTATATTTTATATTTATTCTTAGCAGGAATTGTATCTAACACTTTTGGATTTAATGCATGTATTCCTTCTATCAAAAGAATATCATTTTTTTCAAGTTTCAATTCGCGAATAAATTCTTTACTTCCTTCAATAAAACTATATACCGGTGTTTTTACTGTTTCTCCTTTTAATAATAAAGCTACTTGTTCGGTAAGTAATTGATGATCAACTGCTTCAAAACATTCATAATCTTTTTCACCATTTTCATCTACTGGTGTTTTATCTCTTTCCACAAAGTAATCATCCATACTTAACATTTTAGGATTCAATCCAAAACTTCTTAAGAACATACATAACTTTCTAGTAGTTGTTGTCTTTCCACTTGATGAAGGTCCTGCTAGTAAAATAATTTTTTTATCTTTTTTATTAGCAACTATTGTCTTAGCAACTTCTAATAATCTATTACTTTGCAATGTCTCATCTATCCTTATTAAATCTTCAACTTGGCCTTTTGAAACAATACTATTTAATTCTGAAAGATTAGAAACGTGCATAAGTTTTGCCCAATCATGACATTCTTTAAAGACTTTAAACATATTTGGATGATGTTGATATTCACTTATCATATTTTTAGAGTACACCGTTGGAAATTGTAAAATAAAACCATTATCATTTAAATAAGTTAATTTAAAATCTTTTAAAAGTCCCGTTGAGGTTGGCATATAATGATAAAAATAATTATAGTAACTACCAAGTCTATATAAGGTTATATAGGTATTAGTATTATATTTCATGATATTGGCTTTTGCTTCATCTTTAATTGCTTCAAAATATTTAATGGCACTTATTCTTTCAACACTAACTTTAGTTATATCTAAATTCTGTTCTACTAATTGAACCATTTTTTTAGCAATTGATTTTACTAATGTTTCACTAATTGGAAATGTTGTTTCTATATAGATACCTTTATCTAAAGAGTGTTGTACTATAATATTTGCTTTCTCACCATATAATTCTTTAACAGCAACCAATAGTAAAAAAGTTAAACCTGCTATATGCGTTCTATTTCCAACTCTTGAATTCAAATCAAAAAATTCAATATTACATTCATCATGAATAGCATAACTAAGCTCACGATAAGTATTATCTACTCTTGCTATTATGATAGGAAATCTATAGTCACTTGTATAATTTTTACTAAGTTGTAATAAAGTTGTTCCCATCGGAACTTTTGTTTTTTTTCCATTTATAACAACTTTAACATCTTCTATCATTAATCCACCTTCTTATTCTTAATTCATTATATCATTTTAAGTTTATAATGTAAATTTGTAAATTATTCGCAAAATATAAAGTTTAATTTAGAGAATATTTATTTCTATAACTGGATATAGTAATTTTAGATAGCAATATTGGAAAGGAAATGATAATAATGAGTTTAATTCCTATGATAGTAGATAAAGAAGTTGGTGGAGAGCGAAGTTATGATATATTTTCTAGATTATTAAAAAATAGAATTATTCTTTTATCAGGAGAAATCGATGATAATCTAGCTAATACTGTAGTAGCAGAATTACTATATCTTGATTCATTAAGTCATGATGATATTTCTATTTATATTAATTCTCCGGGAGGTAATGTTACTTCTGGCTTTGCCATTTATGATACAATGAATTTCATAAAGAGTGATGTTTCTACCATTTGTCTTGGTATAGCTGCATCGATGGCTGCTTTTTTACTATCAAGTGGTAAAAAAGGGAAGCGCTATGCTCTTCCTAATAGTGAGGTGATGATTCATCAACCACTTGGTGGAGCTAGTGGACAAGCAACAGAAATAAAAATAGCGGCAGAACATATTTTAAATACAAAGAAAAAGCTTAATGATATACTTGCTAAAAATACAGGTAAATCTATTAAGCAAATTGAAAATGACACTGATAGAGATAATTATTTAAGTGCCGATAATGCTAAAGACTATGGTTTAATTGATAAAATTCTCACTAATCAATCATAAACTTTGATGCTAATTCTTTTATTTTTCGAAAGCGATGATTAAGACCTGATTTAGATATAAATCTTCCTGTCTCAACAGCTATTTTTTCACTTAATTCTTTTAAGGAAGCTTCTTTATATTTTTCACGATAATAAAGAGCTTCTTTTGTTTTGTCATCAAGTAAATCTATAGCATTATTTTTCTTTAGGATTTCTATTTGATTAAGTTGTTCTAAAGCACTAGCAATAATTCTATCAGTATTAGCTTGTTCACAATTATTTAATCTATTAGTTTGGTTCTTTTTATCCCGATAAATTCTTACATCTTCATAATATAAGACTGAATTATTAGCATCTACTATTTTTAGAAAATCACTTATCTTCTCAGCTTCTTTCAAATAAAGCATATAACTACGATCTCTATTTAACATTTTAATATTTAGATTATAAGAGTTTAACACTTTTTGAACAAAAACAGCTTCTTCTGGATAATCAATTAATATTTCCATATGATATCTAGAGGTTTTAGGATCATTTATACTTCCTCCATTTAAAAACACTCCTTTTAAATATGCTTTTGTTTCTAATTTTCCATCAAAGAAATAATCAGGTGGTACTTCTTTTTTATATGCAACTAAATCCAAAAGAAAAGAGCTTCCTTCAACAATTTCTAGGATATGTAAATTATTTTTAGAAAAATTATTACTGTCTTTGGCATATTCTACATATTTTATTTCTTTGAACATATCAAGAATATTTTTAAAATAATTTATTATCTTTTCATTTTCATTGATTAATTCCAATTTATCATCATTCCAAGTTGCATTGTTCCGAACAAAACCAGCTAATATGGAATAGTTTTCTGTTTCTGCTAATTTTTTATTTACAATTTCTTCTTTAACTTTAGTTGTAAAAGACATAATTATCACCTCATTAAATAGGAGAATATTAATGAACTAAGTTTTTGACTATGATGCTTCAAAGTATTATCAGCAATCGTTAATAAATCCGCTTCAATAAATTCTACATCTAATGACTTTAACACTGCATAATCTATCTTTACAGGGTCTTTTCTTTCCTCACAAGCATACTTTTCAGCCATTTCTTTAGAAATTGGAGAATTAGAAGCAATAACAGCATCTAGTTTATGTTCACCCAAGTATTCATTTATCAAGTTAACATGGTCACTAACTGTAAAATTATCTGTTTCTCCTGGTTGAGTAACTATATTACAAACATACATAATAGGAGATTTAGTTTTGTCTAAAGCTTCAATTACTTTTTTGGATAACAAATTTGGAAAGATAGATGTATATAAACTTCCCATGCTTAGCAAAACTAGGTCAGCTTCATTGATAGCAGCTATTACATCTTTTAATACATTTGGTTCTTCTTTATAAAACAATCTTTTTATTTTCTTTGGAGATTTTGTAATCATTTCTTCTCCCTCTATTATAGAGCCATCAGTTGCTTCACCCATCAAAGTAATATTTTCATCTTCAGTTAAAGGAAGAATTTTACTTTTAACATCTAATAAGATTGATAATTCTTCAATAGACGCCTTTAAACTTCCAGTTATATCTAATAAAGAAGTAAGAATTAAGTTTCCTAAAGCATGTCCATCTAAGTCACTAGTAGTATGAAAACGATATTCTAACATTTTCTTAATATTTTCATCACTACCTGACATACTAGTTATAACTTTTCTAACATCTCCTACAGCAGGAATATGAAATTCTTCTCTTAATTTACCTGTACTCTTTCCATTATCTGCTACAGTAATAACTGCTGTAATATCAAGAGGAAAATCTTTAAGTCCTGCAAGTAAATAAGATATTCCCTTTCCTCCGCCTAAAACTACTACTTTTTTATTCACTTAACTCACTCCTTACGTTCAAGGCACATCTTGCTGCTTCACTCATAGCAATCACAATTTGATAGTGTGGTTTAAATACACAATCACCAATTGCATATATTCCTTTTATTTTTGTCTCAAAATTATTATCTACTTCAATATAACTATCTTTTGATAATATATTTAAGTCACTTAAAAATTCAGTATTTGGTATTTGACCAATACAAACAAATACAGCATCACAATCAATAACTCTTTCGTCTTTTAATTTTATTCCTGTTAAATTATCTTCTCCCAAGAAAGATACTACTTCTCCTAAAACAAAGGAAACATTATCTAGATTTTCAACTTTATCTACTAAGCTTTTCTTAGCTCTAAATTCTTCTCTTCTATGTAATAAAGTAACACTTTTAGCAAGATGACTTAAATAATTAGCAGATTCAAAGGCACTATCACCTCCACCAATTACTACTACATCTTTATCTTTATATAGATTACCATCACAAACAGCACAAAAGCTTAAACCGTGATTAAGATATTTATCTTCAAATAAAACATTTAATTTTTTTGATTTTCTTCCAGTAGCAATTATTATTTTTGAACTAGTATAAGTATTTTTATCTGTAACCACTTCTTTTACTTCCTGGTTATCATTTACTTTCTCAACTTTTTCAAAAATAACGGGTATTTCTAATTCTTTGACTTGATTTAAAATTGAAATTGCCAAATCACTTCCCGATACTGAAGAAAATCCCGGATAATTTTCTATTTTATCGTTTGATACAATTTGTCCTCCAGGCATAGATGATTCAAAAATAGCACAAGAAATGCCGCTTCTTTTTAAATAAATAGCAGCAGTCATTCCAGCTACTCCACAACCAATTATTAAAACATCATATTTCATATTAAAAATCCTCCTTATGATATAGATTTTCTAGTTTTCTTTTTTTAATATTTTTTATAAAGCATAAATAAATACCACAAATTATCATTATTATCGATATTATCTGTGCCATTTTAAAGTTTCCAAGCATTAGACTATCGCCACGCATTCCTTCAATAAAGAATCTTGACACACCATACCAAATCAAGTAAAAGCCCGTTAAAAATCCTACTTTTAAATATGGATAAAATCTAATAAAGAATAGCATTAAAAATCCTATGAAATCAAACAATGATTCATATAAAAATGTTGGTTGATAATAATTTCCATTTATATACATTCCATTTATAATAAATGTTGGTAGATGAAGATTCATTAATTCTTGTTTAGTAGTAAGAGCTCCATAGGCTTCCTGATTAAAGAAATTACCCCATCTTCCAATTGCTTGGGCTAAAATAAGACCTACTACTACTATGTCTAAAAATTTCAAACTAGAAATTTTATTCTTACGACAGTAATATATTATAAACAATAAACCAGCTATTATTCCACCATGAATAGCAAGGCCACCATTCCAAACAGCAAATATCTCTAATGGATTTTTTACATAGTAAGACCATTCAAATAACACATAATAAGCTCTTGCGCCAATTATTCCTAAAATAATTACATAATAAATAGTATTTATTAAAAAATCTTTATCAATATTTTGTTTTTTTGCTTCTTTAAATATAAGTAAGCAAGCAGAAATAATTGCAAAAAAAATGAAAATTGTATAGTAATAAATTTTAATAAATCCAAGGTCTAAAAAAACTCTATTCATTTTTAAATCTCCTAATCAAAGGAGCAATTATTACATCTTCCATTACAAAATTCATAACAGAAATAAGAATAGATATAACAAGTGCTACCCAAAAGTCATTCAAATCAAAATGACTACCTAAAATCCAATCTGTTAGTTTTAAAACAAACAAGTTAATAAAAGGGTAAAAAAGACCCAGAGTAATACCTGTTATTGGTATCGTTAAACTAACTAATATTGGTTTTACCGTTTTATTAAGTACATATAAAATAAAGGTTGCTAAGGTACTATAAAACAAAGGATGTACTTTATCAATATAAAATGATTTAAATAGTTTACTTACTAGAAAGAAAACAAATAGATAAGAAACAAAATATAATAGCCACTCTATTGCTCTATTTAATCTTTCTTTTCCTTTAGCTAAGACAACAATTTTCATTTTTTTTCCTCCTATAAAATTTTCTTTAGGAATACCCCCGTATAAGATTCTTTAACTTTACTAATCTCTTCTGGTGTACCAGTAGCAATTATTTCTCCACCTAAATCGCCACCTTCTTTTCCTAAATCAATTATATAATCAGCACATTTTATTACGTCTAAGTTGTGTTCAATCACTACTACTGTATCATTATTATCTACTATTTTTTGTAAAATTGCAAGCAAGCGCTTAATATCATCAGTATGTAAACCTGTCGTTGGTTCATCTAATACAAATAAGGTTTTTCCAGTTGCTTTCTTTTGTAATTCTTTGGCAAGTTTTACTCGTTCTGCTTCTCCTCCTGATAAGGTTGGAGCACTTTGACCAAGTTTAACATAACCTAATCCAACATCTTCTAATACTTGCAATTTATTTTTTATTTTACTATGATTTTCGAAGAATTTTAAAGCTTCATGTACACGCATATCTAAAACATCAGCAATATTCTTCTCTTTATATTTTATTTTCAAAGTCTCTTGATTATAACGAGTTCCATGACAAACTTCACAAGGAACATAAACATCTGGTAAGAAATGCATTTCTATCTTTTTAACTCCATCTCCACGACAAGCTTCACATCTTCCACCTTTGACATTAAAAGAAAATCTATTTTTTTCGTAACCTAACATTTTAGCTTCTTTAGTAGTAGTAAATAGTTCTCTTATATCATCAAATACCCCTGTATAAGTAGCAGGATTACTTCTTGGTGTACGACCTATCGGACTCTGAGAAATATCAACAATCTTATCAATGTTTTCAAGTCCTAAAACTTTATCACATTTACCAGGTTTATATTTACTGTGATAAACATAGTTCATTGCACTTTTAACTAATATTTCATTTATTAAAGTACTCTTTCCACTTCCACTTACTCCTGTTATACAGGTAAATGTTCCAAGTGGTATCTTAGCAGTTATATTTTTTAAGTTATTTTCTTGAGCTCCTTTAATAGTTATGAATTTACCAGTGCCTTTTCTTCTTATTTTTGGTACTTCAATGCATTCTTTACCACTTAAATAACGTCCTGTTATACTTTTATCATTTTTCATCACTTCTTCTGGGGTTCCAGCAGCTACTATCCTACCACCTTCATCTCCTGCTTTAGGTCCAACATCAACTAGATAGTCAGCTGCTAACATTGTATCAGTATCATGTTCCACTACTATTAAAGTATTACCTAAATCACGCATTTCTAGTAAAGATTTAATCAGTCTATCATTATCTCTTTGATGAAGGCCAATACTTGGTTCATCTAATACATATAGTACACCTGTTAGTCTTGAACCTATTTGCGTAGCAAGTCTAATTCTTTGTGCTTCACCGCCTGATAAAGTAGCAGCACTTCTTGCTAATGTTAAATACTCAAGTCCAACATTTCTTAAGAAGGTTAATCTTGATAAGATTTCTTTTAATAACAAGTCTGCTATTTTTAATTGTTCTTCTCCTAGTTTTAATTCTGTAAAGAATGGTATTAAATCTTTTATACTCATGCAGGTTAATTCATAGATGTTTTTTCCACCAACTAAAACTGATAAAACATTATCTTGAAGTCTTGAACCTTTACATTCTTCACAAGTGTGTTCAATCATAAACTTCTCTAACCATTCTCTAATCCAAGTGCTAGTAGTCTCCATATATCTTCTTTCCAAGTTATTGATTATTCCTTCATAATAATCGACTTGATGAAAATGATTACCACTCTTAGATTTATAATCAAATAGTATTGGTTCATCACTACCATAAAGAATTAACTCTTTTTCTCTATCAGTTAGTTTCTTAAATGGTTTTTTAGTACTAATTTTATAATGTTTACAAAGACATTCTAACTTTTTATAGTATATTCCATCAGTATCATCACCTAATGTTACTATCGCTCCTTGTTCTAAACTCAAATCTTTATTAGGAATTACTAAATCCGGGTCCATTTGTAACTTTACTCCTAGACCTTTACATTCCTTACAAGCACCATATGGAGCATTAAAACTAAAGATTCTCGGTTCCAACTCTGGTAGTGAAAAATCACAATAAGGACAAGCAAAGTCTTCAGAAAACACTAATTCTTTAGATAGATTGAATTGTACTACTACTTTTCCGTGTCCTAATTTTAAAGCATTTTCTATTCCTTCACTAAGTCTTCCTCTAATTCCTTCTTTAAGTACTAATCTATCAACTACTACTTCAATATTATCCTTTTTATTTTTATCTAGTTCTATCTTCTCTGATAAATCATACATCTCACCATTAATGCGTACACGAATATAGCCTTCGCTCATTAAATCTGAAAGTAATTCTTTATGTGTACCTTTTTCACCATAAACAGCTGGTGCTAATAAAACTATTTTGGTTCCTTCGTCATATTCTAATATTTTATTTGTTATTTCTTCCACACTTTGACTTTTAATTGGAATATTATGTGTCGGACAATAAGGTACCCCTACTCTTGCAAATAAAAGTCTTAAATAATCATATATTTCAGTTACTGTCCCTACTGTGCTTCGTGGATTTTTATTTGTTGTTTTTTGGTCAATACTAATAGCAGGAGAAAGTCCTTCAATAGAATCTACATCTGGTTTTTCACTACCTCCCAAAAATTGTCTTGCATAGGCAGATAAACTTTCCACATATCTTCTTTGTCCTTCAGCATAGATTGTATCAAAGGCTAGTGAACTCTTTCCACTTCCAGAAAGTCCTGTCATAACAATTAGTTTATTTTTAGGAAGTTCAATATTTACATTTTTTAAATTATTTTCTCTTGCTCCTTTTACTATTATTTTGTCCATAGTAACACCCCATTTCGATTGTTAGTATAACACTTTTCTAAAAAAAGAAAAGAATTTTCTGTATAGTAATATATCATAATCTCCAGTTAAATTCAAACATATTTTCTATATTATTGTCCTTTTATTTATATTTTACCCACATATTTAGCAAAAAATGTAAATTTTATCTATTATTTAACTATTAAACGTATACTTTTCTAAAAAATCTATGCTATAATGAATTAGACAGTACAGGAGGTGAAACAATGAAAAAGTCTGAAATGATGGAAGCTATTGCAAGTACAACAGGTTTAAGCAAATCTGATGTTGAAAAAGTTTTTTCTGCAACATTTGATTTATTTAAAGATGAACTTGTAAAAGGAAATAAAGTATCTGTAGCAGGATTTGGTGTATTCAAAATTTCTGAACGTGCTGCTCGTGATGGACGCAACCCACAAACTGGTGAAACAATCCATATCGCAGCTAGCAAAAATGTTGGATTCAAAGCTGGAACTGCTTTAAAAGAGGCTGTTAATAAATAATAGTTCTAAGACCTTACTTTGCGTAAGGTTTTTTTATGGTCAAAATAATTTACTTACATAGAAAAAACACTATATGCAAATTTATATTACATAGTGTTTTACATTACATTCTTGAAAACATAATTGCTAATATTGGTATTAAAAGACTAAGCGAAATAATAATGAATGGTAAAATAAATCTAGTAACAAATGCTGACTTATTATTATCATCACCTAAATTTTGATAAAGAGCTCCATATGGAGTAGATTTGACCAATCCTCTTCCTCTACCACCTTCAGTTTCTAGACTTCTATTTATCTTTTCTATTTCATTTTTATTTCTAGCATCACAATAATCACTATAATAGAAGTTATTTTTTTCAACTAGATTTCTTCGATAATAAGGAACATCTTCACTCGGCAAGAGCATTGATATTTCCTTAAAATTTTCTTTCAAAAAATCAGGCTTTAAATAAGGATACGTCGAGGTATAAATTGCCACTTCTAAAAGAGCTAAATTAAACATATTTTGATGTATCTCATTAGTAGCTTCAGATGATAGCGCAGTTATGTTTTGATAATCTACTCCCAGCATTTTATCTTGTTCTTTATAAAGAACTATTTCTTCTGGATTAAAAGAATACACTTGATAATTATTTTCATGTATATACTTTAGTGTCTTATCCATTATGTAAAAGGTCTGCTGATATTCTTTTGTATCGTGATAAGAATTCATATAATCTTTTAGTAATACTCTCACATACACTCACCCTAGTTTAATAATAACCTATTCAAACTGTTTTTTCAATTCTTGTTTCAAATTTTTCTTAAGTTTTTCTACTATTTTACCAACGCTTACAGTTGATATTCCTAAAAGTGTACCAATTTCTACATATTTAAATCCATTAAATCTTAATTCAAACACTTTTCTTTCATAGCCTTCTAAACCATACATATATTCTTTAATAAAATCAAATAATTCTTTTTCTTCAGAAAGTTTACAAGGATCATTATCCCATTTTACTTCCTCTGTAATATAATCATTAATTTCATAAGAAGTTATATCTTGTGTTTGGTCATAAAATAACTGATTCTTTTTTGCTAGCAATCCTCTTTTATATAATGAAAATTCTCTATTAAGACATACTAAGAAATAAGTATAGAAAACAGCTTTCTGATCTTGATTATAATTTCTAGCTGCTCTTAGTAAGGTATCATTCGCTAAGGCAATTAATTCATCAAAGGAAAAAGAAGGAATATTGTAAGAATTACCTTGATAGTATTCCTTGGCTTTTTCATAGATTAATGGTGCATACTTTCTTTTAAGGATATCTTTAGCTATCTCATCCTCTTCACTGATTAGATAAAGAAGTTCGTAATCATTATAGTATTTCATAAATACCTACTTTCTATTTCGAACTACCTCATACATCATTATGCCAGCTGCTACAGAGGCATTTAGACTTTCTACATTTTGTGCTAAAGGAATAGTTGCTAGAAAATCACAATTATCTTTTACTAACTTACTCATTCCTTTGCCTTCATTTCCAATAACTAATGCTATTTTTCCAGTATAGTCGATACTGCGATAGTCACTTCCAGCCATATCGGTTCCCACTATCCAAAAACCTTCTTTTTTTAACTCATCAATAGTATTTTTTAGATTAGTAACTTGTACTACATCAATATCAAAAATTGTTCCTACACTAGTTTTAACGACAGTACTTGTAACTCCTACTCCTCTATCTTTAGGAATTATAATTCCATCAAACCCAGCAGCTTTTGCTGTTCTTATGATAGCTCCAAAGTTATGTGGATCTTCTAAATGATCTAAAATAACAACTGAACTAGGATTCTTCTTTAAAAAGTCCCATAATGAACAATATGAATAGTCCATGTCAATCATTATACCCTGATGTAGTCCTTTTGCCAAAAAGTCAATTTCGCATTTTCGGACATAAACTACCCTGAATTTGGCATTTTCAGGGAGCAAATTGGCAAATTTGGCCCTCAAACTATCCTGAATTACGATTTTTCGTACTTTTTTGCACAAATTTTTATTTTTTAAAATAGCCTCTGCTACATTATAACCATATACTATCATAATTACTCCATTTCTACTTGTTCCATTAGTTTTTTTATTTTATCATTATTACCTTTTAAATATAAATAACCTATCACTGCTTCAAATGCGGTAGCAAAGTGATAAGTGGCCAAATCACAACCTTTTGGTGGTTTATGTCCTTTAGTATTTCTTGCTCTCCTAATGATATCTAACTCTTCATCATTAAAAAAATTAGTTTTTATTAATCTATCAAGAATATTAGCTTGACTTTTTGCAGTAACATAAAAAAGAGAGGTATGCTGAAGCTTTCCAATAGTTGGAATATTTTGCTTTACTAAATAAAGTCTAATATAAGTTTCATAAACACTGTCTCCCAAATAAGCAAGTACTAAAGGATTTATTTCATTTAAGTTCATATTATTACTCCTCATCATTTATTAGAATATTAATTATTTTTTGAAACGAAGATGTTAAGTTAAAAACTAATGAAGCAACAGATAAATTAATAATAGATGACAACATCTTAGTTAAAGACTCTTTTTCTTTTATATCAATTATTTCATCATCTCTAAGTTCCATTACAATCAGGCGAGTTAATTTATTTTCTTCTAAAAACAACCATAGATTGGTAATGAAAGCAAAGACAAGAAGATAAATTCCAATCCAAACTAAATTACTTATTTCAAAACTAAGTCCCAATACAATAATTGAATAGCCAAATAATATTGTATATTTCAAGAAAGATGATAAATTTTCCAAAAATTTAATTAAATATTTACTTTCAATCTTTTTAATAAAAGAGTAAGTTGTATAAGCACTAACAGCTGTATCATATAATGTTTTTCCACTATATATATCTTCTGATAAATAAATCGTATCAGATGTGAAAAAGTATCTTTCTTTTCCAGAAATTTTTTCTAGTTTAATATCTTTAAGATTATATTTTTTTAATAAAATAGTTGCTATCTCTCCACCAGTTTTTCCTAATGAAGTATTAACTTTTTTATATTTGGCATGTCTTACATAATATACAATTGATAACATTGAAGAAATTAGTATTGCAATTACTACTAACAGCAAACCTATAATTTTATATACTTCCATCTAACCCTACTTTCTCTCAAAAGTTGTACCATCTCGTCCGTCTTTTAAAACTATTCCCTTTTCTAATAATTCATTACGAATTTCATCGGCTTTTTGATAATTTTTTTCACTTTTAGCTTTCGCTCTTTCTGCTATTTTTTCATTTATCCAAGATTCATCTTCTATATTATTTGTTTCTTTATTTAATAAATCTAAAGATAAAACTTTATCAAACTCTTCTACTAAGAATAATTTACTCTTATCTGATAATTCATCATCTTTTAAAACATCATAAAGTAATGTAATCATATTAGAAGAATTTAAATCGTTATTGATTTCATTTTTAAATTTAATGATATATGCATCTACCTTGTCTTTATCAATTACACCTTCATCTTTAAGACTTGCTACTTTTCTTTTTAATTTCAAGTAAGCATTTTCGGCTCCATCTAAAATATCATAACTAAATGTTAATTGATTATGATAATAGGAATTTAGACATAAGTATCTATAACTTAAAGGATTATAGCCTTTTTCTTCTAATAAAGATACAGTTAGAAATTCACCACGTGACTTACTCATTTTTCCGCCTTTATCATTTAGAAAGCCCATATGAACCCAAAAATCACACCAAGAATGACCAAGGTAAGCCTCACTTTGAGCAATTTCATTAGTATGATGAGGGAAAACTGCATCTTCTGCACCACAATGAATATCCAAATAATCACCAAGTTCTTCAATTGAAATACCAGAACATTCTATATGCCATCCAGGATATCCTTCACCCCAAGGTGAATCCCATTTCAATTCTTGGTTATTAAACTTAGAATTAGTAAACCATAAACCAAAATCAAAAGGATTCCTCTTGGCTTCGTCCTGTTCTATGTCATTTCTTACTGCTACTAAAAGTTCATCTTTATTTCTGCCAGATAGTTCATAATATTTTGAAAATTTTGAAGTATCATAGTAAATATTACCATTTGAGATATAAGCATAATCATCTTTTAATAATTTTTCTATCATTTTAATATAAGTAGATATGTGAGCAGTGGCTGGTGTTACTACGTCTGGTTTTCTAATTCCTAGTTTTTTACAATCATCAAAAAAACAATCTGTATAATACTTAGCTATTTCCATTGATGATTTATGTTCTCTTTTAGCTGCTACTGCCATCTTGTCTTCACCGGTATCACCATCACCGACTAAATGACCAACATCCGTTATATTCATTACTCTCTGAACATCATAACCTAAAAATTTTAAACCTTTTTCTAAGATATCTTCTGAAATATAAGTTCTTAAATTTCCAATATGTGCGTAATGATAAACTGTAGGTCCACAAGTATACATCTTTATAGTGTTACCATGCTTAGGTTTTAACTCTTCTACCTGTCTAGTTCTAGTATTGTATAATTTCATACTTATCCCTCACTTTTCTTCTATATAAATTATCATAAATGCCTATTTTTTTCAAGATTTAGAAAAGAGCAGCTATTACTAACTGCTCTATCATTATTCGGCTTCTATTAAACCATAGCCACCATTTTTTCTTTTATAAACTACAGCTTCTTTTGAAGTATCTATATTTTTAAATAGATAGAATTGATGTCCTATAAGTTCCATTTGAAGTATTGCTTCTTCTTCATCCATTGGTTTAACTTCTACTTTTTTTCTTTTGATGATTTTATTTTCTTTTTCCTCATCTTCTTCTATAATATCAATCATTTTGAAATCTATTCTTGATTTCTCTTCGCGTGCCTTAAGTCTTGTTTTATTTTTTCTTATTTGTCGTTCCATTATATCGATAGCTTTATCTACTGCTGCATAAAAATCATCTTGTGTTTCTTCGGAACGAATAATATAGTTGTGAAGTGGAATAGTTATCTCCACAGTTTGACGATGAGAAGATACTCTAACTACAACTGTTGCTCTTACTTCATCACTATTTTCAAGATACTTATCTAGTCGTTTTAATTTCTCCTCAATATAATCTTTCATTGCTTTAGTAACTTCAATTTTGTCACCACGGATAATTATTTCCATATTATCACTCTCCTTACCTGTAGTATAGCATAATTGTAGTAAAAAAAGAAGAGAGTTTGTTGTCAAAAATTATGGGATAATTACCGTCAAATTATGAAAATTACTGGCAAAAGAAAACCAACTATTTTACAATAGCTGGTTCCTTAACAGGCGTTACATCAACGGCTTGGTATCCTTTACTAGTTTCAAGTAAAGTAAATTCCACATATTGACCCTCCGATAAAGTCTTATAACCTGTGATGTTAATGGTTGAATAGTGAACAAAGATGTCTTCATTTTCTTTATATTCAATAAATCCATACCCTTTCTCATTATTAAACCATTTTACTTTGCCTATCATGCGGCTCACCTCCATAAATTATTACACCAATTAATTAAGTTGGCTTAACTCCGACTTCTTAAAACGATGTAATTGTATCTTATCATATTTTTCGGTGATATTAATTTTTTTACCGTAAATGGTATTATTGTCACCTTAAATGGTAAATTTTGCTGCTTTTTTAAATGTTTTTTCTACTTTTCGACAAATTTTGCAACCTAAATTGACTAATTCCAGAAATAGGAAATTTTTATTGTACGATTATTACAACAAGAGAGGTATAAAGATGAAAGAAAAATTTTTAAATGGTTGTATATCTTTTGTTAAAAATAACAATATAGAAATACAAGAAGAAGAACTGCGATATGGACTGGAAGGAATTTATCTAACTTTTGGTAAATTACTAATAATATTTCCTTTAGCATTTCTACTCGGAATATTAAAAGAATTTACTTTATCATTAATATTTTTCAATATTATTAGATATCCAGCATTCGGTTTACATGCTAATAAATCATCAACTTGCTTGATTTCTTCTATGACATTGCTACTTGGTATTCCCTTATTACTAACAAAGATAACTATTACATTACCAGTCAAAATTGGAATTTGCATCTTTTGTCTAGTTTGTTTCATTCTATATGCACCTGCTGATACAGTAAAAAGACCGCTTACAAATGAAAGGAAAAGAAAACTTAGAAAAATAGCGGCTTGTCTACTCGCAGTTACATATTCGATTTTAGTAATAGTATTTAACAATAATGAAATATCTACTTATCTCTTGTCAGGTTTAATAATAGAAACAATACTTATTTTACCTGTAACCTACAAACTATATGGAATGCCATATAGAAATTACTTAACGGTTTAAATGTCAAAAAGACATTTAAAATAGAAAAGAGGAAAAAATTATGAAAAAGAGAGTTGCAAAATTACTAGTAGCTTTAGGAATGTTAGCTACAGCATCTGCTAGTGTAGGATGTCTTTGGTGGCTAGTTGATGAACCAAAAGCATTAAACAATATGGACTAATTAATAATTGTTCCTACAAAAAAACTGATAGATAGTAATTACTTATCAGTTTTTTTCTTGATAATTATTTTTTGAGTAAAGTATTCTTTTGAAACTGTTGTTCTTGTATATAATCCTATTCTTTCGTCTACTATCTTCTTCATGAAATGCAAGCCTTTTCCATGATTTCCACCCTTTGTTGTATAACCTAATTGACCAATCTTATCTAAATCAATATCCCCAGAAAATGTATTAGTTATAGAGAATGTCAATCCAACAGTAGTTTCATATATTTCTAGAAATATTTCTTTAGTTCTTGACTCTTTTGATGCTTCAATAGCATTATCAAAAGTTATACCTATTAAATGGCTCAAAGCTTTCTCCTGATGCCTGGTAAATTTATAATTTTTATCAGATAAATCAGAAGATACATCTATAGAAAGATTAATATTTTCTCTTTTAGCAACCAACAATTTATAATAAATTAAACTTTTAAGTTCTCCTTTGGGAATATTTTTTATTTTTCCTAATAAATAAGTATCAGCTGTTAAATCAACATCTAAAATTTCTTCTATTTTATCTATAATCTTTTCGTCTGTTGTTAATGCAGTTATTTTAGATAGTTGATTTTTATATTCATGAATTTTTAAATCTTGTTGTTCCTGATAATTTTCAATGTTTTTCATACAGTCATACAATGTGTCACTCTGAGTTTTTAATTGATCATACTTAATTATTTCTACCATATAAGCAAGAATAAGTAATATAAAAATTATTATTACAATATTAATAATTAAATAATAACCACTAACAATATAAAAAGCCCTTGCTAAACTATATATCATACCTATAGCAACAAATGACACTATTGCATAAACAATGTCGTTCTTATGTCTAGAAGTTTTTGTTTCATTTAAAGTATGCTTCAATATTTTGTTAAAAAATGGAATTAAAAAAATACAACTAGTTAATATAGAAACAAAAAGATTTGACGTGGTCATCAATAACATACTACTTTTAATCTGATTATAAGTAAAAAATTGTCTCAAAATAAATGACATCATCAAATCAGGTATACTTGATAAGATAATAAAATACACACTTATAACCATTCCTTCTAGGATTTCAAATTGAAAAATATTTTTAAGAGAAAAAGAGAAAAATGAAAACGATAACATTGTAAATATTAAATTATAACCTGCATCTAAAAAAAGAAGACAAGGAAGAAAGGTTATACTAATCCAAAATACAGTACGAATAGAAAATAAATTTACCTTTTTATTTGTAATATTTTGTGTTGTTAATATTATAGCTAATATCATTACTAAATTATTTATGCATCTGACTACTATTGATGACACGTTGCTTCAACTCCTTCTTTTTGTTTCTAGATATCAAATCAGTCCTTTCACCATTATAAAAAGTAATTACATTTGTACGAATATTATATTCTTGTATATTATCAATATTAACTATTGCACTGCGATGAGTTCTAAGGAAACGTCCATCCAAAACTTCTTCTATCTCTGATAAAGATTTGGTAATTCTAAATTCACCTGCAGTAGAAAACAAAATACAACTCTTACTATTTAATTCACGTTCAATATAAATAATATCTTTATACTTAATTTTAAATATTGAATGATCTTTTTCAAAAGTAATACATTTAGTAGAAGTAGTGTTATATCTAGAAATAACAATGGACATAATATCACTTATTCTGCTTAGAGCTTTAGGTGATTTTCTAATAAAGTCAAATACTCCTAGTCGAGAAGATAAAACTTTAAAACGATATTCATTATAGTTGGTAACAAAAATTATTATTGAATTCCAGTCACCTGCTTTATCTCTAATATACCTAGCTGCATCCATTCCTGTACCATGAGGCGTTATAATATCTAGAAAATAAACATTAAATTGATTTATATTTTCAGTAAAATCTTTAAACTTTCTATCATAGCAATCAAAAAAATGAGTTTTATATTCGATAGTCGTTTGCATCATGCAACTGTCAATCTTCTCTTTAAGTGACTCCCTAAAAATCTCTTCATCATCACAAATTATAAAGTTAATCATAGTAACAACCTCCGATTTACTTCGATTTTACCATATTTTTCCAGAAATGTGGATAATTTTGCAAAAAAAATAAGTGGCTGTTTAACCACTGTTTTTCTGTTTGTTTCTATCTTTTTTTAAAGTTCCTTCTACTTTATCAATAATATTGTCAGTTACTTCTTTATTTTTAGGAGAAATAACACTCGTTCTAAATACAAACCAAACTACTACTATAAATATCAATATATAGAAAACTTTTCCTAAGAATGGATCTTTTAAAATATAAAGTATTGAAGCCATTGCAAATAATAAATCTATCGCATAAATAATTAAAACTGTTGTTCTGTGAGAGAAATTCATTCCTAACAATTGATGATGAATATGGTCTTTATCTGGTGAGAATGGCGGTTGATGTTTCAGAAGTCTTCTTATAATAGCAAACAAAGTATCAAGAATTGGAATACCTAAAATCATTATCGGTACAAATAAACTAGTTAAGGCTGGACCTTTGAATTCTAACAACGTTATTATCGCAATGATAAAACCAAGAAACATAGCACAATCGCCACAGAATATTTTTGCCGGATAAAAATTATGAAGTAAAAAGCCAAGTGTCGCTCCAAGCATAATAAATGTTAATAACATAACTAAGTTTCCACTTCTGCCTTGAAAAAATCCTATTATACCAATAGTTAAAAAGAAAATACTACATATTCCACCACACAAACCATCTAAACCATCAATCAAATTAATTATATTAGTACAAGCAACTATAAAGAAAATTGTTAACGGATAAGAAAATATTCCAAAATCAATTGTGTAACCAAAAGCGGTAATGTTATTTAAGAGTATTCCTCCATAAAAAACAATTATACATGCTGCTATTAGTTGCCCCAATAGTTTCCTACTTGCTCTTATTGAATTTATATCATCTATAATACCTGTTAAAATAATTATAAAACTACCTATCAAAATGGAATTCATTTGAATACTTTCAATTCCAAATAACATATAGCCAACTAAGAAAGCTAGGAAAATACCTACCCCGCCCAATTTAGGCATCACCTTTTTATGAATATGTCGATTTCCTTCATCAGATCTCGGGACATCAACAGCACCAATATGAAAAGCTATTTTTTTCATACCAGGCATAATTAAAGCGGAACAAAGAAATGTCACAGCAACAATCTTTAAAGCGCTTAATATTTCTTGACTCATTACACTACTACCTCTTTCCTTATTCAATTATATCAATAATGCTAACTTTGTACAATTTTTATTTTTCAAACAAAAAAGTCTAGTTTTTTTCTTCTAGACTTCTTATATCATCTAATAATACTCCTGTTCCTTCAACTACACAAGTTAAAGGTGTATCAGCTATAAAAACAGGAATTTTTAACTTATCTTTTAGTAAAGGTACTAAGCCAGTTAAAAGACTTCCACCACCTGTTAAGACTACACCATTTTCAACAATATCTGCTGATAATTCGGGTGGGGTCTGTTCCAACACATTAGTAGCAGATTTTATTATTTTATTTAGTGATTCTTCAAGAGCTTCCTTTGTTTCACTTTCTACTATCTCAATAGTACTAGGTAATCCCGTTATTAAGTCTCTTCCTCGTACTTCCATCTTTTTCTTCTTATCAGGATTATATACATTAGCAAATTCGATTTTTATTTCTTCTGCCGTCTTATCTCCTATTAAAAGTTTATACTTTTCTTTTATAAATTTTATAATATCTTGATCAAAAACATTACCAGCTACTCTAATAGAAGCACTCGTTACTATATCTTTTAGAGAAAGAACAGCTATATCAGTAGTACCACCACCAATATCAATAACCATATTTCCGTTTGGTTTAGTAATATCTAGTCCTGCTCCAATAGCAGCTACTTTTGGTTCCTCTTCTAAGAATACTCTACGAGCTCCAGTTCTCTCTGCTGCTTCTTTTATAGCATTTTTTTCAACCGGGGTAATATTAGAAGGACAACAAATTAAAATTCTAGGTCTTGATAAAAAGTTACGAGCATGAATTTTTCTAATGAAATAATCAAGCATAATTTCAGTAACTTCAAAATCAGCAATAACACCATCTTTCATTGGTTTAATAGCTTTTACTTTTCCTGGTGTTCTACCTAACATTTCACTTGCTTCGCGGCCAACTGCTACAACTTTTTTATTATCTGTATCAATTGCAACTACACTTGGTTCATTTAAAACTATTCCTTCTCCTTTTATATAAATTAATACATTTGCTGTTCCTAAATCTATTCCAATATCTTTTGCTAACATCCTATCACGTCCTTTTACTGTTAATATTTTAACAAACTTTCATTTAGTTGTAAATTAATTTCCCATCAAAATTAGTTTTTCCTACTATTCTAAATATATACACAATAAATGATATTTATTACTTTAAAAATATATAAAAAGATGATAGTTTATCAAAATCATCATCTTAATAATTACTCAGCTTGGTTTGTTTCTTGATTGCTCATGGTACTATCAGTTGTTGGATTTTTATCAGTTGTAGTTTCTATTTTTATTTCTTTATCAAAATAATCTTCTGGATTAACTACTTGACTATTTAGATAAAGTTCAAAGTGTAGATGATTTCCTAGCTCTTTATCAATACTATTAGTACCACTTTTTCCTATTATTTGACCTTGCTTTACTGTATCATTTTTCTTGACTGATACATCACCTAAACTTTGATAACTACTAACTAAATTATTATCATGTTGTATCTCTACTATTTTACCAAGTAGTTCATCTTCTTTTACATTAATAACTGTACCTTCTAAAACAGCTATTACGTCAAATGTTTCATTTTTAGTAAAGTCCATTCCAGAATTTTGAATGTACGTATTTTCATGATACAATATTGATTTTTCTTGTGTTGCATTATCTGCTTGGTAATTATAAAAATATTTAGTTGTAGCAACTGACTCATCCTTGAAAGGTTTTATCATTTTTGGAGTTTCATTTATTACTTCTATATCTTCATCTTTATCTAAAATAGAACTATTAACGTGCTCGACTTGTTCATTTTGCTTTAAATCAGTCTTCATATTTTGACTAACAAAATAAGCTCCTACTCCTGTAAAAACAAAGATAGCAGTATAAATTCCAATTATTGCACCTTTTTTCAATTTCCATCTTTTCATATTTTCACCTCATTTAAAGTTTTACCGAAAAGATGAAAATTATACTATTTTTTAAAAAATTTTTGAAGCATTAAAGAAATCCCAAATAAAATTAGTAACTAAGTATATAATTGATAATGCTAATAAAAAATACATTACTCTTGCTTGTAATACTTTATTTTTTTTAAAGAAGGAGTTTATATTTAAAGAATCAAAAGACCAAATCACTAGTATTGCTACTAATATATAAATAAAATACTTAGCACTCATTATGTTCCTCATATTTTGTAATTTTATCTATTCTTCTTTGATGTCTTTCTACTTTTGAAAAAGGTATTTCAATAAATTTTTTAACTAAATTGTACGCTTTTTCAATAGTATTTTTTTCACTAAGACAAATTATATTGGCATCATTATCATTTCTTGTTTCAAAAACATCATCTAATGTTACTACTCTAGCAGCTCGTACTCCTTTTACTTTATTGCAAGCTATACTTATTCCAATTCCACTTCCACATATAGCAATACCATAATCAAGATTTTTAGTAGCTACTTCTTCACCTAATTTAAAAGCATAATCAGGATAATCAACACTTTCTTCGCTAAATGTTCCAAAATCAACAATGTCATATTCTTCTTCTAATTTTTTAAATAATTCATTTTTCAATTTAAATCCTCTATGATCAGATGTTATTCCTATTCTCATATTTTTCCTCTTTTCCACAACTATTATATTAATAAATTTTTTCCACAAGTAAAATCACAAAATACTTGCAAAATTTTTTTCCACAGGCTTTGTTGATAACTTTCTTGTATATTTTACTTTTTCCACAGAAATTGTTCATACTTTTCTAGAAAGATATCTTTATCAACACATTGAGAATATCATTTTTTAGTTTTAATAGCAAGAAAAAAGAAGCAATTAAGCTTCCTCTTGATCTTGACTATAACCATACTTTTTATTAAACTTATCAACACGACCTGTACGTGAAGCACGTGATTGCTTTCCTGTATAGAAAGGATGACATTTAGAACAAACTTCAACATTTAGTTCTTCTTTATTTGATTTTACTTCAAATGTTTCTCCACAAGCACAAGTTACTTTACAAGTCTTATAATCTGGATGAATTCCTTTTTTCATTTTCTTCTCTCCTTCCGCCATGATACATTAAATATCATAGTAATTGACTAACCGCTAATAATATATCAAACTTTTTAGTGAAAGGCAAGTGTTTTTTGGTCAAGTTGCTTTACTATTTGCTTATATATGGCTTCATATCCCAAAGTTGAAGGATGAATATTTATAGGATTTGGCAAATAGTTTTCATTATTTTTGAATAACTGAAATAAGGAAATAAATTTAATATCATACTTTTCTGTAATATTTTTCATTTTATTATCAAAATAATTGAAAATTCTATCTGGAATTATTTTTTTGTATTCATAAGGATTATAATAACCTAAAACTATTATTTCTTCATTATTATATTTTCTAATATCTTTTAATAACTTTTCAAAATCTAACATTTTATCAGAAAATATTTCTAATATTTTATCTTCTTCTATTACTTCTATATCACTTGTTGACATATTAATTTCTGTCAACAAATCATTTGCACCTATTGATATTGTTACTAAATCTGCTTCTCTTAAACATTTTTTGAAAGATAATGACTTATTTTGTTTATTAATGACTTGATTCATATCTAACTGGTGCTGTAAATCAGATATTCGAAAATCAGCATTTGCAAAATCCTTGCTATAATTTTTTAATAAGTCTTTTTCCTTTAAATAATTAGCTATGTAATCACTATAACCATAGCTTTTTTCATTGTAAGCATTAACTCCTACTGATAAAAAATCACCAATTGATAAGTAATTAATTTTATCATCATGAAATGTAATATAAATAAAATAAATTATTAGAAGTAATAGTATAAAAACTATTAATTTCTTGTGTTTCATTTTTATCACCTAAAAAAATTAGAGTCATAATATTATATTTCTCTAATTTCTACTTTAGCACCAACATTAGTTAATTTTTCTACGATATTTTCATATCCTCTTAGAATGTGTTCAACATTTGTTATCTTTGTAGTACCTTCAGCCATCAAACCAGCTATTACTAAGGATGCACCTGCTCTTAAATCAGTTGCTACTACATCGCAACCAACTAATTTAGTAGGACCAACAATGGTAGAAGTTTGATTTTTAACTCTTATATCTGCACCCATAGAATTTAAATAAGGTATATGCATAAATCTATTTTCATAGATAGTTTCTTCTATCTTACTTTGTCCTTTACAAGCTGTTAATAATGGAGTAAGTGGTTGTTGTAAATCAGTAGGAAAACCAGGATATGTCTGGGTCTTTACATGAATCGATTTATAATTATCTTGTCTACTAACAATAATATAGTCTGAACCTATATCTAAAAAAGCACCCATTTCCTCTAATTTACTAGTTAATGATTCAATATGTTCAGGAATAATATTATCTACTTTCAAGTTTTCGCCAACGGCTGCTCCTAAGATTACGTAAGTTCCTGCTTCAATTCTATCTGGTATTACCTCATGAAAGCATTTTCCTAGATAGTCAACTCCTTCAATTTCAATACTTGAAGTTCCTGCTCCTCTTATTTTTGCACCCATATTGTTTAATAAAGTTGCAACATTTACGATTTCTGGTTCTTTAGCAGCATTATCTATAATTGTTTTTCCCTTCGCTTTTACTGCTGCTAACATTATATTAATAGTTGCTCCAACACTAGCAAAATCCAAGTAAATATTATTTCCTTTTAATTCATCAGCTTCTACAATATAACAATTATCTTTATTTGTTACTTTTGCTCCTAAAGCTTCAAAACCTTTTAAATGCAAATTAATTGGTCTTGCTCCAATAGAACATCCGCCTGGTAATGACATAGTAACTTTTTTATATTTACCTAATAATGCACCCATAAAATAATATGATGCACGAAGTTTTTTTGCAAGAGTGGCAGGTATTTCTTTGTTTTCTATTTCTTTAGAATCTATTACAATAGTTTCACTTGCTCTTTTAACTCTTGCTCCTAAAAATGACAATATTTCACATAATGCTTCTGTATCAGTAATATCTGGGACATTACAAATTGTTACTTCTTCATCTGATAAAATTGCTGCTGGTATTAATGCTACAGCACTATTTTTTGCTCCACTAACTCTGATGGTACCAGTTAATTTTTTTCCACCATTAATCTCTAATAACTTCATATATCTTACTCTCTTTCGCTATATTATATTACTATTTTTTATTTTGTTGCTACCTATCAAGAAAATCAAAATGACTCCAAAGATAATTCTTACATCTATATAATAAAGAAAAATAGAGCTTTTGTCAAAAAAAAGAAATTCAAATGCTGAATTTCCTTTAATTTTTTTGATTTTCTTCTTGATTTTCAATATTATCTTTAGGACAATCATCTTGAAGAGAAAACATTTCTTTTTTATTTACTTCTTTTGCACTAGGACAATTTTTTATTTTTCCTGTTTCTCTTTGTTTATTATTTTTATTTTGATTTTTCATATTTGCCTCCCTTAATACTATTAGCAATATCTAAAAAATTTATACATTAAAAATTAAATATTTTATTCCTAAGATTAAAAGAATAATACTTCCTACAATATTAGCAATTTTCCCAAATTTAATTGTTAGTTTACGCCCAAAATCTAAACCTAATTTCGTAAACAAAAAACTAAATATAGAAAATAATAATCCACATAAGATAATATTTTCTTCATGAAGTCCAAGACCTATCCCCATTGAAAAACTATCAATACTAACACTAAAAGCAAACAATAATGCTTGATAAATTCCTGTAATACTAGTTTTATTATTATTTAAGTCTTTAATACCAAAAAGCATTTCACACGCTAGTATCGTAAATATTATTCCAATTAATAAATCCGGATTAGGAATAAATGATTCTAAAAGAAAAATACCTACTACACTTCCAAGAATTGGCATAAAAAAATGAAATGTACCTACCATCAAACTTAATAAGTTAGTCATTTTTTTCTCAAGTCCAACCGTTCCATAGATAATTGCTAAAGAGAAAGCATCCATACTCAAACTAATCGAAATAATTATTAATTGTCCTAAATTCATAGTGCCTCCTACTTAGAATTTATGTAGGAAGTATAGTTATTAGAAGTATTTTTCCAACATATCTTTTATATAAAAATGATATTCTACTTCTGTTTTATTTTCTTCATCTAACAAACAAAATGGAGGGAATAAAACACACCACCAATTTTCACCTTGTCCTTCTCCTATTGTTACTACTAATGATTCATAATATCCTTCTTTATAAATTATTCCTTTGTATTTCTTTTCAGGAAAATAATTTAAACCATATTTTACTTTATACATATCATCATCTTTATTAACTAATAATGTATTTTTAACAATTAAAGAAAATTCATTTTGATTAGCTTTTAATAACTTTCTAGTTTCTTCTATAGAACTACTATTTTTTAGTAAATCATTTAATTTCTTCTGTAAATTATCTTTTACTTTGAGTTTTATTTCTTGATCTTTTTCATCATTAGATTTAGCAACAACTCTAAATCTTATCGCTTCATCTGGAATTACAATTTCTTCATTAAAGCTTTTATAACTCGATAAACTAATAATAATTAAACTTATAAGAATTAGAATTTTCTTCATAAAAAAATCACCTTTCTTATTAATATTATTGGTGATTTATTTATTTTTATTTAATTTAATTTCTAACAAATATCATTCTATTTCGACCATACAAATCTTTTTTACAAGTAACTATAGCTGTTGGAAGAGAATTAATTACAAGATTAGTGATTTCTTCTTTTTGACTTTCTCCAATTTCGAAAGCAATTAAATACTCATCATTTAAATAAGATTTAATACTAAACAATATCTTTTTATAACAGTCAAGTCCATCTTGACCACCGTATAAAGCTAAGGCTGGTTCATTATTTTTTACAATTTCTTCTATTTGTTCATCATTTTTGATGTAAGGGGGATTAGAAACGATTATATCATATTTAGTAATTTCTAAATTAGAAAACCAATCACTTTCTATAAAAGTTACATCTAGGTCTAAGTTAACAGCATTTTGTTTAGCTACTTCTAATGCCTCTTTAGAAATATCAACTAAAGTAACATCACTATTTTTTATTAACTTTTTTAGAGTAAGACCAATAGCTCCACTACCACAGCCTAAATCTAGTATTTTCAATTTATCTTTATTAAACTTCTTTGAGTATTCAACTACTTGTTCTACTAATTCTTCAGTTTCAAAACGTGGTATCAAGACATTATTATTTACAATAAATCTAGAACCATAGAAATTAACATTTCCAATTACATACTGAATTGGTTTGTTTTCTCTTAATGCTTCTAGCGAATCTTTATATGTTTTTTCTATGTTTTCATCTACTTTTTTATCTAATATAGTTAGTAATTCTAAAGGATTTACTTCTAAAAAAGAAGCAAGTAGCATTTTAGCATGATCACTACTTGTTTTACTTTTTCCATAAACTATTAATTCTTCAACAGTCATTATTCTTCTTCACCAGCTAATTTTCTTCTTTGATCTTCCATCGTTAAAGCATCAATTATTTCATCGAGTTGACCATTCATCACTCTATCTAAATTATTAGTAGTAAAACCAATACGATGATCTGTAACTCTATTTTGTGGATAGTTATAGGTTCTTATTTTCTCTGCTCTATCACCTGTACCTATTTTACTTCTTCGTTCGCTTCCTAATTCTTGGTCATGTTTTTGTTGTTCCAAATCATAAAGTCTTGCTTTAAGTACTTTCATTGCTTGTTCTTTATTTTGAATTTGACTTCTTTCGTTCTGACAAGTTACAACTGTATTTGTTGGTAAATGAGTAATTCTAACAGCACTATCAGTTGTATTTACTCCTTGTCCACCACACCCTGATGATCTAAATATGTCTATTCTTAAATCTTTTGGATCAATAGTTATGTTAACATCTTCAGCTTCAGGCATTACTAGAACAGTGGCAGTTGATGTTTGAATTCTTCCATTGCTTTCTGTTACTGGAACTCTTTGTACTCTATGTGAACCACTTTCATATTTAAGTTTTGAATAAGCTCCTTGTCCTTTTATCATAACTTCTATTTGACTAAAACCACCAGCTGTTCCTTCTACGGCATTAATTATTTCTGTTTTAAGTCCGATTTTTTCAGCATATCTTGAATACATTCTGAAAAGATCACCAGCAAAAATATTAGCTTCATCTCCACCAGCTGCTCCTCTTATTTCCATAATTACGTTCTTAGAATCATTAGGATCTTTTGGTATCAATAATATTTCTAACTCTTTCTCAATACTTTCTTTTTCTTCTTCCAGAGTTTTTAATTCTTCCTTAGCTATTTCTTTTAATTCTTCATCACTTAACATTTCTTTAGTATCTTCAATAGACTCTAATACTTTTTTATATCTTTTATATTCATTTACTACTTCTTCTAAATCTGCTATTTCTTTAGATATTTCTCTTGTTTTATTAATATTTTTTAGTACATCTTCACTCATTAATTCGGTTTGTAACTGATTGTACTTTGTAAGAGTAGCTTCTAATCTTTCTATCATCTAAACCAAGTCCTTTCTTTGTCTAGCTAATTATATCATAGCTCGAATATTCCTTGCAAATATTATACATAAAAAGAACTATTCATTCTCTAGTTCTTCTTCATCTACAACAACTAAGTCTTTTAAATCTTCATTAGGGTCAACATAGTCGTCATCATCATCAACATCACCAGAATCATAATTATCTTCTTCTAATTCATCTGATAACATATCGTCTTTTGTATCTTCTGTTTCTTCTTCATCTTCCTCATCTTCATCGTCCATTTTAGCAATTTTGTCAGATGTATGACGACTTCTTAAATCCCAACAACCATCTTCTAACATTATAAAACGTTTATCAGTGGTAAGTGATGTATAATAATCCCCAATTTTTTCTTCAAAAGTACTACTTGGAAGTTCTAATAAAGTTATAATGCTCTTGAAAAGTTCTGCAGTATTTTGTTTTCCTTGTTCTTCTAAAAGATAAAATGTAATATCCTTATTTGATAATAATTCTAATTCCTCTTTTTTCATTTTTGATAACTTCATTTTATTTCCTCCCATATTAAAGTATATTTCAAAATGAATACTTGTTTCTTAATCAAGTCATATAAACTTATATCATCTTTTATATGTAAATGCAATACTTTTTTATACTGTTTACATTTTTTCAGGTATTTCAATTCCTAAAATTGATAATAGTTCTACATTTGTATCATATACATTTTTTGTTAAAAGTAACCAGTTTTCTTGAATATTTTTATTATTTTCTGTTAAAACATGACACTTTTCATAGAATTTGCTATAAGTGCTAGTTAATTGATATAAATAATCTGATATTACATTTAACTCTTTTGTATCATATGCTTTATGTAAAATTTTATTTTTATTTAATAATAAAGTTATCAATTCTTTTTCTACTTCATCCGTTATAGAAGTATATTTTTCATAGTTTAAATTATTTTCTTTTGCTTTTTTTAATAAAGATTTCATTCTAATAGTAGTATATAAAAGATAAGGACCAGTTTTTCCCTCTACATCTACAAATTTTTTAGGATCAAAAATATAATCTGTTGTTCTATTTGATAGTAAATCAGCATATTTAATAGCTGCTACTGCTATTTGTTCAATTATTTCTTCTTTATTTGGCTCTTTTTCTAGATTATGAGAATGAGCTGTTACTTCTTCCTTTACTTCAGCTAAAAGGCTTTTTAAAGATAATGCTCCACCATCTCTTGTTTTGAATGGCTTTCCATCTGGTCCATTCATCGTACCAAAACCAAAGAAAGATAATTTTGTATCATCGCTAACTATCTTCGTCTTATGAGCTGCTCTAAATACTTGTTCAAAATAAAGTCCTTGTCTTAAATCTGTTAAATACCACATTTCATCTGGATTAAAACGTTCAACTCTTGAGACCATTGTTGCTAATTCGCGAGTGGCATACAAAGTAGCTCCATTACTTTTAACAACTACAAGGTCAGGCATAGGTGCCTTATCGGTATCTTCTCTAACTTCGATTACTTCAGCTCCTTCGCTTTTTTGTAAATAGCCTTGATTTCTTAATTTTTCTATCATTGGCCCCATATAGGAATAGCAATCACTCTCACCTTCCCATAAATCAAAGTCAGTATTAAATTTTTTATAGATTCCTTTAATGTCTTCAATCGATATTTTCTTAATCTTATCCCATAAAGCAACATAATTAGGTTTTCCTTCTTCTAGTTCTTTTGTAATAAGTCTTACCTCTTCCATTATGCTTTCGTCTTCTTTAGCTTTAAGACTTGCTACTGGATATATTTCTTCTAAGTCTTTAGCTGTTATTGGTAATTCATCCCAATTATTACTTTCTTCCTCAGTAAAATAGTTAAGATTTGGATATCTATTTCTAATTTCATAAATAACCATTCCTGATTGTCTACCTATATCTCCAAAATGAACATCGCAAATTACTTCTTGACCTAATCTTTTTGTTAGTCTTTTTAAGGCTTCTCCAATATTAGCACTTCTCAAATGACCAACGTGAAGGGTTTTTGCTATATTAGCACCACCATAATCTAGAAAGATTTTTTTCTTTTCCAATAAATCAACATCTTTATCGCTATTATTATAATAATTATTAACAAAATTTACTAATATCTCTTTTTTTAAAGAAACATTAATAAAACCAATAGAAGCAATTGTAACGTTATCAAAATAACCACTTTCTTCTAAAATGCGCTTCATATCTTCAGCAATAAGCATTGGACTCTTATGTAAAATTTTAGCAAGACTCATTGCATCATTTAACTGATAATCACCTAAATCTTTTCGTTTACTTTCTAATAGAATTACTCTTTCTATTGGAATAGCTGCTTCATTCATTTTTTTTGTTAAGTCTCCTTCGATTTGTTTAATTAAACTCATATTAGTCCTCCCATTCTATGCTATATTCGTGGTCAAAATCATTACCATCTATTCTATAGATTACTAAGAAAGAATTAACTTCTTCTTTAATTTGTTTAGTTTTCATCAAAACTGTAGCACTTTGCTTTGTTTCTTTAAGATATATCTCAAAAGAATTGGTAGTATTTTCTAAAAACTTATAACTAAGTATTGCTTCTTCGGTTTCTCGTAGTAATATTTTTTCTTTTAAATATATTGTTAATAAGGCATGTTCATCTTGATATTGAATAACTTTATTTTTTTTATCAAAATTAGCTTTACCTTCATATGTAAATACTTCATTATTAGCAATCAATTTAGCTATTACTTTAATTTCTTTCATATTGTTTCCCTTTCATTCAGCTAATATTATAGCAACGAATTAAATTTCTTACAAGAATATTGTTATTTTTAAAGAGTTTGGACAAGATAAGTGTAGGTGATGATTATGAAATATATTAAAAAAGCAACTAAATTTACTATATTAATTGTTCTATTATTTATTATTTTTAACATTGCTGCTTATTCTTATGCTTATTTATCTCCAAAATTACAAATAAAAAGTGCTAATAAGTTTATGTTATTCGACCAAGATAATGAGTTATTTTTTCAAGGAAGTGGTGATAGTAAATGGGTAAGTCTAGACAATATATCTGATAATGTAGTTAAGACCACTATTGAAACAGAAGATAAAAATTTCTATAAACATAAAGGTTTTGATTATTTAAGAATTATGAAAGCTATGTATGTTAATGTTGTTTCAAGAAATAAAAGCCAAGGTGCAAGTACTATTACACAGCAATATGCTAAAAATCTATTCTTAGACTTTTCTAAAACTTGGAAAAGAAAATGGGATGAGATGTGGTACACTATTGAGATTGAAACACATTATAAGAAAAAAGATATTTTAGAAGGCTATCTAAATACTATTAATTATGGACATGGCATGTACGGAATAGAAAACGCTAGTCAATTTTATTTTGGAAAAAAAGCTAAAGATTTAGATTTAGCAGAGGCAGCTATTTTGACAGGAATTCCTAAATCACCCAGTAACTATTCTCCTTTAATTAATTATGATAAAGCTAAAGAAAGACAAATTCTTATTCTTAAAAATTTATTGAAAGAAAAAAAGATTAGTAATGAAGAATACAATCAAGCTAGTAATGAAAAATTAACCTTTGTTGGTGAAAAAGAGAAGGAAGAATTATCAACAGTTATGTATTATCAAGATGCTGTAATGAAAGAATTAAATTCCTTAAAGGAAATACCTAGTACCTTTCTAGAAACTGGTGGTTTAAAAATTTATACTAGTCTTAATCTTAAAAATCAAAAGGAACTTGAAGCTAATGTTAAAGAAACTTTAGGAGACAATGAATTAGAAACAGCTGCTGTTTTGTTGGACCCTCAAACTGGTGGTGTCAAGGCATTAGTTGGTGGAAAAGATTACACTAAATCAGAATATAATAGAGCAATATCAGCTAAAAGACAAGTTGGTTCTACAATGAAACCTTTTCTTTATTATGCTGCTTTAGAGAATGGTTTTACTGCTTCTACTACTTTCACTAGTGAACAAACAACTTTTACCTTTTCTAATAAAGATACTTATTCTCCTAAAAATTATAATGAAAAATATGGTAATAAACCAATTTCAATGGCAACTGCTATTTCTTATTCTGAAAATATTTATGCTGTTAAAACACATTTATTCTTAGGAGAAGATACTTTGATAAATATGGCAAGACGAGTAGGAATTACTTCCAAGCTTGATAAAGTTCCGTCTCTTGCTCTTGGAACTAGTGAGATTTCAATGTTAGAAATGGCTGGTGGATATGCTACTTTTGCTAACGAAGGCTATAAAGTAAAACCTCATTTTATTGAAAAAGTGGTCGACCAAGAAGGTAATATTTTATATGAGGCTGATAATAAAAAAGAACTCGTTCTAAACTCTAGTTTAACTTTCATTTTAAATAATTTGTTAACTGCAACTTATGACTCTGCCTTTATTGATTATAATTATCCAACAGCTATCAATCTAGCCTCTAAAATGACTCATACTTATGCTTTAAAAAGTGGTACTACTAATACTGATAACTGGTATATTGGTTATAATAAAGATGTTGTAGCTTTAGTATGGTGTGGTTATGATGATAACAGAAATCTGGAACCTAAAGAGTACAAATTTGCACAAAATATTTGGATAAAATCGATTGAAGATTATATGCAAGGAAAGGAAGATAATTGGTATCAACCGAAAGATAATGTTGTTGGTGTATTAGTTAATCCTATAACCGGTAAACCTGCTACCCAAAATGATGCTAAAACTAAGATGATGTATTATATTAAAGGTACAGAACCAACAATGGCCGACCCTGTCTTTGACGAATTATTAACGGAGAATAAGGAAACTTAAGGAAATATTTTGGAAGATAATTGTAATCTTCTTTTTTCTTTGATATAATTCGTTTAGGATGTGGTAGGATGTTATACGTTATATGTGGAATAGTACTTTTCCTTATTTTACTTTTTATAATAATATTTTTACATTTTAAAAAGAAATATGACTTTTATTTTTTAAAGGTATCGGAAGCCAACAACAATATTGAAATAATTATTGAGAAAAAAATAGAAATTCTTTTAAAAATAGCTCAAATTATTGATAAAGATAAGATAAAAGAGTTAGAAGAATTCAAAGGAAAGGAACTAACTAGTCATCAATGTTATATAGAATTAAATTCTATTGGTAATAAACTTCTAAAAGAAGCTGATGACGAAGAATATGAATCTAACAAAAAACTTAATAATTTAATAGACCGTTTTGATGATAATGAGTGTGACTTGAAGGGGGTCTTAAAATATTATAATGACAATGCTGTGGAGATAAATAATTATAGACATAAATTTCCAAGTAATATTGTTGGTTTCTTTTTACACTATAAAGAATTAGATATTTATAAAATTGAAAAAAGAGAATCTTTTGCAATTCTCTCTAAGTAAAGGACCATTGAGGTTCTTTTTATCTTTCAATGTTCCAATTAATTGGTTTAAGATTATTTTCTTTTAAAAATTCATTAGTTTTAGAGAAAGGTCTACTTCCAAAAAAGCCATTATATGCGGAAAATGGTGATGGATGAGCAGATTCTAGAACTAAATGTTTAGGATTAGTAACTAATACCTTTTTAGCTCTAGCATAATTCCCCCAGAAAATAAAAACAACTGGTTCATCTTTTTTATTTACTTCTTCTATTACTTTATCAGTGAATTCTTCCCAACCACGATGACTATGAGAAGCAGCTTTATCTTTTTCTACTGTTAAAACACTATTTAATAATAAAACTCCTTCATTAGCCCAAGGTAATAAACTATTTTTTTCAGGAAAAGGAATTCCCAAGTCACTTTCTAATTCCTTGAAGATATTAACAAGACTTGGTGGTTTTTTTAAACCATCGCGTACTGAAAATGAAAGTCCTTGAGCTTGATTAACACCATGATAAGGATCTTGTCCTAAAAGAACTACTTTTGTATCTTTATAAGAAGTATTTCTAAAAGCATTAAATATTTCATTTTTTCTTGGATATATTTCTTTAGTATGATATTCACCATCAACAAATTCTAATAGTTCTTTAAAATAAGTTTTATCATATTCTGTCTTTAAATGTTCATCCCAATCATTACCTATCATTTTTTCAACTCCTACTTATGATATTTTTCATTATTTCTTATTTTATATGTACGATATAGTTGTTCTAAAAACATTATTCTAAATAACTGATGAGGAAAGGTTAATTTAGAAAATGACCATTTTTCTTTTGCTATATTATAGATGTCTTGATGAAAACCATTACTTCCCCCAATAATAAATGTAATATTACTGTTATTCATTTCTCTATCAGCCATTACCTTGGCCATTTCTATAGATGTCATTTCTTTTCCCTTTACATCTAATAAAATAATATAATCTCTTAAGAAAAGATGTTTCATAATAGCATCTTTTTCTATTCTTAAAGATTTATCTAGCTCTTCTATACCACAATCTGCTACTTCTACAATATTTAATTTTGTATACTTACTCAATCTTTTTTCATATTCTTTAATAGCACCTGTAAAATATTTTTCTTTGATTTTACCTACTACTATTAATTTTATCATCTAACTTCAACCACCTCTCCTATTTCTTCTTGACTAGCTATTAATATTTTAGGTCTATATTTAGTTCTTTCAATCGCTTCTTTAGTAGTATTAAATGCTAATTCTTTAGTATTATTTGTTTCACTTATATGTCCTAGAATTATGTATTTCGTTTTTTCTCCGATAAATTTTTCTAAATATGTAGCTGTAGCTCCATTAGATAAGTGTCCCCTATCACTTAGTATTCTTTGTTTTAAATAATGTGGATAAGGTCCTATCAAAAGCATTTGTTCATCGTGATTACTTTCAATATAATATATTTCTCGATTAGATAATAAATTATAATATTTTTCATTTATATAACCAGTATCAGTAATATAAACTAAACTACTTGAATCACTACTTATCAAAAAACCAACAGAACCAGGAGCATCGTGAGAAGTATGAACCAAATCTATTGTAACATCTTTTAAATGCATTTTATCATTATATAATTCTATTTTTTCTTTAGGTAATATCTCTTTTAATTCTTTATACATTTCTTCTCTTATATATACAGGTACATTATTGTGTTTAACAAACACTTTTAGTCCCTTAATATGATCTGAATGAGTATGTGTAATAAGTAAAGCATCTATATCATCAATACTTCTATCAATTTCGGCTAATCTTTCTAATAAGTGCCTGTAAGTTATACCTATATCAATAAGAAAGCGAGTATTTCCTACTTCTATATAAGAAGTATTTCCTTTGGAACCACTCGCTAACGTTATTATTTTCATTAAAATAAACTAAGTGGTTGCACGGAAGTTGAACCTCTTCGGTAAGGAAATCCCCTGAAAAGTCCAAAGTGTAAATGTGTTCCCGTTGCAAAACCAGTTTTTCCCATTGCTCCTATTTGTTGTCCAATAGAAACATTTTGTCCTACTTTTACATATCTAGCAGATAAATGAGCATACATAGTATAATATCCATTATTATGATTAATTACTATATACTCTCCATTATCCCATTTATAACTTGATTGAACTACTACCCCATTATTAGCTGCATAGATTGGTGAACCATAACCGCCACCAATATCAACTCCATCATGAAGTGTTCCCCAACGATAACCATATGGACTGTTAATTGTATATGGAGTTGTCGTAGGCCATTTCCAGTAACCTTCAACTTTTGTAGTACCAGTTATATCTATACCAGATGAATAAGAATTTTGTTTTTTACCTTTAACTATAATTTCTTTTACTGGTTCTTTTAATCTTTCAGTAGCACTTTCATTAATAACTGAACTTTCTACTTGACCATTAATTTTTTGAACTTTACTAGTTACTCTTTGAAGACCATTTTCTCCTTTTTGAGTTACTTCTTCGGTACCAACCATTTTATTTTCATCATACTTAACTTCTGTTTCATACTTAATTTCCTGATCAAAAACTGTATGATCTATTTCTACTAATCTAAATTGTGGTTTAATGATATTAATTGTTACTTGTTGTCCTGCAAAGAGTAAACTGTTTTCATCTTTAAACGTTGGATTAGCAATTAGAAATTCTTTATTTGATAATTTATTATTAAATGCAATATCACTAATTGTATCACCATCTTGTACTGTATATTTTTGATACTCATCTAGTGTTCCAAATAATAAATATCTACTTAAATCATCAACTTTTTCATAAATTGTTTTATCTACCGGTATTTTTGTATTTTTTACAGTTATTTTATTTTCTATATAAACATTTTCAATAATTGTACCAGTATCTTTAATTTCTTTTTGCTTATTATTTAAATATTTTTCATAATCATCATTATTTACAAATGACCTAATAGTTTTATCCATTGCATCTGTAAAAACTGTCTTATCTAGAACATAAATTGTCTGGTCCACACCTTTTTGTGTTTCTCCTTGTTCATTTGTACTATCTATACCTTTTATTTTTATGGCATAACCATTAATTGTAAATGACTCTAAATCTTTAATTTTTTCATATATTTCTTTAGTTGTAGATATTTTTTCTTGATAAGTTATTTCTTTAACAACTTTTAAATCTTCTGGTGCATACACTTTATCTACTTTATACTTATTTTTTATTTTTTCTTGTTCCTTATCAATATATTGTTCTAATTCTTCCTTATTTTCAATAAGTCCCAAAGAACTACCTTTCAAATAAACTCGATAAACATCTTGTGGATTTTTTGCTTTTGGTGATGGAATATATAAAACTAGTAGTGCACTAACTGCAAGAGCTGCACTTATTATTAATATTTTTTTCCCCATTTTATTCCTCCTCTTCTGGACCATTTGTCATATTAAGAAAGGTTGATGTGTCTTTTTTAAATAGCAATTGAATTGTTGCCTGAGGACCATTTCTATGCTTAGCGATAATAAATTCACTGACACTAGTAGCATCTTTTTTTGCTTCTTTATTATAGTAGTCATCTCGATACAAAAATCCTACTAAGTCAGCATCCTGTTCAATAGAACCAGATTCACGTAAATCTGAAAGCATAGGTCTCTTATCTTCTCTTCCTTCAACACTTCGTGACAACTGAGCTAAAGCTATTATTGGAATATGAAGTTCCATAGCTAACGTCTTTAAACTACGCGAAATATCTGCTACTTCTTGTTGTCTATTACTTCCATAATTCTTACCACCAGAAATAAGTTGTAAATAATCGATTATTACTAAATCTAATCCATCACTAGAACTTGCCAATCTTCTACATTTTGCTCTTATCTCTCCAATTGTTATTCCTGGAGTATCATCTATATATAGCTTGGCTTTTGATAATTGGGTTGTAGCTTCATTAAATCTTTTCCAATCTTGATTTAATAATTTACCAGTACGCATTTTATAACCTTCTATTTGACCAAGTGATGAAATAATACGATTAGCTAACTGACTAGCTCCCATTTCTAAGTTGAATACTGCTACGGTATTATCAGAATGAGTAGTTACATAAGTGGCAAGATTTAGAGCAAAAGCAGTTTTACCCATACCTGGACGAGCTGCTATTATTATCATTTCATTTTCATGAAGCCCAGCGGTTAACTTATCAAAGTCATACCACCCTGTTGCTATTCCAGTTATCTCTCCTTTTGACTCTGCTAATTTTTCGAGGTCTTCCTGTGTTTTAATTAATACATCCTGAATGCTTTGAAATTCGCCACTTTTTCGATTCTTAGCTATGTTTAATATTTGTTTTTCTGCTAAATCTAAAATATCATTGACATTTTCTTCTTGATTATAACCAAGTGTTACTATATTAGTTGCAGTATCAATTAGTCCTCTTAAAAGAGCAGTTTTTTCCACTTCTTGAATATAATAATCTATATTACTGGCAGTAGGAACAAATTCAACTATTTCAGTTAAATAAGATACTCCTCCCGCTTCTGTTAAAGCATTCATCTTTGTAAGCTCTGTCGTTACTGTTGTTAAGTCTAATGGTATTTTTTCTTCGTGTAAGTTTTGAAAAGCCTTAAAGATTTTTGCATTTCTTAAATCAAAAAAGCTAGATTCAGTTAAATTTTCTATTGCTAAAGTAGCAGCAGCTGTTGATAAAAAACATGAACCTAAAACACTCATTTCTGCTTCTTTATTATTAGGTAATTCTCTTAAGGCCATTTTTACCTCCTTACTTTACTAAATGAACTTTAATGATTGCATTAACTTCTTTATGTAGTTCTATTTCAACTTTATGAAATCCTAAAGAAGCTAAAGAATCTTGCAATTTAATTTGATTTTTTTCTATATTAAAACCATTTGCTTTTAATTCTTCTTTGATTTGTTTTTGACTAATACTTCCAAAGACACGATCTCCTTCACCAGTTTTTACTTTAAACGTTAATGTCAACTTTTCTAACTTTTTCTTTTCTTCGATTGCTTCTTGCTTAGCATTATTATATTCTTCTTTTCTTTGTGATTGTTCTTTTTTTAGTTTAGTTAAGTTCTCTTGATTTGCTACTACTGCAAGATTTTTCTTTATCAAAAAGTTTATGGCATAACCATCTTTTACTTCTTTTATATCATCTTTTTTTCCTACACCTTTTACATCTTGACGAAAAATTACTTTCATTAGTCTTCCTCCTTTATAGCTTGATTTAATTTTTCTGCAACTTTACTTATTGGAACATTTTCAAATTGGGCTGCTCCACCCATTTTATCGCCACCACCACCTAGCTTAGATAAAATGTTAGCTATACTTTTTTTACCAATACTTCGTCCACTAACTGACGTTATATTATTAGAGGTTTTTGCTATCACAAATGATAATTCTATATCATTAAAGAATAATAAAGTATCAGCTATTTTTGCTAAATCTTCTTTTCTATAGATTGCATAACTGCTTCCTTTAGCTATTGCTATTTTATTATCAGTTACTTGAACATTGGTAATTAATTTTTGACGTTCCATATAATCTTTCAAGTCTTGTTTCAATAAATATTGAACTTTGGTGGTACTAGCACCTAAGCAAGATAGATAATAAGCACTATAATATGTCTCGTTGTTAGTTTTTAATGTAAAGTTATTTGTATCTAGGACTATTCCTGATAATAATAATGTCGCATAATATGGGTCTATTGATGAGTTATATTCCTCTATTAGATTAGTTATCATTTCACATGTACTTGATGCTGTATTATCAATTATTCTATTACTACATTCAATCGATGTTTTACCAAGTTCATGATGATCTATTATAACAATTTGTTCATCATCAAACAAGGAAACTATTTCATAATCTTGAACTAATTCTTTTTTATTAGTATCTAGAATGAATAATAAGTTTCTTTTTTTACGAAGGTAAAGATTATCTTCTACTTCCTGACCTGTTATTATCTGTAAGCAACCATCTAATTCTCTCAAAACCTTTTCAACGCCTAGCTCATGTTCTTTATCATTTATTACTAGAAAACAATTTTTCTTTTGCTTTTCTAAGATTGAATATAACCCTATTGAACTACCTAGTGCATCTAAATCCAAATTCTTATGAGCCATTATAAACACAGTCTTAGCACCACGAATTAATTTTTTTAATTCTTTTTTCTTTTCATTAATTTTCAAAACAACCACCTCTATTCAATTTTAAAAAAAGAAGATGTTAATTCTTCCTTATGAAATTACAGTTATAATATATCATTTTTAGCTTTAAAAATCAAACTCTCTAAGATTTTTGCTAAGTATTAATTATAAATAAAAAAGTCGAAAACTAATCTATTTTCAACTTTAAAATATTACTTTGTGAATGGTAATAAAGCAATTTGACGTGCTCTCTTAATTTCATTTGCAATAACACGTTGATGTTTAGCACAAGCACCTGTAACACGGCGAGGTAAAATTTTTCCTCTTTCGTTAACGTACTTTTTAAGAATATCAACATCTTTATAATCAAAATTCTTACCTTGACACATTAAACATACTTTTTTCTTTTTACGATAAAATTCTGCCATAAATTAACCTCCTTTTTAAAATGGTAATTCATCATCATTTATCTCGATATTAGAACCAAATTCAGCATAAGGATCACTTGATATATTAGCTCCTGCTGGTGAAGATGGTGTTGCACTAAAATCATAAGGAGTTGCTTCAGTTGAAGTTGGTTGATTATTAAAGTTTGCAGATGGCATAGCTGGTGCTGATTGAGACGCTTGTCCTTGGGCATTATCTCTTCTCGAACCAACAAAATCAATATTTTCTACAATAACTTCTGTAACATAACGCTTTTGACCATTTTGGTCATCATAATTTCTAGTTTGAATTCTTCCTTCAACCGCTACTTGACTACCTTGAGATAAATAATTTTTTACTGTTTCTGCTAATTTTCTCCAAACAACACAGTTAATAAAGTCTGCTTCTCTTTCACCACTTTGATTAGTAAATGGTCGATTTACAGCAAGACTAAATGTTGCAACTGGAGTGTTACTACCAGTATAACGTAACTCAGGGTCTCTTGTTAGACGACCTATTAAAATTACTTTATTCATAGTTACCTCTTTTTCTAGTCTTCTTTACGAATAATCAAATGACGTAAAATATTTTCGTTGATACCAGCTAAACGGTCAAATTCTTTTACAGCTTCGTGCGAAGCTTCTACTACAAATAGGAAATAATAACCATTCTTATATTTCTTAATTTCATAAGCTAATTCTCTTTGTCCCATTGCTTTTTCCTCAACAAATTTAGCTTCTAAGTTTGTTAACACTTTTTTTAGACTATCTGCTTCTTTTTTAATTGCAGTCTCTTCTAAATCCGGTTTAACAATAAACATAATTTCGTACTTATTCATTATTACACCTCCTTTTGGACATATGATCTAACTTTTATTAGATAAGGAGTATTTTAAATACTCGACTGTATTATAACAGAACATAAAGCATATGTCTAGACTAATACACGTTTTTTTACTTAGAAATATGTATAGTCACTGCTTATATATTCTTCCTGCTTCATAGAATTTTTTTCTCCACAGGCTTAAATTCGGACAGATGGTGCCCTATATTTCTTACTTTTTTACATATATTTTTTTAAATAATTGCTAGTGTCTACATAATAATTATATACAGTAAATAAAGCTTTCATATTAATTATTAAATCTAAAATGACAAATATCTCCATCTTGCATTATGTAATCTTTACCTTCTATTCTTGCTCTTCCAGCTTCTCTAGTTTTTAATTCACTACCAAATTTCATTAAATCGGCATAACTAATAACCTCTGCTTTAATAAAACCTTTTTCGAAATCTGTATGAATGATACCAGCACATTTTTTAGCATTCATTCCTTTTTTAAAAGTCCAAGCACGAACTTCATCTTTTCCAACAGTAAAATAAGTAGCTAAACCTAGTAAATCATAAGTAGTCGAAATTAATTGCTCAAGGCCACTTTTTTCCATCCCCAGTGCTTCTAACATATCTTTTTTATCTGAATCACTTAGTTCGCTTAGTTCTTCTTCTATTTTTGCACATAACACAACTACAGAAGCATTTTCTTTCCTAGCATATTCTTTAACTTCTTTTACGTAATTATTATCTTCTAGTCCAATCATACCTTCATCTATATTTGCAACATAAATAATAGGTTTTATTGTCAAAAAATTATAAGATTTTAATAATTTCAGTTCATCATCTTTAAAATCCATATGTCTTATTGGCTGGCTGGCTTCTAGTGTTGTTTTGATTTTTTCAAGTAACTCATATTCTAATTTCTCTTGTTTGTCCTTACTCATTAATGCCCTTTTACTAATTTTTCCTAGACGATTAGTTACCATTTCTAAGTCACTAATAATTAACTCTAAATTAATAGTTTCTAAGTCTCTTATTGGATCAACATTTCCATCAACATGAATTATTTTTCCGTTGTCAAAACATCTTACTACTTCTACAATAGCATCTGTTTCTCTTATATGCGACAAAAATTTATTGCCAAGTCCCTCACCTTTACTAGCACCTCTAACAAGTCCTGCTATATCAGTAAATTCATAGCTCGTTGGTATTGTTTTTTTGGGCTCATACATTTCTGTTAATTTATCTAAGCGAATGTCTTTAACATTAACTACTCCAACATTTGGATCAATAGTAGCAAAAGGATAATTTTCTGCTAAGATGTGTTGATTAGTAATTGCATTAAATAAGGTACTTTTTCCTACATTTGGTAATCCTATGATTCCTGCTTTTAAACTCATAAATAAAACTCCTTCCAAAATTAAAAAGAAAATATTATAATTTTCTTTTATTTTCTTTTTTATTTTAATCTAATTAATATAAAATGTCAAAATTATAGCGTTGGATACACTGATGGTCCTATTGGTAAACCTATTAAATACCAACCAACTGTTAGTAAAATCCAAGAAATTGATATTATTGTAAAATATGGCATTATATAAGCAATTGCTTGATGAATTGTTATTGGTTTTGATTTGTCCTTATTATAGATATTTAAGTAACCTATATAAATAGCAAACGAAGCCAATAATGGAGTAATACCAGCTGTCATAGAACTTCCTGCTCTTAATATAAATTGTGCAAACTGTGGTGAAATATTAGCTTGCATCATTGCTGGTACCATAACTGGAGCAAAAATTTGCCATTTACTTGACGGAGTTGTGACAAATAAATTTGCAATAGCAATTAATATCAGAGAAAAGATTATCAACGGAAAACCAGTGAAAGATACACTTCCTAAAATATTAGCACCCCAAGTTGCAATAATTGTCCCAATATTTGTCTCTTTAAATACTGAGATAAACTGACTAGCTACAAATAAAAGCATCACCATCTCAGCACTAGAAGAAAACATTTTTTCACAACCATATATTAAATTCTTATCATTTTTTATTGTTTTTGCACCAAGACCATATGCTATACTTGTCAAAATAAACAATAAACTTACCATATAAGTAAATCCATCCTGAAAATAAGAATTTGTACCAAATAGTTGACCAAGATATGTATCTTCACTCATATCAAGAAGCATTCCACTTGATGGTAAATTTGGTATTATCATATAAATGAAAGCTATTACAACAATAATTCCTGTTATTAAAGCATATCTAAGACCAATTTTTTCCTTTTTATCTTTAGAAATTCTTTCTTGTTCTATTTCTTCTTCATCTAAAATTTCAAGTTCTTCGGTTTTTGTTTCATCTTGATTATCTTTATATCTGCCAAGACGTTTTACTACAATATTTTCTACAATAATTGTTCCTATAATAGAAAGTATTACCGAAAACGCTACTATTATAAATAAATTTGAAGTTAGACTTATATGAATGTTCTGATCAATTAATCTAGCTGCTGACGTCGTAGAAGGAATTAAATTGACTTCAGTTGAACCAACAAATAAACTTATTGCTGAACCAAAGCTTACTCCACAAAATGCTGCTACTATTCCTGCAAATGGATTTCGATTATTTGCTTTAAATATTATTGCAGCTAACGGTATTAATAAGACATAGCCTATATCATTTATTAAAGATGAGACTGTAGCTAAGAAGATAATTATAAAAGTAACAATTCTCTTATCAACTTTTTTTACCTTTCGTTCAATAAATGTATCAAGAAATCCTGTTGATTGAGATACTGATAAACCAATTAATGTAAGAATTAGCATACCAAATGGTGCAAAAGATAAAAAGTTACGTAAAGCATTACTAAATATAAACTTCATTCCATCAAACGTTAACATATTTTTAACAGTGACTAAAACACTTTCAAGCTCATAATTTGCTGTATTTACTTTGCTATATGTGCCTTGCATTTGCAAAGCTGACAAAATAGCACTAAGTAATATTGTTATTACAGTTAAAAAAATGAAGACTGTGATAGGATGAAAATAAAATTTTTTAAGTTTCAGTTTTTTCTTATCCTTCATTATTTTCCTCTTTTACTTTCTTAATCTTTTTATTAAGTTCTATTCTAGGTATTAATACAGTTCTACCACAATTACAGCATTTTAATTTAATATCAACTCCAAGTCGAACAACTTCCCATTCATTCGCTCCACAAGGATGACCTTTCTTCAAAACTAATTTAGTACCAATTTCATAATTGTTATTCATTGTGCACCTCTATTTGTGGGTATGGTATCTTTATTCCAGCTTCATCTAAAGCTAATTTAAAGTCTTTTTTCATTTTTCTTTCTACTGCAAAATTTTTATTTGACCTAGTTTTTAGAACTATTCTATAAACTACAGCAGAGTCATCTAACTTTTCCACTCCCCATAGTTCACATTTTCCTTTCAAATTATCATATGTTTTATTTATTGTCTCCATAGTTTTATTTATTACTTCTTCAACTTCATTTAAGTTGCTTTCGTAACTTACAGAAATATCTACAACTGCTAAAGAGGGATTTAAACTGTAATTAATTACTTCATTAATAGTATGGTTAGAAATAATTTTAACTGCACCTTTATAGTCTTTAACTCTAGTTGTCTTTAGTCCCATCGCAATGACATCGCCTCGGAAACCATTTATAGAAACATTATCACCTATTTCAAATTGGTCTTCTAATAAAATTGCAATACCTGCCAAAAAATCTTTAGCAATATCTTGAAAAGCTAAAGACAAAACTGCCGTTGCAATACCAATTCCTGCAAATATTTTACTTACATCTATATGATAAATTGAAAGAATTGATAGAATTGTTATTATAATAATTAAATATTTAACAAAGTTTATTATTATACTTTTTGATGTTTCTAGCTTTCTTTTGTGTTTTGATGAAACATTATTTTTAATAAGAGTTTGCTGTAAAATAAAATTTATCAATCTGTATATGGTATATGAGATACCAACATAAATCAATGGTTTCAATATATAAATAAAAACATCTGTTTCTAAAAATTCTTTCATTTATTCACTTCCTCACATTTTTTTATTAAATTTCAATTTTATTTATCAAGTTGCATTATTTCTAATAATCTAGTTAAATCAGCAGCATTTTCAAATTTGATTTCTACTTTATTTTTCTTGATTCTTACTTTAGTTCCTAGTTTATCGCACAAAGCATTTTCAATATAACTATACTCTGAACCATCTCGTTCTTTACGCTTAATTTCTTTCTTTCGTTGAAAATCTATTGGTGAATTTGTAATATCTTCTAGTTGTCTTACACTTAATTTCTTTTCTATTACATCATTAGCAAGCTTTTTGATTTGTTCTTTATCATCTAGTTTACTCAAGATTCTTGCATGTCCCATAGAAATTTCTTTTGTTAAAATCATATCTTTTACTTCTTCTGGTAAATTAAGTAAACCCATCATATTTGTTACATGACTACGACTTTTACCAACTTTTTTAGCCAATTCTTCTTGAGTTATATTTAAAGATTGTTGAATTTTCTTATATGCCATAGCTTCTTCCATTGCATTTAAGTTTTCTCTTTGTAAATTTTCTAGAAGAGCTATTTCCATCATTTCTTCATCAGAAAATTCTTTTACTATAGCAGGTATCTTGTCTAGTCCTGCCATTCTACTAGCTAGAACTCTTCGTTCTCCTGCTACTATCTCGTAACCTTTAATACTTTTTTTAGCTATAATAGGTTGAAAAACTCCATATTCTTTGATTGATGAAGACAATTCCTGTAATGCTTCTTCATCAAATGTTCTTCTTGGCTGATAAGGATTACTACGTAAATCGTCTAAATTAAGTTCTACTATTTCATTTTTAGGAGTATTTTCTATTATTTTTTCTTCTACTTTATTAATATCTATTTGTTCAGTATTGAATAGTTCTTCTAAACCTTTTCCTAAGGCTCTTCTCTTAGTTTCCATTTCTATCAATCACTTCCTTTGCTAAGTTTAAGTAAGCTTCGCTTCCTTTACTTTTAGGATCATAAACTATTATTGGTTCACCATGGCTTGGTGCCTCTGTAAGTCTAATTAATCTTGGTATAATAGTATTATATACTTTTTCTTTGAAGAATTTTCTTATATCTTCTACAACTTCAAATCCTAAATTGGTTCTAGAGTCTAACATAGTTAATAAGACTCCTTCTATATCAAGATTAGGATTTAATTGTTTCTGAGCTAACCTTATTGTATTTAATAATTGCATTATTCCTTCTAGAGCAAAAAACTCACATTGGACTGGAATAATTACCGAGTCGCTTGCTGTTAAAGCGTTAGTAGTAATGAGTCCTAAAGATGGGGGACAATCAATAATAATAAAATCAAAATTATCTTTAATATCTTCTAGATGTTGTTTTAATTGTGCTCCTTTAGCAAAGCCTGGTTCTTGTTGACTTTTTTCTAATAATTCAATATCTAGTCCTGCCAAGTTAATTGTAGCAGGTAACACATATAATTGCTTATATTTTGTTTTAATCATCGCTTCTAAACAACCGCATCTGCCAGTTAAAACATCATAAATGCTATTGTTTATATCTCCTTTATTTATTCCTACACCAGTTGTGGTATTACCTTGTGGATCCAAATCGATTAATAAAACTCTTTTTCCAAAATAAGAAAGTGAGGCAGATAGGTTAATGCTTGTTGTAGTTTTTCCTACTCCACCTTTTTGATTTACTAATGATATGACCTTTCCCATTTTTATCACTCTCTTCTTCTCATAACTCTTCTTAATTGTATCAAAAATAGTTTACTATGAAAATAATTTTTAGAGAAAAAAGTAGATTTCTCTACTTTGATTATTCCTCTTTTTTGGCTATTTTAATAACTATTTGATAGTTCTTTTCAAAATTCATTTCTTCACTTTCTACTTTAAATCCTGAAAGTTCTATCTTCTTAACAGCATCACGTACTGTATTTAAACAACCATTAAAATCAAGTTTTGGCATTTCTTGAGCTGTCTCAATTTTCTTGCCCATAATTTTCTCAACATCATCAGAAAAGATAGGATTATGTGCAAATGGATTATTGTATGTATCCAAGTATGGAACATCCATTTTTTGCTCTTGTGGTTCAGTATTTGGAACATTAGATGTTAGCAAGGCATCTGGTGTAGTTGGCAATGAAGTAGAATTATCTTTTGCTAATAACAATGAGTCAAGAGCTGACTGACTGTCCGTAGTTGGTGCGGAAGAGGCAGTATCTGGTTGGAAAAATTTAAAGTTTCCAGTAGGTTCTTGAATATTATTGTCTGGAGTACTTGGTGCTGGCTTTAATAAACTATCCATATTAGCCATTGAAGTATTATTTGTCATATTAATATCTTGAGCATTGTTTCTAAGTTCATCTAAGTTAATTTCAGAACTAGCTGTACTCTTTAACAATGGATCTTGAATATCTTCTACCTTTTCATCACTATAATCTATAAATTTAGGTGGTGTGCTATAATCTATCCCAATATCTGTTGGTTTTGTTTCAGAAGTTTGATTATTAGAAGATATAGGTGCTGAAAATTGATTTTGGTTTACATTATTTGTAGGTTGTAAATTTAAATCTGGTAACATACTATTACTATTCTCATTGATAGGAACTGGTTCTTTCTTTAAAAGTTTTTCTAAATCAGCAGTATTTAACTCTTGTTTTGGTTTTGGATTAATTTCTTCTTCCAATTCACGAACTGTCATTTTATTAGTAATTATCTTATCAAGTAATTGTTTCTGTTTTTCAACATCTTCTACTGATAATAAAGCTCTTGCATGACGCTCTGATATTTTTTCTTTTAGTAAAGCATCTTGAACAGCATCAGATAAGGATAATAGTCTTAATTTATTTGCTACTGCACTCTGGCTTTTTCCCATTGTTTTTGCTAGTTCTTCTTGAGTCATTTGATCTAGTTCTAGTATTTTTTGATATGTTCTTGCTTCTTCAATTGGATTTAAATTCTTTCTTTGTAAATTTTCCAAAAGTGCTACTTTACTACTTTCTTTATCGTCCAAATTTCTAACTATTGCTGGTATTTTAGTAAGACCAGCTAAAGCACTAGCTTTATATCTTCTTTCCCCTGCTATTATTTCATATTTATTTCCAATATTGCGAACTATTATTGGTTGAATAACACCATGCTCTTTTATAGAAACTGCTAGTTCTTTTAAAGCTCTTTCATCAAAGATTTGTCTTGGTTGAAATCTATTTGGAATTATATCATCTAAGTATAAATAAACAACTTCATTTTCATTATTCTGCATTACGATCCCTCACTTATTCTTTCTAATCTTCCTATGCTATCATTATAACATCAAAATAGTAATTAATCTAGCGATTAATTACATTTATTTTCAAGCATAATTAATTATTATTTATAAACTGAATTACTATTTTTATATTTTATTTCTAAAATAGTTCTTGTACCATTATCTTTTGGTAAGTTAAATTCGACTTTGTTTTCTAATATATAATTTTTCTTTACAAATATAGGCATAGCAGTGGTCAATTCCTCTGATACGTTACCTTTCATAGCAATGAAGGAACCATCTTTTTTAACCAATGGCATAGTCCAAGACAATAGTTTTGATAAATTTGCAACTGCCCTTGCTGTTACTATATCATATCTATATCCTTGTTTTGCTAAATCTTCTGCTCTAATATGTATGGCTTCAATTTTTTCTAATTCCAACATATTAATTACTTTATTTAGATAATTAACTCTTTTTTGTAGGGCATCAACTAAAGTTATTTTAACATCACTAAAAAATATTTTTAAAACTAAACCAGGAAAACCAGCACCTGTTCCTACATCGCATAATGTTTCTATTTTAGAAAAGTCACAAACCTTAGTAATAGTTAAACTATCATAAAAATGTTTTAAATACACATCTTCTTTTTCAACTATTCTTGTTAGATTCATCACTTTATTTTCTTCAATCATTATTTCATAAAGCTGATTCAACTTTTTTAATTGATTATCTGTAGGAGAAAGTCCTAATTTTTTTACTTGCTCTATAAATTCAGTCTCAGTCATTTTTTCTTTCTCCCTTTTTTAGATAAACCATTATTATAGCAATATCAGCAGGATTAACTCCACTTATTCTACTAGCTTGACCTAAAGTCTCCGGTTCAACTTGCTTTAATTTTTCACGTGCTTCACTTGCAATATTTTTAATATCATCATAAGAAATATTGGCAGGAATTTTAATTTTTTCTAAATCTAATAATTTTTTTGTATCTTTTTCCTGTTTTTTGATATAACCTTCATATTGAATCATTATTTCTACTTCTTCCTTTTCAGCTTTACTGTAAGGAAATTCTTTAAATTTTTCTATATCAATAAATGATAATTCTGGTCTTTTTAATAATTCATAAAGCGTTATTCCATCTTTAATTGACGAAGTTCCTATATTTTCAAGTAAAGTGTTAGTCTCTTTTGTAGGAGTTATTTTTATTTCTTTTAGTGTAGAAATTATTTCCTCAATATGTTGCTTTTTTAAAAGAAATTTTTGATATCTATTATCATCTACTAGTCCAATTTGATGACCATATTCTCTTAATCTTAAATCAGCATTATCATTTCTTAACAATAATCTATACTCTGCACGCGAAGTTAAAAGTCTATATGGATCTTTTACACCTTTAGTTACTAAATCATCTATTAAAACTCCTATGTAAGACTCGCTTCTATTCAAAATTAATGGCTCTTTTCCTTCAACTTTTAAACTAGCATTAATTCCCGCCATTAATCCTTGACCAGCTGCTTCTTCATAGCCACTTGTTCCATTTATTTGACCTGCTGTATAAAGACCTTCTATTAATTTTGTTTCAAGACTGCGTTTTATTTGTTTAGAATCAATAGCATCATATTCAATGGCATAAGCATATCTCAATATTTTAGCATTTTCAAGCCCTTCCAAACTATGAACCATTTCCTCTTGGACATACTCAGGCATACTAGTCGAAAAGCCTTGTAAATATATATCATCATATGATAAACTTTCTGGTTCTAAAAATAATTGATGACGTTCTTTATCTTGAAACCTAACTACTTTATCTTCAATTGATGGACAATATCTTGGACCAACTCCTTCAACATAACCACCATACATACTTGATTCTTTCAAATGATCTTTAATTATTTTATGAGTTTTACTATTAGTATAAACAAGATGACAAGGAATTTGATAATGATATGCCAAAGCATCAGTATTATCGTAAGAAAAAGTTAAATTTTCAGAACTACCATTTTCTATTGCAACTTTACTGAAATCTATACTACTTCTTTCTATTCTTGGGGGAGTTCCTGTTTTTAATCTCTTAATTGTAAAACCTAAGTCTTTTAATTTGGTACTCAAAAACTTACTTTCTTTTTCACCATGTGGTCCTTCTGATTTTTTCTTACTTCCTATTAGGATAGAACTTCTTAGATAGGTACCAGTTGTTAAAATTACTGCTAATGAAGTAATTTTTGTTCCATCAGCCAGTACTACACCATTGACTTTTGAATTTTCAACAATCAAATCCTCAACGAATCCTTCTTTTAAATCTAAATTCTCTTGAGTTTTTAAGGTTTTTTGCATTTCTTTTTTATATAAAACTTTGTCAGCTTGTGCTCTCAGTGCTTGAACAGCTTTTCCTTTTTTAGTATTTAACATTTTCATTTGAAGAGAACTTTTATCTGTATTCTTAGCCATCTCTCCACCTAATGCATCTATTTCTCTGACAACTATTCCTTTTGCAGGACCTCCTACTGATGGATTGCAAGGCATATCAGCTATATTTTCTAAATTTCCACTTATTAATAATGTTTTATGATTCTTTCTAGCACACGCAAGAGCTGCTTCGCAACCAGCATGACCTCCACCTACAACAATAATTTCATAATTCATTTATATCACTTCCCTACACAAAAATTTTCAAATAAAGTATCTAACAGTTCTTCATCATACACTTCACCAGTTATAGTTCCTAATTCTGTTAATACTTCCTGCAAATCTATTTCAATAAGTTCTAATGGAATATCTTTTCCTAAATTACTATTTATTTTTATCAAAGTATCGAGTGCTTTAATTGCACAATTTAATTGCCTATTATTTGATAAAAATGTATCTGTTTCCTCCAATTTATCAAGCGAAAACATTTTCACAATTTCTTTCTTCAATGAATCAATACCTTCTAAGGAATTAGTATTGGTATAAACTATATGAGAAAAAGCAAAATCAACTGTCTTTAGTTTTTTAGGTAAGTCATTCTTATTTAATACAATTATTGTTTTATCTTTATTAAGTTTTTCTATTATTTCTTTATCCTCTGCTGACAATTTTTCATTCACATTGAAAACTGCTAAAATTAAATCAGCTTCTTCCAATAATTCTAAACTTTTTTTAACGCCTAACTGCTCAACAACGTTGTCTGTCTCTCTTATTCCAGCAGTATCTATCAGTGATAATTCTACCCCATTTATAAAAACTGTTCCTTCTACTATATCTCTAGTTGTTCCTTCAATATCAGTTACTATTGCTTTATTTTGATTAATTAATGTATTTAATATACTGCTCTTTCCAACATTTGGGCGTCCAACAATAACTGTTTTTATACCATTTCTTACTATTTGATGAGATTTGCTTTCTTCAATTGTTTTTTTTAACTTTGGAATCATTTCTTCTACTTCTTTTGCTATATCATTTTTGGTAACTTCTTCAATATCATAGTATTCAGGATAATCTATATTAACTTCGATATTAGCTATTAATTTTTTTAATGGTTCTCTAAATGAATGAATATATTGTTTTAAACTTCCCCCTAATGAACCCATAGCTAGTTTCCTTTGTTCATCACTTTTGCTTTCAATCAAGTCCATAACGGCCTCAGCTTCTGTTAAGTCTATTCTTCCATTTAGAAAAGCTCTTTTTGTAAATTCACCTCTATCAGCTGCCTTTATTCCTAATTCTTGAAGTAATGAAAAAACTGTTAAGGTTGTATTTATTCCTCCGTGACAATTTATCTCTACTACATCTTCTCTAGTAAAAGTTTTAGGTGCTTTCATTACTGTTACTAATACCTCATCGATTTTTTCTTTATCTCTTACAATATATCCATAATGAATCGTATGTGACTTAACTGCTTCTAAATCTTTGCCTTCAAATATTTTATTAACTAATGAAATTGCATCTTTACCACTTATCCTAATAATTGAAATAGCTCCTACTCCTAATTTAGTAGCTATAGCTGCTATTGTATCATTTTCATAACCAATCATTTTCTATATACTTTCTCCTTTTTATTCTCACTTATTCCTAATATTCTTTGAGCATCTGCACCATAAAATGCCTCTTGCACTCTTAAAGATAAAATTGAATTATTATCCATTAAGTAATTTTTTTGAATTTCAAAAATTCTAAATTCTGGGTATACTACAATACCTGGTACATTATAATGTTCTTCCAATCCTTTCTGCGTCAAGGAAGGATAAATTTCTTTAAGATTAACAACTGAGTAATTTCTTGGATTTTCATAAACACTTATTCCAAAACTATTTACTATTTTTTTATCGCCTTCTATATAATACATTCTTTGTAACTTATCTTGAGCATTTTTTGTATAAGCATCAATTTCTTCATATGATAACACTTTTTTAGAAGAAATAGATAACAAACTAAAAGCATTAGTAAGAATAGTTGATAATCCAAAATGAGTTGAACTTAATCCTTTTTGAAAATATTTTTGAGATGAAGTAAAAAAAGTACCATCTTCACCTACTTCTAATTCGTTAAGAAAACTTTTCTTTCGCTCTAATCTTTTTAATAATTCTAGTTTTTCCAAGTAATCAATAACTGTTGGATTTAATTCTAACTTGTTAATTAAATTTTCTGTAAAAGATATAGACGATTCTACAGTATTCTTAACAACATTCAATTCATTTTGTTCTTGATATTCCATATAAGGTCACTTCCTTCATTTTGACTATATTATAGTAAAAAGTAATTTTAAAGTAAAGAAAAAGAAGAATTAATCTTCCCTTGATTTAATAACTACACAACGATTTGGTTCGTCTCCTACACTCTCAGTATAAACTTTTGAATTATTAGATAAAGTATTATGAACTATTCTTCTTTCATAAGAGTTCATAGAATCCATTTTAACAGCAATTTTAGTTGATGCTACTTCTTTTGCTAAACGCTTTGCTAAGTTTTCTAAATAATATTCATTTTTTTCTTTATAATCAGAGACATCTAGAAAAAAATGATAATTAGTCCCAGTTTCGCTATTAACTATTTGTCTTAAAACTATTTGTAAAGCCTCTAAATTTTTTCCGTTTTTCCCTATCAACAAAGAGTCATTATTAGAATATATCTTATACGTTGGTATGTTTTGTTTCACTTGAACTTCTATTTCAGCTTGGTAACCCATTTCTTTTAAGATAGTAATTAACTTTTCTTTAATAAAATTCTTAATTTCTCGTTTTTCTATTACTTCTATTTCACATTTCTTAGAAAGTAATGTTTTCTTTTCATTTAATACATTTATTATTAAATTATATTCTAGGTCTTGCAACTCTATCTTTGCCTTATTGACTGCATCTTCATAGTTTTTTCCTACAAATGTATGCTTCTTCATCTATTTTTTCGCTCCTTTAGTTGTTATAGTGTTTTGAACTATCATAAATAAATTTTGAGTAACCCAATATATACCTAGAGCAGATGGCATAAATAATGCTGTAAATATAATCATTACACTCATCATAACTGGCATCATTTTCATTGATGGATCTTGACTTGTTGCTCCGCTCATCTTAAATGTATAAACAGTTGTTGCACCAATTAAAACAATTAATATTATATATACATAGAATGTTGAGGTACCAAAACCAACTAATGGTGTTGTACCTAATTGTAAACCAATAAATTTGTCTTCAAATATTGCTGGTACCCTATTGATTGCTTCAAAAAAAGCTAAAAATAATGGTAATTGAATGAATGAAACTAAACAACTGCTTAATGGATTAAAATTATATTTCTTATATACCATTAGCATTTCTTGATTTTGTCTCATCAAAGATGCTTCATCAGTCTTTCCTTCATATTTTTTTCTAATTCTTTCTAATTCTGGACTTGCTTGTTTCATCATTTCAGACTGAAGAGCCATTTTTTTAGTAAATGGGAATAGTATAAATCTCAAAATGACCGTAATAATTATGATACTTATAGCAAAGCTATTAACTAATTTACCTAACTTTAAAATTATATATGCCAATGGTTTAACAAATATAGAAGTCCATAAACCTTCATAACCACCAGAAGTAACTTTAAAATTATCACATTTTGGTAATTTTTTTACGTTTACTTTATTTTTTTCATAAATTTTTACTGTCTTTTCATTTTCAGGCTGACATAAAATATTCTCCGTCAAAGATTGACCTGTTTCAGGATTTTTAACAGCTTGTTTTTTACTATCAACAAGTGTTGTCGTACAACCTGTCAATAATAAGATAGCTATCGATAATATAGCAACTTTTTTTATTTTTTTATTTTTCATAAATGCTCCTCCTAATGGTTATTAATTTTTAATAGTAAATTAAATAACTCCTCTTTTAATTCTAGATATTCTTTACCTAAAGAACTCTTTCTCATAATTATAATACAATCATAATTATTTTTATAGTTTTTTTGATACTCTGATATGATTGCTCTTACTCTTCTTTTCATTTTATTGCGAATAACAGCTTTTCCTAATTTTTTAGGAGCAGCTATACCATATTTTGCTTTAGCTAGTTGCTTAGGTCTATAAAATAAGATATAGTCTTTACTTTTCTTAGATTGGCATTTATTTATAATTTCATCAAATGTACTACTTTTCTTTATAATAAGTTCTTTATTCATATTATAGTTTTACCCCTTTCTAAAGAGTAAAAATCCACTGTAAAAACAGTGGATTATTTTACTAATTCTTTACGACCTTTTTTTCTTCTACTATTTAAAATTTTACCTGCTGAAACTTTACGAGCAAAAAAGCCATGCTTCTTAGCTCTTCTACGTTTATTTGGTTGATACGTTCTCTTCATACTTCCACCTCCAGACATAAAATCTACATTATTATAATAATAATTAAAAAACTTTGTCAAGAAAAATATTGAAATTTATCAAATTCATAATTGTTTAAAACAAAAATATATTTTTTTATTACGAAAATTGTTATATATACAGTTTATATGTGGAAAACTTTTAGTAACAGAATATAATGCACTGAAAAAGTTTATATATAAAGCTCTTATTTTCTTAATAAATTTTTAATACTAATATGATTTTCCACAGTTTCCACAGTCTGTGGAAAACTTTTATCCACCTGTGGAAAAGAAAATTGTGGAAACTGTGGAAAACTAATTTCATTCAACATTTTTCGACATTTTACTTGTGGAAAAGTCTGTGGAAAATTTGTGGAAAACTTTTTTTTGCTTTTTTCTATTTCCTTTTTCCACAATTTAGAGTATCATAATGATGATTTATATGAACAGGGGAGTGATAAAGTTGAATGTTGACATCATTTGGAATAACGCTTTAAAGGACATCAAAGAAGAACTTTCTTCACTTGCCTTTTCAACGTGGTTCCAAGACGTAACCCTCAAGGAAATAAAAGATGATACTGCCATTATCATCGTGCCTATGGCTATACATAAGCGACATCTATATGATAATTATAGAAATTTAATTCAAGATTCATTAAATAAAATAACTGGAACAAATTTCGAACTAGAATTCTACTTAGAAAATGAAGTTAAAGAAGTAGATGAAGAGCAAACAACAAAAGAAAAAGAAGATAATTTTCCTAAACAAAAGTCAAATTTAAACTCAAACTATTTGTTTGACAATTTCATTGTAGGAAATAGCAATAAATTTGCTCAAGCAGCAGCACTATCTGTAGCAGAAAATCCAGGTAAAATATATAATCCTCTGTTCATTTATGGAAATAGTGGACTAGGAAAAACACATTTAATGCATGCCATAGGTAATTACATAGTACAAAATTCGCAAAAAAAAGTTCTATATGTAACCAGTGATCAATTTCGAGACGATTTTGTAGGAATAAATAGAAAAGACAAGGACGGTACAAATTTCAATTATGTAGAATTTTTCAAAAATAAATATAGAAATATAGATGTGCTAATAATTGATGATATACAATTCCTTGGTGGTGCTACTCAGACACAACAAGAGTTTTTTCATACCTTTACTAACTTATATAACGATAGTAAGCAAATAATAGTATCATCGGACAGATCACCAAATGATTTGAAACTATTAGAGGAAAGACTTAGAACAAGATTTTGCTGGGGATTAACTGTAAATATTGGTCCACCAGATTTTGAACTAAGAAAAGAAATACTTAGAAAAAAAATAGTAGCAGGAAATTTTGAAGAAGAAATACCAGAAGAAGTAATAGAATATATAGCTTCAAATATGGGAAGTGATGTTAGACAATTAGAAGGTTCAATTACCAGATTAATAGCATATTCAACCATCATGGGAGGCACAAAAATAAATTTAAGTCTTGCTATTGAGGCTCTGAAAGATTTTATTAATAAAGGAATAAGTGAAAAAAACGATATAGCAAAAATTCAAAAAACAGTTGCAGAATTCTTCCAAATATCTGCAGAGGATATAAAATCGAAAAAAAGAAGTAGCAATATAGCTTTCCCTAGACAAATAGCTATGTATCTTTGCAGAAAACTAACAAATGAGTCTTTTCCTAAAATTGGAACAGAATTTGGTGGGAAAGATCATTCAACAGTAATGCATTCTGTGGAAAAAATTGAAATGGAAATAAAAAGTAATAAAGATTTAGCTGGAATTGTGGAAAAGTTAGAAAAGGATATAAAACAATGACCTGTGGAAAAAGTATAAAGTTTTCCACAAGTTTTCCACAGGCTACTTTTAAATAATACCTAGTAAAATAAAGAAAATAAAAAGTTTTCCACAGTTTCCACAGGCTATAATAATAATATATATAAAGAAAGAAGGAATAATAAATGAAATTTTCAATAAAAAAGGAAGTGCTATTAGAAGCACTAAATAAAGTATCAAAAGCAATATCAACAAAAAATGTAATACCCGTATTAGCAGGTATTAAATTTCACCTTAATAAAAAGAAATTAACATTAACCGCAAGTGATAATGACATTACAATAGAAACATCAATTCCATGTGATAATGAAAATATTATATTAAAAGAAGAAGGAAGTATCATAATTCAAGGAAAATATATCCTTGATATAGTAAGAAAATTACCTGATGAATTTATCAATATTGAAGTAGTGGATGATTTAAAAATATTAATATACACTGAAAATAGTGAATTTAATTTAAACGGTATAAGCGAAAAAGAATATCCATCAATTGAATTAATAGAAAGTAAAAATCATATTGAATTATCCAAAACAACATTAAAAGAAATAGTTAATCAAACAGCATTTGCAACAAGTTTAGATGAAAACAAAGCTATTTTAAATGGTATAAATTTTAACATTATTGGAAATATCTTAGAATGTAATGCTACAGATTCTTACAGATTAGCAAGAAAAGTAATAAATTTATCAACAACTGCTGAAGAAAATCTAAATATCGTTATTCCAAGCAAAAATCTTGTAGAATTTACAAGAATTTTAAGTGAAGGTGATGAAAAAATAGAAGTTCATATTTTTAATAATAAAATTTTATTTAAAAATCAAAATTTGTTATTTCAATCTCGTCTAATCAATGGAACATACCCAAATACTTCCAATTTATTACCAAAAGAAGAACAAGTAAAATTACATTTTAATATTAATGAATTTTACGATGTAGTAGATAGAGTTAGCATCTTGACTAGTGATAAAGACAAAAATATAGTTACACTAGAGACAAATGGGAACAAATTGATTATGAAATCATCAAGTGCAGAAATTGGAAGAGTAGAGGAAAAGATGAATATTCAGAAAGATAGAGATTTAGATATAAAGATTTCTTTCAGTGCACGTTATATGATGGATGCTTTAAAGTCTTTTTCCACAGAAACTGTTGAATTATCATTTGTTGGAGAAATAAAACCAATAGTTTTAAAAAGTAGTGAAGATGATACATTAACACAATTAGTTTTACCAATTAGAACATACTAGATAGTGTTTGATAATAGCAGCTATACAAAACAAATGTTTGATAGTTGCTATTTTTTTTGAAAATTCGACAGTTTTCGACATATTTCGATAAATTTCGACAATACAATATGATAGAGTGGTAGTAACATTTTTAAAATGTAGGAGGGGGAAAAAATGAATCAGTATGAAATAAACGATGCCACATTGGCAATCATACCAGACAAAAAAGCAAATTCACTAATATTGGAGGAAGGAACAGAATATAAAATAGAGGCAAAACCTTTAAAAATTATTGATTATAGCTGTAAGTATTTTGGAAGTTCTTATGTCGGTAGAAGAGAAGGCTCAAAACAAATACTCCAAACAGCATATAAGTTACCAATAATGATAGAGGACACCAGAAACATAGTCTTCTTTCCAACAAATTCACCAGAAGAAACAGAATGTTCGTGGCTTGCATTAAACAAAATAGAAAAGATTAGACCTCTAAGTTCACGTAACAATTATACAGAAATAGAATTTGCCAATGGAAAAATATTAGCGCTTCCAATTTCTTATAAGTCATTGGAAAATCAGATATTGAGAGCAAGTCGTTTAGAATCAGTAATAAGAAACAGAAGAAGTTAAAAAAAGCTATCAATCAAAAATGATTGGTAGCTTTTTTTTTGCAATTAATATTACGAAAAAAACAACAATTTTTAAAATTTAACTAAAATTTTCTACTATATTTAAATGCAATATGTTATAATATTTTTGCGTGTACGGGTATACTGAAAAAGGGTGAAGGTGAGTATATGAGGTGTTTTTTTATCAAAAATGATAATTTCAAAATTAAATTTAGTAAATTTTCGTAATCATAGTAAAACAAATTTAGAATTTAATCCTCATATGAATATAATAATTGGAGATAATGCATCTGGTAAGACAAATATTTTAGAATCAATAGTTGTCCTGGCTCTTACAAAGTCTTATAAGAATATAAGTGATGTAGATTTAATTACTTTTTCAAAGTCTAAACTGAAAATTAAGGGAAATATAAGAGACAAAAAAATTTCCAAAAATTTAGAAGTAGAAATAACAAAAAAAGGAAAAATAGTCAAATTAAATAATAAACGAGTTAATTGTTTAGCTGAATATGTATCAAATCTAAAGATTGTAACTTTTACTCCAAATGACTTAGAACTTATTAAAGGCTCTCCAAATATTAGAAGAAATTTATTAAATATTGAATTGAGTCAACTTTCTTCCTTGTATTTAACTACATATAATCAGTACAACAAACTTTTAAAAACACGTAATGAATATTTAAAACTTCTTTTCACAAATGGTATTGCCGATAAAAACTATTTTGATATTTTAACAGATAAGTTAATTGAAAAAGCTATAATTATATATAAATTAAGATACCAATATTTGAAAAAAATCAATACTGACATAGATAAAATATTTGAAAATATAACTGGTCAGAGTGGAGTTAGCATTTTATATAAACCTAATATACTTTTTGACAAGTATGACGATGATGTAATTAAGAAAAAAATGTCAGAAATTTACAAGATTAATTATCAAAGGGAATTACATCTAGGGATGACAATATTTGGTCCTCATCGTGATGATTTTCAATTTATATATCATGGTAATGATATGAAGTTATATTCATCACAGGGTCAACAAAAAAGTGCTGTATTGGCATATAAATTGGCAACTATACCAGTTTTTGATGAGAAGAGTGGAACTAAACCTGTATTATTGTTAGATGATATATTTGGAGAACTTGATTTAAAAAAGAAAAACAAATTACTAAACTACATTAATAGTGATATTCAAAGTATAATAACAACTACAGATTTAAAAAATATTTCAAAAAAAGCATTAGCAACTGCTACAATATTTAGTATTAGTAACAGTGGAATTGAAAGGAGAAATAACTGATGGAACAAGATAATGGAATTAAATATGATTCGTCTGCTATACAAGTTTTAGAAGGCTTAGAAGCAGTAAGAAAAAGACCAGGAATGTATATTGGAACAACAAGTAGTAGGGGATTGCATCATTTGGTGTGGGAAATTGTAGATAATGCTATTGATGAAGCGTTAGCTGGATATTGTACACATATCGAAGTAATTATTGAAAAAAATAATAGTATTACGGTAAAAGATGATGGACGTGGAATTCCAGTAGATATCCATCCAAAAACTGGAAAAAGTACGGTAGAAACAGTATATACTGTTTTGCATGCAGGTGGAAAGTTTGGTGGTGGTGGATATAAGGTGTCTGGTGGATTACATGGAGTTGGTGCCAGTGTTGTTAATGCCTTATCTACTTATCTAGAAGTTAAAGTTTACAAAAATGGTCATGTATACTACCAGAAGTATACTAATGGTGGACATCCTGTAGAACCTTTAAAAATAATTGGTGACTGTGATGAGAATCGTACAGGAACAACAGTAACATTTTTACCAGATCCTTCCATTTTTCAAGAAACAACAGTTTTTGACTATGAAATATTAAGAAATAGACTTCGCGAATTAGCATTCTTAAATAGGGGTCTTAGAATTACTTTATATGATGATAGAGAAGCAGACAAGAAAGAATCTTTTTGTTATGAGGGCGGTATTCGTGAATATGTTGCTTTATTGAATAAGTCAAAGCAACCAATACATAACACTATTATTGATGTAACAGGTCAAGAAGGTGACATCATGCTAGAAGTGGCCTTGCAATATAATGAAACATATAGCTCTAGTATTTATTCATTTGTTAATAATATAACAACTCCAGAAGGTGGTACTCATGAAGATGGTGTTAGAATGGCACTTACTAGAATTTTGAATAAATATGCTCAAAGCAGTGGATTAATGAAAAATAATGATGATTCTCTTACTGGTGATGATGTAAGAGAAGGACTAACAATGATAGTTTCCATTAAACACCCAAATCCACAATTTGAGGGACAAACTAAGACAAAACTTGGTAATAGTGAAGTACGTGGTATAGCAAATAGAATTTTTTCTGCAAATCTAGAAAGATTTTTAATGGAACATCCAGATGAAGCTAAGATAATTATTGAAAAGGCTATGACAGCATCAAGAGCTAGAGTAGCAGCAAAGAAAGCAAGAGAATTAACTAGACGTAAAGGAGACTTGGATGTAACAAATTTCTATGGAAAACTATCTGATTGTAAAAGTAAAGATGCATCAGAATGTGAGATATTTCTAGTAGAGGGAGATTCTGCTGGTGGATCGGCTATTAAAGGTAGGGATAGTATGACGCAAGCAATCTTACCTTTAAGAGGAAAAATTCTTAATGTAGAAAAAGCAAGACTAGATAGAGCATTATCAAATGAAGAAATTCGTACAATTATAACAGCTTTTGGAACAGGCATTGGAGAAGAATTTGATTTGTCAAAGTTACGATACAACAAGATAATTATTATGACGGATGCTGATGTTGATGGAAGTCATATTAGAGTTTTACTTTTAACTTTATTTTATCGCTTCTTTAAGCCTATTGTCGAGGCGGGACATGTATATGCTGCTCAACCACCATTATTTGTAATTAAGCATGGAAAAACAATTAAGTATGTTTTAAATGAACAAGAAAGAGATGAGTATTTAGCTACATTATCACCTAATACAAAATATGATATAGCAAGAATGAAAGGATTAGGTGAAATGGATGCGGAAGAATTAAATGAAACAACAATGGACATACAAAAACGTGTATTAAGACAAATAACAGTAGATGATGCATTAGCAGCAGATGAGACTTTTTCAAAATTAATGGGAGAAGAAGTAGGACCTAGAAGAGAATTTATAGAAACAAATGCAACATATGTTGAAAATTTAGATATATAAAATAGGAGGACAAAATGGATCGTTTAGAAACAAACAATATAGTAAAAGAGGTACAAGATTCCTTTTTGGAATATTCAATGAGTGTAATCGTTTCACGAGCTCTTCCCGACTTACGGGACGGTTTAAAACCAGTTCATCGTCGTATTTTATATTCAATGTTTGAATCTGGATATACACCAGATAAACCACATAGAAAGAGTGCAAAAACAGTAGGGGAAGTTATGGGTAATTACCATCCACATGGAGATAGTTCGATTTATGAAGCAATGGTAAGAATGGCCCAAGATTTTTCATATAGATATATGTTAATAGATGGTCATGGTAACTTTGGTAATATTGAAGGTTATGGCGCTGCTGCAATGCGTTATACCGAAACGAGATTATCAAAAATTTCACTTGAATTGTTAAAAAATATTAATAAAAATACGGTTAATTTTATACCAAACTTTGATGAAACAACGAAAGAACCAGAAGTACTACCGTCTAGATTTCCAAATATTTTAGTTAATGGAACAACTGGTATAGCAGTAGGAATGGCTACCAATATACCACCACATAATTTAGGCGAAGTTATAGATGGGTGTGTTGCATATATTGATAATCATGATATAACTTTAGATGAGTTGATGCACTATATTAAAGGACCTGACTTTCCAACTGGTGCTAATATACTTGGTAATAGTGGAATCAGAAAGGCATATGAAACAGGAAGAGGTTCTATTACCATAAGAAGTAAGGCTACTATTGAAGAAAAAAACGGTCGCCAATATATAATAATAGACGAAGTTCCATACGGAGTTAATACACTTGAATTAAAGAATAAAGTAGCAGAACTTGTTCATAATAAAACGATTGAGGGTATTTCTGATTATCATTCTGATTTAAAGAATGGTATAAAGATAACTATTACGTTAAAAAAAGATGCTAATGCTCAAGTAGTATTGAATAAACTATTTAAACATACAGCATTTCAAACTACATATGGAATAATATTTTTAATGTTAGATCAAGGTGTTCCTAAGACTTTAGGTTTAAAAGATATTATAGTTAAGTACATTGATTATCAGAAGGAAGTAATAATCCGTAGAACTAAGTATGATTTAGATGTTGCAGAGAAAAGAGTACACATTTTAGAAGGCTTAAAAATAGCTCTTGATCACATTGATGCTGTTATAAAATTGATTCGTGCTTCAAAAACAGATGAAGAGGCGCGAACAGGCTTAATCAACCAATTTGGTTTAACTGAAATTCAGGCTAATTCTATTTTAGAAATGAAACTAAGAAGATTGACAGGCCTTGAGAGAGAAAAAATCGAATCTGAATTAGATGAATTATTAAAAACAATAGAAAGATTAAAGGAAATATTAAGTAGCGATGAAAATATTCTTCAAGTTATCAAAAATGAATTATTAGAAATCAAAGAGAAATATGCAGATGAACGAAGAACTAATATTGATATGACTGCAATTGAATACATTGAGGATGAGTCTTTAATACCAGTAGAAGATATAATTGTAACTTTAACCAATAAAGGATATATAAAGAGAATTAAATCCGACACGTATAGAAGTCAAAATAGAGGCGGAGTAGGTATCAAAGGAATGTCAACTAATGAGGAAGATTTTGTAGAACAAGTAATTCCAATGAAAACACATGATTATTTATTGTTTTTCTCAAATAATGGAAAAGTGTATAGGTTAAAGGGATATGAAATACCAGAATTTAGTAGACAATCTAAAGGTATACCTATAGTTAATTTATTGTCATTAGAAAAAGAAGAAAACATACGTTCTATGTTAGAGGTTGATTCTAATGAAGATAAAATTAAATATTTACTATTTTCTACTAAACAAGGACTGGTTAAAAGAACTCCAATAGATGAATTTAATAATATTAGAAAAAGTGGAAAAATATCTATTATTTTAAAAGATGGTGATGAACTAATTTCTGTAAGAAAAACTACAGGAAACGATGAAGTAGTTATAGGAGCAAGTAATGGCCGTATGGTAAGATTTAAAGAATCAGAAATCAGATCTATGGGTAGAGGAACTTCAGGGGTAAAAGGAATCGATTTATCAGATAACAGTATAGTTGTAAGTACAGAAATTATAAATCCAGGTGAAGAAATTTTAATTGTTACAGAAAATGGTTATGGTAAAAAAACTACAATAGACGAATACAGATTAACTCATAGGGCAAGTAAGGGTGTTAAGGCATTAAATATAACAGCTAAAAATGGAAGTATGGTAACATTAAAATATGTTGACCCATTAAATGTTGAAAAACTTGATATAATGATAATTACAGATAGCGGAATTATTATGAGAATGCCTTTGAATCAAATTGCTACCTTAAAAAGGGCCACGCAGGGTAATAGATTAATTAATTTAAAGGAGAATCAGAAAGTAGCAACTATTGCTATAGTAGAGAAAGAAGAAAAAATAGAAATTGAGTAATTTCTATTTTTTGTATGTTTATTTAAATATTAGTGACAATATTTTGAAAAATATTTCCCGGGAAATAAAATAAGAAAAAATAAAAAGCTTCATGTGAAACTAAATGAATAATCAAAAGAAAAAGTGGAAAAATATTTCCCGGGAAATAAAATAAGAAAAAATAAAAAGTTTCACGTGAAACTAAATGAATAATCAAAAGAATGTGGAAAAATATTTCCCGGGAAATAAAATAAGAAAAAATAAAAAGTTTCACGTGAAACTAAATGAATAATCAAAAAAATGTGGAAAAATATTTCCCGGGAAATAAAATAAGAAAAAATAAAAAG
>CAKOXX010000003.1 GCA_934130405.1 uncultured Bacilli bacterium | reverse complement strand
TCACGTGAAACTAAATGAATAATCAAAAAAATGTGGAAAAATATTTCCCGGGAAATAAAATAAGAAAAAATAAAAAGTTTCACGTGAAACTAAATGAATAATCAAAAGAATGTGGAAAAATATTTCCCGGGAAATAAAATAAGAAAAGATAAAAAAGCTTCACGTGAAACTAAATGAATAATCAATCAAAAGAAAAAGTGGAAAAATATTTCCCGGGAAATAAAATAAAATATAACTTTTTTGAAGTTTATTTAAATTAGTTAAAAATAGAACTGTTATATGATTCATCAAAATGAACAATTTGTTTAAATAGAGTTTTAATTTATAAATACCAAATGATTACTAAGTAAATTAATATTTTTAATGATTTTTATAAACTCTTGCCAAGATTTATTAGAAGAGGTGATAAAGGTATGCTTATTGAGTAATTTATTTATTTTATCTTTATGCTCTATCTATGTCAATAAAGGCAAAACGAAGTACTTAACCATAATTTACTTCTTTTTATTTGACTTAAAAAAATAAATAAAATAGTTAGCTTTGGAATAGATAGATTTTATTCTAAATATTATTTTAAGCGTAAATCATTTAAGAAAGAATAATTAACAGTATAATTAGGATTGAGTCAAAAAAAATTAATAAGAATTCCATGTGCTATTGGGTCGTAACTTTTGTATGATTCAAGTCCTAAAATATCATTGATCTAAATCACTATAGTTATAATATTTGTGTATATATTCTACTTGGTATAGTGTACGATATACTATGACTTTATTAAAGAAATGTAGATAGTTTTTTTTAAAATTGATTTGCTAATGTAGAATTAATTTTTCATTTTTTAGAATTCTTGAAATTTTAAACTACTATTTTAATAAATCATCTTAGAAAAATTGTAGGTAACTCATTAATTAATTATTGAAGTGAGATTATTAATTAACATATATATTTATAATTTCACTGAAAAGAAATTTATTTACAGTATTAGTTATTCTTTCTTTTAGCTTATAAACTAGATTGTTAATAATGATACTTTTGTACCGATTTGTAAAAGATATAGTAAAGTATAAATTGAAAAATGTATCTTTATTATTTTTACATTATAGGTACAATTGTACTTGGAGAAAATTTTTTTTATGCATTCGGATAAAATTTATTCTAATCAATAGTAAAAAAAGTTGCTTTTTTATAAATAATAAATTAATATATATACGTGCAATAAATGTTTGTGGAAATAGGTCAGGATGGAGACATAGCAGCCTTAACATAATTCATTTATGTGCACTTTTATTTTGTAAAAAAATGGAGAATATTGTATGCATGAAAAGTTTATGAAAGAAGCATTGATAGAAGCAGAGAAATCACTTGCATTTGATGAGGTACCAGTCGGTGCAGTTATAGTTAGAAATGAAAAAATTTTAGCAAGAGCTCATAATTTGAAAAATAAAAGTAATTCTTCTTTAGCTCATGCAGAAATACTTGCAATAAATAAGGCAAGTAAAAAAATACAGAATTGGAGATTAAATGATTGTGACATATATGTTACGCTTGAGCCCTGTCCAATGTGCGCCAGTGCTATTAAGCAAAGTAGAATAAAAAATATATACTATGGTGTAGAATCTACTAATATGAATAACCACAAAATATTTGAAATGATTTGTGAAAATAAAGATAATAATTCTCCTGTGAAATATTATTCTGGATTAAAAAAAAATGAATGTTTGATATTATTAAGTGAGTTTTTTACAAGAAAAAGATAGTACAAATGTTCTATTAAACTTACTATCTTCAATATGAATAAAAAATTAAGATGGATATTACAATTAATAATTTTTCATATTAGTTACGATTGATTTTTATTATAGAAAATATAAAAAATAATGTTGAAAGTTAAATGTATTATTTACATATTAAATGACTTATTTTTCAATCTCATTAATTTACTAATAAGTACTAAGCGTGTTATAATATTCAATGTGAGGTGAGACCATGTATCAAGCATTATATAGGAAATATAGACCTAAAAAGTTTTCTGATGTAGTTGGTCAAAATATAATTGTAACTACGTTAGAAAATAGTATAAAAAAATCTCATATCAATCATGCCTATTTGTTTGCTGGACCAAGAGGAACAGGAAAAACAACAATTGCTAAAATCTTTGCGAGGGCAGTTAATTGTTTAAATTATAAAAATGAGATTTGTGAGAATTGTAAAAATTGTTTATATTCAGTTCAAAAAGAATGTATGGACATTATAGAAATAGACGCAGCTTCAAATAATGGAGTAGATGAGATTAGAGAATTAAGAAATAAGGTTAAAATTCTTCCATCTGAATTAAAATATAAAGTTTATATAATTGACGAAGTTCATATGCTCTCAATAGGTGCTTTTAATGCTTTATTAAAAACTTTAGAAGAACCTCCTGAACATGTTATTTTTATATTAGCAACAACTGATCCTCAAAAAATTCCTAATACTATAATCTCAAGGTGTCAAACATTTCAATTTAAAAAAATAAGTTCGTTAGATATAACGGAGTTGTTAAAAAAAATATCAGTAGAGGAAAATATTAATGTAGAAGAAAAAGTATTAGAATCTATAGCACTCTCATCAGATGGTGGTTTAAGAGATGCAATAGGTTTATTAGACAAATTGAGTTCTTATAAAGAAGGAAAAATTCTATATAATGATTTCTTAGTTATGAATGGTCAAATAACATCTGAAGACTTAGCTAAACTTGAAGATACAATTTTATTCTACAATGCAACTGAAATGCTTGAACAAATAGAAATGTATTACAATGATGGAAAAGATTTGCTACAAGTATTAAAACAACTAATCTTTGATTTGAAAAATAAATTAGTGGATTTATATATTAGAGATATATCTTTAAAGTATAACGAAAATAATACAATTAAATTAGTTAATTTATTAAACGAAAAAATATCAAATGTTAAAAAATCTGATGATATGAAAACTTACATTGAAATAATACTATTGAATTTTATTACAGAAAATAAAAATGTAAAAACTAAATTTGAAAAAAAATTAGATATAAAACAACACGAAAAAGAAACTTCTATTACAACAACTAAAGTACAAATAAAAGATATTAATCCAGCAAAAATAGATGATAATAATTATAGTGAAATTGAAAGTTTAATGACAATCCGTGCTAAAAATACTATGGCGGAAGCTTCTAAAAGCGAGCTAAATAAAGAATTGAATATTTGGAAAAAATTAAATGATTACACTTTTGATGTTAATGACGGATACATAGCTTGTGAATTATTAGATGGAGTACCGCGAGCTGCAAGTGAGAAATCTATAGTTATTAGTTATGAATACACATCGAATGTAAAAAAAATTTATAGTCATTATCAAAAACTTATTGATTATTATAATGATTTATTTCATGAAAATAAAAAAATATCTTTTGTATCAAATGATGAATGGCTAAATCTCAAAAATGAATATATAGATTTAATAAAGTCTGGAAATAAATTGAAAGTAGTAGAGGAACCTAGCCTAGAAAAAAATAATAGTTTAAATGTTAATAATCGATATAAAATGGCAAAGGAATTATTTGGTGATTTAGTAGAAATTAAATAAAAGAAAGAAGGAAAATATAATGAATATACAAGCAATGATGAAACAAGCACAAAAAATGCAAAAAGATTTAATGAATAAACAAGCTGAAATAGAAAAAATGGAGTTTGAAACAAAACAAGGATTTGTAACAGTAAAAATGAATGGAAAAAAAGAAGTAGTATCCTTAAAAATTGATTTAGATGCAGACTTTAAATCAGATGATAAGGATATTTTAGAAGATATGATAAAAATAGCAATTAATAATACTTGCAAAAAGATAGATCAAACTATTAAAGACAAGATGGGAGCATTAGCAGGAAGCATTCCTGGCATTATGTAATATGTATCCAGAAAGCCTAAAAAATTTGATAGAAAATTTTAAATCATTTCCTGGAATAGGTGAAAAAACAGCAGAACGAATGGCGTTTAATTTATTAGATTTTGACGATGATAAAATTGAGTCTTTAGAGGAATGTATAGGGGACGTGAGAAAAAATATACACAAATGTCCCATTTGTCAAACTTTAACAGATAAACAAATATGTACAATATGTTCAGATAAAACTAGGGATGATGAATCATTGTGTATTGTAGAAGATTCTAAAATTGTATTTTTATTTGAAAAAATAGGAATATATAAGGGAAAGTATCATGTTCTAAATGGATTAATTTCCCCTTTAGATGATATTAATCCAGAAGATATTGGTATCGAAAAAATATTAGATCGATTAAAAACTCAGAAGTATAAAGAAATAATTTTAGCTTTAAAGCCGAGTGTAGAAGGAGAAATAACATCGTTATACATAAAAAAAATATTAGAATCTCCAGAAATAAAAATAACAAGATTAGCAAGTGGTGTGCCTATGGGAGCAGATATGGAATATATTGATAGCCTCACATTATCAAAAGCATTAGAAGACAGAAAAGAAATATCATAAATTACTAAATAAATCATAATTATTATTAGGTGAAAATATGAAAACAATAATTATAATTTTAAAAAGAATTATATTGAGCATTTTAATACTATATAGCTATAATTTAATTGCAACTAGATTTAACTTAGTAATACCAATAAATTTAATTACCATTGGTTCTGTCGGTATATTAGGATTTCCAATACTTTTTGTATTTGTTTTGTTAAAAGTATTAATATTTTAGAAAGGAATCATTTAATAGAAAGTTATTCTATTGTTTGATAGTGATTAGTAGATGTTAGAACAATTAAAGAAAAATCAACAATTATTTTATGAACAAGCAATTGCTCCACTTTATTTAGGAAAAATTCATCATGCATACTTGATTGAAACCAATAATAATGAAGAACAATTAATTGATTCCTATATTAAAGAATTTTGCAAGACAATTATATTATTAAAAAATAAAGAGGTTCATACATTAGATGAAAACAAATTAATAAATCTTATAGAAACAAATAATTATCCAGAATTAGTAGATATTTATCCAGAATCAGGCATAATAAAGAAAGAACAGCTATTAAGTTTGATGGAAAAATTTTTCAATAAATCAATTTATAATAACTATCAAATATATGTAGTTCATAATGCTGAAATGTTAAACATAAGTGCTTCAAATACGATTTTGAAATTTTTGGAGGAACCTGAAGATAATATTATTGCCATTTTTTTATCTACTCATCGTTATAAAGTATTACCAACAATTTTATCTAGATGTATAGTTATGTCACTTACAAAGGAAAAAAATTTTTTTTTAAATGAGAACTATAGTCCAATATTTTTAGAATTAGTTAACAATTTTGAATCAAAGGAAAAACCATTTATATTAAGATTTAATAAGTATTATGAAAATTTATTTCAAACTAAAGATCAATCAATTAAAACTCTAAAAGATTTGTCAAAAATATTTCAATGTTATTTAGAAAACAGTAGTATTAAAATCCAAAATATAAATATTGATAAACCATATTTATCGAATGTTCAATTATTGGAAATAATTGGAATTATTGATGAATTTTTGGTTAAATTACAATACAATGTAAATATTAAACTTTGGCTTGACTCTTTATTGATTAAATTTATGGAGGTATTAAATGAAGTTTCTAATAATTAAATATAGTAATTCATGTTTAAAAAAAGAAATTGTTGCAATAAAATTTCAACCCTTAAAAGATGAAACAGTAGATATTGGAACGAAAATAATTGTTGAAACAGAATCAAATTTTAGATTAGCGGAAGTAATAAAGTTTGAAGTGAATAATAACCTACTTAACACTATTTTAGAAGAGAAAACTAAATTTATTAGAATAGCCACAGCTACTGATTTAAATCAACAGAAAAAAAATGAACTTGATTCTATAGAAGTTTTGACTTACTCACAAAGTAAAGCTAATGAGTTAAAACTAGAAATGAGATTTGTTGATTCTTTTTATACTTTTGATAGAAAACAATTGTATGTAAGTTATGTAGCAGATACAAGAGTTGATTTTAGAGAATTAGCCAAAATTTTAGCACAAAAATACAAAACGAGAATAGAACTTAGACAAATAGGAGTTCGTGATAAAGCTCAGAAAATAGGTGGGATAGGACCTTGTGGTTTATTTTTATGTTGTAATACTTTTTTGACAGATTTTTCCAGTGTATCCATTGGAATGGCCAAAAATCAATTTTTAGCATTGAATCCAACAAAAATAAATGGTATATGTGGTAGATTACTATGTTGTTTAAAATACGAAGATGACAATTATACGAAATTAAAAAAGAATTTTCCAAATATTGGAAAATTGGTAAAATTTGGAAATACGGAAGGGAAAGTTGTAGAAATCAATATATTAAACAACACATACAAAATAGAATTAAAAAATAGGGAAGTAGTTGAAATCAAAAATGAAAACTGAAATACAAATAATTGAACATAATAAAAATAAAATAATTTATACTCAATTATCTGATTCATTTTTGTTAACAAGTGATACTGTTTTATTAACTGATTTTATTGATTTGTCACATAATAAAAATAAAATTATTCTTGATGTAGGAACTGGCCAAGGATCAATTCCTTTACTATTGAGTACAAAAACAAATAATAAAATTTATGGAATAGAAATTCAAAAAAAATTGGTACAAATTGCCAAATTAAATATTCAAGATAATAACTTAAATAATCAAATAGAAATTATAGAAGATAAGTTTCAAAATTGTCAGAAATATTTTTCTCCAAATAGTATTGATATAGTAGTTGCTAATCCTCCTTATTTCAAAATAAATGAAAATAGAAAAATGAGTATTTCAATTTCAAAAGCAATTTCTCGCCATGAAGTTGAAATAAATTTTGATGAAATTTCTTTATACGCAAGTAAAATAATGAAGCAAAATGGTCATTTTTATTTTATACAAAGGACAGAACGGTTTGTTGAAATATTAGCAACATTAAAGAAATATAATTTAGAACCTAAAAGAATTAAATTTATTTATTATAATAAAAGCTCATTATCGTCATTATTTTTGGTAGATGCAACATATTATGGAAAATCAGGTTTAAAAATAGAATCACCTATTTTTTTAGAAAGTGAGGAAAAAAATGAAAAGTAACAAATTATACTTGATACCAACTCCAATTGGTAACTACGATGATATAACAATAAGGTCATTAAAAATTTTAGAGCTTGTAGATGTTCTTTTGTGTGAAGATACAAGAGAAACTGGTAAATTATTAAGTAATTTTAATATCAAAAAAAGGTTAGTAAGTTGTCATGACCATAACGAAGAACAAATGTGTGTTAAAGTTATTGAGTATTTGGATGAAGGTTTGAATGTGGGATTAGTAACAGATCAAGGTACACCAATTATTAGTGATCCAGGTTACAAAATAGTTGCGCATGTAGCAAAAGAGAATTATAATATTGTAAGTTTGCCTGGAGCAACTGCTTTTGTTCCAGCATTAACATTATCGGCTTTAGCTCCCCAACCATTTTTATTTTATGGTTTTTTAAATTCTAAAAAAAGTAAACAATTAAAAGAATTAGATACATTGAAAAATTATACATTTACGATGATATTTTATGAATCACCAAAAAGATTAAGTTATACTTTAAAAAATATGCTGGAAATATTTGGAAATAGAAAAATAGCAATTGTTAGAGAATTAACTAAAAAGTATGAAGAAGTTATAAGAACAGACATAAATAAATATTTAAGTAATGAATTTGAGATAAAGGGTGAAATAGTTTTAGTAGTAGAAGGAATTAAACAAAATTATCAAAACTTATCAATAGAAGAACATATTAATTTATATTTACAAGACGATATAACATTAAATGATGCAATGAAAAAAGTAGCAAAGGAACGTGGATTAGCCAAATCTATTATTTATAAAGAATATCATCAAAATAAATAATTATTTTCCGGGAAATAATTTTGGAAAGAGGTTAAGAATGAAATTAGTAGTAGGATTGGGAAATTATGGAAATGAATATAAGAATACAAGACACAATATAGGTTTTATTTTTATAGATAACTATTTTTCAAATCAAGATATTATCTGGAAAAATAAATTTAAGGGGTTGTATTGCGAAAAAATAATAAATGGTGAAAAAGTGATATTTTTAAAACCTCAAACTTATATGAATCTTTCTGGAGAATCAGTTGTTCTTTTTTCAAAATACTATAAAATAAAACCAGAAGAAATATTAGTTATTAGTGATGACTTAGCGCTTCCAATTGGAACTTATAGATTGCGTAGTCAAGGAAGTAGTGGTGGACATAATGGATTAAAAAATATAGAAGAGTGTTTAAAAACTAACAAGTACAATCGATTAAGAATAGGAATAAATTCTGATATTAGAAATACGATGGACCAAATATCATTTGTACTTTCAAAGTTTAGTCCGGAAGAAGAAAAAAAATTAATAGAATTGGAGCCAGTAGTTGATAATATAATAGATGATTATGCTAATAAAAGTTTTGATATAGTTATGAATAAATACAATCACAGAAAGTAGGAATTTATGAACTTTATAGATAATATATTACAACCGATAAAAATTGAACCTATTTCTTTAGACAACATATCTGAAGAACTTTTTGCAATGTATGTATGGAAAATGTTAAGGCAAGAAAATAAAAATATATTATTAGTAACTCCAACTTTATTAGAAGCAAATAAATTATTTCAGAAAATAGGCTTATACACGGAGAATGCCTACTTGTTTCCAATGGATGATTTTTTAACAAGTGAGGCAATTGCTGTTTCTCCTGATTTACTTATTACTAGATTGGAAACTTTAAAAGAAATCAGTTTAGGCAAGCCACTAATTATAATTACACATTTGATGGGGTATTTACATTTTTTACCAACAAAAGAGAATTATGATTCAAAAATATTAAGTTTAACGGTTAATATGGAAATATCCAGAGATGATTTAATTAATAAACTCTTATTATTGGGATATAAGAGAGAAACTATAGTAACAAAAACTGGAGAGATTGGAGTTCGCGGATTTATAGTAGATATATTTCCATTAGGAGAAATACATCCAATAAGAATAGAATTTTTTGGTGATAGTATAGAATCAATAAGAACTTTTGATGAGAATAGTCAACGATCACTTGAACACAAAAAGCAAATAACAATTTATCCATGTACGGAATTTTTAATTAATGAATTAATAGAAGAAGAAAAAACTTCAAAAACTTTAGAGGAGTATATAGAAGTAAGTTCAATTCAAGATTATTTAAAACAACCAATTGTTATTTATAAAGATATTCATACAATCAAAAATGTATATGAAACTACAAAAAATGAAGTTTTAGATTACATAAAAGAACAATCAATAAAACCAAAAAGGTACTTTTTTCCGTATGAAGAAAAATATCTTAAAAACTCAATATTGTATTTTTCACTAGATAGTGCTATTGAATTTGATAAAAAAATAATATCATTTAATACAAAAAATCCGCCACAATTTTATGAGAATATAGAGGCAATAGAAAAATATTTAAAAGATGAATTGGCAAATGGAAAAACAATAATAATTTCTATTAAAGAATATCAACAAAAAAATTTAAGAAATAAAATAAAATTACCATCTATATCTACTACTTTAGAAAATATTGTATCATCACGTATAAACTATATTTCGTTAGATATGGAAAGTGGATTTATATATAAGGACTATATTTTTTTGACAGCAAATGAATTATTTCATAATAGAACTTTAGTCAAAAAATACAAGACAAACTTTAAATACGGAACAAAAATAACAGATATTAATAAGCTAGAAATTGGTGATTATGTTGTTCATCAAAGTTGTGGTATAGGAATATATAATGGTTTAAAAACATTAAAACAAGGGAATCAATTAAAAGATTATGTTGAGGTACTATACCAAGATAAAGATAAATTATATATACCAGTAGAAAAAATTGATTTATTACTTAAGTATTCATCTAAAGAAGGTGTAGTACCTAAAATATATAAGTTAGGTGGTAGCCAATGGCAAAAAGTTAAAAATAGAGTAAAGACAAAAGTTCATGATATGGCTCTTGATTTATTAAGAATTCAATCAGAACGAGAAAGTCAAAAAGGATTTGCTTTTTTAGCAGATGATGAGCTACAAAAACAATTTGAGGATAGTTTTAGTTATCAACCAACAAAAGATCAATTGACTGCCACAAGTCAAATTAAGAATGATATGGAAGCTCCACATCCGATGGATAGATTATTAATAGGAGATGTTGGTTTTGGTAAAACAGAAGTTGCATTTAGAGCAATATTTAAAGCAATTTTAAGCCAAAAACAAGTTTTGTTTCTTTGTCCAACTACTATTCTTTCAAATCAACATTATGAAACGGCCTTAGAAAGATTTTCCTCATTTCCTATAAAAATAGGCTTACTAAATAGATTTACTTCTTCAAAAGAAACAACAAGAATAATAAATTCTTTAAAGGATGGAACAATCGACTTAGTTATTGGAACACATAGACTTTTGAGTGATGATATTAAGCCTAAAGATTTAGGATTATTAGTTGTTGATGAAGAACAAAGATTTGGGGTTAAGCAAAAAGAAAAGCTTAAAATGTATAAAAGTAATATTGACGTGCTTACACTAACTGCCACTCCAATTCCGAGAACTCTTCAATTATCAATAACAGGTTTGAGAAGTATGTCATTAATTGAAACACCACCAGTTAATAGATATCCGGTTCAAACTTATGTGCTTCCTACTAATAAAACATTAATTAAAGAGGCAATAAATAAAGAGTTAGCTCGTTCTGGACAGGTATTTATACTATATAATCATGTTAAAGATATAAATGAAAAAGTAGATGAAATTGGTAGTTTAGTGAAAGATGCAAGAGTTCTATCTGCTCATGGACAAATGGATAAAAATGAAATAGAAGATAAAATGATGAAATTTATAAAACATGAGGCTGATGTGTTAGTATGTACTACGATTATTGAAACAGGTATAGATATGCCAAATGTAAATACTTTAATTATATTAGATGCAGATCATTTTGGACTAAGTCAGTTATATCAAATTAGAGGAAGAGTAGGGAGAAGTAATAAAATTGCTTACTGTTACTTAATGTATCAAGAAGGAAAGATATTATCATCAACTGCTACTAAACGATTGAAAGTGATCAAAGACTTTACTTCATTAGGAAGCGGTTTTGCCATAGCAACTAGAGATTTGTCAATAAGAGGAGCTGGGGATATATTAGGTAGTGAACAAGCCGGTTTTATTGATAGTGTAGGTATTGACTTATACTTAAAAATGTTAGAAGAAGAAACAAAGAAGTTAAAAGGTGAGGAAATCTTAGAAGAAGAAACTTCACAAACACCATTAATTTCTGTTTCAACACATATATCTGATTCCTACGTAAAAGAAGAAGAGTTGAAAATAGAAATTCATAGAATTATCAATCGCATAGACAGTAAAGAAAAACTTTTAGCCACTATGCAGGAATTAGAAGATCGTTTTGGAAAAATTGACGAAGATATAATAGTTTATATGTATGAAGAATGGTTTGAAAAATTAGTCAAAAAGTTAGACATTAAAAAAGTTTACCAAACAAAGAATACAATAGAAATAACTATTTCAGCAAAAAAAATAAAAGATGGAGAAAGTTTATTTAAGACAGCTTTTAATATCAGTCCGATGTTTAGATTTAAATCAACTAGTGATAATGTAACAATAGTATTAGACACAATCAAACTTGAAAAACACCCTATCTTCTACCTGACAGAATTATTATCAACATTAATTACATCTTGACTTATTATTAAAGTACTGTTATCCTTAAGATGATAAAGGTAAGGAAAGATTATGAAACAAGAAGAGTTATTTAATCAACATTTAAAAATATATTTAAATTCATTAGAAGAATTAATAAACAATAATACTTATTCATTGATAAATGATGATTTATTACCTCTTTTTATGAGACCACCTTTAGAAGCTATGGATGTAATAAAACAAAAATTACTTTCCTTAGGTAAAGACTATAAACTAATATTAAATACGCAAGCAGTAGATAACTATGTTGAAAGATATAGATTTTCGATGCAAAAAAAAGTTAAAACCTTAGAAAACCTTAGAAAAAAATACCTAAAAAAACATATAAAGTCATTATCTAAAAAAAGTAAGGATGGAACACTTAAACTATTTAGAAAAGATTTATCAATATTAGATAAAGATTTAAAGAAGGAAATAAAACTGGAATTAATAGAAAATATGAACTTTTTAACTGAACATATTTCTGATTTTTATCAGTCAGATAAAATACCAGATAGATTACTAAAATACATAACAAAATATCTTAAAATTACATATCCAAAAGATTTAATGGAAACTATAGATATGAAAATTATTGTGAAAAATACAACACTTATAAATGGAATAAATGAGCAAACTGAACGCCTTATTTTTACCCAAAAAAACTCGCATCTCTTTGATTAGAGATGTGAGTTTTTTTGGAAATAATTACCACACAAAAAAGCAATAGCACCTGTATATAATAATAATATAAAGGTTTTTTAATGGTATAAAATAAATAAACTTGGGAAAGATATTGCTAGAAAGAAAGGAGCATTTTATGAAATCAACAGGCGTAGTAAGAAGAATTGATGATTTGGGGAGAATAGTACTGCCAAAAGAAATTAGAAAAACATTACGCATCAGAGAAGGCGAATCATTAGAAATTTACACCAATGAAGAAGAAATAATTCTAAAAAAATTTACTTCTGCATCAGATTTAAAGGAAATATCTCAAAGTTTAATCGATACTATAGCTAGTACTATAAAAAGTAATATTTTTATAGCAGATCGTGATAACATCATTGCTGGAAGCGGCGCCTTGAAAAAAGAATTCATTGATAGAAGTATTTCAAATAACTTAGAAAATATTTTGCTCAATAATGAAAAAGTTAGTAAATACAGTATTTCATATAATGATATAATTAACTCCGATGAATCCTTAGATAAAATGTTTGATTGTTTAGTATGCCCTATATTATCTGACGGCGAAGTCGTTGGTTTAGTTTTAATAATAGATATACACACAGGAAAAAGATTTAGTGAAGAACAAATTCATATTTCCCAAATTATCGCCCAATTTTTAGAAAAATGTCTTGAAGAATAAATATATTTGTGATAAAATAACACTGTCGGAAACATTAATGGAGATGTTCATGGTTATTTTTTTTATAAAATAAAAACTGTGTACTATATTAGCTCCGAAGTTATTATATCAATACATAGATGTAGTCGTTGTGGAGCGTTAAATCCAGAAAGTTATACAGGTTATTGTAAACAAGGATGGTATGCGGAATTTTTCATCCTTTGAGCAATAACTTTTTTGTTTAGGGAGGGATAATATGGAAAAATATTACATTAGTACAGCAATTGCTTATACATCAGGTAAGCCACATATAGGAAATACCTATGAGATAGTTTTAGCAGATGCTATTGCTCGTTATAAAAGATTGAAAGGATATGATGTTTATTTTCAAACTGGTACAGATGAACATGGCCAAAAAGTAGAAGAAAAAGCAAAATCTGAGGGAAAGACTCCAAAAGAGTTTACAGATGAAGTATCAAGTGAAATAAAAAGAATATGGGATTTAATGAACACCAGTTATGACAAGTTTATACGAACAACTGATGAGCAACATGAAAAAGCTGTTCAACATATTTTTCAAAAACTATATGATAAAGGAGATATCTATAAAGGTGAATATGAGGGATGGTACTGCTTACCTTGTGAATCTTTTTTTACAGATAGCCAATTAATAGATGGTCATTGTCCAGACTGTCATAGAGAAGTAAAAAAATCTAAAGAAGAAGCATATTTCTTCAAAATGAGTAAATATCAAAAACAGTTAGAAGAATATATTGAAACACATCCACATTTTATAGAACCAGAATCTAGAAAAAATGAGATGATTCAGAATTTTTTAAAACCAGGTTTGCAAGATTTATGTGTTTCAAGAACAACATTTAAATGGGGAATTCCAGTTCCTTTTGATACAAAACACGTTATTTATGTATGGATAGATGCTCTAACAAACTATATAACATTTTTGGGGTATGATACAGAAAATCAGAGTGAAAAATTCAAAAAATATTGGCCTGCAAATTTGCATCTAATAGGAAAAGATATTTTAAGATTTCATACTATATATTGGCCAATAATATTGATGGCTTTAGATTTACCATTACCAGAAAAAGTATTTGGTCATCCTTGGTTATTGATGGCAAATGATAAGATGAGTAAAAGTAAAGGCAATGTTTTATATGCAGATGAATTAGTAGAAAAATTTGGTGTAGATACGGTAAGATATTATTTATTACATGAAATACCATTTGCACAAGATGGAAATATTACAAATGAATTACTAATAAATAAACATAATTCTGACTTAGCAAATATATTAGGAAATTTGGTAAACAGAACATTAACTATGGCCTTAAAATATTTTGAAGGAAATATAACTAACAAAAATATTACAAATGAATTAGATAGTGAATTTATTAGTAAAATAAATAATTTGGATCAAAAGGTTATGGATAATATGGATAACTTGCAAGTAGCAAATTCCATTAGTGAAATTTTTGAAGTGTTAAGAAGTAGCAATAAGTATATAGATGATACAACACCTTGGATTTTAGCTAAAAATGATGACGATAAAGATAGATTAGAAACAGTATTATATAATTTATTAGAATCGATACGTGTTTGTGGAATTTTATTATCCCCATATTTACCAGAAACAAGTGATTCTATTTTGCACCAACTAAATATAAAAGATAGTGATTTAATATTTAAAACTAATAATAAATATACAGTTAATACTCCATCAATACTATTTGAGAGAATTGATACTAAATCATTGTAAAAAAATGTAAACTAATAAAAAATTGAAAAATACATTATTGATTTTTTCCAAAAAATGGTATATTTCTAATATGGGTAGTATAGGAAGAGGTTACTTTTTATGGATGAATCAAGAGGTATTGGAATATGTCACATGGCATTTATATTGCTATATATTGGTGTTGTAATTACCGCAATTGATGGACGCAATATATTAGATATATCTTATGCCATATTTTTGACTGTTTATTTTATAAGAATTTGCATTTATAAAAAGAAAAATAAGAATAGTTTACTAAATAGGTAGACTATTTTCTTTTATTAAGTTTAATAAAAACAATTATATTACAAAAAGAAAGTTTGAAGGAATAAAATATGTTTATAGATACACACTGCCATTTAAGTAAAAAAGATTATAATGATATTACAAAAGTAGTAGAAGAAGCTAAAAAAGCCGAAGTAGAAAAAATTATTATTTCTGGCTGTACTAGAGAAGATTTAGATGAGACAATGGAGATAATTAATACTTATCCGGAAGTTTATGCTACAATTGGGTATCATCCAGAAGAAGCAGAAGGAATTATAGATATAGATTTGCAAAAATTGGAAAAATTATTATTAAATAATAAAATAGTTGGTATTGGTGAAATAGGCTTAGATTATCACTATTCTACTGAAAATAAAGAAAAACAAAAAGAATTATTTGAAAAACAATTAAACTTAGCAGAAAAGTACAATTTACCAGTAGTTATCCACACAAGAGAAGCCACAAATGATACTATAACCATTCTAAAAAAATATAAAGTAAAAGGAATAATTCATTGTTTTAGTGGAAGTTATGAAACTGCTTGTCAGTATATAAAAATGGGATATCTATTAGGAATTGGCGGAGTCGTAACATTCAAAAATTGTCATTTAAAAGATACAATAAAACAATTGTCATTAGAAAATGTTGTTTTAGAAACAGATAGTCCTTACCTTTCTCCAGTTCCATATAGAGGAAAAATAAATACATCTAAAAATATCCCAATAATAGCTGAATTTATAGCTAACGAACTAAATTTAGATATAAATATTATTGCAAATAAAACAACAAAAAATGCTCTGTCTTTGTTTACAAAGCTCCACTAAAAAATGCAAAATACATCTTGCCTTGACTTATTAACTGTGTTATATTTGTATTGTAAAGGAGGTTAGACGAAGATGAACAATAACAATTCATCAAAGCAAATTCTATTATCTGTATTAGGAGTTGCTATCTTAGTAGTAGCTGTAGTAGGAATTTCATTTGCTGCATTTAGTTATTCAAAAGCTGGTGAAGTATCAAATACAATTACAACAGGTACTATTACAATGAGTTATAGTGAACCAACAAATGGTATCAATTTAACAGATGCTCTTCCTATCACAGATGAAGCTGGTAAAGCATTAAGTGGTGATAATAACACTTTTGATTTTACAGTAAATGCTACTATTGCTGGTAATACTAACATTAGTTATGCAATAACTGCTGTAAAAGATGCTGCTAGTGATGTTCTAGATTCAGGAATTAAGGTTTATTTAACTTCATTAAACGGAGAAGCTGAAACAGCTGTATTTGAACCTAAATTAGTATCTGCATTACCAAAAACTAGTAGCCATGCTTCAGGAGCTACTGATGGACAATATCTTCTAAAAGAAGGTAACTATACAGCAACTACTAAAGAACAATATCGTTTAAGAATGTGGGTAGATGCCAACTATGGTAAACAATCTGATGGTACAAACACTACAGAATTTGCTGCTCAACATAAATATATCTTAAAAGTTAATGTTTATGGTGCTGCAAAAGCTCAATAGTTTAACTATTAAAGTGTCTAATCTCTGACACTTTTTCTTTGTTTTAAAAAAAACACTTGTTAAATTATATATCTTTGTGATATCTTTATATTGTAAGGAGGTTAGACAAAGATGAACAATACTAATTCATCAAAGCAAGTTCTTGTTTCTATTTTAGGAGTTGCAATTTTAATAGTAGCTGTAGTAGGAATTTCATTCGCTGCATTTAGTTATTCAAAAACTGGTACAGTAGCAAATACAATTACAACAGGTACTATTACAATGAGTTATAGTGAACCAACAAATGGTATTAACTTAACTAATGCACTTCCTATCACAGATACAGCTGGTAAAGCATTAACAGGTAATAATAATACATTTGACTTTACTGTAGCAGCTACAGTTAGTGGTAGTACAACTATCAACTATGCTATTACAGCTGTAAAAGGTGATGAATGTACAGTAGCAGATAGCGGTGTTAAAGTATATTTAACAGATCAAGAAGATGCTCAGATTCTTGCACCAACTAAAGTTAGTGCATTAACTACAACAACTACTGGAAACGCTGCTGGAGCACCTGCTGGTCAATATATCTTAAAGACTGGTACTTATAGTGCAACAAAAACAGAAGAATATCGTTTAAGAATGTGGGTTGCAGATGATTATACAGCTCCATCAACACAACAAAAATATGTTTTAAAAGTCAATGTTTATGGACAAGCACCTGCTAAATAATAACCTATAAAAGTGTCTAATTACTGACACTTTTTCTTTTGTGAAAAATTTACTTGTTAATTTCCTAATATTTGTGATATCTTTATATTGTAAGGAGGTTAGACAAATGAGCGAAAATAATTCAAAACAGATTCTAGTTTCCATCTTAGGAGTTGCAATTTTAGTGGTTGCTTTAGTTGGTGTATCATTTGCAGCATTCACTTATTCAAAGACAGGTACAAAAGTAAATACAGTTACAACAGGTACTATTACAATGAGTTATAGTGAACCAACAAATGGTATAGCTCTAACTGATGCTTTACCAATGACTGATGATTCTGGAAAAAAATTGACTGGTACTAATAATACTTTTGACTTTACAGTGACATCAACTGTTCAAGGTACTGCAACAATTAATTATGCTATAACAGCTTCAATTGATTCTGCAAGTTCGTCTTTAAATTCTGGAATCAAAGTATACCTAACTAGTGGAGATGATAGCAAAGTAGTGTTAGCTCCAACATTAGTATCAAACCTAACTCCAACAGCTTCCAATGAAGCCAGTGGAGCTCCAACTGGTCAATTTGTATTGGTATCAGGAAGTACAAAAACATCAACAACAACTAGTTATCGTTTAAGAATGTGGGTTGCTGATACATATACTAATACAAGTACTAAGCAATCATATAAGCTAAGAGTAAATGTATACGGAAAAGCAAATGCTCAATAATAAATATAGTTAAGTGTCTAATCTCTGACACTTTTTTCTTTACCATAAAATGAAAGTATGCTACAATTTAAACAGAATAGGAGTGTCTTGGTTTATGAAAAAAGAAGAAAATAAAGAAGAACTAAAAGAGGAAAAAAGAGAAAAATTATATTTTGTACTTATTATTTTATTACTCTTAATTTTACTAGTAATAGGAATATCTGCCATATCAGTAACAGTGACAAAAAAAGGAGACAAAACCAACTCTATTACGACTGGAAGAATATCACTAGACTATACAGAAGATACTAACGGAATAACGATTACTAATGCAATGCCGATGACAGACGAAAGTGGTAAAGCAATGTCTGGAACTAATCAATATTTTGATTTTAGTGTAACATCAACTATTCAAGGAAATGCAGCTATCACATATGAAATCTCTGGACAAAAGCAAGACACATCAACATTAAAAAATAATGAAGTAAAACTATATTTAGAAAAGAAAATTGGTGGAGAATATGAAGAAGTAATGAAACCTCAACATTTTGTTCCGTTAACTTCAACAACAACTATTGGAAGTGAAAAAGGAACAATGTTGTTATATAAAAATACAGTTGATACAAGTAAAACTGATAACTATCGCTTTAGAATGTGGGTAGATGAAAATACTAAAGTTGATGCAACTCAAAAAACATTTACAGTTCAAGTATCACTTCATGCTAATGCTAAAGCCAAATCTAAATAATAAACTTCTATTTTAAAAAAAATAAAGATGTGATACACTTATAATAGTGGAGAATGATAAGCGGGTGATAAATTTGAAAGATAATGAAATAGCTATTACAGTACCATTTTCTAATCTTTCTTTTTTTGAGAAATTGAAAAGAATAGTACACTATATATTTACAGTTATTATGTATTCAGTTTTATTAATAATGATTTTAGTTTTTTTGCTAATAATTGTAAACTTTTTAGACCAACGAAATAATTTAAAAAAAGGTGTAACCAAACCGCCATTGGTATCGGCCTATACAATAGTAAGCCCAAGTATGGTGCCAAATATAAATGTATTGGATGTAATTGTAACAATGAGAGTAAAGGATCCATCAAATATAAAAGTCGGAGACGTAATAACCTTTAACTCAACAGATTATCGTAGTTCTGGAGTAACGGTTACACACAGAGTAAGAAAAATAGAAAAGACAGATGATGGTAAGTATCTATTTACAACAAAGGGAGATGCTAATAACACAGAAGATGCCTCACGACAAACCTTTGACACTATTTATGGAAAAGTTCTTATACGTTTACCAAAACTTGGGTATATACAATACATATTAAGTAGTGTAGTAGGATGGGTCTTGTTAATTATTGTTCCTACAGTAGGAATTATTGGAGCAGACATAATTAAAATAATTAAGACAATTAAAAATGATCCTAATAATCAAAAAGAAAGCAAAAATAAAGAAGAACTAAAAGAAAAGAAAGAACAATTAAAAGAAAAAAATAAAGATAAAGAAATATCAACGCAAAAAAAATCAAAAGAAAAGTCAAAAAAGGTAGATAGTAATACAAAAACAGAAAGGAGAAGATATAGATAATGACAAAGAAAATATTTCTTGCTTTGGGAGGAATTCTTCTTTTTGCTTTTGTAATTTGTACATCATTTCTTTGGTATAAGGTTTTTTACTACGGTGATATTGGAAAAATAAATACTTTGCAGGTTCAAAAAGAAAGTGACGAAGTAGCATTAAATGAAAACTTGGTACCAATGACTGAAAGCGAAGCACAATCTGTTCCAAATTATAAATTTAGTATAAAAAATGTAAATGATTTTAAAAGTTCTTATAAAGTTGTTTTTGAAGAAGTAAACATTACGGAAGCAAAACTTTCTAAAAGTCAGTTAAATTATGAATTATTACTTAATGGCAAAATTATAAAAAAAGGAAACTTAGCAAAAGTAAAAAACAATATCTTAGATGAAAGATATGTTATAGCTGGTAAGACTAATAATTATGAACTTAAAGTATATATACCAGATTCAGTTGAAAAAGGTACTTGGGAAAATAAAAGTTATGCCTATAAAGTTAATATAATAGTAAAGGAGAATAATTAATGAAAAAAATGTTATTGGAATATATAAATATATTTGCTTACGCACTAACTGGTTTAGTTTTTGGTTTTTCTTTCTTTCTATTATTTTTAAATTTCTATCATTACAAAGAATTGAGTACAAAAATTGATGTTAGCAGTGAAGTAGTTGCTAATGATCAAAAAACAAAAGAAAAACTAGAAAAAATAAAAACTAATATAAATTCATATCAACAAAATTCATATCAAGGAAGAAATAATATATATGATATGAATAGTATTCAAATAAAATTAAATAATTGTGTTAAAGTGTTTGAAAGTGATGAGTATAAAGAATTAGCTAGCAAACAAACTGTAGAATTAAGAGATGTTTATAAACTAGGAAAATTTTATCAAAATAATATTTTAAATGACTGTGTTGTAATGCAATTAAATACCTTTATTGATGAAGATAATAGTTTTAATATTGAAAGCTTAAAAAATATAAGACCATTTATCAAAACAACTATTAATGAACAATTATCAAGTAATGGTTATATTACTTCAAGTTTAGAAAATGCCGATAATTATTATTTTACAAATGATATAAGTAGATCAAGTATTTTCTTCTTAGCTAAAGATAGTTATAATTCGATTAATACAAATTATCAAAATACGTTAGACCTTTTAGTAGAGCTTTCAGATTGGTATCATAACGAAGTAATAGGAGGTTAATATGAAGAAAATATTAAATATTATATTTGCGGTATTGAAATATATTTTACTATTAGGTGCATTTGCAATTACCTTATTTATAATGGTAAGAATGAATGTTAGACTAGAAAAAAGCTTTGCAACATTACTGCCAGAATTTATTCCATTCTTAATTATCTTCTTATTATTCATAATTAACCTTGTATTTAAACAAAAAGGAGTTAATAATAACATATTTTATAATTTAACAGCATGTATAATTTTTACTACAATAATAGTAGTAGGCTATAGAGCATTCGCTGATAAAAATATGGTACTTAATGAAAAATATGGTTATGGAATTGATTTTAACTATTTCAATACATTTATATCTTATATGAAAATAATGCTATATGGTTTATCAGTTTCTAATATATTATTTATGATTAAACCAGCTAAGGAAGAGTTGAAAAAATAAACTTTTCTTTTTTTATACGTTAAAGTTATAAAATTTAACAAAATATCTATGATATAATAACAACATTGAGAAAGAGGTTTTAATATGAATGAAAAATTTCAATTTAAGAAAAAATTTGGTCAAAACTTTTTAAAAAATGAAAAAGTATTAGCAAAAATTGTAGAGGCAGCAGATATTAAAGATGAATCTTTGATAATTGAAGTAGGACCAGGAGCAGGAGCCTTAACTAAATATCTAAAAGATAAAGGCGAAGTATTATGTTACGAAATAGATAAAACTCTAGAAGACATATTAATAAGGAACTTAGGAGGAGCAGATAATATCTCTATCTATTTTGGAGACTTTTTGCAACAAGATATTAAAGAAGACTTAGCCAATTATCAATATAAAAATTTATATTTTGTAAGTAATGTTCCTTATTATATAACTACACCAATACTTTTTAAACTAATAAATTCTGGTCTTTATTTTAGCAAAATTGTGATGATGGTACAAAAAGAGGTAGGAGAAAGATTTACTTCTACACCAGGAAAGAAAGAATATGGTGCATTAACTGTTTTATTAAGATATTACTTTGATACAAAAAAAGAATTTTTAGTAAGTAGAGAAGAATTTATTCCCAAACCAAATGTGGATAGCGTAGTAGTATCATTTAAACCAAAGGAAACGAAAGAAAAATTAATGAGTGAAGAATTTTTTCAACAAATAGTTCATGATAGCTTTCAATTTAAAAGAAAAACACTAAGAAATAACTTAAAAAAATACGATTTAAAATTAGTTAGTGAAGTTTTAGAAAAGTATAATCTAGATTTAAGTGTAAGAGCAGAACAGTTAGATTATAAAATATTTGTTGATATAGCAAATAAACTTTATAAATAATTTAAACTATTCTTGCATAAACTTTACTGGGTGATTAGATGAATTTTAAGTTAGGTGACTATGTAACTAGGCAATCTTATAATAATGACTTAGTCTTTCAAATAATCGATATAGAAGATGATATAGCTTATCTAAGAGGTGTAGATGTTAGGCTTTATGCAGATAGTGAGTTAACTGATTTAACTAAAGTTTCAGTTAAAAAAGAAACAGATAGAGTAGATATTGAAAAGGTAGAAAGTTTAATCTCACTAGATAGAAACGAATATTTCTATTTACCTGGTAAAATAGTTCAATTTGATTCTGATAAATTTTATTTAGATAGATGTATCAACTTTTATAAAGATATGCATTTAGAAGCTTATGGTATAAAGGTTAAAGAAAGTGAAATAGAAGATGTCATAACAGACACATTAGAAAAATATAAACCAGATATAGTAGTAATAACAGGACATGATTTCTTAAAAAAACATGCCAAAGATAAAAGTAAAATAGAAAATTATCAAAACTCAGAAAACTTTGTTAATGCTATAAAAAAAGCGAGAATGTATGAAAAAAATCAAGATAAATTGATAATAATTGCAGGAGCTTGTCAATCAAACTATGAGGAATTAATAAAGGCAGGAAGTAACTTTGCCTCAAGTCCTAAAAGAATAAATATTCATGCCTTAGATCCGGCAATAGTGGCTTCTTGTGTAGCTCTTTCTCCTGTAAATAAAGCCATTGATTTGATACCACTTATAGATAAAACTCATTATGGAAGTGCTGGTATGGGTGGAATTATCACTAACGGTACTATGTATGTGGGGTATCCAAGATGAACCTAGATAGTATGAGAAGTAAAGTAAAAGAAAAAGAAGGTACTATTTTACACTTTAAAGTTAATGGAAGTAGAAACCAAATAGAAGAATTCAATGGAGAAATAATTGAACTTTATCCTTCAATATTTTTAGTTAGATTGGAAGGTGAAGAAAATAAAATCAAGTCATTTAGTTATAGTGACTTAATAACAGAAAGTGTTGAAATAATCAGTTGACGTGTTTGCTGTCAAGTACCTATAAACTTCTTGCAATTACAAAAAAGATAAGATAGAATTAAAGTATAAAGTGTCAGTGCTTTAAAAGGAGGAAGATATATGGAAATTACATCAGTCACTGTACGAAAAGTTGACAAAGAAGGCTCTCGTATGAGAGGAATTGCATCTGTCTTATTGGATGATAGTTTTGCAGTTCATGATATCAGAATTATTGAAGGAGAAAATGGTTTGTTTATAGCAATGCCAAGTAGAAAAACACCAACTGGTGGATATCGTGATATCGCTCATCCAATCAATCCTGAAGTAAGAGCAATGTTTCAAGATAAAATTCTAGAAGCTTACCAAAATACTTTGGATTCTGAAGAATAGTAATTATAAGAAGACTAGTTCTTCTTTTTTTGTTCTTTTACCATTTTTTAATTCATACTCTATAATAGGAGGAGAATAGATGGAAACTAAAGAGACAATAATAAGTAACTATAACCACAGTATAACTTTAACAGAAAGAAAAAACCTTTTAATAACGGGAGTAAAAAAAATTGAAAACTTTGATAAAGAAGAATTTTTAATAGAAACCACTATGGGCTTTTTAGTAGTAAAAGGAGATGGCCTAGAACTTATAAAATTAGACACTATATCAGGAAATGTATCCATCAAAGGTTATGTTAATGGATTTACCTATATAGAAGATAATTCTAAGAAAGATAAAGATGGAAGTAGTATCTTTCAAAGATTGTTTAAATAATGAGTTTAAAAACACAAATCATATCCATCTTTTTTTCAGGACTATATGGAGTACTATTATCGTTTCTTATTACTCTTAACTATAAATTTCTATTTCAAAGTAAAAAAATAATAAAAATAATCGGTAACATTCTTTTCTCCTTAGATATGGCATTACTATATTTTATATCAATGAAAAAGATAAATAATGCAATGATTCATCCGCTTTTTTATTTACTAATTTTTTTAGGCTATTTACTTACTTATAGGAAAATACAGAAAATAATGTCAAACTTTCAAAAAAGCCATTAGTTAATTTGCAAAACTTAGAAAAAAAGTCTATAATATTATCAGGAAAAGTGGGTGATATTATGGCTAAAAAGAAGAAAAAAAAGAAGATGGGTCCCTTTTTTCTATGTGTTTTTTCTCTTGCTATGATAGTGTTCACAACCTATACTGTAGGAAAATACTGGGTTAGTATCTATAGTAAATATAAAGAAAAGAAAGAACTTACTAAAGAACTTGCTAGTTTAAAAGATAAAGAAAGTGAACTAAAAGCCGACGTTTTAAAATTACAAGATGCAGATTATGTAGCAAGGTATGCAAGAGAAAAGTATTATTATTCAAAAGATGGAGAATATATTCTTAGAATACCTGAAGATAAATAGGTATTCTTTTTATTGAGGTGGAAAAATGGATGTAGAATTACTTTATAAAGATATAAAAATAAAAGATGGTGATGTAATAGTATTTGGATGTAGTTATGGACCAGATTCTATGGCATTATTTCATACGTTATTAATGCTTAGAAAAAAAATAAACATAAAACTAATTTGTGCTCACGTTAATCATGGAAAGAGAAAAGAAAGTGAAGAAGAAAAAGTTTTACTAGAAGAATATTGTGCTAAACATGATGTTGTATTTGAATATATGCGTATAAAAAATTATGGTGATGATAATTTTCACAATGAAGCAAGAAATATAAGATATAATTTCTTTGAAGAAGTAGTTAATAAATATCAAGCAAAATACTTAATGACAGCTCATCATGCCGATGATTTAATGGAAACTATTTTAATGAGAATAGTAAGAGGTTCTAATATTTATGGATACTCTGGTTTTAAAAAAATAGTAAATATGGATACCTATACGATTTATAGACCATTTTTTGAAACAACTAAAGCTAAATTATTAGACTATGACCATAAATATAAAATACCTTATGCTATAGATGCTTCAAATAACAGTTCAGTTTATACAAGAAATCGTTATCGTAAAGAAGTATTGCCATTTCTAAAGAAAGAAGATAGTAAAGTAGAACGGAAATTTATTAAATTTCATACTACCTTAGAAGAAGTATCAGAGTACCTAAATAAAGAGGTTCAAAAAGCCTTGACCAAAGTAGTAAGAAATGATAAATTATTTATCGAACCATTTAATGAATTAGATAAAATAATTCAAAAATTAGTTTTAGAAGAATTATTAAAAAAATATTATCAGGATGACTTAGTTTTAATATCTGATAAACATCTAGATGCTATATTTAAAATAATTACTTCCAAAAGAGCTAATGTTAAACTTAATTTTCCAAATGATGTAGTTATTAGAAAGAGTTATAATACTATAGAATTTGATAGAAATACAGAAATAATAGATACATACGAAATAGAATTATCAAATTATGCTAAACTACCTAATGGACATACTTTAAAAGTAGTAGAAGAAGAATCGGGCAATAGTAATAATATTACAAGATTATCAAGTAAAGATTTAACTTTACCATTAAGAGTTAGGACTAGAGAATATGGTGATACATTAGTAATTAAAAATGGTGGACATAGAAAATTAAAGAAGATATTTATAGATCGCAAAATACCATTAAAAGATAGAGATTTATGGCCAGTAGTAGTTGATAGCAAAAACCAAATAGTCTTTATACCAGGTATCAAAAAAACTAAATACGATAAGAAAAAAGATGAATTCTATGATATAATACTGAAATATGAATAGTTAAAGGAGATATTGATATGACACAAAATAAAAAAGTAAGACAAGGATTACTTCCTTATGTATTTTTACTACTTATCATGCTTGGCGTTTTCTATTTTGTTACTATTGCTAATCAAAAAATTAATAACTTAACTTATAGTGAATTTATGAAATCATTAGATTCTAGTGAAGTAACTGAACTAGAAGTTAAACCAAGAGAAAGAGCTAGTATTTATGAAGTACGTGGTAAATTAAAAAATTATAAAGAAAACGAAACTTTTTATGTAAGACTTCCATTATCAGAACAAGTAATGAAGAAGTTAGTTACTGCAAGTGATAAATATAACTTTGAATTTACTGCTGTAGCTGATCCAGAATCAAATTCATTATTAATTATTGTAGCTAATTATTTACCTATGTTATTAGTACTTGCCATTGGTTTTTGGTTCTTAAATAAACAAATGGGTGGAAAGAATGGCTCATTTGATTTTGGAAAGAGTAAAGCTAAATTATCAAGTGATAAAAATAAAGTAACATTTAAAGATGTTGCAGGTTTAAAAGAAGAAAAAGAAGAAGTAAAAGAATTAATTGATTTCTTGAAAAATCCTAAGAAATTCCAGAAACTTGGTGCAAGAATTCCTAAAGGAGTATTACTATATGGTCCTCCAGGCACAGGTAAAACATTACTAGCAAGAGCAGTAGCTGGTGAAGCAAATGTTCCTTTCTACTATATTAGTGGTTCTGACTTTGTAGAACTATTTGTTGGTGTAGGTGCCAGTCGTGTTAGAGATATGTTCCAACAGGCTAAAAGGACAGCTCCTTGTTTAATCTTTATTGATGAAATAGATGCAGTTGGTCGTCAACGTGGTAGTGGTATCGGCGGCGGACATGATGAAAGAGAACAAACTTTAAACCAATTACTTACAGAAATGGATGGTTTTGGTGAAAATGAAGGTATTATCATAATTGCTGCAACTAATAGACCTGATGTTTTAGATCCAGCTTTACTTAGACCAGGAAGATTTGATAGACAAGTAACTGTTAACTTACCTGACGTTAAAGGAAGAGAAGAGATTCTTAAAGTTCACGCTAGAAACAAAGTTTTAGCAGATGGAGTAAATATTCCAGCTCTTGCTAAAAGAACTCCAGGTTATTCAGGAGCTGACTTAGAAAACTTATTAAATGAAGCTGCGTTACTTGCTGTTAGAAGAAATAAAGAAGCAATTACAATGAGTGAAATAGATGAAGCTAGTGACAGGGTATTAATGGGACCTGCTAAATCTAGTAAGACACGTAGTGAAAATGACCGTAAATTAGTAGCATATCACGAATCTGGACATGCTGTCGTAGGAATTAAGCTAAAAGGAGCAAATGATGTTCAAAAGGTAACAATTATTCCACGTGGTTCCGCTGGCGGTTATAATATGATGATTCCTAGTGAAGAAAAAATGTGTTCTACTAAGACTGATTTATTAGAGCAAATAACAGGTCTACTAGCAGGACGTGTTGCTGAAGAGGTAGTATTTGGAGAAATTACAACTGGAGCAGAAAATGATTTCTCAAAAGCTACAAAGATTGCAAGAGCAATGGTTACTGAATACGGAATGAGCGATTTAGGACCAATGCAATTAGAACAACAAGAAGGAAGCGTCTTCCTTGGAAGAGATTATAATAAATCAAGAAACTTCTCTAATGAAGTAGCACATGAAATAGATACAGAAATGAGAAAAATCATTGATGAATGCTATAAGAAAGCTACAAAGATTATTAATGATAATCGTGATTTATTAGAACTATTAGCAACAACCTTATTAGAATATGAAACATTAACTAAGGAACAAATTGATTACTTAGTAGAAAATGGTAAAATGCCTAGTGAAGATGATGAAACAACTTATGAAAAAATGAGTTTGACTAAACTTAAAGAATTAGCTAAAGAAAAAGGTATTAAAGGTTATTCAAAGATGGATAAGGAAGAAATTATAAAAGAACTTGAGAAATAGTTCTTTTTTTAGTATAATATGTGTGAAATTTCACGAGGAGTGAAAAAGGAGGATAAAATGGATAAAAAAGTGAATAAAAATCTAAAAAAAGAAGCAGATGAATTTAAAAAATTTATAAGTAGAGGATCAGTTGTGGATATGGCTATTGGTGTCATTATCGGTGGAGCTTTTGGAAAAATAGTTAGTAGTTTAGTAAATGATATTATTATGCCATTAGTAGGAGTTGTCTTAGGAGGACTTGATTTTAGTTCACTAAGTATTAAAGTAGGGGATGCCTCTATCAAATATGGTTCTTTTATTCAAAGTGTTGTTGATTTTCTAATAATTGCACTTTGTATCTTTACTATGTTACAGATACTTAATAGTATAAAAGAAAAAGCCGACAAGAAGTTAGGACATAAAAAAGAAGAAGAAAAACCAAAGAAAGATGAACAAGTTATTCTTTTAGAAGAAATAAGAGATTTATTAAAGAATAATAAATAGGTATTGATTAAATGCAAGATGAAACAATTTTGAAAATATTAAGTGATATTAAAACTAGTTCGTTAGAATTAAGTAAAGATAAATATGATAAAAGAACTTTATCTAGACTAAAAGAGATAATAAAAAAAGCTGATACATTATATGGAAAACAACAAAGTGCATATTTAATAAATAAATATAATTTATTTTTAGAAAAGTACTTTTTTATGAACAAAAGAGGAGTAAAACAAAGAAAAGAATTAGAAAAAGTAGCACTAGCTTTCTTTTATAAAACTCCTAGAGTGGATTTAACTGATGCTATAGATTATGTAGAAAGTTGTTTTAATCAAATAAACGAAGTAAAAAGAAAAAGAGATGAAGCTTCTATTAAAGCGTTATTTGCTATTGATAGTATTGGTGTCCTTTCTTGTTCTATAATGCCTTCTATAATAGATAATCCAATTTTAACATCATTATTAGGAATAAATGCTTGTATAGCAAATAAACTTAATACAAAAAAAACAGATGATTTTTGTGCTAAACTGATTGCTGATAAATTTTATGAAATGAGTAGTGACGTATTACTTACTGATTCTAAATTTTTCACAGCTGTTTATGGAAATACTTTAGCAAATTTTTGTATTGAAAAAGAAGTGTTCAGACCTAATCCTAATTATGATGGAAAGAATACAGCTAACAAGAATATTGAAAGAAAAATGACTATATCAGATTTAGAAGATATTTCTAAACAATATTTTCAAGGAAATACTTCCAAAAAAAATATAAGTATAGACGAAAGTATAACAGATATTGAAAGTTTAAAAACTTCTTCTAAAAAAATAGGAGATTACTCATTATATGATTGCTTAACAGCTTTAACAACTACTACGCTTTCTAAAATAACAAAAGAAAATAATATATCACTAGAAAATATTCTATTACAAAATTTAGCTTTATCAAAAAAGATATTAGAACCTAAAGCTAAAAAAAATAGCTTAAAACTTAAAATAAAAAAATTATAAATTAAACAATAAATATAGAAAAATGTTATTAAAGAACATAATTATTAACATATTATAACAGAAAGTAGATGATAGAGTGACTGATGATAATATAGCAAATATATTAATACTTTTAAAAACTTATCCTGATAAATTTTATGAAAAAAATTATGATAAAGAAACCTTAAAAAAAATCAAAGAAATAATAAAATCTGCTGATATATTATATGGCAAGGAAAGTTATTACTTAAAGAATAAATATTATAATTATATGAATGACTATTTTTTAGAAAAAGTACCCTCATTAGAAGTTAAAAATATAAATGAGTTAAAAAAGATAGTCTATGGTTTCTTTTATAAAGCAGAAGCAGTTGATTTAATGTCTGCTTTTGAAAATCCTGCTCAACTAATTAGAAGAAGTTTTGAGCAAATAGATGAAACTAAGGAAATAGGAACAAAAGAAGCAATGATAAAACTTTTAGAAAAAGCTGGTATAAATGTTATGACTACTGTTACTATGTATCATTTGACTGAATTATATGGTGACAAAGAACGGAGTCTTAATTTAATACTAAATCTTAATGCTGCAATTTTTAACCAATTAACAGAAGAATTAAACATACCAATCTCTAAAATAAATGAAGTAGCAAACCATTTAGAAAAAGTTGGTGAAAAGGTATACAGTAATGATAGTCTTATTTATGAAACAACATATGCTCTGATATTAGCAGATTTTTGCACTAGAAAGAAGATGCCAACGCTTAATCCTAATTATCACAAAGGAATTGATAATAGAAAAATTATTATGCAATCAGTAAATGTTCAAGAGCTAGCAAGAGATGTTAATAGTTTTTATGAGAGATATAGTAATGGTCGAATTGTACAGACATATGATGTTTGTGATGAACTAGATAACTTAAATTTACCAGAAAAAGTAGAGGAATATTCACTATATGATAGTTTAGCATTTTTAACAAATGTCACTATAAGTAAAATAAGAAATAAAAACAACTTAGAATTAGAAAATGTTTTATTAGAAAATTTAATTTTAGCAAAAGCATCATTAAACTACAAAAGCAAAAATCAAAAATTAAAAACAAAAGTAAAAAAAATAATATAAGGGGTATTTATGAAGTGGAAAATTAGAGATGTAGAAATAGAAAATCAAGTAGTATTAGCACCAATGGCAGGAATTTGTAATAGTGCTTATAGAAGAATTATTAAAGAAATGGGTTGTGGTTTAATCTATGCTGAAATGGTAAGTGATAAAGCCATTTGCTATGATAATCAAAAAACTATTGATATGTTGTATATGAGTGAAGAAGAACGACCAATTACCCAGCAAATATTTGGCAGTGACGTAGATAGTTTTGTAACAGCAGCAAAATACATAGAAACTACTATGCATCCAGATATAATTGATATAAACATGGGTTGTCCAGTTCCTAAAGTAGCTGTTCGAGCTCAAGCAGGGAGTGCCCTACTTAAAAATCCCGAAAAAGTAAAAGAAATAGTCACAGCAGTAGTTAAAAGTGTTAAATGTCCTGTTACTGTTAAAATTAGAAGTGGCTGGGATAGTGATTCTATTAATGCTGTAGAAATAGCTAAGATATGTGAAGAAGCAGGAGCAAGTGCTATATGCGTTCATCCAAGAACTAGAAAACAAGGATATAGTGGTAAAGCTGATTGGAACATAATAAAACAAGTTAAAGAAAATGTATCAATACCTGTAATAGGTAATGGCGATATAACTACTAAAGAATTAGCAAAGAAAATGTTAGAAGAAACTGGTTGTGACGCTATAATGATTGGACGAGGAGTATTAGGCAATCCGTGGCTGATAAGAGATACTGTAGCATTACTTGACGGAAAGAAATATTTCAAAGAAGTAACACCTGTAGAAAGAATAGATATGTGTATAAAACACTTAAAACTACTAAGTGAATTAAAGAATGAGAAAGTAGCAGTTTTAGAAATTAGAAATCATATTGCTTGGTATCTAAAAGGTGTAGAGGGTAGTAATCAGTTAAAAAATAATATTTATCAAATGACTAGTCTTTGTGATATACTACATATGTTAGAAGTATTTAGGAGGAACTTTGTATGAAAGAGAAGAAAGAAGTAAAAGCCTTATTTTCACAACGATTTGTAGCATTTATGATAGATTTATTTTTAGTATCAGCTTTAACTACCTTAGTAACAACATTTATTCCAACAAATGGTACTATTGATAAACTATATGATCAACAAACAAAAATTATCGAAAACTATACAAGTCAGAAAATAACTATGGAAGAATATGTAAATCAACTTGTAGATATTAGTTACGATATAGCCAAGCAAACAGGAATAGCCACATTAGTAGGAATAGCAATATCACTTTTGTATTATGTTTTATATGTATATAAAAATGATGGTCAAACGATTGGTAAGAAGATGATGAAGATTAAAATCAAAAAGAAAAACGATGACCAATTAACAATGAATGATTTATTATTTAGAACTATGATATTACAAGGAACCTTAGTAAGTATCATAGGATTTTGTACAATACTATTTCTTGATAAAGATACCTATCTAGCAACTAATAGTTTGCTAAATCTTGTACAATATAGTATATTATTAGTTAGCTTTTTTCTTATTGCATTTACGAAAGAAAAACAAGGACTTCATGATAAGCTAGTAGGAACAATAGTTGTTTGTACTAATACCGTAGAAAATAAAGAGGAGGAAGAATTATGCGAGAATTAACAGAACAAGAAGTTGTTAGACGTGAAAAAGCAGAAAAATTAAGAGAATTAGGCTTAGATCCATTTGGTCATAGTTTTCAAAGAAATGCTTATGCACAGGAAATCAAAGAAAAATATAAAGATGTAGAACATGATGCATTTGAAAATATGACAGATGAAGCCATAGTAGCAGGAAGAATAATGTTTATTAGAAAGATGGGAAAAGCTTCTTTTTGTACTATTAAAGATAAAACAGGACTTATTCAAATTTATATATCAATTAATGACATTGGTGAAGAGAAATACAGTCTATTTAAAACTGCTGACCTTGGAGATATAGTAGGAATACGTGGAAAGATAATGAAAACAAGAACGGGAGAAGTAACTATAAAATGCTTAGAATATACTCCACTAGTTAAAGCATTAAAACCACTTCCTGAAAAATTCCATGGTCTTACAGATAAAGAGGAACGTTATAGAAGACGCTATGTTGATTTAATAATGAATGATGATTCAAAAAGAGTAGCTTTCTTACGTCCAAAAATTATTAGATGTATTCAAAATTATATGGATAAACAAGGATTTACAGAAGTAGAAACTCCAGTTTTATCAACATTACTTACAGGAGCAAGTGCTAAACCATTTATTACTCATCATAATGCTCAAGACTTAGACATGTATTTAAGAATAGCTTTAGAGTTACCATTAAAAAGACTATTAGTAGGTGGAATGGAAGCTGTTTATGAAATAGGAAGAGTATTTAGAAATGAAGGAATGGATTTAAAACACAATCCAGAATTTACCTTAATGGAAGCTTACTTAGCATATAGTGATTTAGAAGGTATGATGAATTTAACGGAAAATATGTATCAAACTATTGCTAAAGAAGTAATGGGTAAAATGACTTATAACTGGTATGGTTATGAAATTAATCTAGAAGGACCTTGGAAGAGAATAAGTATGGTGGATGCCATAAAAGAAAAGACAGGAATAGACTTCAAACAAGAAATGACACTTGATGAAGCACTAGAATTAGCTAGAGAACATCAAATAGTAGTTGAAGAGCATGAAAAAACAGTAGGTCACATAATCAACCTATTCTTTGAAAAATATGTAGAAGAAACACTAATTCAACCAACTTTCTTATATGGACATCCAGTAGAAATATCACCACTTACAAAGAGAAATGTTGAAGACCCTAGATTTGTTGATAGATTTGAATTATTTATTGCTGGTCGTGAATTTGCTAATGCTTATACTGAGTTAAATGACCCAATCGACCAATTAGAAAGATTTGAAGAGCAATTAAAAGAAAAAGATTTAGGAAATGCTGAAGCTAATGATATAGATATGGACTTCGTTGAAGCTTTAGAATATGGAATGCCTCCAGCAGGAGGAGTTGGTTATGGAATAGATAGATTAGTAATGTTATTTACAGAATCTGAATCAATTAGAGATGTAATCTTATTCCCAACCATGAAACCATTAAATGGTACTGAAACAGTAAAAAAAGATATAGTAGTTGAACCTAAAAAAGAAGTAATAGACTTTTCTAAAGTAGAAATAGAACCATTATTTACTGATTATGTTGATTTTGACACATTTAGTAAAAGTGATTTTCGTGCAGTAAAAGTTAAAGATTGTGTTGCTGTTCCAAAAAGTAAAAAATTATTACAATTTACTTTAGATGATGGAACTGGTACTGATAGAACTATTCTTAGTGGAATTCATGCATATTATGAACCAGAAGAATTAATTGGTAAAACCCTAGTAGCAATTACTAACTTACCTCCACGTACAATGATGGGAATAGATTCTTGTGGAATGCTTTTAAGTGCTGTTCATACTGAAGAAAATGAAGAAAAGTTACATCTATTAATGGTGGATGGACATATACCAGCAGGTGCTAAATTATATTAGGAGGAATTAATTTCCTTCTTTTTTTATACTATATATTGAGGTGTATATGAAAAAATGTTAATAGGAATAGCTTATCGAAGTGATGAATTTAAACTTATTCCGTTTGAAAAAGAACAAATTAATTATGAAATATTTAGTCCAAAAGAAGAAGACAAATATTCTAAATATGATGGCTTTTATTTACCAGGTGGAGATGGTTGGTACAAAGAAGACATTAAACTAATCAAATATGCAAAGGAAAACAATATTCCTATACTAGGAGTATGTCTTGGAATGCAAGAAATTTCTGCTTTTTTACTAAATGAGGAAAAAGATATAACTAAAAAGATAAGTAATCACAATGGTACTGAACATTTAATATCGATTAAAAAAGATAGTTTTTTGTATAACATAGTAAAAAAAGAAGAAACTTTTGTTAATTCAAGACATAACGATTACATTCCCAAACTATCATCACTATATGTTAGTGCTAGAAGTCTAGATAATTGTATCGAAGCAGTAGAAATTAAAGATAATTCCTTTTTCCTAGGAGTGCAGTGGCACCCTGAAAGTTTATATGAAAAAGATGATGCTTCAAGACGAATTTTTAAGGAATTTTTCTTAAAATGTGAAGAGAATTTTTCACAAAAAATTCACAAAAAAAATCGCTAATTGCTTGTAAAACAAAGTTATTATTCGTATAATTAATATATGGAAGGAGAAGAAAATATGAAAAAACATAATGCATTGAAAGTTAGTTTAATTACGCTATCTGTATTTGTGCTTTTGACCTGGATTTTACCAGCTGCTACTTATCAATCTAGTTATCAAGAGATAGGTAGATCACAAGTTGGAATATTTGATTTATTATCTTATCAAAATACAGTATTAGGTTATTTTGGATATGTATCATTATTCATCTTGGTAATTGGTGGATTCTATGGAGTATTAGTAAAAGTTGGCGCATATAGAAAAATGCTAGATGCCATTGTTAAAAAGTTTAAAGGTAAAGAACATATTTGTATTATTATAATTGCTTCTTTATTTGCTATTTTAACATCATTCTGTGGAATGCAACTTGCACTACTAATGCTATTCCCATTTGTTATTTCTTTAGTATTAATGCTAGGATATAACAAATTAGCTGCTACTGCTGTAACTGCAGGAAGTGTTGCTATTGGACTAATGGGAACAACATTTGCATATAGCACAACACAAATGCTACAACAATATTTATCAGTAAAAACCACAACTCAAATCTGGACTAAAATAATTTTACTTGCTTTAGGATTAGTAATTTTATTAGCTAATGTTTTGAAGTTTGGTAAGAAAGAAAGTACAACATCAACAAAAGATGAAGATGACTATATTCCTGAAGCTGTAAAACAAGATAAGAAGAAAAAGAAAAATTGGCCATTAGTAGCTATAATTGATACTATTCTAGTAGTTACTATATTAGGATTTATTTCTTGGACTAATTCATTTAATGTTAACTTATTTGAAGACATTAAAACAGCTGTTACAGGATTTACAGTTCCAGCTTATGTTGCTTTATTAGCATTACTTGTAATAATTAATGTTATTCTATTTGCTAAAAAATCAAGTAAAAAAACATATATCATTATTGATGGACTTGTTGCTTTATTTACAGTTGTAGTATTAATTGGTAGTTTTGGAGTAAAAGCTAAATTCTTTACAGGAATTACTAAAACTTTAAATACTAGTTTCCCTATATTTGGAAAAATACTAGGAAGCTCTGTTCCAGCATTTGGTAGTTGGACTTTAGTTGAAGTTATCATTCTACTATTACTTGCTCTTGTAATTATTAAATATGTTTATAAAATTACTTGGGATGATATGATTGTAGGATTTAGTAATGGATTAAGAAAAGCCCTATTACCAGCATTTGTTGCTTTTGTAGTTTACTTAATTTTAGTTCTTACTACATATAATCCTTATCAATTAGTTATTTATAAAGCTATATTAGGATTAACCAAAGGATTCAATGTATTTACAACTGGTCTTGTAGCAATTGTTTCAAGTATTATTAACGGAGACCCAGTATATGCATTCTATAGTGTTTTACCTTACTTCGTAAGTGTAGTAACAGCAACAGATTCATATCCTGTAGTATCAGTTATATTCCAAACATTGTATGGTATAATTGCATTAGTAGCACCTACAAGTATAACTTTAATGGTAACATTAGCATACTTAAAAGTATCATATAAAGATTGGTTAAAATATATTTGGAAAATATTATTAGAACTACTAGCAGTATCATTCATTGTCTTTACAATTTTAGTTCTAATCTAAAAAAGAGATTTTCTCTTTTTTTTTACAAATAAAATATGCTATATAAGCATAAAATATATACATTTTTTCAAATAGGTTATAAACTTAATATATATAATAAAGTGAGGTAGAGATAATGAAAGATAGTATAAAAGTTGATAATAGTAAAAACATACTATTAATTGTTGGCTTATTTATATTGATTTTTTTAATAGCAGGTATTAGTTTTGCACTTTCAAAAATGACGTTAAACGGAACACAAAATGTCACACTAGTAGCAAAAGATTTACAATTAAATTATGTAGAAGGAACATCTACTATTAGTGTAACAAATGCTATTCCTCAAGAAGATAGCGACGGTTTAGCATCTACCCCATATAACTTTTCACTAAAAAATACAGGAACAAGAACAATTAATTATGATGTTTACTTAGATGATGATACAACATCTTGCAATGGTTGTTCCTTAGTAACGTATAGTTATTTATCTTATGATTTAAAGAAAGATGGAACGTCAGTGGCAAGTGGAAGTTTAGCAAGTAGTAGTAATAAACTTGGTTCATATTCAATAGCAGGAAATACTACACAGAATTTTGAATTACGTACTTGGCTAAACTTAACAGCAGAAAATGATGCTATCGGAAAATCATATTATGGAAAAGTTAGAATATCAGCAGTAGAACAATTAAATTAGTCTTGGACTAATTTTTTTTGTCATTTTTTAGGGTACTAAAAGTGTTGAAAAGAACCATTTTTCCTCGTTAAAATAGAATTATACAAGGAGGAAAGGTTATGTTTTCGAAATTCAGTGAAGATGCTCAGAAAGCTTTAGTATTAGCTAGAAAAGAAATGCGTCTTTTACGGCATCCATATGTTGGAAGTGAACACTTACTCTTAGCAATACTCTCAATGAAAGAGTTAAAAGTAACTAGTCATTTAAAACAATTAGGTCTAACTTATGATAAATTTAAAGACGAATTAATAAGAGTAGTAGGAATAGGTAAAACAACTAATGATTGGTTTTTATATACACCATTATTAAAAAGAGTCTTAGAAACAGCGATACTTAATAGCAAAGAGAATAAAGAAAGTGAAGTATCAGTAACAGAATTATTTTTATCACTTTTAGAAGAGGGTGAAGGAATTGCTATAAGATTATTGATGGGAATGAATATAGATATAGATTCTTTATATCAAGAATTTTCTACTTCATTTTGTGAGAAAAAAGTTAGTAATCATAAAAAATTATTAATAGAAGAGTTTTCTGTCAATTTGAATAAAAGAATTGTATCTAATGAAATAGATCCTGTAATAGGTAGAGAAGATGAAATCAAAAGAATGATAGAAATTCTTTGCAGAAGAACTAAAAATAATCCTTTATTATTAGGTGAAGCAGGAGTAGGAAAAACTGCTATTGTAGAAGAATTAGCAAGACAAATAGTTAACGATAATGTACCTCGTTCTTTAAAGGGAAAAGTGATTCTTTCATTATCAATGGCTTCCTTAGTAGCAGGTACAAAATATCGAGGAGAATTTGAAGAAAGAGTAGGAAAAATACTAAAAGAAATTGAAGAACATGATGAATATCTAATATTTATAGATGAAATTCATACTTTAGTTGGAGCAGGTGGTGCAGAAGGAGCTATTGATGCATCAAATATCTTAAAACCAGCTTTAGCAAGGGGAAAAATTCATTTAATTGGTGCTACTACGGTAGCAGAATATCGAGAATTTATTGAAAAAGATAAAGCTTTAAATAGAAGATTTCAAATAATATTAGTAGAAGAACCAAATAAAGATAAAACAAAAGAAATCTTAAAGAAACTAAAACCACTTTATGAAGCATATCACTCAGTTTCTATTTCCGATGAAATGATTGATATGATAGTTGAATTATCAAATACATATATCTATGATTATTATCAACCTGATAAAGCAATAGATATACTAGATGAGGTTTGTTCAAGAGCAAGTCTTGTAGAGGATAAAAAAGATAAAGAGTTAAAAAGACTTAATGATTCATTAAAAAAGGTAGTAACTGAAAAGAAAAAAGCTGTGTTAGAACAAAATTTTAAAAAAGCTTCTAAACTAAAACAAAGTGAAAAGAACTTAATAACTAAAAAGAATGAGTTAGAGATTTCACTAATTGGTAAAAGGAAACCCAAGAAAATAACAAAAGAAATGATAGCAGAAGTAATTTATTTAAAAACAAAAATACCTGTTTATGAAATAATAGAAGGAAACAAAACAAAATTGTTTTCTATAGAAAAAGAATTACTAGCTAAAATAGTTGGGCAAGATGAAATTATTCACGATTTATGTAATTTAACTAAGAAAGTACAGTTAGGTTTCCAAGATACTCCGAAGATACATACTTTTCTCTTATCTGGGGCGACAGGAATAGGAAAAACCTACTTAGTAAAAGAATATGCTTCGCTTTTATATGGTAAAGACCATTTTATAAGACTTGATATGAGTGAATATAAAGAAGAACATTCAGTTAGTAAAATTTTAGGAGCTCCTCCAGGGTATGTTGGTTTTGATAATCATCAGACAGTATTAGATCAGATAAGACTTTATCCACATTGTGTTATACTCCTAGATGAAATAGAAAAAGCTTCACCATCAGTCTTAAAATTATTTCTTCAAGTAATGGATGAAGGATATTTGAAAGATGCTAAAGGCAGAAAAGTGTCTTTTGACCACATTTTTCTTTTTATGACAACTAATTTAGGTGGTGCTAACAAAGACATAGGATTTGTTTCAACTGACGAAATAAGTAACAAAGATATTGAAGAATTTTTGGGAGTAGAATTTGTTAACAGAATTGATAAAAAATATCATTTTAGAGAATTAACAAAAAATGATATAGAAAAAATTGTTAATATGAAACTAGTAACATTGATAGAAGCTTTTCAAAAGAAAAATATAAAAGTAGAAATATCCACAGATATTGTGGAAAAAATTATTTCAAAGACGAACTATGAAAAATTTGGAGCAAGACAAATAGAAAAAGTTATAGATGATATTGTGACTCCAGTTATAGTAGATGCTTGGTATCATGGAGAAAGTTGTGTAAGCATTTAGAAATAGTGTAAAATGGGAGAAAATGCTTTCTATTGTCTCCTTTTTTTGTTACAATAATCCTTGAGGAGATGTTTACAATGGGAATATTTACAAGATTGTTTGATCATGAATATAAAGAATTAAAAAAATTTGAATCTTTAGCTGATAAAATAGTTGCACTTGATGAAGAATACCAAAAATTATCAGATGAAGAGTTAAAAAATAAAACAGAAGAATTTAAGAAACGTTTAGCAAATGGTGAAACATTAGAAGATATATTAGTAGAAGCTTTTGCAACAGCAAGAGAAGCCGCCTATCGTGTTATTGGAGAAAAACCTTTCTATGTTCAAATAGTTGGTGCTTTAGCTATTCACTATGGTAATATAGCAGAAATGAAAACTGGTGAAGGTAAAACTTTAACATCAGTATTACCAGCTTATTTAAATGCTTTAGACGGAAAAGGTGTTCATATTATTACTGTTAATGAATACTTAGCTACTCGTGATGCAGAATGGATGGGTGGCATTCATAGATTTTTAGGTTTAACAGTAGGAGTTAATACAAGAGAACTAAATCCAAAAGAAAAGCAGGAAGCTTATGCTTGTGATATTTTATATTCTACTAATAATGAAATCGGTTTTGATTACCTAAGAGATAATATGGTTATTAGAAAAGAAGACAGAGTTCAAAGACCATTAAATTTTGCTATCGTTGATGAAGTAGATTCAGTTTTAATCGATGAAGCAAGAACTCCTTTAATTATTTCTGGAGGTCAGTTAGTTAGTGCTAACCTTTATCAAGATGCCGATAGCTTTGTAAAGAGTTTAAAGGATGATGTTGATTACTTATATGATGAAACTACTAAAAGTGTAACATTAACAGATGAAGGTAGTGAGAAAGCAGAAAAAGCCTTTAGAGTTAAAAATCTTTATGAAGTAGAAAATGCTACTTTAGTTCATTATATTAATCAAGCTTTAAGAGCAAATTATTCAATGAAATTAGATGTTGATTATGTTGTTCAAGATGGAGAAGTTGTTATAGTAGACCAATTTACTGGACGTTTGATGAAAGGTCGTGCCTATAGTGATGGACTTCATCAAGCAATTGAAGCTAAAGAAGGAGTTCGTATTAATCAAGAGACAAAGACTTTAGCCACTATAACTTTCCAGAACTTATTTAGAATGTATAAGAAATTATCAGGTATGACTGGTACTGCTAAAACAGAAGAGGAAGAATTCCGTGATATTTATAATATGTATGTAATTTGTATTCCTACAAATAAACCAGTTGCTAGAATTGATGCTCCTGACTTAGTATTTGCTACTAAAAATGCTAAATATAAAGCAATTATTAATGAAGTAAAAGAAAGATATGCCAAAGGTCAACCTGTCTTAATTGGTACTATTGCTATTGAAACTAGTGAATTGATTAGTACTTTATTAAAGAAAGAAAAGATTCCTCACGAAATATTAAATGCTAAGAATCATGCAAGAGAAGCAGAAATAATTTCTAAGATTGGTCAACATAAATCAGTTACTATCGCTACTAATATGGCTGGTCGTGGTACTGATATTAAGTTATCAGATGAAATCAGAGAATTAGGTGGACTTTGTGTAATTGGTACTGAACGTCATGAATCACGTCGTATTGATAATCAGTTAAGAGGACGTTCTGGTCGTCAAGGTGATCCCGGATTTACACAATTCTTTGTATCTATGGAAGACGATTTAATGATTCGTTTTGGTAGTGAAAAGATTAAAGAAATGATGACTAGTTTTGGTTTCGGAGATCAAGCTATTCAAAATAAATATTTTTCAAAAGCCATTACAACTGCTCAAAAAAGAGTTGAAGGAAATAACTTTGATGCTAGAAAACAATTGCTACAATATGATGACGTAATGAATACCCAACGTGAAATCATGTATGGTAGAAGAAATGAGATTCTAGATAGTGATTCAGTTCACGAACAAGTACTTGAATGTATGAGAAATTATGTTACTGATTTAGTTAAGTCTCATACTGTTGATGGTGATATGAGTGAACAAGATAAGAAAGAAATTGTTTCTTTTGCTAATGAGAATCTTCTAAGAGATGATATTAAAGATGATGAAATTAATTCAATGATAGATGATGAAATAGTTGATTTTCTATATAATAAAGCAAAATCTGAGTATGAAGAAAAACTTAGTGATGTTCCAGTAGAAGTTACTAGTGAATTTGAAAAAGCACTATCTTTACAAGTTATTGATAATTACTGGATGGAACAAATTAACATAATGAGTCATTTACGTGAAGGAATTTATTTACGTAGTTATGGTCAAGAAGATCCATTAAGAGCATATAGTACAGAAGGTTTTGATTTATTTGATCAAATGTTACAAAAGATTGATCATGATGTTAGTGTTTTCTTATTAAAAGCCGAGATTCAACAAAATATTGAACGTAAACCTGTCACTAAAAGTGTTCAAACTAATGATGACAAATCAGATGCAGTAAAGAAACCTAAGAAGAGTACAAAAGTAGGTCGTAATGATCCTTGTCCTTGTGGCAGTGGTAAAAAATATAAACAATGTTGTGGTAAATAGCCCATAAAATAAGGGTTTGAGCAATTTTGGAAAATTTAAAAAAGTGCTGAAAATGGCAAAATGTTTGCAATTTGTTTGCAAACACTATAAAGTTGGCATTCGTGTCAACTTTTTCATTTACTTAATTGTAAATGGATGAGAAATTATTATGGCTGATGTAATAGTTCAAAAAAGATGGGAAGGATATAAATATAAATTTGAAATTGCTTCAATCGATGGAAAAAGAAAATTTAAAAATAAGTCGGGATTCACAACAAAAAGCGAAGTAAAACAAGCAGGTATTATTGCATACAATGAGTATTTGAATACTGGACATAGTTTTAAACCTAAAACAATGTCATATTCTGATTATCTAGATTAACTGGATTAAGTGCAAATGAAGTTATTAGATCTAGTTTAAATAATATTATTTTTAAAGAAGTTCCACCTAAAGAATTCTATGACTTATTAAATAAAATTAATAACATTGGAATCAATATAAATCAAATTGCAAAGATTGCTAATACAACTTGGGAGATATATTTTAATGATTTAAAATTATATTACTCAGAGATTAGTAAATTAATTAATGAAATAAGAAAAAAGTTTTTGTAAATATTTTAAATAATCAATTATTTAGTGTATAGTGATATAAAGATAAAAAGATAAGTTGTATTAAAATTTTTGGAGGTTTAGAATGAATAATGATTTTATTGATTATAATAAATTATTTTTAAAATTTCCTAATCAAAATGATAAAGAGATGATAATAAATTATGAAAAAAAATTATTTGAGCTAGGGTGTATATCAGAAAAAAGTTTAAGTTCGTGGGTAAATATTAATTTTGGATATTGGTTAAATAATATAATAAATGATAGTAAAGGATTCTCTGATAAAGAATGCTATAGTGGAGTATCAATATTTTTATATTATTTAATTTATGACAATGAGATTATAGGAAGTGGTTCGTTAAGGATTAATCCTGAATGTAATAATATTTTAAAAGAAACAGGTGGGCACATTGGTTATGGAATAAGACCTGATAAGAGAGGGAAAGGTTTCGGTACTTATTTTTGTCATTTGTTACTTGAAAAGGCACAAGAAAATGACCTTAGTAAAGTGATGATTACTTGTAAAGAAGATAATATAGGATCATCTAAGATAATTGAAAATAATTTTGGAGAATATATAGATAAAGTTAAAGATAGAGATAATGTAACTTATAAAAGATATTTAATAGATGTCGAAAAATCATTAATTGAGTTTAATGATAAAATAAATAAGCTTAAATAACTGTTATAACAATAAATATGAAAAATAATTTATATGTGTATATCAGAAAAAAATTCTGGTCTTTTTATTTGCTTTGACTTGGGATGATATTGATTTAGAAAATGGAATAATATCTATCAAACATAATGTATATGATAAACCAAAAGATGAAAAAGGTAGATGGTTTATAGGTACAACAAAAACAGAAACAGGAACTCGCAAAATTCATATTAGTCAAACATTATATATGGCATTGAATAATTTTAAATTAAAACAGGACAAGTTAAAAAAATTGTATGGTATCACTTAGATCTAAATTTATTTTAAGAAAAATAGATATCTATTGTAAAAAAAGATTATTGAAAAATATTAATGGAATTATAGAATTTGACATTTTAACTAACCTTTGCTATTATATACAGCAATTTAGGAGGAGATTTAATGAAACCAATAAGTATTAGTAAAACATTAAATTTTGCAAAAGGTAGTATAGAAGTAAGATACAAAGGTATATCAAGTGATAATACGGATTTAGACAAGATTGATGTATTATTAGAAGATTTTATAAATAATCATAGACATAATTATATGATAGAAAATGTTCGCATTGTAAGAACGATATTGAAAGATTGTGAAGAAAAGTTATTAGATATTTTTTATCAAGATGAAAAAGGTTCAGAACATGTTAAGTATGATAATTCTAATTTATTCTTATATAGCAGAAGCAAAAAAGAAGAAAATAGCGATTATTCTGATAAATATAAAATTAAATATGAACTACCTTATGGTATAAAATTAGATTACAATAATCATGCAACCGATGTAGTAGATTATCCAGGTATTGAATTAGTATCTAAAGAAATTACTGAAATTATGCAACAAATTTATTATTTAAAGAATACCACAACCATTGTTTTAGGTACAGATGACAAAGCATTAATAGAAATGTATAAGTTATTTTATGATGAAAATCCTGATTTTACCAAAGAAGATATCAATATAAAAGTTCAAACAATGATATGTATTTTAGCTGAGTTTGGCATATCTTTAGGAGATAATTATGGCTTTAGAATATGTGAAAAAGAAAATATGCCATTATCATTAGAATTACAACAAAGAGTTAATAAATTATATCCTTTAGGGGAAGTAAGTAGTCTTGAAGATAGTGTAAAATTAGCCGAAGAGCCTAAAAAAATAATTAAAATCGTTGGTGAAACTATAAGAGAAACAATTTCTAATGAGCAAAATAAAAATGAAGCATTAATAACAATTAGTGAAGTTATTTATGCAGGAAGATATTGTCTTTCTTCTAATAGTGATGTTAAAAAATTATCTGAGTTTACTGGACACACAACTAATGAAGTTGAATCAAGTATAAAGTTAGTAAAACATATTGAAACTAGAATTGATAAACAAATAAAATAAATTTAAAAAGATGATTAAAAGTGAGTCTGTAAATACTTTTTTGTAAAGAGAAAATCCTTTCCATGTTAATATAGAAATATAGAACCGAGGAAGGATTTTTGTATGAAATAAAATAAAAATAATGAAGTTGTTAAATATTTATTAGAAAATCACTATATTTCAAGTACAGAAAAATCTAAACAATTAGCAACTGATGTTTTTGATAAGATAACAAAATCTGAAATTATAGAAGAAATTATTAAATATAAATAATTGGATAGATTCATTGATAAAAACAAATATTTATAGTATAATAAATGTGCAAAAATACAAAACGCACATTGGTAAATATATGATATAGATAGTATAATGACCGTAGTAAATGAATGCAAACATTGTTTGCAATTTGTTTGCAAGAGAGAAATATTTATAATAACCAAAATACTATAAATATTATAAATATAATAGGTTCCCAAAACGATAAAACATTGAAATATCAATAATATTATAAATATTATAAGTATTATAAATATGGGAGTTTCTACAACTTGTGGAAGCGGCAAAAAGTATAAAAACTGTTGTGGAAAGTAACATAAAATAAGTGAAGAATTTAAATTTTTAAAAAGAGAAATAGGTTTGAGTTTTATAACTTGTCTACGAAATATTAAAAATATGTAGTAAAATAAAGGTGTGAACAATTATTATATTTGTTGACACCTTTTAAAATCTAAATAGAAAGGAGAAAAAAATATTGAAAAAAGATTTAGTAACAGTAGAAATAATAGTTAAAGAAAATAAGGTGGTAATACTAAGAGTTGGAAATGTTAATTACATTTCTTTAACTGATTTAGCAAAATATCAAAATTCAAGTAATCCATCTTTTACAGTTAAAAACTGGTTAAGAAGAATAAATACTATTGATTATATTGGACTATGAGAAGAAATTCATAATCAAGATTTTAATTTGGTCGAATTCGACTAAATTAAAACTGAGTACGGTAGAAACTCGTTTGCAATGTCACCGACACAATGGATAAAAAGAACTAAGGAATAATTTCAAAAGGCGGGCGATATAGTATTGGAACATATGCCCATCCAGATATTGCATTTGAATTTGCAAGTTGGCTATCTCCAGAGTTTAAATTATATTTAATAACTGAATTTGAGAGATTAAAAACTAATGAAGCTCATCAAGAGAAAATAGATTGGCAAGCAAATAGAATTTATCAATTAATGAGAAAGCTACTTATCAGGAACAAAATATAAATAGAATAAGGGAATATATAACAAGGTGATTTGAGCTATGATTAACAAGATAAATATAGAAGATAAAATTTTTCACGGAATAAATCTTGAATTTTACAAAGAAAAAGTTAGTGACTTGATAATATTTGAACAAATATTAAAAACAAGAAAAATAAAATCAAGAAAAGATTTATTATCAGACAATTATTCATATTATAATAATTTACCAGATATATATGAACAAGATAATAATGAAATATGTTTAGCGATTCATCCTAAAAATAAACAATTTGCATACGTTTATAATAACGAAAATTATAGTACTGCTTTTTATCATTATATACGTTTCAACATATCTTTTATATTTCTAGCAAATATCCTTGATTCAAGAAAATATAGTTTACAATATGGTGATGCCGGAGAAATAAGGTTGAATGAATCTATTAATCTTAATCATCAACTAGTAGGTATAGGTATGTATGATAATAACTTTAATGAAAAATATTGGAAAATAAAGAAATTATTAGAAAAATATAATTATAGTGTTCCAATTGTAGATTCATTAAGTGGTAAAATACTTGAAAAAAACTTATCAATTGGTTAAGCATTACCATTAATTGATATAAAGGAAGAGTGGTATTTTTATATGATAATAATAAATAAAATTACTTATAATAATCCAGTGATAAGTGTATCATATGGTAAATATCAAAAGAAAAGATTAGGTAAAGTTATAAAAGGAGAATCACCAATCATTACACTCACATTGGTAGAAGATAGAATTCGTATAAGAATAGAAACAACGTATGATAGAAACTTATTTACAAAATTAAATGTAGGTAAACAAGTGGATATAAGTGACAGCTTATCAGATATTTCTTATGAAGATAAAAAGGGTTGGATTTCTTTAGTTTATGGTTATCACAAATGTATTGTTGAAAGAATAGATAAAAAAACTTTCAACTTTAAGTTAAATTGTATAGCTGATGAATGTAATGAAAATTATAATATATTAGTAAATGAAAATATAGATATGAAATTAGATGATGAAATTAAAAATATTGAGGAAGATATAGAGTGAATAAAATTAATTCTAAAAATTTATATACAGAAAGATTGGATTTAAAAATTCCTACAATGTCTGAACAACATAGATTGTGGGAAATATTGAGTGACGAGAATGTAAATCAATATTATTTTCCAACACCAGATAGAATATTTAAAAAAAATAACTTGAGTAAAAATAAATTAGATGACTTAAAATTAGCAAGAAAAATTTTTTTAAAGCAACTTTGTGATTGGGAAAGACAAAAAGTATTTTATGAATCTAAAATAGAAACTGTAAAAAATCAGGAAGATAGTCAAAAGTTTACGTGGAGTGTATTTTTAAAGAATTCTGATATTTTAATTGGCCAAATTACTTGTCAACAAAAAAAGAATCAACCAGAAAATATTAGAGATGTTGGTTGGTTTATTGCCCCAGAATATCAAGGACAAGGTTATGCTACAGAAGCAGCAATAGCTGTTCTTACTTTTATGTTTGAAGAAGTTGACATAACAGACATTTATACATCAGCAGCTGAAGTAAATTCTGGTTCTTGGAGAATTATGGAAAAGTTAGGATTTGAACTTGTGGGATATCATCAATCTACATATTTTAAAGATAATGAAATACTAGTTTCTCGTGATTATCACGGAACAAAAAAATTCTTTTTTAACAAGATGAAAAAATAATTTAAATACTGTTTTAGAAAAATATTATTTAAAAAGAATAACCAAATATATTAGAAAGGTACTAAAATGTTAGAAACAGATAGATTAATTTTGAGACCAGTAGAAGATAGTGATTTAGATGATTTATTTAATAACTGGAGTAGTGATTTAATTACCACTAAGTACTTAACATTTAAAGCTCATACCTCAAAGAAACAAACTGAAAAATTTATAGAAAATCTAAAAAGGTCCTGTAAAAATAACGATTTCCAATGGGTAATAGAATATAAAGAAAATCATCAAGTTATAGGAGTAATTAGTGGTACACACTCTTATAAATATAAGTGTATAGAACTGGGATATAGTATATCTAGCAAATATTTTAATAATGGTTTTATGACTGAAGCACTTAAAAAGATAAGTGATTATTTACTATATGATTTGAATTATAATGTTATAGAAGCAATAATTCCAAGCAAAAATATAGCAAGTATAAAAGTAGCGCAAAATATTGGAATGAAACTTGAGGCTACATTAAGTAATAGATTTATATCTAAAGATGACGTAATACAAGACTTATTGATTTGTTCGAAATTTAGTGATAGATAATGCCATTATTTATAGAAATTATTAAAATAATAAATCTAGTATAAATATTAAGAAAAGAGGAAAAATATGTGCACAGCTGCAACTTATAAAACAAAAGATTTTTATTTTGGTAGAACTTTAGATTATGAATACTCATATAAAGAAGAAGTTACTATAACTCCTAGAAATTATGAATTTAAATTTAGAAATGTTAATAATTTGACTAGTCATTACGCAATAATAGGAATGGCATTCATTTCAGATGATTATCCTCTATACTATGATGCAGTTAATGAAGAAGGGTTAGCAATAGCAGGATTAAACTTCGTAGGTAATGCCTATTATAACGAAAGACAATTAAATAAAGAAAATATTGCTCAATTTGAGTTAATTCCTTATTTATTAGGAAGTTGTTCTTCTGTAAAGGAAGTAAAAAAACTATTAGAAAAAATTAATATTACTAATGAGGCATTCAGTGAAGAATTACCACTTGCTCAATTGCACTGGATTATATCTGATAAAGAAGACTGCATTACTTTAGAATCAGTAAAAGAAGGACTTAAGATATATGACAATCCAGTAGGTGTCTTAACAAATAATCCTACCTTTGATAAACAACTTTTCAATTTAAATAATTATAGTGGCTTGTCTCCAAAAAATAAAGAAAATACCTTTAACAATAAACTAAACTTTGATTCCTATAGTAGAGGCCTAGGAGCATTAGGACTACCAGGAGATTTATCAAGCATGTCTCGTTTTGTCAGAGTAGCATTTGTTAAAATGAATTCTTTATCAGAAGAAAATGAGATAGCAAGTGTTAGTCAGTTTTTTCATATCTTAAATTCAGTTGATCAACAAAGAGGTTGCTGTGATTTAGGTAACAATAAATTTGAAATTACAATATATACATCTTGTTGCAATACGAATAAGGGAATATATTACTATACAACTTATAATAATCACCAGATTACTGCAGTAGATATGCATAAAGAAAATTTGAATGGTAGTACTTTAATTCATTATCCTTTAATTACTGGAGAACAAATTTATTTTCAAAATTAAAAGGGATGTAAAAAATCACTAATATTGTGCTATACTAATTTAAACGCTGTTTTAGGAGGTTTAAAGTGTTTGAAGAAGTAAAAGAAAAATTAAAATCAATGGGATATGAAATAAATTTAGCAGGAAAAAGTGACATAGTAGTAGAATTACTTAAAGAAACAAATGATAAAGTTATTATTGATAGAATATTAGAAATGATGTCACTTTCAGCTGTTCAAGAAGGAAAATTATCTAAATCACAATTGAAAGAATTAGTTGAAAATAAATATTCAATAGGACTTAATAAATTATTATGTTATTCATTTCTTTCTAAAGAAGATATAATGTATTATGCAAATGTTTTGTCAGGAGTAGAAGATGAAGTCTTACTTACTTGCATGCGAGATGTTATATGTAATTCTTCACTTCATGAAAAGAATATAGTATTAGATGCTATAATATTATTAAGAACTTCAAAAGAAAGCTTTCAAAGAGAAGCTGAAAGAAATATATTACTAAATTCTTTAGCAAATAAAGAAAATATTAGTTTTGAACTTGCTAAGAAAGTAATGGAAAGTAAAGAAGAATATAAAGCTCGTGGAATTAGTGAATTATTATATGATCAAGAAACTATTGATAGAAACCAAGTATTGAAAGCAGCTGATTCTATTAATAATTCAAAGAGTAAAAGACAAGCCTTATTTGTCCAAAAGTTGTCTAAAAATGATTACTATAAAAGTACAGGTTTATTAATACCAACATTAAGAATAATAGACGAAGTAAAAGAGGATTATCAACTTGACTACATCAAAAGAACAGTAGGTACGTGTAAGGAACCAATCATCTTATTACCATCGTTAAAAATGTATACAGAAACTACTAGTCGTGACGAGTGTGATAAATTACAAAATAATCTATCAAAAATAAAAAAAGAAGATATTATCTCTTCATTAGATAGTGAGTTATCACTAGTAGCAGCAACTAAAACTAAAATAAAGGAAAAAACAATCTAATCTTTTGATTACATTGTTTTTTTGATACTTAAACGTATCATCTATATATAATGGGAATCTTCACTACTTCGTGAACCCTTCCCACTAATAGAATATGTGATATTTATTAAAATATACATTTAATTGCTTAAAAAATAATAATTTGCTAAAATGTGAGTAAAAGGAGAGATTATTTTATGGAATTAACTGAACTTAAGAAAAATTATGAAAAAATAAATGAAAAACTAGAAGAACTTTGGAGGTTACTTTGACTGTGATAAAAAAGTCAAAGAAAAAGAAGAACTAGAAAAAAAACAGCTAGAAGAAGGATTTTGGGATAATAAAGAATTGAGAGAAAATGTCTTTTCTCATCTTAGCAGCATAAATGCAATTTTAGAGAATATAATTTCATATAAAGGAGATACTAAAAATGCATTAGATTTGATAGAATTGTTATCAAGTGAACAAGATGAAGAATTAGAAAAGACTTTAGAAACTGATTATAAAGAATTAGAAGAAAAAGTTAGTCAATTTGAAATATATTTACTATTTGATAACGAATATGATGAAAATTCTTGTACCATTGATATTCACTCAGGAGCAGGTGGAACAGAAGCTTGTGACTGGGCAGAAATGTTATATAGAATGTACTTAAGATATTGTGAAAGAAAAGGTTATAAAGTAACCTTATATAACTATCAAGCAGGAGAAGAAGCTGGTATTAAAAGTGTATCATTCAAAGTAGATGGTAGTTATGCTTATGGATATTTAAAAGAAGAAAAAGGTGTTCATCGTTTAGTTAGATTGTCTCCATTTGATTCTTCTAATAGACGTCATACTTCCTTTGCTAGTGTCGATGTAACTCCAGAAATAGATAAAAATATAGATATAAACATTGAAGAAAAAGATATAAGAATAGATGTGTATCGTTCAACTGGAGCTGGAGGCCAAGGAGTAAACACAACAGATAGTGCTGTACGAGTAACACACCTTCCTACAGGAATAGTAGTAACTTGTCAAAATGAAAGAAGTCAAATTCAGAATAAAGAAACCGCATTACAAGTTCTAAAGTCTAAACTTTATGTATTAGAACAACAGAAAAAAGAACAAGAATTAGCAAAAGAAAAAGGCGAGCAAATGAATATAGAATTTGGTTCACAAATAAGAAGTTATGTAATGCACCCATATTCAATGGTAAAGGATCATAGAACATCATACGAAACAAGTAATGTCACTAAAGTTTTAGATGGAGACTTAACTCCATTTATGGAAGCATATTTGAAAGGAGCAAAAAATGAATCCTAAGACTATCGTTAGTAATATTTATCAACATGATAAAATAAAAAGATATGTTCAGTTTATCTTTGGTTGTTTACTAGTAGCATTAGCATTTAATCTATTTTATTCCCCTAATAACATAGTAGCTGGTGGAGTAAGTGGTTTATCAATAGTTTTAAATCATTTCTTTAAATTTAATCAGTCTTATGTCATATTAATTGCTAATATATTTCTATTAATTTTGTCTTATTCATTTTTAGGTAAAGAAAAAACAAGACTAAGTATCTTGGGGTCTATATTATTTCCGATTTTTGTTAATCTAACAAGTTTTTTAACTAAATATGTTAGTTTTAGTGAAAGCGAAATGCTTTTAGTAGCTATTTTTGGAGGATTACTTCAAGGCATTGGAGCAGGACTTATCTTTAAAGCAGGATTTTCTACTGGTGGAACAGATATTTTAAATATGATTATTTCTAAAAAGTTAAAAATTGGAATGGGACAAGCAATGATATTTACTGATGGATTAATTGTTCTACTTGGATTTTTTGCTTTTGGATTTAATAAATTAATGTATGCTTTAATAGTTTTATACCTAGTTACTTGGGCTATGGATAGAGTATTACTAGGAATAAGTGATGCTAAAGCTTTCTACATTATAACGAAGAAAGACAAAGAGGTAAAAGAATATATTTTAAAAGAAATGAAACACGGAGTTACTAAATTTGAAGCAACAGGTGGTTATAAAGATAAAGACCAAGATGTTTTAATGAGTGTTATCCCAACTAAGGAATACTATAAATTCAAAGAAGGAATACATCTAATAGATCCAGATGCTTTCTTTGTAGTAACCGATGCTTATCAGGTATTTGGAGGAGAATAGATGAAAAATATTCTATATCGCTATGGAGTATTAATAATCTGTCTCTTTTTTTCTAGTATCATTTTTAATTTATTCTTATACCCAATTAAATTAGTAACTGGAGGAATGAATGGAATAGCAATTATTATTAATCATCTTTTAAAAATTTCTCCGTCAATAATTATCTTTATTGGAAGTAGTATTTGTCTTTTTTTAAGTACTATTCTTTTATCAAAGGAACAAACAATAGCAAGTCTTTTAGCAACATTTATCTATCCATTCTTTGTTTCACTTACCTCATTCATTAATAAAATAATTATCATAAAAACAAATGATTTATTACTAACCTGTTTAATAATTGGTATTTCTTTAGGGATAAGTAACGGCTTTATGTATAAAGTAGGATTTAGTAATGGAGGAATTAATATAATAAGTCAAATACTTTATAAATATTTTAAAATACCTTTAAGTAATACAACTTTATTTATTAATATGATAATAGTAATACTAGGAGGAGTGTACTTTACTTATACTAAAGTCTTATATGCTATCTTTCTTTTACTTACCAGTAAAATAGTAATGGACAAAATTTTAAGAAAAGACAAATCATTAATAATAATTACTAGTTAAAGTGTAAAAGCTTCTATTTTTAACACTTTTTTTCTTTTGAAATTATTTATCACTATCAAAAAAAGTCGAACTATGCTAAAATATTAAGTGAATATAAGGTGGGATAAGATGGAACTAATAAGAATTAAAAATGTAACCAAACAATATAAAAATGGTGTAACAGCAATTTATGACTTATCTCTTTCCATAAAAAAAGGCTCATTTGTCTTTGTAATCGGAGGTAGTGGAAGCGGTAAAAGTACATTTATAAAGATGTTATATCGTGAGGAGAAACCAACAAAGGGAGAAATAATTGTTGGAGGACTAAATGTTTTAAAGCTTAGAAACAAAAAAGTATATAAACTAAGAAGAAAACTAGGAATAGTATTTCAAGATTATCGTTTATTACCAAAATCTACTGTTTATGAAAATGTCGCTTTTACTATGGAAGTTTTAGGAGCAAGACGTGATGAAATCAGAAAGAAAACATTAAAAGCGATAGAATTAGTTGGTTTAAAACATAAAATACATAATTATCCAGACCAATTATCAGGTGGAGAACAACAACGTGTTGCAATAGCAAGAGCAATTGTAAACGAACCTAAACTTTTACTATGTGATGAGCCGACAGGTAACTTGGATCCTGATATGAGTATGGAAATAATGCAAGTTTTAGAACAAATTAATAAGTCTTGTGGAACAACCATTATTATGGCAACCCATGATAAAGATATTGTTAATAAGATGAAAAAAGAAGTAATAGTTCTAAAAGATGGACATTTATTAAAACACGTAGAGAAAGGAGAGTATGAAGAATGAGATTTTTCAGAATGTTAGGTAGAAGTATCAGAGATGCTTTTAAATCAGTTTTTCGTAACTTTTCTCTATCGTTGGCATCAATTTCTTGTATAATAATAACTCTATTAATTGTAGCAGTTGCTATTATCTTGACATTTAACGTAGAAAACTTTACTAAAGAAATGGAAAAAGACTTAACGATAGTAGTATTTCTAAATAATAATACAACTGAGGACCAAGTTAAAGATGTTCAACAAAAATTAGAAAAAATGAATAATGTTGAAAGTTTAACTTATCAAAGTAAAAATGCAGTTAAAGAAGAAATGCGTAAAGAAAATGAAGTGTTTAATGAAGTAATGTCTACTTGGAAAGATGATGATAATCCTTTAAAAGACACTTTTCAAGTAAAAGTTAAAGACGTTGAGAAAATCAAAGATACTGCATTAAAAATTAAAAAACTAGACCAAGTAAGTGTTGTTAATTATGGTGAAGCTTGGGTTGATAAAATGATTAGTATGTTCAGTGTTATTGAAAAAGGAGCTTATGGAGTAGTAATAGCTTTAATTCTAGTAACAGTCTTTTTAATTGTTAACACTATCAAATTAACAATCTTTTCAAGAAAAAGAGAAATATCTATTATGCGATTAGTAGGTGCTAGTAATATTGCTATTAAAACACCATTTATTGTAGAAGGAATGATTTTAGGATGTATTGGTTCTATCCTTCCAATTCTTGCTGTATGCTTTGGTTATGTTGCTTTATATAATCATCTAAATGGTTATGTCTATACAGAAATAATTAAACTAGTAGAACCTGAGCCGTTTATTTACATAGTATCAGGAATAATCTTAATAATTGGTATTTTAGTAGGCATGATAGGTTCATCATCTGCTGTTCGAAAGTATTTAAAGGTGTAATATGAGTAGTAAGAAAAAGATAGGTCTTTTCCTACTGTTAGTGATGACTAGTTTAATACCTTATAGTGTTAATGCTAAAACGATAAAAGACTTTGAAAATGAAGTAAATAACTTTACTAAAAGTTTGGAAGAAAAAGAAGCCAAAATTGCTAAAAATGACCAAGAAGTAGCAGAAATAAAGAAAAACATTGCTTCTTATGAAAAACAAATAAGTGACTTAGAAACTTCTATGAAGTCATTAGAAGAAGAAATTGATAAATCAAATGATGAAATTGAAAAGAAGACTGAAGAAAGTAAACAGTTATTTCAATATTTACAAGTAAGTAATGGAAATAATGCTTATTTAGAATATGTTTTTGGAGCAGAAAGCATTACAGAAATGGTTTATCGCTTAAGTGTTGTTGAACAGTTAACAGAATATAATCAAAAAGTAATGAATGAATTAGATGAACTAATCAAAACTAATCGAGCTAAAACTAAAGAATTAGCTGCTAAAAAGGAAGAATTTAAATCAATTAAAGCAAAACTAGAAAGTGAAAAAGAAAGAATAAATGCTGATACGCAGTCAATTAGAGAATCTATGCCATCAGTTCAAGAACAATTAAAAGCAGCCAAAGCTAACTTAGCTTATTATAAGAAGTTAGGTTGTGGTACAAATGAAGATATCTATGCTTGTCAATATCGTCATGATAGAGCCCAAGGTGGAAGTAATACTGGTAGTGGTGGTGGAAGCATTCCTATTCCTCCTTCTGTAAGTGGTTTCTTTAGACCAATGACTAGTGGATATGTAACTCAAAACTGGGGAGGTTATGGAGGACATTTAGGTATTGATTTATCCAATTCAAATGATAGATCAATTCCGGTTTATCCAATTGCTGATGGGGTAATTTTCAAAATCTATTCGGATTCTTGTACAACTGGTAATTGGTGTCGCTATGGTTGTAATGGTAATGCTAAGATAGTTAAAATTAGACATTTAGTTAATGGTAGATATATTTATTCAACTTATGCTCATTTAGGTAGTTATGGAAATATAAGTGTTGGTATGCAAGTTACTACTAATACTATGATTGGTAGAATGGGTAATACTGGTTGTTCAACTGGTGCTCACTTACACTTAGAAGTTACTAGTTGTGATTGGAACGTTGGTGGTGGTTGTGCTAGTTATGCTGCTTATGAAAGAAGTACAATCAATCCAAGACAATATATTGGTTTTCCAGCAGGTCTTAGAGCATGGTGGAATGGAAGATAAGATTATTCTTGTCTTTTTTCTTTGTAAAATTTATAATAACTACTAAGAAGGAAGATGTAAATGAAAGACTATCAAAAATTAATAAAATTACTATATAAGAGAGAAACTTGCAATACAATTGCTGGTAGATTAAATATTTCAAATAAACAACTCTATAATAAAATATTAGCTTTAAGTAATAAGGGCTTCAATTTAAATAAGAAATATTTTAGTAATGGAGAAATAGTGTATAAAGTACCAGAAGAATATGCTGAGGTAAAAACATCAGAAAATATTATCTACTCATTACAAGAAGAATATGATATTAAAATGTTACTAATTTCTGATTTACACTTTGGAAACGAATTAGAAAGACCTGATTTGGTAGATAGAGCATTTGAATATTGTGTAAAAAATGATATTCACATAATTTTATGTGCTGGAGATATGATTGATTGCTACTTTTCTAAAAGTAAGAAAAAATATAGTACAGTAGATGCACAAATTTCGCATTTTATAAAAAAATATCCTCATGATAAAAATATCTTAACTTTTGCAGTTGCTGGAAATCACGATTATTTAGCTTACTTAAAAGAAGCTAAGTCATTGATAAAAGCCGTTAACAATTATCGTCATGATATTATAATCGGTGGCTTTGCTAATAGTACAGTAGCAATCAAAAATGAAAAAATAGATTTGTATCATCATATAGATTCTATTCCAAGAAAAGAAAGCGATTCAGTATTAACACTTCATGGTCATGCACATAAGTATGTTACAGAACTGAAAGAAAATGGTGGACTAGATATAGTAGTTCCATCACTTTCAAATTTAAGTGATACCTTACCAACTGCTCTAGAAATGAATTTATATTTTAGATTTGGAAAAGTCGAAAAAGTAGATTTAAAACAAATTTATTTTGATAATACAGATATTATACTTAGTGAGGGAAATTATGATTTATCTATACATAGGAGTATAAAAAAAGGAAATCGTGCTAATGTAATAGGCAAAGAGAATGATATTGAAAGAGCTAAAGTATATGGTTTAAGCATGAAGTAGACGAATATTTACACTGAAAATTAAAAAAAATTAGTAACTTTTCTAAATTGTGTTAAAATTAATAATAGGGAGGTTAAAGATATGGAATTTAATTTTAAAGGAAAGAAAGCACTTGTTACTGGAGGCGGAAGTGGCTTAGGAAGAGAATGTGCCTTACTTTTTGCTAAGAATGGTGCGGATGTTTTAGTGGCAGACTTATTACCTGAAAGAGCAGAACAAGTAGCTACTGAAATTAGAAATTATGGTGTAAATGCCATTGCATACCAAGTAGATGTTACTAATTATGAAGAAGTAGCAGCAATGTATGAAAAAATAGTATCAGAATGGGGGACAGTAGATATTGTTGTTAACTCTGCTGGTGTATGTTTAACAGGAGAATTAGATAAAGAAAGCTTAGAAAATATTGATAAAACAATAGATATAAATATAAAAGGAACAATTTATTCTTGTCGTGAAGCTTTAGCTATTATGCGCCCTAACAAATATGGAAAAATAGTAAATATGTCATCAATTGCAGCGAAAGCTTGTTCTGCAGGATTTAGTGTTTATAGTTGTACAAAATCAGCAGTTTTAGCTTTAACAGCTAGCTTGGGAAGAGAAGCTGCCAAAGATAGTGTCAACGTTAACTGCATTTGTCCAGGCATTATCAGAACCAATATGTGGGAAGATATTTTAGATCAAATGGCTGGCCAAGAAGAAAGTAATAGAGAAAATGTTTGGAACTCTTCTAATAGGTCTACACCAAATGGAAAACCACAAGAACCAATCGATATTGCTTATATGACAGCATTCCTTTGTACTGATGAAGCAAGATATATCACTTCACAAAACATTGCTGTAGATGGTGGTTATACTTTCTAATTATTACCAAATACTTGAGAGCTATTGATTTAGATAGCTCTTTTTAGTGACTTTTTATCTTCACTTTGATAGAATTAAGTTAAGAAAAGAGTATAGAGTACAGGGAGAAAGAATATGAAAAAAGTAGTAATTATTGGGGCAGGACCAGCTGGTTTATCTTGTGCCTATGAAATTTTAAAAACAACAAAAGATGTAGAAATAACTATTTTGGAAGAAGATAAAGAAGTTGGTGGTATCAGTAAAACGGTAAATTATAAAGATAATAGAATTGATATTGGCGGACATCGCTTCTTTACTAAAAATGAAGAAGTAAAGAAACTTTGGTTTGAGTTATTACCATTACAAAATAAACCTGCTTTTGATGACAAGATATTGAAAACAGATAAAAATTTTCCAGTAAAAGGAAGTAATCCAGAAGTAGAAGATAGTGTTATGCTAATTAGAAACAGGGTAAGTAGAATTTATTATAATCATAAATTTTTTGATTATCCCGTTAACTTTAATCTTAAAACAATTAACAATCTAGGTTTTACAACTACTTGTGCTTGTGGAATGAGTTATTTAAAGTCAACAGTTCATAAATTAGATGAATTTAATCTAGAAAATTTTTATATCAATAGATTTGGAAAAAAACTATATTCTATCTTTTTTGAAGGATATACAACAAAAGTCTGGGGAAGAGCTCCTAAAGAAATAGATGCTAGTTGGGGTAGTCAAAGAGTAAAGGGAATATCAATTAGCAAAGTATTTATTGATTACTTTAAACGAATTTTTCATTTAGAAAATAAAAATAAAGAAACATCTTTGATAGAATCGTTTTACTATCCAAAGTATGGACCTGGTGAATTATATGAAACTCTAGCTAAAAGAATCGAAAATTTAGGTGGAAAAATAATTAAAGATGCCAAAGTAGTAAAGATTAAAAAGAATAACAACCATTTAACTTCAGTGGTATATTTAAAAGATGAAAAATATATTACTTGTAAATGTGATATTCTAGTTAGTTCTATGCCATTAAAAGATTTGATTTCTGAAATGAATGATGTACCAAGAAAAATAGTTAAATTAGCAAGTGATTTACCTTATAGAGACTTTTTAACAGTAGGACTTTTAGTACCACCTTTTAAAGTAGAAGATAGTAATACTATTCATGGAAGTGTAAATGATAACTGGATATATGTTCAAGATAAAAATGTAAAATTAGGACGAATTCAAATCTTTAATAACTGGTCACCATATATGGTTAAAGATCCAGTAAATACTGTCTGGATGGGACTTGAGTATTTCTGTAATGAAAATGATGAGTTTTGGAATATGAAAGACAAGGACATAGTTGCTATGGCAAAAGAAGAACTTAGTAAAATGAAATTTTTTGGAGGAGAAATATTAGATTCAGTAGTTATCAGAGTGAAGAAGGCTTATCCTGCTTATTTTGATAGTTATAAAGAAATAGATAAAATAAGAAACTATTTAAATGAGATAGATAATTTATATTGTATTGGTAGAAATGGTACACACTCTTATAATAATATGGACCATTCAATTTATAGTGGTATAGTTTGTGGTAGAATGATTAAAAATGGCGAACATAATCTAGATGAATTATGGAATATAAACATTGATAAATCATATCAGGAGGAAAAATAATGTTTAAGAAGTATAAACCAAGTAAATATTTATCTTATTTATACTTTTTTATTCCAGTATTACTTTCTACAATGATAATAATTATTAAAGAAAGAGATATTTGGTTTATCTTAAGTTATGGTAGATATATATTAAAAAATGGTTTTCCACATAATGATATTTTATCAATGCATAGTAATTTTTCTTTAGTAGTTCAACAGTGGTTATCTGATATAATTTATTACCTTTCTTATAAAGCTTTAGGAGGAGTAGGAATATATTTAATAGTATTCATTGTGAACTGTTTAATCCTTTATTTTCTTTATAAACTTTGTATGAAAATATCTTCAAATAAGACATTCAATTCTGTTATAACTGCTTCTGTTACTGATATTCTTTTACAAACTTACTTCATTACTTCAAGACCACAAATATTTACTTTTTTGATATTTATATTACTTATTTATATCCTTGAAATATATCGAAAAGAAAATAAAAAAAGCATCTATCTACTTCCTCTTTTATCATTACTATTAATAAATTTACATGCTTCGATGTGGCTTTGTTTCTTTATTTTTAGTATGCCATTTGTAGCAGAATTTTTATTAAAGAAAGATAAAAAAATAGTTAAATTGATAATTTTATTAATTATATCCTTTCTAGTAGGCTTTATTAACCCGTATGGAATTAATAGTATGACTTATGCTTTATCTAGTTATGGTATAAAAGCGATAAATGAAACTGTAATGGAAATGTCACCATTTACACTTAGTGGTGTTTTATCTCCTGCTTATTACGTTTTACTGATAACTTTCTTTGGTTTAAATATTTATATGTCAATAAAGAAGAAAGCCTCTATTCATCAAGTATTACTTATTTTTGGAACATTTTATATGGCTTTACGAAACTTTCGAAACTTAAGTTTTTTCTGTATTGGTGCCTTACCATTTTATAGTAACTATCTTCCTTTTGAAAATAGCGACCTAGAAGATGATAAAAGAAAATATAGTAAATATTTTATGATAACTTCTACAATAGTTATAACTATATTAATAGTTAATATTGCAACAGGAAGCTATACTTTGAAAAACCCTCATCAAAAAGCGATTGATTATCTTGATAAAAATGCTACAAAAGATATAAAACTTTATGCTAATAACGATAATGGCTCGTATTATGTATTTGATGGATATCATCCTTATATGGATGGAAGAGTGGAAGTCTTTGTCAAAGCCAATAATAAAAAATATGATGTAATGAATGAATGCTATAAGCTAGCGAGAGGAAAATTAAAACCAGAAAAATTTTTAGCAAAATATGACTTTGATTATTTAGTAGTTAGTAATAAAGAGATACTTTATTATTATTTAAAAGATAATAAATCATATGAAAAAATACTAAAAGTAGAAAATAGCTATTTATATAAGAAAAAGTAGGTGATTTAGATGTTTAAAAAATATAAACCAAGTAAATATTTATGTTACTTATATTTTCTCTTACCTATTGTAGTTATGCTTAATACTTATAGTAATAAAGAAAGTGATGTTTGGTTTTTACTATCTTATGGTAGAAAAGTCTTAACTAGTGGTTTTCCTAAATATGATTTTTTATCGATGCATAGTAACTTATCATTTGTAATGCAACAATGGTTATCGGCAGTATCGTTTTATTCTGTTTATAAAGTCCTAGGGGGGACAGGACTATTTCTCTTAGTATTTGGTGTTAACTTATTAATAATGTATTTTCTATACAAATTATGTATGTTAATAACTGATAACAAAGTTTTTAACTCAGTAATAACTGTTTGTGTTATTGATATATTATTGCAAACATTCTTCCTAGTACCAAGGCCATTTCTATATAGCTTATTACTATTTATTATTATCATCTATATATTAGAATTATTTGTAAAGAAAAATAGTAAAGCTATTTATCTGTTACCAGTAGTATCGTTATTACTAATTAACTTTCATGCTTCGATGTGGTTATGTTTATTCATATTTAGTATGCCCTTTCTAGTAGAACTTTTCTACTTATATTATAAACAACACGATAAAAGAATATCTAAACTAATAGTAATATTATTTATATCTTTTTTAGCTGGTTTTGTTAATCCTTATGGTGTAAAGAATATGTTTTACTCTCTTACTTCCTATGGAGTTGATATTATCAACAAAGAAATAATAGAAATGTCTAATTTGACCTTTAAAGAACCTTTAGACTTACCTAATCATTTTTTTTTAGTATCGTTATTTATATTATTAAGTTTTATGATTTTTAGTAAAAAGAAACCAACTATAAGACAGATATTTTTGAGCTTTGGAATAATTTATATGGCTTTCTCTAATTTTCGAAATATAAGTATCTTCTATGCTTGTGTTTTACCTTATCTTAGTATTTATTTACCATTTGAAGAAACAGCTGCTAAGGAAATACCTACCAAATTATATATCTCAGAAATAGTAATAGTTTTGCTGATTTTAGGTATTAACATAAATAATAATAAATACTACTTAAAAAATACTAATCAAAAGTATATTGACTATCTTGATAAATATGCTAGTAAAGATATAAAACTTTATGCTGATTATAATAATGGTTCTTACTTTGAATATAGTGGTTATCATCCATATATGGATAGTAGAGCAGAAATATTTATTAAAAAGAATAATGGAAAAGAAGATATTTTTGATGAGGCTTGTAAAGTTAAGAAAGGAACAATTAATTATAAAAAGTTTTTGCAAAAATATGATTTTGATTATATTATAGTAGAAGATGATGACTCTTTATACTATTATTTAAAGAAAGATGAAAGTTATCAAGTTGTTTTAAAAGAAAAAAATAAAAAATTATATAAAAAGGAAGTGAAGTAGTAAATGAAAAGAAAAGATTATATATCATGGGATACTTATTTTATGAGTATTGCTAAACTATCATCATTAAGGAGTAAAGATCCTTCAACACAAGTAGGAGCTTGTATTGTAAGTAGCGACAATAGAATATTATCAATTGGTTATAATGGAGCACCAAATGGTTTTGGTGATGAAGATTTTCCTTGGGAAAGAGAAGGTAAACCAGTAGATACTAAATATATGTACGTTTGTCATGCTGAATTAAATGCTATATTAAACTTTAGAGGAAACAAAAGGGATTTAGAAGAATCTAAATTATATGCTTCATTATTTCCTTGTAATGAGTGTGCTAAAGCGATAGTTCAATCAGGAATAAAAGAAGTAATATATTTAGATAATAAATATAAAGATACAGACAGTTGTATTGCTTCTAGGAGATTGTTTGACACTTGTGGAGTAAGTTATCGAGAATTTAACAAAGATGTCGATAAAATTACAATTAATCTTAATAATTAACATAAAATACTTAGGAGGAAAAATGTGTTAGATAATTTAAAAATTGGAGAAAAAGTTAATTCTAAAGAATTTATTTTTGAAAATAAAGACATAAAGGAAAATGATGATGTTTATCAAAGAATAAATGGAAAGAGTTATCAAACGAATGATGACATATCTCTTGATGATTTAACATATATTAAGATGTTACATTATAATTATGATGGTGATGTAGTAGTAGGTGAGATGATTGTTAATAAAGTAATAATTGATGAAGTACGAGAAGTATTTTCTAATTTATTCTTATTAAAGTATCAAATCAATTCTATGCGTTTAATAGATGATTTTTGGGATAAAGATGGTGTAACTACTGATAGAAATAGCGTTGCAAGTAATAATAGTAGTAGTTTTTGTTATAGAACGATACCTAATAGAACTACTTTATCAAATCATGCTTATGGACTTGCTATTGATATTAATCCATTAGATAATCCATATACACCAAGAAATAGTGATGGAACATTTGATGATAGTTTATTGACTGATTATGAGAAGAGTTTATTGATTGATAGAGAAGAAAAAGCCAAAGAGAATAAACATATTATCACTCTTAATGATTCTATTTGTAAAGTATTTGATAGTGTTGGTTATGAATGTGGAGGAATATGGCCATTACAGAGGGATGAATGGTCTTGTGATTGGCAACATTTTGAACCAAATGAAGCGAAGATGAAAGAGATAAAAGAAAGAATGTCAAATGTAAAGAAGAGTAAGACTTTATAAAAGAAGTTACTCTTTTCTTTTTGTAAAAAAACTATTGACGAACGTATATTTGATAATTATAATATAGATAATTCATAAGAAATGGGGAAAAATATATATTAACTGTTTATAATAAAGATGAGGAGGAAAGATATGTTTGAATTAGTATCAAAATTTAAACCAAGTGGAGATCAGCCACAAGCGATAGAAAAATTAGTTAAAGGAATAGAATCTGGAGTAAAAGAACAGGTATTACTTGGTGCTACAGGAACAGGTAAAACTTTTACTATGGCAAACGTTATCCAGAGAACCAACCTAAAAAACTTTTACTTCAACAGTTTTTAGGTTTATTCAATCCCTCAAAAATACTATAAAAAGACTAAATAAAAATATATAACGAAATGTAAATTTGTGACCAAAATTCGTATCCATTCGTGTCTTAAAAAATTGATTTGAAATTGTGGTTATTTTGAGTAAAAATATAAAAATAGGAGGATAAATTAGATGAGAAAAGTTAGTGTTATTATTCCAGTTTATAATGCAGAAAGGTATTTAGAACGATGTATTTCAAGTATAGCTAATCAAACTATGAAGGATATTGAAATACTTGTAATTAATGATGGTTCAACTGATGATAGTTTAAATATATTAGATGAATTATCACAAAAATATAAAGGTACGTTAAAAATTTTTGATAAAGAAAATGGTGGGGCAGGGTCTGCTAGAAATATTGGAATAGAAAATGCAAATGGAGAGTTTATTAAATTTGTTGATGCAGATGATTATCTAAAAACAGACATTTTAGAAAAAATGTATAACATTGCTAAAGAACATAATGTTAAATTAGTTAGGGGAAATTATCAAACTATAATAGGACCAATTAGAGCAGAGGATAAATGTAGTTGGAGTGATGTACAAGGTAGCAAAGTTGTAGATGTAAGAAAAATTAAAGATTATATAGTAACAGAAACTCCTGGAATAGGAAATAAATTGATAAGTCGTGATTTAATAGGTGATTTAAGATTTCCAGAAAAAACAAAATGGGAAGATCTAGCAATTATACCTGTTATTGTAGCAAGTTCTGAAAAATTATTTCATATGGATGAACCTGTTTATAATTATAGAGTTAATATGAATACAACTATAAAAGATTTTATTAACAAAATTCCTAATATTCTAGATATAATTAAATGTTTGGAAAATGTAGAAAAACAAATGGAATTAAGAGGTTTGTCAGAGGAATATAAAAATCAAATTGAAAGCTTATACATTTTACATACTTTATTTAGAGTTGAAAATGCTATGCTTTGGGTTAATTTTCCACATAAGAAAAAAGAAATAGTAGTAAGTTCTTTGCTAGGAATTTTAGATGCTAAGTATCAAAATTGGCAAGAAAATCAAATTGTTAAACAATATAGATCTAATAATTTCTTATTTGATTTTGATATGAATAGACTTGATAAATATACAAATGATGAGTATAGAAATGTTGATAGAGAAACAGCAGAAAGTAATATAAAAAGGTCCTTCAGATAATTTGACAAAAATGATAGGCATTAAAGTAGCTTCATTGTTTTATTATTAAAATAATGTTAAAATAATCTATTGAAAAAATTAATTATTCATTTACATTTAATAAATTTGTAGCCGAGACGTGAGACCATCACTATCCACCAAAATTTTGACCTATTTAATCGGCTCTAGGACACGAATTTTCTGATTGATATGAGTCATAATAAGGAGGACAAGATATGTTTGAATTAGTATCAAAATTTAAACCAAGTGGAGATCAACCACAAGCGATAGAAAAATTAGTTAAAGGAATAGAATCTGGAGTAAAAGAACAGGTATTACTAGGTGCTACAGGAACAGGTAAAACTTTTACTATGGCAAATGTTATTCAAAGAACCAATAAACAAACTTTAATACTTGCACATAATAAGACATTAGCAGGTCAGTTATATGCTGAGATGAAGGAATTATTTCCTAATAATCATGTTTGTTATTTTGTTAGCTATTATGATTATTATCAACCTGAAGCATATGTTCCTAGTACTGATACTTATATTGAAAAAGATTCATCCATAAATGATGAAATAGATGAATTGCGTCACGAAGCTACATCTTCACTTTTAACTTATAAAGATACTATAGTTGTAGCATCAGTATCTTGTATATACGGTATTGGAGAAGTAGAAGAATATCAAAATAAAATGTTAACTCTTAGTATAGGTGATGAAATTGAAAGAGATAAAGTTCTTGCTAAACTAGTAGAAATGCAATTTGAAAGAAATGATTTTGACTTTCATCGTGGAACTTTTAGAGTAAGAGGTGACATAGTGGAAATAATACCAGTTAACCAAGATAAAACTGGTTATAGAATTGAGTTTTTTGGTAGTGAAATAGATAGAATAAGTGAAATAGACGTTTTAACAGGAGCAATTGTTACTAATAAAAAGACAATAAGTATTTTTCCTGCTAGTCACTTTGTAGTGAGTGATGAAAAATTAAAAGCTGCTATTAAAAGAATAAAAAGTGAGTTAAAAGAACGATTAGAGGAACTAAAGAAGGAAAATAAATTATTAGCAGCAGAAAGATTAGAACAACGAACAAATTATGATTTAGAAATGTTAGAAGAGACTGGTTTCTGTCACGGAATAGAAAACTATTCTGCCCCAATGGCTGGTAGAGAAAGAGGAGAAACTCCAACCACATTAATGGACTTCTTTAATGATGATTATTTACTAATTGTAGATGAATCACATGTTACTTTACCACAGGTAAGAGGAATGTATAATGGTGACAGGGCTAGAAAGATGAATCTTGTCGATTATGGTTTTAGGCTTCCGAGTGCCTTAGATAATAGACCATTAAAATATGAAGAGTTTGAAAAGAAGATAAATCAAGCAATCTATGTATCAGCAACACCAGGAGATTATGAACTTCTAAAAACAGATGGTGAGTATGTTGAACAAATTATTAGACCAACAGGTTTACTTGACCCTACTATCGAAGTAAGAGGCTCTGAAGGACAAATTGATAACTTAATAGAAGAAATAAGAATTAGAAAAGAAAAAAATGAAAGAGTTTTAATTACAACTTTAACAATTAGAATGGCAGAAGAACTTACTAATTATTTAAAAGATGTTGATATTAAGGTAGCTTATTTACATACGGAAATTAAAACTTTAGAGCGTTTACAAATTATTCATGACTTAAGAATTGGTAAATATGATGTAGTTGTTGGAATAAACCTTTTAAGAGAAGGAATTGATATACCAGAGGTGTCATTAATAGCTATCTTGGATGCTGATAAAGAAGGATTTTTACGAAGCGAGCGAAGCTTAATTCAAACGATAGGTCGTTGTGCTAGAAATAAAGATGGTCACGTTATTATGTATGCTGATAAAATAACAGATAGTATGCAAAAAGCCATTGATGAGACAGCAAGAAGAAGAACTATTCAAGATAAGTATAATAAAGAACATAATATAACTCCTAAAACTATCGTTAAAGAAATAAGAGAAGTAGTAAGTAATGTAGATAAAGCTAGCAAGAAAAAAACTAAGAAATTAACTAAACAAGAAAGATTAAACGAAATCGAAAGAATAGAAACAGAAATGATGAAAGCTGCTAAAGAATTAGACTTTGAACGTGCAATGGAATTAAGAAATATTCTATTTGAAATGAAAGTTGATACTCAAAAATAATAGTTTAATTTAGTACTAATGTGGTACAATAAGATTATAGTGAGGTACATATGAAAGAAAGAATACTAAAGATATTAAAAGAAAAAGGAAAAAGTTTAACAGTCTTTGAATTAGAAGAAGAACTGGGTACTAGTAACTTAGAAGAATTATTATCTATTTTAAATGAGATGGAAATAGAAACAAGTATTTATCATACTAATAAAGATAAATATATGTTATTCGAAGATAGTCACTTATTAAAAGGATATTTACACTCAAATAAAAAAGGTTTTGGTTTTGTAGATGTTGATTCATTAACTGAGGATGTTTATATTAGTGCTGATAATATGAATGGAGCTATTCATGGTGATTATGTAATTGTAGAATTAACTTCTAAAAAAGATTTAGGCCGTCTAGAAGGTAGAATAATTAGAGTATTAAAGCACGAAACTAATACTTTTGTTGGAGAAATTAACTTTTATAAAAATGTTGGAAAAGTAAAATTAGATGAAGATAAAGTTAATCTAGAAATATTAATAAGTAAAGAAAATTCTTTAAATGCTGTAGATGGACATAAAGTAGTAGTAGAAATAATTAAAAGAATTAGTAATCATCAAGCAGAAGGTAAAGTTTTAAGAATTATTGGACATAAAAATGATCCAGGTGTTGATATTTTATCTATTGTGGAAAAATATCATATAAATAGTAGTTTTCCAGAAGATGTGGTAGAAGAAGTAAAAACTTTACCAATGGAAGTATCAGAAGCTGATATGAAGGGAAGAAGAGATTTACGTGATAAAGTAATTTTTACTATTGATGGTGATGATACAAGAGATATTGATGATGCTGTTAGTATAGATAAAAAAGAAAATGGTAATTATTTATTAGGTGTTCATATAGCAGATGTTTCATACTATGTTAAAGAAGGAAGTCCACTTGATAAAGAAGCAATGGATAGGGGAACATCAGTTTATCTTGTAGATAGAGTAATTCCAATGTTACCGCATGAGTTATCAAATGGTATTTGTTCTTTAAATCCTAATGTCGACCGTTTAGCAATAAGCTGTGTTATGGAGTATGATAATCAAGGAAAATTAGTTGATTATGATATCTTTGAAAGCGTTATTAAATCAAGGAAGCAAATGACTTATAAAAAGGTTAATAGCATAATAGAAAAAAATATTGTTCCAGAAGGATATGAAGAGTTTGCTGATGATTTAAGAACAATGGAAGAGTTGGCACAAATTTTAAGAAAAGCAAAGACCAAACGTGGTTATATTGACTTTGATGTTGATGAACCTAAAATATTAGTAGATGAAAACTGTAAACCAACTGACGTTGTATTAAGAGAAAGAGGTCTTGGCGAAAATTTAATAGAAGATTTTATGATTGCTGCTAATGAATGTGTTGCAAGCCATATTTTCTATATGAATTTACCATTTATCTATCGTGTACATGAGTATCCTAAACAAGAAAGAATTCAAAGTTTCTTGGCTTTTGTTAGTAATCTTGGCTATCATATTACTGGAAATATCAAAGATAATAAACCAACTACTGTTCAACATATTTTGAATAGTTTAAAAGATAAAAAAGAATTTCCTATTCTATCGAGCTTATTATTAAGAAGTATGCAAAAAGCTATTTATTTACCACAGAATTTAGGACATTATGGTTTAGCTAGTCCTTGTTATACCCACTTTACGTCTCCAATTAGAAGATATCCAGATACAACTGTTCATAGATTATTAAGAACTTACTTATTTAATCATGATATGTCTCCTCAAACTCTTCATCATTGGGAAGAAAAGTTGATATTTGTGGCAGATCATTCTTCTGCAATGGAACGTGCCTCTATTGATTGTGAACGTGAAGTGGAAGATATGAAGATGGCTGAATATATGGAAAGTCATATTGGTGAAGAATATGATGGAATGATTTCTTCTGTTATGAGTTTTGGTATGTTTGTTCAATTAGATAATTTAATAGAAGGACTAGTACCCCTTAGATTATTAGATGATTATTTTGTTTATGATGAAGAGAGAATGACTTTAACTGGTGAAAGAACAAATATACGTTATACAATTGGTGAAAAAGTAAGAATTAAAGTAGTAGCAGCTAATAAACAAGCAAAAACTATAGATTTTAAAATTGTTAAAAAGATTTAGGTGATTTTATATGGAAAGTAGGCAAAAAAAGAGCAAAGTAACAATAGCAATTTTAGGAGTAATAATGATTATTTTAATCTTTTTACTTGCTGCTTTCCTTTATTTTAAAAATAATCAGAAAAGCAAAGTGGTAGAACCGATTAGAACAGCAACAGAAGAAAAGAAAGAAACAAAAAAAGAAATGTCAGCTTCACTTTTTATGGTGGGAGATGCTCTTATCCATAGTACTATTTATATGGATGCTAAAACAACTGATGGTAGTTATGATTTTAAACCTATGCTAGAAAAAATAAAACCAATTGCTAGTAAGTATGATTTAGAATATTACAATCAAGAAACAGTTTTAGGTGGAGTAGAATTAGGTCTATCAAACTATCCAAGATTTAATTCTCCTTATGAAGTTGGAGATGCCTTCATTGATTCTGGTTTTAACTTAGTTTCCCTTGCTACTAATCATACAATGGATAAGGGTGAACAAGGTGTATTAAATTCCCTATCTTACTGGAGTAAGCAGCCAAATGTTTTAACAGCTGGGAGTTATACCTCTTTTGAAGATAGAGATAAAAAAGTAATTAAAGAAATAAATGGAATTAAATATGCTTTCTTTTCCTATACTACTTGGACAAATGGCTTAGAAACACCTACTGGTAAAGAATATTTAAATAATGTTTATAGTGAAGAACTAGCTAAAAATGATATTGAAAGAGTAAAAGATGAAGTTGATGTTATAATAGTAGCAATGCACTGGGGTACTGAGTATTCCAAAGGAATAAGTGATTCCCAAGTGGAAATAGCCAACTATTTATCAAATCTTGGTGTTGATATTATCATAGGAAGTCATCCTCATGTGGTAGAACCAATTGAATTTATTGGAAAAACAATGGTAATATACTCACTGGGAAATTTTATTTCTGATCAGATAGGAGTGGAACGCTTGACTGGATTAATGGTAAATGTAAATATTCACAAAACTGTGGAAAAAGATAATACTACTATCAGTCTTGAAAATCCAGAAGCAGAACTCATTTATACTTATTCTGCTGCTTATCCACGAAAAAGAAATTTCTTAGTTTATCCATATAGTGAATTAAATGATGATATTTTACCAGGATACAAAGAGTACTATAATACTTATAAAAATGTTGTTTTATCAAAGACGGATAAGGTAAAAATGAAAGATATATAGAGGTGATAAATGTGGAAATACTAAATAGAAAAGCAAGACATGACTACTTTATTGATGAAGCATTAGAGTGTGGAATTGTTCTTAAAGGAACAGAAATAAAATCAATTAGAAAAGGTAGTGCTAATCTAAAAGACTGTTATGCCAGAATTAAAAATGATGAAGTTTTTCTAGTTAATATGTATATTGCACCATATGAAGAAGGTAATTTATTTAATCACGAAGAGACAAGAAGTAGAAAGTTATTACTTCATAAAAAACAGATTAAGAAATTAGCTGTGAAGGTGGAACAAGAAGGTTATACATTAATACCATTAAAAATATATTTTGTAAGAGGAAGAGCTAAAGTAGAACTTGGTGTTTGTCGTGGTAAGAAAAATTACGATAAGAGAGAAACTATTAAAGAACGTGATATTAATAGGGATATAGCTAAACAAATAAAGTATCAGTAATAGACTTTTAAAGTAGATTATGGTACAATAATATTACTTGGGGATGTCTTGGATTCGACAGGAATAGTAGAGCATAGATGGCAAGTCGAATTATCTACGTTACAGATTAAACCAGAATAACTGGAAACAAAATTAAAAATGTACTTGCAAACTTTGGTGGAAACACTAGTTTAGCATTTGCCTAAGAATAGGCTTGTACGCTGTCTTTCTTAATTTCTTACGTTAAGATTGTACGGTTCACTTTAGTAAGATATAGTTATTTATCGTCTTAGTAAATAGCTGAATATTATAAGACTAGAATTGTAGTTTGGTTGATTGTTTCTTTACTATAATTTGAATTTAATAAACAATCTAAACTTGTAGAAGTTTATGTAGCTCTATTTTTGGACAGGGGTTCGATACCCCTCATCTCCACCAAATAAGTATTAAACTCGATTATTTCGAGATAACATATTACTACTTTCGAATTAATGAGAGTAGTTCTTTTAAATTTAATAAGTACTAATTAATGTGAGAAAGAGGCTTGTCTCAAATGAAAGAAATGTTTAAAAGTGCTGTCCATATGATAATAATGAATAATGATAAACTATTAATCCAAAAAAGAAAAGGGACAAAATTATGGCCTGGATATTATGCTCTTCCAGCTAGTCATATTGATGTTGGTGAAAATCAGTATGAAGCCCTAATTAGAGAAGCCAAAGAAGAACTAGGTATTGAAATTAATCCTAAAGATATAATTAATAGTTATGTAGTATTAAGAAGAAATTATTTTGAAATTGATGGAAAAAAATTAGAACCATACATTGATTATTACTTTGAAATATCAAAATATCAAAGTGTCCCATCAATAGTAGAACAAGATAAGTGTGATGAATTAATATGGGCTGACATTAATGATTTACCTAACCCTTTTATTAATTATGAAGGAGAGTTTTTAAAAGATAAAAGTATAACAACATATGATTGCAAAATAGATGGAGCTTATGTTAAAAAAATATAGGTAATTATGATTGAATTTTATAAAGAACTAGAAGATAGAAAAAATCAATATTTAACATTTTTTGAAAATAATGATAAAAATAATTACAAACTCGAAGTTAACTCAATACCATTAAATTATTATCAAACAAATCTTGAATTGTTTAATATAATAAGGAATCTTGATTTATTATATATGAATACCGTTTCTTGGAATTTTGATAAAGTAGAAACCTTTACCTTTTTTGATGTTGATGAAATAGCTAATAAATATCTGGCAGGCAGTAATTTGGAAACATGTGATATTTCTAATTCTTTTAAATGTGTTCTTGATTTTCTTTTAACAAAATTTAATTATTCAGCATCAGGAGATAACTATTATGATTATTTATATCAGTACGTTACTTCAATATTAAATATCTATTTGCTCAATTCAAAGATATTTTTGAATGATAGAAAAGATTTAATTGAATATTTTACTGCCGTAAAAACTGTAGCAAGATTTCAAGGAAAATTATCATTAACCATAGAAAAGAAAATAAATCAAAAAATTAATGAATTGAATAATCATAAGTTAATCATATCAGCAAAATCTAAAAAAATACAGTTTTTATTACCTGATTCTTGGTATATTACACCATCTGGTGAATTATATAATTCTATGGGAGAAACTGGTCATAAAGAAGCAAATCTAAAATATGCTTATATGGATGAAATTGAGCAAAATTTAAGTAAAAAATCTACTTCAAAATATTATCTAAAAAAAGTCTCTATCATAAATTCAAATGGTTTTATAACTCATCTTGATTATAAAGAAGGGCTGAATTTAGTTTATAATTTTCCTGGTTTTGATAATAACAAAAGTTATGATAAACAGTTAATCAAATTAATATTAGGTATTTATAATGCTCATATTTGCTTTTATAAATTTTTTGAAGAATTAAAAGAAAAGTCCTCTAATTATGTTGAAGACTTAAATTATATTGAAGAACTAGGAATGGAAGATTTATTAGTAAGGTGTTGTGGTTTTCATAAAATATCCAGTCAAACTACAAAAACTATTACTACCAGTTGCATTGATTATGAAAATCAATTTGGCAATTACATAAGTAATGGGTGGCATATCGATTTTATTCCTCCTATTATAATAAATGAAAATAAAGGTAGATTAGAAGAATATCCAAAAGAATCACTAGTTATTAGAAAAATATTAAAAAAAATTTAGTAAAAGTTTTTGTATTTCAAAATAGTTGTATATTATTTTAGAATTTTCTATAATAATTAATGAAAACAATAAAATGGCTGGAGGAATAAGAATGAATCAAAGAAAAATAATCGTTATTGAAGGTGCTTGTGATGGAATAGGTAAAACAACTCAATATGAATTACTGTATAAACATCTCTTAGCAGATAACAACAAAGTAACAACACACCATTTTCCAAGTTATAATGTTTATCAAGGAAAAGGTGTTGAGGAATATCTAAAAGGAAACTATGGTAAATTAGATGAATTAAGTCCTTATTTTATAAACAATCTTTATGCTAGTGATAGAGCAATTACTTGGTATACAAAACTAAAAACAGCTTATGAAAAAGGAGATACTCTATTATTAGATAGATATACAACTTCAAGTTTAATTTATCAATCAGCATTTTTTGATAATATAGAAGAAAGAACAAAATTTATTAATTATGCTAGTGATTATGAATATAACAAATTGGGTATGAAAGAACCAGATATAGTTATCTTTTTAACGGCACCATTTGAACTAGTTAATAAGCTTCGAGAAGAAAGACCGGATAATGCTGGTATAGCGAATGATATTTATGAAAGAAATGTTAAACATATGAAAAAAATATATGATAATTCCCTATTTGTAGCAAAGTATCTATCTTGGAATATAATAGAATGTAGTGAAAATGGTAAAATGAAAGATATAAATGCTATACATAACGAAATATATGAGTTAATAAATAAAAATTAGTCTTTGTTAGACTGATTTTTTTCTTTCGACAAAACTTTCTCATCTGAACTGTTATATTAGAAAAAAGGAGGGAAGATGAGAAAAAAAGTAGCAGTTGTCAGTATAATAATATGTCTATTAATAATTATGATTCCTGATAGAGTTAAAGAAACTCCTCAAGTGGAAAAACAAGCCACTAATGTCCAAGCTACAGATATAAACACCACTGCCACAGTTAAGGAAGAAGAGAAAAATCAAGATGAAAAATTAACATTATCAATAAATGATTTAATTCAAAATGAAAAAGTAATGCAAACAACTGATAATGAATTTTATATGAATCATAATAATAAAAAAGAAAAATTTATTGGTGGAAGCTTATTTGTTGATTATCGAATAGACCTTAACAATACAAGGAAAATAATTATTTATGGACATAGTTCTTCAACTGTAGATATTCCGTTTACAAAATTACTAGGATATAAAAAACAATCATTTCTAACAAATCATCCTAATATAGAATTAACTTATCCGGACAAAAAAGAAATTTATCAAATATTTACAGTTATGCTCTTGAAAGAAGATTATTTTTACACAAGATTGGCATTTAGTGATGAAAAATTTAAAAGTCACTTAGAAGAATTAAAGAAAAAATCTATATATGATACAGGTATAAATATAGATGAAACAAATAAAATATTAATACTACAAACTTGTTCCCAAGATGAAGATGGACAGTATCTTGTGATTGGGGCAAAATTAAAGGAGAAAATATGATAAAAAAATTATTTTTTATGAGTTTGGTAACATTAATGTTACTGATAAGTAGTATGCCAGTATCTGCAAAAAACTTAAGTAAATATCAAACAACAAAAGAGACAGAAAAAGTTTTATCCACAGGAATTGTGGAAAATATAGATGTACATATATCAAGAAAAGTTATTGATTCGGTAACTGCAACTTATACAATACCAGAAGATTATAATGAAGATGCTATAAATATAGTACCAAGCATCTTTAAAGCAATTAGTGAAAGTGATGGTTATGTTCCAGGAGATGGAATTAAAGTTAATATTCAAATAATAAATAAATCAAATAATAAATATTTATATAAAGATAAAAGCTTTATCTTATCAACGATGGATATTAGTAATTATGAAGAAAAATTAGAAAATAGTAAAGGCTTTGATGGACAAGTAATAGCTGGAACTTTTGGACCAAATAGAACAGCAAATTCAGCATTAAGAGCTCTATATCAGAAAAGTATCAAGAAAGATATGTTAACAGATGAAGCATTAGGAAATCAATTACAACAAAATGGTTACAAAGGAATAGAAGAATTAAATAAATACTATTTAGATTTCTATAATAATAAATATAATCTAAAGTCTACTAACCTAGAAGATTTACCAGCAAACGTAGTGAGTGAACTATTTAATGGAAATAACTATCCTATCAAAGAAAGCAATTTAGAAGTGGCAGAACTTGGTTACGACTATTGGTACAATGTATTATTTAGTGTCTTGTTTGGTGATAAAAAATATGATTATAAAACAAGTAATTTATCAGCAATTGGAAGTTACATGCGAAATAGAGAATTAGGTAATGATTACTTTACAAAAGATTTAGGAACAATTAATCCATCAAGTGAAAATAGTTTAACAACAATGAACTTCTATATAAATGGGCCATATACTACAAATGCTTATATGAACTATGAATTTAGTGCTTATATTGAATTTCAATTAACAAAAGAACAACCAAAAGAAATAGAAATCATTAATGTAGATGAAGAACCAAGTGATGAAATAATTCCACCTAAGACAGGTGTTTAGTATCAGTTGCTTACAACTGATATTTTTTGTATAAAAATAAAAACTTTATCAATAATAATAGTGGAAGGTGATAAAAATGAATTATGAAAAAGTACCAACTATTATTTCTACAAAAGATTTAGATTATTTAGAAGATATGTTTAATTGGAATTATCTAGCTTATAAAAAAATGATTAATTCAATTGATATGATAAATAATCTAGAAATAGAAGAAACAATAGAAAAAGCAGGAGATACTTTTAAAGAAAATATGAATATCATACTAGATATTCTAAATGAAGGAGGAAGTCATGAATAAAGAAATATCTAATACTATGATAGAAGTGGAAGAAGGAATAGAACTAAATGATAAAGATTATATAAGTGACTTATTAACAACTCTAAAAGCTATGGTTAAAGATTATACAGTAGCTTTAACAGAAGTGAGTAATGAAGAATTGTTTAGTAAATATAAAGAAATGTATGATAAGTTGTTAAATCTACAAAGAGAAACATTTGAAGTTATGTTTAGATGTGGTTTTTATAAATTAGAAGAAGCAGGAGAGATAAAAGTCACAGAAAAGTATCAGACGTTATTAGAAGAACAAGAAAAAATAGAAGGAGAATAATATGAAAGAAACAAATGAATTATTAGAACATATATATAAAGATGCTTCGATGGGAAGTTATACGATGGAGCACTTATTAGAAGAACTCAAAGAAAGAGATAATAAGATTAAAGGCTTAGCAGAAGATATTTTAAAAGAATATCAAGAATTTAAAAGTAAAGCGAAGGAACAACTAAAAAAAGAAAATATCAAACTAGAAGAAGACGGACTTATTGCCAAGATGATGTCCACTATGGGAATTAGTAAGGAAGTAAAGAAAGATAATAGCGATGCTGCTATAGCTGATATGTTAATTAAAGGGGTATCAATGGGTTCTATTGAAATGGAAAAGAAAATCAAAGACTTTACTAAAGAAGCCAATAAGGAAGATAAGAAATTAGCCGAAGACTTTTTAAAGTTTCAACAGAAAACTGTGGATAAACTAAAAGAATACTTATAAAACTGTGGAAAACAGTTTTTTCTTTTGCAATTGAGGAAATTTTAGGTAAAATAATGATATACTTATAAAGAGAAGGTGAATTATGTTAGAATTAAAAAATATAAATAAAAGTTATAAAACTGGCAACTTTATTCAACATGCTTTGAAAAACGTGGATTTAAGTTTTCGAAAAAATGAGTTTGTTGCTATTCTTGGCCCTTCAGGTAGTGGAAAAACAACTTTACTAAATATAATTGGTGGTTTAGATAGATATGATTCTGGTGATTTAATTATTAATGGAAAAAGTACAAAAAAGTTTAAAGCAACAGAATGGGATAGTTATCGAAATAATTGTGTCGGTTTTATTTTTCAGTCTTATAACTTGATAAGTCATATAAGTGTCTTAGAAAATGTGGAAATGGCTTTAACTTTATCTGGCTATAAAAGAAAAAATAAGAAAGAAAAAGCTTTAGAAGCTTTAGAAAAAGTCGGCTTAAAAGACCATGCCTATAAGAAACCTAATCAATTAAGTGGTGGTCAAATGCAAAGAGTAGCTATTGCTCGAAGTTTAGTAAATGACCCTGATATAATTCTTGCTGATGAACCAACTGGAGCGCTTGATTCTGCTACTAGTGTTCAGATAATGAATCTTATTAGAGAAATAGCTAAAGATAAATTGGTAATAATGGTAACTCACAATCCAGAGCTTGCTAAAGACTATGCTAATAGAATAATAGAATTTAAAGATGGAAAAATTTTATCAGATTCAAATCCTATTAATAGTGAAGAAGAAAATCTTGGTAAAGTTCATATTAGAAAAACAGTATTAAGTTATTTATCAGCAATTCATTTATCTTTTAATAACATAAAAACAAAGAAAGGTAGAACCTTTTTAACAGCTTTTGCTGCTTCAATTGGAATAATTGGTATTGCTTTAATTCTATCTTTATCAAATGGTTTTCAACTTCAAATAGATAAATTTGAGAAAAGCACCTTATCACAAATGCCAATAACTATTAGTAGTCAAGCTATGCAAATGGATGAATCAACTCTTGAAGAACAAATGCAAACTAATACTGATAAGAAAGATAAATATCCAAATGAAAAGGTAGTAAAACCAACAGAATCAGTTGTGGAAAAAATGATTCATACTAATAATATTACTTCTGATTATTTAAACTACGTAGATAGTATTGATAAAAATCTTTTGAGTGGAATATCATATCTTAAAAAGACTGGACTTAATTTAGTAACTGTGGATGAAGATAATAATTATAAAAAAATAGATATATCGAACAGTATGTCATATCAATTATTTCCAACTAGAACTAGTGAAAAAGAAACTGGTGTAGTGGAAGATAATTATGATGTATTAGCTGGTAGTATTGACAGTAAAGAAATAGGTTTAATTTTAGCAATAGATTCAAAAAATGGTGTTGATAAATCATTAATTGAAAGTTTAGGCTTTGATTCAACTAAAAATATCTCATTTGATGATATCTTAAATAAAGAAATTAAACTAATTACTAATAATGACTATTATAAACAATTAGGGGCAAACTTCATTCCTGATAGTAATTATGAAAAAATGTATAATAGTACCAATAGTATAACTGTTAAAATAAAAGCTATTATTAGGGGTAAAGAAGATAAAGAAATGTTTACTAATCAAGCTGCTATTTTTTATACAGGAGCATTAGTTGATAAGATTATTTCTATAAATAAAGCAAGTGATATTGTAAAGAGACAAGAAGAATTAGATTACAATATCTTAACAGGAGCAAGTTTTGATGATACTACAACTAAGAATGATGTTCTTGCTTATTTAGGAGCAGATGAAATTCCAGCAGTTATTTATCTTTATCCAAAAGATTTTAAAAGTAAAGATAAAATAACAAGTTACTTAGATAGGTATAATAAAAATAAAGTAGATACTGATAAGATAACTTATACCGATATGGCTAAACTAATGAGTAGTTTATCAAGTGGTATAATGGATGCTATTACAGTAGTTTTAATTGCTTTCTCTTCAATTTCTTTAGTGGTATCTAGTATAATGATAGCAATAATTACTTATATATCAGTTTTGGAAAGAACTAAGGAAATTGGAATTTTAAGAGCTTTAGGAGCAAGAGCTAAAGACATAACAAGAGTGTTTAATGCTGAAACTATGTTAATTGGTTTATGTAGTGGAATCTTAGGATTAACTATTGCATATTTATTAACATTTCCAGCTAATAAAATAATAGAAAATTTATCAGGACTAGCTTCTGTTGCTAAACTTAATCCTATTCATGCTATTATTCTCTTACTAATTAGTGTTTCTTTAACAGTACTTAGTGGTTTTATTCCTGCTAAGATGGCTAGTAAAAAAGATCCAGTTATTGCACTTAGAACAGAATAGTCTTTAAAAAATAAAAAAACTTTGCTATACTTAAGTAGTAAAGTTTCTACATGCCGACTTAGCTTAGTTGGTAGAGCAACGCATTCGTAACGCGTAGGTCGAAGGTTCGAGTCCTTTAGTCGGCACCATTAAATAATTTAAAAAATGTTAATATAAAACTCTTATAAAAAGTAATAATCCTAACTATAGCAGTTAGTTTTTTCTTTTTTGTCTTGCTCAAGAGAAGTATAATATAAGTAAGAGAAAATACAAAGTTAAATAAATTAATAATAGTTGTCTTTACATTATTAATGCTTTTAGGACTATTTATAATTTAATAGAAAGAAAGATAGTAATGGAATTTATTAAAGCAAAAACGATTTTAACTAAAGTAAAGTATGGTGCCAATTGGTATGGTATAGATTATAATATGAACTTATATAAAGGCTGTACTCACGGTTGTATTTATTGTGATAGTAGGAGTAATTGTTATCATATAGATAATTTTGATATAGTTCGTGGTAAAGAAAATGCACTTTATATTTTAGAAAAAGAATTAAGCAAAAAATCAAGAGGAATAATTGGTATTGGTGCAATGTCAGATACCTACAATCCACTAGAACAACAATATGAACAAACTAGAAAAGCATTAGAACTTATAGCAAAATATGGTTTTGGCGTTTCAATAGATACTAAAAGCGATTTAATTTTACGCGATATAGAGTTATTAGAAAAAATAAACTTAAATAATAATGTTATAGTTAAATTCACCATAACAACTCCAAATGATGAGTTGTCAAAAATAATTGAACCAAATGTTTGTGTTTCTTCTAGAAGACTAAAAGCTATTAAAATATTAAATGATAATGGAATTTTTGCAGGTATTATGATGAATCCAGTTTTACCATTTATTACTGATAATGAGAAAGACATAAAAGAATTAGTAAAACTTGCTTCTGAAAATGGTGCTAAGTTTATTCATACTTATATGGGAATGACTTTAAGAGAAAATCAAAGAGATTATTATTATGAAAAATTAGACGAAAACTTCAAAGATTTAAAGGAAAAATATATGAAATATTATGGAGATAGATACGATTGTATTGTTCCAAACTATAAGAAATTATATAAAGTTTTTACTGAAGAGTGTGACAAATATAATATTTTGTATAATATGGAAGATATTATAAAGGCTTACAAAAAAATGAAAATTAATAATAAGCAAATTTCATTTTTTTGAAAGTGAAAAAGTAATTAACAATCAAGTTTTTATTGATAAATATCAAGTAGTATTAGAAAATGATAATAGTAAAGGAGAGAATAAATGATGAATAAAACATTAGAGGATTTAAAAAGTAGAAGAAGTTGTAGAGATTTCAAGAGTGATATGATAACAGAAGAAGAATTAAAAGCTATTATAGAAGCAGGTACTTATGCTCCAACTGGGCATGGAAAACAATCCCCAATCATTATAGCAATAACTAATAAAGAAATACGTGATAAAGTTGCTGAAGAGAATAGAAAAATAGCTGACTTTAAAGAAGCTATTGATCCATTTTATGGAGCACCAGTTATTTTAGCAGTCTTAGCTGACAAAACTGTACCAACCTATATTTATGATGGAAGTTTAGTTCTTGGCAATATGTTAAATGCTGCTGAAAGTTTAGGTTTGGGTAGTATTTGGATTCATAGAGCGAAGGAAGAATTTGAATTACCACTAGGAAAAGAATTACTTAAAAATTTAGAAATAGAAGGAGACTATGAAGGGATTGGTTTTTGTGCATTAGGTTACAAAAATAAAGAAACTCCAAAAGCAACTCCTCGTAAAGATAATTATATATATTATATAAGATAATAGTAGTATAGGATGTGAAACTTTATGAATGAAATAATGAAAATAATGGACACTATCGAGTATGGGTTTTTAGATAAGTCTTTAAACGACATCTTCAAAGATAAAGACGTAGAACAAGTTTTTAGTAAAGTTTATTATCTTATGTCACCAGAAGAATTATTAGTAAAAAAGAAAGGGGTCTGTTGGGACCAGGTTGAATTAGAAAGAAAATTATTTACAGATAAAAATATAAAAAATGAAACATACTTCATTTATATAGACAATCATGCTGGTTTGCCATCACATACTTTTCTTGTATTTTATAAGAATAATAAAGTCTACTGGTTTGAACATTCTTGGTATGATGAAAAAGGTATTCATGAGTATAATACTTTGAATGAGTTATTATTAGATGTTAAAGAAAAGTTTTTAAGAAGTAGAAAAGATGAAATAGAATCAACTGATAAAGTTCATTTATATGAATATCAAAAACCAAAAAAATATCACCTTAGTTGTGAAGAATTTTATCAATATATATTTACTCAAGAGAAAATATATTAAAGAATAAAGTCCTAGATTGGTCACAGGTCAAAGACATGAATAACAAAAATGCTAGCTATTTTTTTTTATGGAATTATGCTATACTCAATATATCATTTGTGATTATCAAATAAATAAAATCATAATATGATAAAGAAAGGTGGATATTAATGATTATTGACTTCATAAGAGGTTTCTTTATGGCATTAGCTGATAGTGTTCCAGGAGTAAGTGGCGGAACAATCGCATTTTTAATGGGATTTTTTGATAAATTTATTAACTCATTAAACTATTTAATGAAAGGTACAAAAGAAGAAAGAATAAAATCAATTAAATTTCTAGCTAAGATATTTGTAGGTTGGATTGTTGGAATGGGCTTAGCTGTTACTATTCTAGCTAACTTATTTGATAAAGAAATATACAAGATGAGTTCCTTATTCTTAGGATTTATTATAGCAGCAATTCCAGTAATGATTATGGAAGAAAAAGAATCTGTTAAAGGAAAATATCAGAATATTATTTGGGCTATCATCGGAGCAGCAGCTGTTATTTTATTATCATCATTAAAAATGGGAAGTAATCTAGACTTAACACACTTAAATATCGGAATGCTTGTTTATATATTTATAGCAGGAATGCTTGCTATATCTGCAATGGTTTTACCAGGGATTTCTGGTTCAACAATTCTTTTATCTTTTGGTTTATATATACCAGTAATCAATGGTGTAAAAGATTTTTTACATTTCGATTTTAGTAGCTTTGCTTTACTATTTACTTTAGGACTTGGTATACTTTTCGGAGTAGCAACAGTTTTAAGATTAATAAAGAAACTACTAGATAATCATCGTAGTGCCATTGTATATGCTATTATTGGAATGATGATTGGTTCATTATATGCAATAGTAATTGGACCAACAACATTAAAAGTTCCACAAGCAGCAATGACATTAAAGACATTCAGCATAATATTCTTTATTATAGGAGTAGTAATAGTATTAGCATTTCAACAAGTTAAAAACTTACCATTCTATAAAAAAGAATTAGCAAAAGATGAATAATTATAGTCTTTCAAGAACAAAAGAATAATAGTAAGTATTAAGAGAATTAGACCTAAATAACTTTTCTAATTCTTTTTCTTTGTCACTTAAATTACAAGTGAAAGGATAAAGAGTGGTAACCTTATAGCCAGAATCAGTTGCTAGATGAGTAATATCATTACTTGTAAAATGATTTTGTTTCTCAAAATTTTCATAATACCAGTTGTCACTTAATAACAAACTGATGTTTTTTATAGAACCAATATTTTTACATTCACCAACTATTTTTCCATTAGTAGTTAAATATCTTTTTAATGATTTAAGAAAAACAAAGGGATTATCATCGGACTCTAAAGAATTACCAATATAAATAGTATCAAATAAAGAATTATCTAGTTCTTCTAAAGACTTAACCGTTTTAAAAAACTTATTACTAAACAATCTCTTATCATCATCATTTTCAAGAGAAGTGATATTAGCATTTTTAAAATAATATTTAATTCTTAAAGAAGAAACCCCAATGCCAGAGTTATAATCTAAAATATTATTACCACTTCCTAAGAAAATAGAAGCATTTTTACTCTTATCAAATTCAAAACAAGAGAAATGCCATTTATTTTCAAATATTTGTCTGTTTTTTAGAATAAGTGCATTGAACTTAGCAGTATCACTTCGGAATGCTGTTCCTCTATCGTGATAAACGAATGAATCATGACATAAAAATAGTTTATATCCTAAAGAAATGATTTGTAATGATAAATCATTGTCTTCTATATAACCTGGTGAATAACTAGTATCTAAAACTTTAATCTTATTAATAACTTCTCTTTTAATTAAAAGACAAAAACCAATTAAAAAGGCCTTTTCTTCCCAACGATTATTATCACTGATGTTATTTAAACTAGCTTTACTTTGCATATCTTGATAATCATTATAAATAAAATTACACCCTTGTAAATTGTCATTACAATTAGAAATTGGTCCAACTGCTCCAATGCTATTACTATGATATAAACACTTCCTTAAATTAGTTAACCAATTACTAGTAACAATAGTGTCATTATTAAGAAGAAGTATATCGTAATTATGATTAGCTATTTCAATCCCTTGATTGCAACCTATCGGAAAACCTAAATTAGTATCATTGTAAATAACCTTTATATCATTTTGAACCTTTAACCATTCTTTTGTTCCATCAGTAGAATGATTATCAACGACGATAATTTCATAAACTTCCTCCTTAGTATATTTTCTAATGCTTTCAAGACATAACTTTGTTTTTTCTAAATTATTGTAAGTAAGAATAATAATACTAGTTCCCATATTTTCACCTCATTAAAACTTATGAAGTAAAAATTGATTTAACTTCTGTAATTAAACGACAACTATTTACAATATCAGTGAAGAAAAATAGTTAAAATTCTATTAAATAGTATATAATTAAATAGAAAAGAGGTATTTATGAAGAAGAAAATAGTTTATTTCCTACTAAGTGTATTAACTGTTTTAGCAATGTCAATTAATAAAAAAATGATTTATGATAAAGTAATGCCTAATATAAATATAGTAAAACTAGGTTTTTCATTAATGGCTATACTAGTTGTAGCATTTTATCTTTTCTATAAAAGGTATAATAAAAAGACATCTCCTTTAAAACATATTTTAGCAGGTATTTTCTCATTTTGTTATGTAATAGGAGCTAGTTATAAAGAGATAGGTTCTTTTGGATTAGTCTTTAATAGTCCTACTCTTATTTTGATAAGTTTAGTTCAATTATTTTGCTATTACTATTTAATAAAGACAATATTTTGTTTTATTGATACATTTTTAGAAAGAAAAGTATCTATTAAAATTAATACTAATAATAAACTAATTAAGAAATTTAAAAGTCACCCATTTCTCTTTTCAGTAGTAGTTATCTTAATAGCTTGGTCTATTTATATGTTAGCATTTTATCCTTTGATTTTATCAAAAGACCCAAGTTTTCAAATAAAACAGTTTTTCAATGTAAAAACAAAATATATAGATTATGTTATTCCATTATCAAATAAAGTAAACTTAACTAATCACCATCCAGTATTTCATACTATGTTGTTAGGGACTTCTATAAAAATTGGTCGTTTATTTGGTAGTGATAACTTTGGTTTATTTTTATATGCAATAATGCAAAGTATTACTTTAGCAAGTAGCTTAGCTTGTACTATTTCGTATCTTTATAAAAAAAAGAAGTCACTTAGCTTAGCACTAGTTTTATTAGCAATCTATTCATTAGTACCAATGTTTCCTTTCTATGCAATGAGTGCTGTTAAAGATACACTTTATACAGCTATACTAATTTTCTTTGTAATGACATTGTTTAAAATAGTAGATAAGAAAGAAATAGAAACAAAAGAGTATATTGCTCTTGGTACTTTAAGTATTTTGCTATATCTACTAAGAAATAATGGTATTTATGTAGCCGTATTAACTTTAATTGTCTTAGCTATCTACAAAAGAAAAGAATTACTTTGTCTTAGTGTTTTATTACTATTTGTCTTAACTACTTATGTAGGTTATGATAAAGTTCTTTTACCAGCATTAAAGATACCAGCAGGAAGTGTTAGAGAACAATTATCAGTACCATTTCAACAAACAGCAAGATATGTAAAAGAACACGAAAAAGAAATTAGTGAAGAAGAAAAAGAAAAAATAGATAAAGTATTAGGTTATGATACATTAAAAGAAAGATATAATCCAAACTTAGCTGATCCGGTTAAAAATCAATATAATAAATATACAACAAAGAAACAATTAAAAGATTACTTCCAAGTTTGGTGGAAAGAGTTCTTACTTCATCCAGCAACTTATTTAGAAGCAACTTTAAATAATACTTATGGTTATTTTTATCCAGATACTTCTAATTGGTATATCTATTCTGGAAAAAATTATAACAAATTAATAACTGAAGATAATTTAGTTAATTATCATTATAATAAATTATCATTTTTAAGAACTGTTCTTTCTGGTTATGGAATAATATTTCCTTATTTACCAGTAGTTGGTTTATTATCAAATATTGGATTTTCAGCTATGGCTTTATTAACAATTATTGTTTACTTACTATGTTCAAAAGAAAAGAAATACATAATTGCTATGTTGCCAAGCTTTCTATCATTATTAATTTGTTTCATTTCTCCTGCTAATACCTACTTTAGATATAGTATGCCATTTGTCTTTTTAATGCCTTTTTATACTAGCTATATTTATTTAGTGTTAAGAGAAAATTAATTAGTTTACATCTTTTTACGGCAAACTACTATTTGCGATTGATTATATTATTTAATAATTGTATACTCTAAGTAGAGTTATTCTTATTCGAAAGGAGAAATATTATATGGAAGAATACTACACACCAAAATATGAAAGCAACTTTAATCCATTAAGTTCTAATTCTGTTAAAAGTGTTGGACCAAGAGTGATGGAACAAGTGAAATCGTTAGGAATTAGTCAAAAGTTTATAGAAAATCCATCATTTGATGATATTTTACAAAAACTAGGTTCTAAACTAGAACAAGGAACCGATGAAAATCAAAAATTTTATGTGACTACAGATGAGAATAAAATTTCTTTATCTTATCGAAGTAGTGATGTTGTTTTTGAATCTATAATTAGAGCAAATTTAGATAGAATTACCGTTCAACAAGTAGCAGTGGAAAAAGAAAAAAGGTTTGTTGATATAGATGAGATATCAATTAATGAAAATGGTATAAAATGGGAAAATAAGGGAGCAACAGCTAAAACTTCTAGAGAAAAACAAGATTCTTGTGATAATTTTTGGCACATTATGTCTACCACCTATGATAATTCTGGTGTTGTTTGGTTACGAGAAAGTATGAATGGTTATAATGAAATTACTGGAAATATTGAACATTGTAACCCTAGTTCAATGTTAGCTATAACAGATGTAGCTGGTTTGGATTGGGTCGATTTTGACAATAAGCAAACCCAACGTCGAATAAATATAGATACAGTAAAAGTCAATTGTATATATAATAGGGAAGATGGAAGTCAAGACGTACTTGATACTTGTTGTCCTATTAATAGTAGTACTGAAAATATAAAGGATATGATTCCATTTTATCCAAGTTATTCTGAGACTGTTTCAATTCTACCTGAATCCTCAAGTGAAATAAACAGTTTAATTCAAAAAGAAGAGAATCCAAAAATTCAAGAAGGATTACAAAAATGGGTAAAAGATAGAGAAAGTTTTTCTTATTATTCTGATAAACCATGGAATAATGGTGAGACAAAAGGTCGTTCTATATAATTAAACAATTTACTGACAATTATAACCTATTTGTTCTTATTTTTATAACTATGAGTGATAAAATTGATATATTATTTCACTCATTTTTTATTGAAATCTTTTAGATTATATTATTTCTAATTAAATTATTTATAATTGACATTTGATTGATATAAGTTAAAACAATTCTTGAAAAAGAAAGCTCATAATGTTATTATAAAGATAAGAATAGAGGGTGAATGATGGAAGTTTTTGTACATTTTTTTAGGGACACACTTAGTGGTCCTGTTTATGTTATCGTAGTAATAATTGCAATCATTTTAATATTTGCTTGTATTGGTTATTTAGCAGAAAATAAAATCAAAGAAAAGAAACAAAAAGAGAAATATGCCGAAGTGGCTGGTCCTGGTGAAGTGGTTAAATCAGTTGAGGCGACCGCGCCAATTCCTGTCGTTAGTGCCGGAGCAACTCAAGTTAATGAAGTTCCTGTAGCTCAGTCGGTAGCAGTAGAACAACCAGTTCAACCACAAGTAGTACCAACACCAGTCGAAGAAATAAAAACTGTTCCCGTAGAGCCAGTTGTAACACCTGTTCAAGAAGTTAAACCAATAACTAATACAGTTCAGGTACAACAAGCATCTCAAAATGTAACACCAGTAAAAGAACCACTTCCTCCAATTCAACCAGTAGTTAAAGAAGTGGTAATAGAACAACCAGTTCAGCCACAAGTAGTACCAACTCAAAAACCAGTAGAAGCAGTAAAGATAAATCCTATACCACAAGTTATAGTTGAAAATAATACTACAGTACAACCAGTGAAAGAACAAGCTAATTAAGAGATTACAAATTAATAAAAATATAGTATACTAATAAGAAGTAAGGAGGAAAGATATGGTTATTACAGCAACGACAGTAATTACAATAATTAAAAAAATTATTGATATTTCAATAGTTTGGTTAATGGTATATATATTATTAAAAAGCATTAGAAATAGTGTAAAATTGACACTTTTATTTAAAGGTGTCGTTATTATCGTATTTTTGAAAGTAATAAGTGATATCTGTGGTTTTACTACAGTAGGTGTTCTACTTGAATATATAATTATGTATGGACCCCTAGCACTTATCGTTATCTTCCAACCAGAAATACGTAATATTCTAGAACAATTAGGAAGAAGTCAACTTTTAGGAAGACATAAAACTTTAACTGTAGATGAAAGAGAACACTTAGTCTACGAAATAATTCAAGCAATGGATTACTTAAGAAAAAATCGTATCGGTGCCTTAATGGTAATAGAACGTGATGTAAGTTTAGGTAATTACATTGATAAAGCTAAAAAAGTTTATGCAGATTTAACAAGTGACCTATTAGGGGCAATATTCTATGAAGGTAACCCACTTCATGATGGAGGAGTTATTATTCAAGGAGATCGTATAACTTGTGCTGGAGCAGTATTTCCAACTAGTAGTAGTACAAAAATAAATAAACATGTTGGAACAAGACATAGAGCTGCTTTAGGACTAGCAGAAGAAACAGATGCTATTTGTTTGGTTGTGTCAGAAGAAACCGGTCGTTTATCAGTAGCTATTAAGGGAGAACTTTATTATAACTTATCATTAGATGATGTTAGAATGATGTTAATAGATGAATTAAAACCAAAAACAAATAGTACTTATGATCAGGAAGAATTAGAAGAGGAAGAGTTATATGAAGAAGATATTTAGAGGAATAGGAAAATTATTTTCCCATATTGGAGCTTTCTTTGACCGTATTTTAATTACTCCCATAACAAAATTGATTTTAAAAGTTACTGATTTTTCAAAGAAAAATGCTAAAAGTATAGAAAGATTTTTAGGAAGAAAACAAACACTTATAGTTATTAGTTTATTAGTAGCACTGTGTATCTTTTTCATAATAGATGGTGAAAGTAGTGCTACTATTGATCAGTATGCTGAAATACTTTATGATCAACCAGTAACAGCTACTTATAATGAAGAAGCTTATGTAGTTGAAGGACTACCAAAAACAGTTGACATAACATTGGTAGGACAAAAAAGACATATCTTCCTAGCAAAGCAATCACCAAGTGAAGGAGTAACAGTAGACCTTACAGGTTTAAAACCAGGTCAACATAAAGTTACACTAAAATATAGTCAAAGACTTAAATCATTAGATTATAGATTAGATCCATCAACTGTAACTGTAACAATCTACGAAAAAGTAAGTGCTACTAGAACATTAACTTATGATATCTTACATAAAGATAATTTAGATAGTAAGTTAAATATTGATAAAGTAGAACTAGATCGTAGCGAAGTTATTATCAAAGGTGCAGAGCAAAAACTTAAGAAAGTTGCTACAGTAAAAGCTTTAGTAGATGTAGATGACTTTGTTAACCCAGAACCTGGAGAAATGACACTTAAGAATGTTCAATTAGTTGCATATGATACAAACGGTAAAGTTGTAGATGTAGAAATTGTACCTAAGACTGTAACAGCTAAAGTAGTTATTACTTCACCAAGTAAAGAAGTACCACTAAAGATAGTACCAAAAGGAGATTTAGCTTTCGGTAAAGCAATTAAGTCTTTAAGTACAAGTGTTACTAATGTAACAGTTTATGGTAGTGAAGAAGCATTGGCAAATATTAGTTCTTTACCAGTAGAAGTAGATGTAACGGGACTTGAAAAGAGTAAAGATTATACAGTAACACTTAAGAAACCAACAGGAGTTACTGATATCAGTACTAAGACGGTAACTGTTAAAGTGGTAATTGATGATTCAACTGTTAAAGAATTCCAAGATATATCAATTGCTACTGAAAACTTAGATACATCTAAGTATAAAGTACAGGCTTCCAGTGAAGCAGATAGTAAAGTAACAGTAGTAGTTAAAGGTAGTAAGTCAATAATTGATAATATTGATCAATCAATTATTAAAGCTTATGTAGACTTAAAAGATTTAGGCGTTGGTGAACATGAAGTTGAAGTTAAAGTAACAGGTGATGATGTAAAACTTACTTACACACCAAAAGTTAAGAAAGTCAAAGTTAAAATTACTGCAAAGTAAAAGAAGAGCGAAAGCTCTTTTTTTAGTCGTGGTCAAATAAATAACTGATATCAATTAAACCAGCAATACCTATAATAATATAAATAATTTTAGCAATAATATTATCAGAGCCTCCAAATAAAGAAGCAACTAAGTCGATATTGAATAATCCAACAAAAGCCCAGTTAATCGCTCCAATTATAATTAATACTAAACATACTTTTTTTAATGTATCCATAAATTCCTCCTTTTTCTTTTTTAGTCTTTGTAATTTTTTTTAAAATTATTCGTGAATATTTAAGAAAAATTTTTAATATAATGAAATGAAAACATAAATGAGGTGAATATATTGAAAAAGATTAGTCTTTTATTACTACTTTCTCTTTTAGTTGTCACTGGTTGTTCTAAAAATAGTGAGCAAAATGTTTTAAAAAATATGTCTAAAGATATAAATAACAGTAAAGGATATATTTTAACAGGAAAGTTAGAAGTAGTTAATAATGACGATACTTATAATTATCAAGTAACATCAGCATATAAAAAAGGTGATTATTACAGAATAAGTTTGAAAAATACAGCTAATGATCATGAACAAATAATTTTAAAAAATGATGAGGGAGTTTATGTTCTAACACCTAGTTTAAAGAAAAGTTTCAAGTTCCAAAGCGACTGGCCTTATAATAATTCACAGGTCTATTTGTTACAATCAATTATTCAAGATATAGAAAATGATAATAAAGCTACTATGGAAAAAGATAAGAATAATTATATTTTTACTAGTACAGTAAATTATCCAAATAATAGAAATTTAATAAAGCAAAAAGTAACAGTAGATAATAAATTAACAGTAAAAAAAGTAGAAGTACTTAATGATAATGATATTCCAAAAATCACTTTAAATGTAAAAAGTATTGATAAGAGTCCAAAGTTTGGAAAGAACTATTTTGAAATTGAAGATATTATGAGTACTTTTGAAGATACTGATACAAAAGATACTAAACAAACTAGTAGTATTGATGATATTATTTATCCACTAGTAGTACCAGAAGGAACAAAACTAAAAAGTGAGGAAAAACTAACTAAAACTGGTGGAGAAAGAGTAATTCTTACTTTTGAAGGCGAGAAACCATTTTTATTAGTAGAAGAAACTGCTAAACAGGAAGATGAATTAACTATTATTCCAACTATTGGAGAACCATATATGTTTATGGATACAATTGGAGCTCTATCTGATAATTCACTTACTTGGAGTAGTGGTAATATGGAGTATTACTTAGTAAGTGATGTAATGAATCAAGAAGAGTTAGTAGAGATAGCATCTTCAATAAATGTGTTACCAACAATGAAATAGTCAATGTGACTATTTTTTTGTACAGAAATATTCTGTTATATCGTAATAAATTTCTAAAAATAGTAAAAAATTACAGTGTACTGTAATAAACTGCTAAAAGTCATAAAAAAATACACTAGTCAGTAATAAATTAAAATTCTTTATATTAGTTAACTCCAGTTACTTCTTTTTCTTTGAAATAATTGACGTTGGTACAAATTTTCTCTATAATATTAAAAGAAGAGGAGGCATCGAGATGATAGATGTTCGTGATATTTATAAAGATATAAGTAAATACTTAAATAAAGAAGTAACTATAAATGGTTGGATTAGAAATCATCGTAAACAAAAGGAATTTGGATTTATCACATTTTTTGATGGAACAGTATTTGAATCTGTTCAAATAGTGTATGATAAATCATTAGCTAATTTTGATGATATTCAAAAATTAAGAGTAGGTAGTGCTATCAGTGTTACAGGATTAGTTGTAGAAAGTCCAAAAGCAGGTCAAGAGTTTGAAATTCAAGCAAAGAAAATTACTCTTGAAGGAGATTGTCCAGAAGATTATCCTTTACAACCTAAAAGACATTCTATGGAATTTTTAAGAGAAATTGCATATTTACGTCCTAGAACAAATACTTTTCAAGCTGTATTTAGAGTAAGAAGTGTTGCTGCAATGGCAATTCATAAATATTTTCAAGATAAAGGATTTGTTTATTTACATGCTCCATTAATTACTGCAAGTGATTGTGAAGGAGCTGGTGAAATGTTCCAAGTATCAACTCTTGATTTTGAAAATTTAAAAGGTAAAGAAATCGATTATAGCAAAGACTTCTTTGGTAAAAGAACAGCTCTTACTGTATCTGGTCAATTACAAGGAGAAATATTTGCTTTAGCATTTAAAAATATTTATACTTTTGGACCAACATTTAGAGCAGAGAACTCTAATACTAAAACACACGCATCTGAATTTTGGATGATTGAACCAGAAATGGCTTTTTGTGAATTAGATAGATTAATGGATGTAGAGGAAGATATGCTTCGTTACATTATAAAATATGTAATAGAAAATGCATATTCAGAACTTAAGTTCTTTGATAGCTTTGTTCATCCTGGTTTATTAGAAAGATTAAATACTGTCTTAAATGCTGAACCAAAGAGAATTACTCATAAAGAAGCAATTACAATTCTTAAGGAAAGTGGTAAAGACTTTGAGAATAAACCAGAATACGGTGAAGACTTAGCTAAGGAACATGAAAAATACTTAACTGAAGAGTATTTCAAAGCTCCTGTATTTGTAACTGATTGGCCAAAAGATATAAAAGCTTTCTATATGCGCTTAAATGATGATAATGAAACAGTTGCAGCTGTTGACTTCTTAGTACCACAAGCAGGTGAATTAATGGGAGGAAGTCAAAGAGAAGAAAGATATGATGTCTTAAAGAGTAGAATGGACGAATTAAAGATGGATGAAGAAGAACTAGACTGGTATTTACGTCTTCGTCAATATGGTGGGGTAAAACATTCCGGATTTGGTCTTGGCTTTGAAAGACTACTTATTTATCTAACAGGAATGGAAAATATAAGAGATGTAATACCATTCCCAAGAACACCAGGAAACTGCGAATTTTAAGGAGGTATTATGAATAAAGGTTATTACAATAATAGTAATGAAATGCAAGGTGCTGGAAAAAGAATTGTTATCATAATTATCTGTGGTTTATTACTATTACTTTTTATGTATTTTTTAACAACAAGAATTTTATCTAAAGAAGTAACTAAGAGAAGAAAGCAAGAACAAGTTACTGAGTCAACTATTCAATATGATAAGATATTAGCTGGAGAATCATTTACTGTTGATAATGAAGAATATTATGTAGTTTATTATGATAGTACTGATACAGAATTAGCATCAACTATTTCTAGTTATCAAGCTGATACAAAAGATATTAAATTATATAGTGTAGATTTAAGTGATGGTATGAACAAAAAGTACAAAACAGATGGGGATATCGATACTAGTAGTATTGAAAATTTAAAAGTGAAAAATCCTACTCTTATTCATTTTAAATCTAAAGAAGTAGTAGATGTTCTTACTGACCAAGATGAAATTAAAGATTATTTAACAAAATAACGTATGAGTTTAATAGCTTGTACGCTTTTTTAATCTTTACATAGAAAGTTGAAAAAGTAAAAATTTATCATAATCTAGTATATTTTTTATTTAGAGAGTATCTAAATCTATGGTACAATGATATAGACGGTAGGTGAAATAATGAAGAAAAAAGAAGAAATAATTGAAGATGAAAATATAGATAATGTAAAAGAAATAGTAACTATTCAAAAAGAAGGTTTTAGTTATCCTGAAATGGTTATTATTATGATAATAGCTATTCTCTTTGGATTCTTAATTGGAAATGTTGTAAGTTTTAGTAAAAAAGATGGAAGTAGTAGTTCAGTTCCCAGTGATTTAAAAGAATTCGTTGCAACTTATAATGATATTGTTAACAACTATTATACTAGTGTTAATAAAGAAGAATTAATAGATGCTGGTATTAAAGGAATGATTAATTATTTAGATGATCCTTATGCTACTTATTTTGATGGTACTAATAGTACAACCTTTAATCAAACTTTAGAAGGTAACTATGAAGGAATTGGTGTTGAAGTTACTAGTGATAATAATAAAGTTAAAGTAACTAAAGTTTTTGATGATACTCCTGCTAAAAAAGCTGGTATTAAAGTAGGGGATTATATTACTAAAGTAAATGGTGAAAGTACAGAAGGAAAGACTTTATCAGAAGTTGTTAGTAGTATTAAAAATGCCAAAAGTAAAGATGTAGAGATAACTATTACTAGAGATAATCAAGAAAAAGTATTAAAAGTAACTAGAACGACAGTTGATATGCCATATACTAGTAGTAAAGTATATGAACAGAATGGTAAAAAGATAGGTTATTTAAAGATTGAAATGTTTTCTAATAATATTGGTAAACAAGTAAAGAAGGAACTAACTTCATTAGAAAAACAAAAAATTGATAAATTAGTTATTGATGTTCGTGATAATCCAGGTGGTTACTTAACACAAGTTACTGATATATTATCATTATTTATGACTAAGAAGGATGTTATTTATCAATTACAAACAAAAGATAAAAAACAAAAAGTCTACGGAATTAGTAGTAAGGCTACTTACAAATACCCAGTAACAGTTATTATTAATGAAAATAGTGCTTCGGCTAGTGAGATATTAGCAAGTGCCTTTAAAGAAACATATGGTGCAGAAGTAGTAGGAGTTAACTCCTATGGAAAAGGAACAGTCCAAAAAACTGGTGATTTGAACAATGGTGATACTATTAAATATACTGTTCAAAAATGGTTAACACCTAAAGGAACTTGGATTAATGAAAAAGGTGTTACTCCTACAAAAGAGGTTAAACTAGAACTAGCTGATGGAAAGACATTGACAGGGGATAATGATACACAACTAAAAGCAGCTATTGAGTTAGCGAGTAAATAAAAAATGCCACATTGTAGCATTTTTTTGTTAGTTAGTTTTTGAAATTTTAATTTGGTAAATAAAACTCATCTATTAGCCAATTTCCATGAGTCTGTAAATAAATTTGTGTAAATAGAAAATCTTTCCATGATAAAATAAAAGAAATGGAGAGATTTTATTATGG
>CAKOXX010000002.1 GCA_934130405.1 uncultured Bacilli bacterium | reverse complement strand
TTTATCTCCTCTAACTTTTTCAATTTCTAAATAATGATGTTCCTGAAGTTCTTTTAATATAGATCTTATTCCATCTCGACCTTCCTTACTAATGGCACATAATCCATTAAGTGAATAATCCCAATCTTCGGGTAGTGACAGCATAAATGATAACAAGCCTTTGGCTTTATATGATAATTTTTTATCTCTTAAGTGACAATTACTCATTACTGTATAATTTTTATTCTTTTCTATTTTAAAAACTGACATTCAAACACCTTCTTTCGCAAAATAAAAACTAGAATAAATCTAGTTTTGTTGTAATATTCTTATATATTGAATAACTTTCTTCCATATTATTACATTCATAATAAGATAATATTTTTATTTTATTATCTTTCAATAAAACTTTTTCTACAATATAAGTATTATTTTTCTTTATTAAGTTAAAAACATAAAAATCACCATTTTTTAAATCTAAATTATTATTTTCTAAAATTATTTCTTTCATAAATCACTACCTCTTAAATTTTACGGAATTTATTATTAATTCTTGTGAATCAGTCATTTTAGTGACTTGAATATTATCTACAAATCTTTCTAAAAATTGTTGTTTTTCTTTATTAGTTAAATACTCCCAATTTAATTTTATATTTGAAACTAAATCCTTTATTTCATCAAAAGTAAATTCTTCCTTTTCTTCGTTTAAAGTTTTCTCAATATTACTTAAACTAGTATTTAAACTTTTCAATGAATTATCAATTTCATTACTCATTTCTCTATAATCATCTATCCCTAATAATTCATTAATAAATTGTGTTCTAATTTTTTTCTTTCTATTATTCAGTTTTGCAATTTGATTATTCAAATTTTGAATTTTTTTCTTATTTTCATTTAAAACTTTATTTTCTTTCATTATACTTTTATCTGGTTTCATTATTTCTAACGACTCTAAATACTTTAAAAAACTTTCTTCTACTTTCGTATGTGAAAATCCTCCACATTCACAAAAACCCCTAGCAGAATTATTACACCTATAAGTTATATAAAGCTTGCCATGTTGCGTTTGCTGTCTTGCTGATATATTGCCTCCACATTTTCCACATTTTATTATATGAAAATAATAAGAATTTTCACTTGGATATCTTCTAACACAATAATGTTTTCTAGTTGCTACTATTGAATTCGCTCTATTCCATTTATCAATATCAACAATTGGTTCAATATTATTTCCATCAACAGTAAAACTTTTGTCTTTTAATTTCTCCGTAACACCATACCTAACTTTTCCTAAATATAAAGGATTTTCTAATATTGACTTTATAGTTGAAGATGCCCAATGTCCACCTCGTTTAGTAGGTACTTTTTCTGCATTAAACAATTTTGCAATTTTTAAATATGATTTTCCATCTATATATTCATCAAATATTCTATTAACAATTTCTTTTTCAAGATCATTAACAACTAAAACTTTTTCTCCAACAATATAGTCATATCCATAAACGCCATTTGTGTTTGTATAATTTCCTTCTCTCGTTTTTTGCTCATATCCAAAAGATACTCTTTCAGCAAGATTTTCTCTCTCAAATTCTGCAAATATTCCTATTATTTTTACAAACATTCTACCAACTGCATTAGAAGTATCTATTTTTTCAGTTTGAGAATTAAAAGTACAATTATGCTTTTCAAATAATTCAATTAAATATATTAAATCTTTAGTACTACGAGTCAATCTATCTAATTTATAAATTAAAATGTTATTAATTTTTCCATTTTTTACATCATCAAGCATTCTTTTTACTTCTGGTCTGCCTTCAAGATTTTTACCACTAATACCATCATCCACATAATAATCGTGTATATCCCAATCATTTGCCTCAGCATATTTTGTTAATTTTTCTCGTTGAGCATGAATTGAAAATCCATCTTTAGCTTGATCTTCAGTTGAAACACGAATGTATATACCTGTAATTATTCTTTCGTCCATTTCTATCTCTCCTATTCTCAAATAGTTTTGATATTGGTACTACTTAAAATTCTAGGAATACTAGTTTGTAAAAAGAATTTCATTATTTCTAACTGGATGTTTCTCGTGATTACTTCTTCTTTCATACTTATCCCCACTTTCTAATTAAGTATAGATAAGCACTTTGAAAAATATGCAGTTTAATTATAATTACTTTCTTTTAAGTAAATAAAAAATAGATTTATTGTTAAATTTAAATACCATACTAGTAGTATTTATGTTTAACTATAATCATCTATTATTGTAAAATTTATATACGACTTTATTAGTATTAACTAACCAAAATTTATTTGGAGTATCAACACGTAAATAGTCTTCATATTTAGAGGAAAACTTTAATATCTCTTCATGCTTTAATAACTCTTTTGCAATAATTGCCATATCATAAGCCGTAGAATAATGCCCTTCTTCATCAAGACCTGTACAGTTTTTAAACTGGGTATTTTTAAGTCCTAAAGACTTTACTTTCTTATTCATTTCTTTAACAAAATCTATTTCTGTTCCTTTTAAAAACTCAGCCATTGCAACAGTTGCATCATTAGCACTAGCCATAGAAATACCTTTCATCATTTCTTCTACTGTTAATACTTCTCCTGTTGATAAGAAAATCTGACTTCCACCCATACTAGAAGCATTGCTGGAAGCGGTTACTTTATCTGTCCACTTTATCTCTCCTTTTTCAATCGCTTCTAAAATTAAAATCTGGGCGACCATTTTAGTCATAGAAGCAACTGCTACTTTCTCATCTTTATTCTTTTCAAAGATTATTTTACCTGTAGATTCTTCCATTAAAACCCCATTCTTAGCATTAGGAATAAGTGCTTGGTCTTCAGCTTTTACCATAAGAGGACAAAAAAGCAACATAACTAAAAGGCTAACTACTAGTTTCTTCATTAAATAAATCACTCCTTGTTAAAAACTATGTGTTATTATATATTTTATGAATTATTATTTTTCTCTTTTCTTATAATATAGTAGTGGTGATTTTATGAAAAAGTTAGTTTTAATTATTATTTTAGTTATTGTTTCTATTAGTTTATTTTTAAGTTTACTATTAAGTAAACCAGTAAAAAAAGAAGTTAGTGTAAAGAAAAACTTTATCGAAGAAGCAAAATGTCTTCCTTATTATAAAAATAATAATATTAAAAGATATCAAGATTATCAGAAGTTAAATAGTAATTTATCTGTTGCAGATATTGTTACAAGAGTTAATCTTAATCTTGACTTACCCTTTTATACTAATACTAAGGAAGCTAAACTTACTAATACTTTTTATACTTTAGTTAATAAATATAATTATCTAAGGGAAGATTTTGTTCCTAATAATTTAGTAGAGTTAGAAGCACCTTATGCTAGAGAAGGTATTTATCTAGTTAAATCAGCAAGAGATAAATTTTATGAATTAGTGAAAAAAGCTAGCGAAGAAGGTCTTACTATTAGAGCAATCTCTGCTTATCGTGGTTATACTTATCAGAAAAGATTATATGATAAGTATGTTGAAAATGATGGTGTTAGTAAAGCTGACACTTATTCAGCACGACCTGGTTTTTCTGATCATCAAACTGGTTTAGTTGTTGATGTTGATAATTCTATCAATTCTTTTGAAGGTTTTACTAATACCAAAGAATATCAATGGATGTTAGCTAATTCTTACAAATATGGTTTTATTTTAAGATACCTTGAAGGAAAAGAAGCAATTACTGGTTATCAATTTGAATCTTGGCATTATCGTTTTGTAGGAGTTAAATTAGCAAAAAAAATAAAGGCTAGTAACCTAACCTTTGATGAATATTTTACGAGATATCTTGATTTTTCTTACTCTTCTTAAAGAGGTCACTTCGTCTTAGTTCAATCGTCTCTTGAATAACTCCCGCCTGATTAAGACTCATACCAAGAGTAAATATATAAGCTAAGATATAAACCCAGAATAGTAATACCAATAAGTTTGACATACTTCCATAGAACAAGTCATAATGTGAGAAGTATTCAACATAAAAAGCATAAATCTTTGAACTAATCAACCAAAATATCGCTGTAAACATTGCTCCTGGTCGAACCTCTTTAGAAGTCATTTCTTTATCAGGAGCTAAGATATACATTAACTTTATATTGAAATATAATAAGAAAAGTGAAAATGGATACTTTCCTAAATGATATATATTTTTAATCAGATTAGCTAGTTTTTCATTATGAAGATTAATCTGTGCTAGCAATATTAAAGTATCTCCAAAAACAGGTACTAGAATTAAGAAAAATAACAAGCTTACCATAATGAAAGTTAAAATAATCGCTTTGCCACGTCTTCTTATCTCGCTGTTATCTTCTACTTCGTAGATTTGATTAGAAGTAGTAATTAAAGAATAAGCACCATTACTTGCAAGAACAAAGGCGGCGATAAAGAACACTGTTACATTAAAATTAAGTCCTGTTATTACATCATTAGGAAAAAGAGTATTAATTACGGCATCTGGAACAGCAGACTCTAACGCACTTTTAAAAGAAGCAATACTAAGTCCTAAACTACTTCCAATCGTTCCCACTAAAGCAATCAAGGGAATCATTGAAAGAACTAAAAAGAAAGCAAGCTGACCCGGTAGTATTCGCATATCTGGTCTTCTTATTATTCTAATAACCTTTCTTACAAATTCCCTACTAGCTCGCATACTTCCTCCTATTTTAAGTTCTGTTTCTTAGTCATCATTTCTAATGTTGCTTCATTAATAGCATCATCTAAACTTTTAATCTCATCAAAAATCATACTATAACCAACACAAGCGCCAAATTCATGTGGAAGTGATTTCATTTCTTTTTCTAATTTTAGTGCATAAGTTGCAACTTGTTTTTCACTGTACCCAACTAAATAGATTAAGAACTCATTTCCATCTGTTCTAATAATTTCAGTATTTTCTAGTTGCGAATTAACAAGAACAGAAGCAGCTTTGATGATAACATTATCGCCTTCTTCATGACCATAATTATCATTGATGTATTTAATATTATTTAAATCAATCATTACTATTGCTTGTGGATATACTTTACTAGCTTCCCACTCTGGAACTTTCTTATTTAAGAAGTTTCTATTCTTAAGTCCTGTTAATAAGTCTGTATATTTATGTCTATCTTCCTTCTTGACTTTTTTAACTTTCTTCTTTTCTTTAGCATAGATAAAGAAAATTACTAAAGCGATAAGTGGTATAAAGATTAACATTAATATTAAGAAGAATAATTGTGAGAAACTACTTCTTTCAACAACTGACCTTTCAATATCAATAAGTCCTGCATTACGATAATTATAATATGAATTAGTACTTATTATATAGTTAAATAAATTATAGAAAGCGTTGTTTTCTTTTTTAACCATAAACTTATAGTCATTCATCATTGTATCAGTATAAATAATAACATAGTCTTTAAATTTAGAATGTTGATAACGATAATATACTTCTTTATCAACCACTACTAATTTATCATTTGCTCTTTTTATTAAGCTATCAATATCTTTATAAGTAGTTATTTTACTTCTACTACTATTTTTAAAGTAATCATATAAAGAATTATTATCAAGCATTGCTAGGTTTTCACCTTTCAAACTTTCAAAAGAGCTGACAACTTGACTGTTACTTTGTTTTCCTAAAACGACATAGTCTTCAACAAAGGTTGATAATGTTGACAAGTAATTAGAACTTGTATTACTTATTCCATAGTAATCAAAATAAATATCAACATCATTTTTCTTGATAGCTTTCTTTAAAGCTTCTACAGATGGATATTTTTTAAAAGTAAAATCAATATCCATAAGTCTTTCTATTCGGTTAATATATTCACCAGCAATACCAGCTACTTTACCATCTATATCTACTTCGTATGGTGAATTTTCTACATAACCATAAACATAGTTTTTAGAGATTAAATCTGCTTTAGTTTTACTAGAAATGTTATTTTCTTTCATGTAGTAATCTAAATAGGCTTGATTATACTCGTCTACATATTCACTACTTTTCCATTTCTTATAGTATTTTTTAATAATTGTATTTACTTTATAATTATCTTCTGCTAGTGTTAACACAACTTGTTTCTTCATCTCTGTAAAGTAGTAGTTTATTATATATTCTTTTTTACCAATAGTTTTATTTAAATACATTATATTAGGAATAATAATCATATTAACTTCATTACTATCAAGTGCTGTAAATAAAGCATCAACACTATCGTATGATTTATATACTAAGTTACTACCTGATTTTAAATAGTAACTTATATCAGAAGCATCATTTTTTAATACTCCGAAAGTAATATTCTTCATATCCGAAATATGATTAATTCTTTGATATTCTCTTCCTAAAGCAATATAACCATCGTTAAATAATAATAAATCATTCTTTGTTAATTTTGTATCATTATCTAATACTCTAAAACTATAACCCTTAGAGTTAGTTGTTTCTTCTTTTAAATATGATACTTTATTAAATTCTAAGCCAACATCTTGTTCAAAATCTGTTAAAAAGTTAAAGAACACCCCTTCTCCATTTAAACCATATAAGGGATAATCATTAATTACGGAGAAGTCTATAACTTTACTTTTATTTTCTTCAACCCATTTCTTTTCTGTTACTGTTAAAGAGTTTTTAGCATCCTGTTTATTATAATAGGAATAAACTCCCACAAAGACAGAAAAGACAATTATTATGGGTATTAGAAAAAATAATTTTTTCTTCATAATAACTCCTATCTATCTTTTGTAAAAGAATAATGGTCTCCACCTTGATGACGATATGCTATAACAGGAAATTTATCATCTTCTTTATTTTTCTTGATAAATACTTGTACATCATAAGCTTTCTTTTGATCATCATCTAAAGCTTTATCTACCTCGTCAGGAAATGACTTAACACTTTCTAATGAAACATCATCTTTTACCGTGATAATAACATTTAAAATTCTTCCTGAAGTAGAAGTTGATATTTTTTCAACCCCATCTTTTTCTTTTAAATTAGATTCAATCTGCTCTAAATCACTATTTTTAATTTTAGCTTCACTTAAACCATCTAGTCTATCGCCATAAATTGCTTTTGCTTCATTAGGGAAGAAAGTTAACTTTAAAGCGAAAAGAATTATTGTTAAAGCTAAACAGCAAATTATTACTATTACTGTCATTTTATTTTTCTTTAAAAATTTTCCTAAGTTCTTCATTTAATTCACATCCTACTATATATTATACAATACGTTTTAGAAAGTAGCAATTCTAAAATAGTTCACATAAAGTTACGGTAATAAGTTGTATTATTTTAAGTATTTCCTTTTTATTATCTAGAAAAGGCAATATAAAAAGTGCCATTACTGAAGCACTTATATTTATTATTTTTCTAATTCTTCTTGTAATAGTTTGTTGGCAAGTGACGGATTAACTTGTCCTTTAGACTCTTTCATCACTTGACCCATTAAATATTTTAAAGCTCTATCGTGTCCTGACTTATAATCATTTACACTTTCTTCATTATTAGCAATTACTCTTGCAATAATATCTTTAATTAAAGAATCATCTTTAATGTTTTGAATATTCTTTTCTTTCATTATTTCTTCAACGGATTTATCTGTTTCTAAGAAAGTATCTATTAAATCTTTAATGTTATTCATTGATAAACTTCCATCTGAAAGATGAGCGATTAAACTAACTAATCTTTTAACAGTAATTGTAGTATCACCTAAATCTTTTCTTGTTCTATTTAAATAAGAAGCAATATCTCCTAATAATAGATTAGCAGCTATTTTATAATCAGTATCTTCTTTTATTAACTCGGTAAAGAACGAAGAAAAACTACGATTAGAAATTAATTTTTCTATCTGACTTTCCTTAATACCCTTTTCTTTATATAGACTTCTTAATTCATCAGGAAGTAATGGTATTTCTTTTATTGCTTCCTCAATCATTTCATCTGCTAGATAAAGATAGGGAATATCTGGTTCTGGGAAATAACGATAATCATTACCAGTTTCTTTAACACGCATTAAAACAGTATCATTCTTTTTACTATCAAATCTTCTGGTTTCTACTTGTAAAGTTTCGCCTTTTTCAAGTAATTCTTTATGTCTTGCTATTTCTTTATCAATACTAAGTCCGACATTATGAATAGAACCAATATTTTTAATTTCTGTTTTAACGCCTAAAGTATCGGTCTTAGAAATAGAAACATTTGCATCACAACGCATACTTCCTTCTTCCATCTTACAATCAGATATATTAGCATAGAAAAGAGTCTCTTTTAATTTTTCTAGATACTTCATCGCTTCTTCACTACTACTAATACAAGGTTTTGTAACTATTTCAATTAAAGGTACCCCTGCTCTATTGAAATCTAATAAACTAATTTCACCACGGTGAGCACTTTTACAAGTATCTTCTTCGATATGCATTTCTTCGATTTCGATTTTTTTCTTTTGACCATCTACTTCTATTTCAATGTAACCGTTTCGTCCGATTGGTGTTCTATTCTGAGTAATCTGATAGTTTTTCGGATTATCTGGATAAAAATAGTTCTTACGGTCAAAGTGCATTACTTTGGAAATATCACAATGTAGAACTTTACAAGCTTTAATACCTTGTCTTATTACTTCTTTGTTCAAAGTAGGAAGTGTTCCTGGATAACCTAAATCAATAGGATTAACACAAGTATTGGTTGGCATTCCATAAGTATTTTTACTATTTGAAAATAACTTGGTATTACTCTTTACTTCGACGTGAACTTCAATACCTATTGTTGCTTTATATTCACTCATCTTTGATATCCCCCTTCTATAAAGGCTGCTAATTGATAGATAGTAGCTTCATCAAAACTATTACCAATTATATGTAGACCATAAGGTTTAGTACCTTTCTTTGCTACTGGAAGAGAAAGTCCAGGTAGACCTGCCATATTAACTGGTATTACTAAAACATCATCTAAGAAAGATTTCATTGGATCGGACATATCACTATCTAGACTATAAGCTGTAGTCGTTGTAACAGGACCGATTACTAAATCATAACTTGCAAATACTTTATCAAATTCTTTCTTTATATCATCACGAATAGACAATGCTTTATCATAGTAAACTTTAGCATTAGCACCACTTAGAAGATAACTTCCTACCATAATACGACGTTTAACTTCTCTACCAAAGCCTTCTTGTCTTGTTTTTAAATACATTTCTTCAAGATTTTCATAGTTAGCACTACGGTATCCATATCTTACACCATCAAATCTTGCTAAGTTACTACTTGCTTCTCCCATAGCAATTACTTGATATAAAGTTACCGCTTGGTCTAAATATTTCATATCAACATAATCAACTGTTACACCATTTTCTTCTAAGAATTTAATAACATCTTTAATACCTGTTCTTATTTCATCTGATACGATATCACTCATAAAATAGTTTGGTACTGCTACTTTTAAGCCTTTTACTGGTGTATTCATTTTTCTTCTAAAGTCTTCTTTTTCTTTAACAGCACTAGTTAAGTCTTTATCGTCTTCACCTACTAAGACATTTAGTAAGCTTGCATTTTCATAAACGTTTCTGGTCATTGGACCTATTTGGTCAAGACTTGATGCAAAAGCTACTAAACCATAACGAGAAATTCTTCCATAAGTTGGTTTCATTCCTACTATTCCTGTATAACTAGCTGGTTGGCGAATACTTCCACCGGTATCACTTCCAAGAGCTAAAAATGTTTCATTACTAGCAACACAAGCTGCACTTCCACCTGATGAACCGCCAGCTATTAATGTTTTATCAAATGGATTTTTAGGAGCGCCAAAATAGCTTGTTCTACTAGTAGAACCCATGGCAAACTCATCCATATTAGTTTTTCCAACGATAATCATCTTGGCAGCTTTTATTTTAGAAATAACAGTAGCATCATAAATAGGAATAAAATTTTCTAGCATTTTTGATGCGCAAGTAGTTCTTAAATCTTTAGTTACAATATTATCTTTAATAGCAATGGGAATACCAAAAAATAAGTTATCTTTCTCAACTTCTCCTAAAGTTTCGGCTTCTTCAATAGCTTTTTCATTAATTGTGATAAAAGCATTTAAGTCTTTATTTTCTTCTATTCTTGCAAGAGATTCTTTAACTAAATCTACTGGTGTTATAGTCTTCTCTACTAATAAATTGTGAATTTCTTCTAAGCTTAAATCTAAATATCTATTCATTAATCATCACCGGCACTTCCACAAAATTTCCATTTTTCTTTGGAGCATTAGCTAAAGCTTCTTTAGCACTTAACATTTCTCCTTCAATGTCTTCTCGCATTGTAGCTTTATTTTCACTTGGAGTAAACATTATTTCATCATCATAACCTTTTATATCTGTAATTTTAGATACTTCATCTAATAGTTTTTTTAATTCAACTTGAAAAATTTCTACATCACTATCACTCATACCAATACGTGCAAGATGAGCAATATGATTTACTTCTTCTTTTGTTAACTTATCCATTGACCTCAATTCCTTTCGTTTCTTATTATAACGTTTTTTAACTGAAAAGGAAAGGCATTGTTAAATTAAGATACTTATTTATAAACAAAAAGAGATTATTCATCTCTTTTACAAAAGTGTATTCAACTGATTTATACTTAAACCCGTATATTTGACTATTTTGTCTAATGATTCTTTTCCTTGAAGCATTAACTTAGCTATTGCTAGTTTTTCTTTATTAGAACCTTCAGCTAAACCAGATTTTCGTCCTTCGGCAAGTCCAGACTCTCTTCCTTCATCATATTTTTCATTAAGATCTTTCTTATAGATTGCTTCATGATCATAATAAATATTAAACTCATCATTTATATTTAATTCATCCACAATTACCTCTCCTTTTCTAAAAAATCAAATAATTATTTAAATTATAAAAGCGTGTTCAATTGATTAATGCTTAAACCTGTATATTTGACTATTTTCTCTAATGATTCTTTTCCTTGAAGCATTAACTTAGCTATTGCTAGTTTTTCTTTATTAGAACCTTCAGCTAAACCAGATTTTCGTCCTTCAGCCAAGCCAGATTTTCGTCCTTCAGCCAAGCCAGATTTTCGTCCTTCAGCCAAGCCAGATTTTCGTCCTTCAACAAGTCCAGACTCTCTTCCTTCATCATATTTTTCATTAAGATCTTTCTTATAGATTGCTTCATGGTCATAATAAATATTAAACTCGTCATTTAAAGCTAATTTTTCCAATTCACTCATAATTATTTCTCCTTCCTTGTAGTTTCCTACTATTTCTTTCATTTCTTCTTTACTAGTCGCTGTTAACATTGATAGTAAAGTTTCAATTTCATTACTTCCATTATATTTGATACCACTATAGTTCTTTAAATAAATCTCATAACTTTTAACACCAGTTATTACTGTGTTACAATCATCTTCTTTAAAGCGATATTTTAATAAAGTAGCATTTTTATCTTCTTTAAAACTAGCATTATTAATAGCAATATGAATTACTTCCTTTTCGGTATACTTACCACCAGTACCATAACCACTTCCTGCTAAACGCCATAAGTAATTGTAACCTTTTCTCCTTGACCAATCGCTAAGTTCATAGTTAATTTCTAAATTAACTAAAGTCCTACCTTTCTTAAAAAGAAAATCCAAACGATAATCTTTAGTTTTATTATTACCAGTATTTAACTCTTGATCAATCATTATGTAATCCGATAAGTCAATTCCTGTTAAAGAATAGATTAATTTAAAAATTATTGGACCAGTTCTTTCACTTTTAATCAAATACTTAATAGTTGTATCATATAAGGGAATTATAAATTTTTCTTTTGTCATTAAGACCTCCTTTAGTTGTGGTGTAAATCAACGTTGACGCTGTCATCATATCAAAGGAGATATTAATTGTGCAAACAGGCAATTTTGCAAATTCAGACATAAAAATTGCCGAAAATGGCATTTCTAGTAGTTGAATTTAACAAATTGGCCATTTTTTTATACCGAAAATGCAAAATTGGTATAAATTTAATTTTTTTCAATTAATTTATATCATAAACAAAGCAAACTAACCATAGATTTGACTTAATTATCTAAAATTTCAACTTTTTTCGTACTAAAAGAAAAAGACCCAACAAGGTCTATTCTAAAAACATCTTTCTTGTAATAAAGTTAAATACCATTACTATTGCTGTTGCTACTATCTTAATTATTAGGTAACTAATCTTCATTACATCAGTACCAAACCACATAATTATCTCTGTAATAATTAAACCAACGATACTAAGTACAATAAAGATGACAAAATTAGTCTTTTCATTTTTTTCTTTATTAACATCAAAAACCCATTTTACACTAGCAATGTAATTATAAATAACCGAAATAGTAAACGCAATAGCAGCAGCTAATAACGTGTTAAGATGAAAAACTTCTTTACAAACAATCAAAGAAACATAATCTATTACAAAAGCAATACCACCAACTATCCCAAATTTAAATATTTGAATAAGTAACTTTTCTTGTTTAGCATTTACTTTTATATGAAATAATTTTAAACATTTTTTTACAAATAAACTAGCTTTATCCTTTTTCATTATCCTTCTTTTCCTCTATTAACATTTATTAACATAAGTTCAAACAATTGACGATGTTTTTTAACAACCACTTCTAATACTACTCCACAAGCAAATAGCACAAGAGCAATCATTAACATAAAGCCAGAGAATATTAAAGTTGGATATCTTGGTACCAAACCAGTCTTAAAATATTCAGCAAAAACAGGAATACCAAAACCAACAGAAATAATTAAAAATAATAAACTAAGTAAACTAAAGAAAATAGTTGGTTTATACTCTTTGAATAGTCTTCCAATCGTTTTTAATACTCTAAAACCATCACGATACGTATTAAGCTTTGAAACACTACCAGCAGGACGGTCTCTATAACCGACCTTAACTTCTTCTAATAAGAAATTCTTATCAAGAGCGTGAATAGTCATTTCTGTTTCTATTTCAAAACCTTTCGATAACACAGGAAAAGTCTTTACAAATTCATAACTAAAAGCACGATAACCAGTCATAATATCACGAACATTACTTTCAAACAAAAAGTTAATCAATCCTCTTACTAAACGATTTCCAAAATTATGGAAAGGTCTTTTATTCTCAGTAAAATAAGTAGAAGAAAGTCTATCACCTATTACCATATCAACTTTTTTATTAAGGACTAAGTCACACATTTCTCTAGCATTCTCTGCTGGATAAGTATCATCACCATCAATCATTAAATAACAATCAGCATCTATATCTTTAAACATACTTCTGATAACATTACCTTTTCCTTGACGATATTCATATCTTACAATAGCACCAGCTTCTCTTGCAATTTCATCAGTATGGTCAGATGAATTGTTATCATAAACATAAATATCTGCTTCTGGTAACGCTTTTTTATAGTCTTCTACTACTTTCTTAATAGTTTTTGATTCATTATAACAAGGAATCAACACAGCAATTTTTTTATTTTTTTTCATAACAAACTCCTCATACAAAATATAACAATTAAATTATAACATAGATTTTAATAATCATCTAACATTTCTGGCACTAGGAAACTAAGTGGTACAAATAAAACAAAGATATAAACATAACGTAAGCTAAAAGCTATTGGAGTCGCTATCATTACCGTTAGCCATATTCCAAGTAACGGAGCAAAAGCAACAAATCCTTTAAAACCTTTTTTTCTAAAAGAAATGATACCAAATAGTAGTATTACAAAGAAGAATAATCCAGAACTTATATACCTAGCTGGTCTTACAATATTAGCAAAAGAAAAATTAAATATTTTTTCAAAGTAGTCTTGTTGTCTAACTCCATAGTCATTTTGCCACACCCCATCTTGAATATAACTAATACTAGAACCATACCTAATATTCCAAAATCCAAGTGTCTCTAATAGATATGACTTAAAAGCTATATCTTTATTTTTATTAATTAGTCCAAGCCACTCTATAATAAATTCTTTTCGATGAGTTATTAAATAGTTATCATCAAAACTAGTAATATACCACTTCATCGTATCAGCTAAATATGGAGTATATTTTTCCTTTACTTCTTCTAAATCCCAAATCTTAGAAATAGTCTTTACATCATCAGTACTATATTTACCATTACTAACAATAGCTGCAACTTGCTGCATTGGAATAGCAATTCTCTCTACATATTCTGTACTTAATTTCAATTTACTATAAATTGGTCCTTGAATTATAAAAGTAAATATTATAAAAGAAATATCAATTATTAAGAAAAGTTTATTTTTCTTAATACTTTTCATATCAAACATAAGGATACAAAGTAATGTAAATAATACTATATAAATACCATTGTTTCGTAAGAAACAAACAAAGAAACTTAATAAAAGAAATTTAATAATATTTATTCTTTTTTTCAAATCAACTTTACCAGTCAAATAATCTATTAAAAACATTACATATAATAGTAAGAATAAAGAAAAGAATGTATCCTTCCAAACAGTTATTGCATAGTAAGGAAATAAAGGACAAAACAAAAATATTATTGATATAAACACGGCATAATTAAACTTTAGTCCCCTATTATATAACCACTTTATTACAGTTACCAATACAAATATCATAAATAAGTATTGAATAATTATATAAATGAAAATAGCAATATTATAATTATTTAAAAACTTACCTAGATAAGCAAATAAAGAAAGATAAGAGGAATAAAGTATAGTATGATGATTATTTATTTTAAAAGATAACGCTTGAGTCATAGAAGTAAAAGCATCAGAATAGACTGCACCTGGATAGTATGATAATAAATATACTGACCAAGTTAGAAAAAATAGTAAGAAAAGCGTAAGAAATTTACTCTGTGACATTTTTCTAGTACTCTTTTCAAAGAAATAAGGCTTTTCATAAATTGTTAAGCTAACTATACTAAGCAAAATATAAATGATAATAGAAATAATTAAGAACAAAACTATTTCCCAAAAGGAAATGCTATTTATAACAATTTCACTATATTTAGCATAAACATTATCCTTATAAACAAAGTTATTACTAAATATTAAGATGGCTCCTAAAAAACTTGAAAATAACAATGTAAAGAAATTTATATAGTTTAATTTAAATATTTCCTTGGTTATTTTTTTCATCTATTTTATCCTTTCACTCTAAATATTTACTCTAAAATATAGATAAAATAACCCATACTTTTTTTCTTTTGGAACTTGATATTTGCTTGTTTAAATAAATCATCATATGATTTTCCTGAAACTATAGTTTTAACAGGCCATTTCTTAATATCTAAAATATTAAGATTTAAAATAAACATATCTGCTTGTTTTAACTCAAAATTGGTCTTTTTATCAGTAAGTCTTACCTCAGTATGATAATATCTATTATAAATATCTTTATATTCTTCTTTAGGATCAATTAATTTCCATTTTTTTAAATCTGGATAAAAATTAACACCATTAATAGTTTTTAGACCATTAGCAAGTAATAATGATTGCAGTTGCAAAGAATCAGTTGCTAAAACATATTGATTGTTCTTAGTGATTGTCTTCTTTACTGCTGATATTAATTCATAATCAGTAATAGCAGTCGTACCATATGCAATAGGATTAATTGTAAAAGAAGACACTACTAAGATGAAAAATAGTATTAGAATAGAATTTTTTTGCTTTATTTGATAAATCGAAAAAACTAAAATTGAAAAAGCTAATATTTCAAGCAAGTACACGTAAATTGGTAAATACTCAATATTTTGCTGTGTAATAGTTAAATAATAACCAATTATAAATATCAATATAGAAAAAATTTTAATTTTCATCGATAAAATATCTTTATACTTCCATAGAATAGATATAGTCCATAAAGAAAATAGTACCGATGTAAAACCATATACTAGTTCCATTCTATTTATATAAGAAAATAAAGTTAATTTAGCAAGTAACTCATTGAAACCAACTAACATAAATACTACTTCAATAATTAAAGATATAAAAATAATCTTTCCAATAATTAAATTAGAATCTTTTTCTTCTTTTAACCTTTTATATATAAAAGGGAAAATAATAACACAGGGTATTACAATATGAATGAAATCACTCACTTCACAATTATTTAAAACATTACTTTCTTTGTATGGTAAAAATAAAGTTGTTAAATTAGTAAATAGATTTCTAAAGGTATATTGCCCTCCTAGAGAAACTCTTTTTCCTGGATAAACAGTATCATATAGTAGTTTAATAGCATCTAAAGAGGTTAGTAAGCTATAACTTAAAATAATGATAGCTACTAAGAATATAAATAAAATTCTAAATATATCTTTCTTCTCAAAATTTATCTTTTCTTTATCTCTAACAAGTGCTCCCACAAATAAGCAAAAAGCAATAATTCCTAAGGGAATTTGACAAGATGGGAATAAAGCTAAAACGAAAACAGATAAAACTAAGGGAGCTATAATAGTTAAAAGATTTTTAAGCCATCTTTTGTTAGTCGTAAAAAAGTGATAAGCAATAACACATAAGGCCATACTCCATAAAAATACATCGGCCATATGAGGCACAAACCACCACTGAATAGCTGGAGAATAAGAAATTAGTAACGTTCCCATAATAGATACTTTCTTATTATTTTTGGTGAGTATCATTACAAATTCATACGAAATTAGTATTAGTAAAATTATTTTCAAAGAGAAATACCATGATAAACCATATTCATTTCCTAATAGAACATAACCCCAAGTTAATGGTTTAGCTAATAAACTAATATCTTTAACAGGAGCATTATAACCTATAATCATATCTTGACCAGTTAAGCTCATCTGCTTACTAATTTTTTTATAATTATTATAATATTGAGAAAAGTAATAGGGTGTGTGAACCATATATTCATCAGAGCGAATTCCCCTACTCATTCCCAATATGGTAGTAGCTTCAACTTTATTAGCTTCATCTTTAAATAAGTAGTGATAACAACCAATTGATGATGTATGTAACTTAAAAACCAGACAAATAATAAAAACTATAGTAGCAATAAAATATCTCTTATCTATAATAAAATTGCAAACTTTCTTTACCTTTTTGTGATTAAAAAAATCAACTAATAAAACTATTGAACCAATAATTCCTAATAAAACTACTACTAACTTTTGAGAATATTTTAAATATATTGGTAATAAAGCTATATAATAACAAATAATTGATAACAATACTTCAGCAATTTCTTTGTATTTTTTTAACATAAAAACCTCTAAAGTAGTACTACCATTTAATATCAATATGTAGTTTATCTATCATAAAACGATAAATTGCTAAGAAGGCTCTAAATAAATGTAACTTATACACTATCTTTATAATCCAAAGTTTAAAATTAACATGATTTTTAATAACATATCCTAACTTAACAAATTTAGTATATCGCCAAGTTGGAAAATAATTATCTAAAAATTCACTATTTTCTTTAACTGCTTCTTTCAACTTACAATTTTTATCATAAGATAATCTAAACATTAAAGAAACACCTAAATGTAGAAAAGCCATAGCATCTAAAAGTGGCAACATTCTTACTCTATTTTCACTATTTTCGTATACTTTTCTTACTTCTATCATTGCTTGGTAGGTAGATTCAACTTGTTCTTTTTTAATAGATGTTATGATTGAACCTTGTCTTACCATATAAAAAACTAAACTTTCATTTACAAATACTACCTTTTTAGCATTTATATAAATAAGTAGTAAAAACATCATATCATCTAATATTCGAGGAGGATGCTCTAAATCTGCTTGTTCTTTTAATAAATTTGCTTTATATATCTTATTCCAAGGTGCTCCATTCATTTCTAATAGAGGTCCTGGATCTTTTAATATATCTATAACCTTATCTTCACTCTTGCACATTTCTCTTGAAAAACGTTTTCCAGTATCCAAATCAATTCTATCAAATCCACAAACTGCTATATCAGCATTTTCTTTTTTGGCTTTACTATATAATTTCTTTGCAAAAGTAACATCTACATAATCATCACTATCTACAAAACCAATAAATTCACCAGTAGCTTTTTTAATACCATCTTTTCTGCCACGCCAAACGCCTTCATTTTTCTTATCAATAATAACTATTTTATCTTTATATTTCTTTTGATATTCTTTTAGTATCTTTAAACAATTATCAGGTGAACCATCATTAATACAAATAATTTCTATATCTTCAAGAGTTTGATTAACTAATGAATCAAGACATCTTGGTAAATACTTTTCTACTTTATAGCAAGGTACTATAATACTTAATTTTTTTTGTGCCATACTACTATTCTCCTTTAATTTCTTTATATAATTCTAATGCTCTTTTTATAACTGCATCCATATTATAATATTTATATTCTGCTAAGCGTCCACATAAATGAAAGTTTTTAATATCTTTTACTAAATTAAAATATTTTTCATATAGTTTTTTATTATCATCATTTAAAATAGCATAGTAAGGAATATGATTTTTATCCTTATAATCATATGTAAGAGGATATTCTCTTAATATTGTAGTATTATCTTGAACTATCTGATTAGAAAGATATTTAAACTCGGTAATTCTAGTAAATTTCTCATCATTTGGATAATTTACCACACTACTTGGCTGATAATAGTTTTCCTTATAATCAGAAAATACTAAATTTAAAGAACGATATGGTAATGCTCCATATTGATAATTCAATAATTCATCAAGTGCTCCACTATAAACAACTTCTCCATTATATTCTAAACCATCAACATATATTTTATTATCTTTTATTTCTAAGAAATCTTTAGCATCTTTATTAAGTTTTACTTCTATATTATTATGATTTAATAGATTATTAAATATCTCATTATAACCATTTTTAGGCATAAACTGATATTTATCTTGAAAATATCTATCATCATATCCCAATATTACAGGTACTCTATTTATTACCGAAGTATCTACTTCTTCTATTGGAATATTCCATTGTTTAGCAGTATAATGAACAAATACTTTCTCATAAACATATTCACCAAATTTTTTAATTATTGCATCACTACTATCTAACAAATCTAAAATAGAAACTTTTTTTGTATCTGGATAACTAGTTAATAATTTTTCTTTTATTATACTACTTTGTTTTTCATTAAATAATAATTCTAGTGACTTAAAGTTAAAAGGAATAGGAACATACTTTCCATCTATTAAACCAATAACTCTATGCTCGTAAAAATAAAAGCCACTATATTTTTTCAAATAGTTAAAAACCTCTTGGTCGTTAGTATGAAAAATGTGAGGACCATAAGTATGAACCCTTACCCCATTTGTCCTAGTTTCCTCATACATATTTCCACCAATATGGCTACGCTTATCAATAACCAATACCTTTTTATTATCTTCTGCAAAGCATCTTGCCATTACACTTCCAGCAAAACCTGCTCCTACTACTATTGCATCATATTTCACTTATTTCACCTCTACCTTATCTATATACTTAAATATAACACGATTTTTATTTTTTTTCACTTTATATAATGAGTTTTGTAATTCTTCTTTTGATTTATCTATAAATAAAGAACCATATTTGTTCATAAACTGATCATCTACTTTAGCAAAATAGACATAATCATAATTTTCTTTTATTAGTTTTTTCACCCAAGTTTCTTTACTGATATTATAAGTAAAATAATCCGTTTCACTATATGGTTTACCTAAACTCCACTCCCATAATAGATTTGTTCTAATAGGAGCGATTTGAAACCTTAAAAGATTAAAATCATAACCATCTGTATTTTGATAAATTACATATACTCTTTCATTTTCCTTTAGCTTTTCCTGTAGAAATTCACCTGTTTTAATTATTTCATTAGGAATAATAACTTGCTTATTAGGAATAGGATTTAGATAACTTATTACGTTAGTTGATAAGAAAGCTACTAATAATAATACAATTACGCCTGTTTTGTTTTTCTTCTCTGTCAAATATGCTAATATGAAAATAAAACCAGCGATAAAAAATGTCGACATATATCTTGAATAGCTAGCAAGGTTCCTTCCTTCGTGTTCTGGCAAAGCAAATAAATAGATACATAGCATAAATAAGACATATATAATAAATCCTATTGAATAAGAAATCATAATAGAAATTATTCTCTCTTTTTCTTCTTTTGTTTTGGCTTTGTTATATTCTAATAACAAAATTAGTAAAAATACAATCAATAGACCAATGGCACTTCTAACAAGTCCCTTTCCGATAACTCCACTATTATTGTCGTTTAAAGCAGTATAAAACGTTGTAGTAATATCCTTTAATTTACCTATAGGAGCTTTTATATAAGTTGCTGATTTTAAATAATCTTTTATATTTAAAGTTTCTATATTATTAGCATCGTGTTGAAAATCAACATGAACATTATTTCTATTACAATAAACTTTCCAAAGACCATATCCACTAAAAACTACTCCTAACAATGCTACTAAATATAAGGTGGTTAATAATATCTCTTTATCAATTTTCTTTTTTTTGATAACTTCACAGATAACTTTCTTTATACCTAGTTGAAGAAGAATAATAGCAGAAAATATAAGTCCCGTATCTTTAATTATTGGTAAACAAAATAAGATAATTGGTAATAATAATTTTTTCTCTTTACTATCTTTTAAACTAGCTATATACATACCAGTAAAGAAGAAAATACCTAAAACAAAATCAATGTAGATACTAGCAATAGAAAAACCAAACACATTCATTAAAACATAAATGGTAAAGTAAATTAATAAACCATTTAAGAATATTAACTTTGACTTTCTGAAATTTGATAGTATTGGTAAAACTGCTGCTAGTATTAATGAATTGATTCCAAAATAGGAAACGCTCTCACTGAAGCCTCCACTTAATCTACAAAAGAAATATTCAATTATTCCAATAAATGGTGGGTAAGAAATATGATTACCTGTCCATACCTTGTTGGCCCATAATAAATCGTAATGTACCATTGCTTTCAAGTTCGGTCCCCAGTGGGCAAATTCGTCCCAATTACTATAATGAGTATTTCTAAGTACGATATATAAGAGTACTTCGGCAATGGTAAAAAAGAAAATTGGTGCTGATACAAAGTCTTTAATTACCAGTTTTCTTTTAAAAACTAAACTTATCAAATAAATAAAACTTAAAAGTCCAGATAATATTATCAAATAATAACCTATTTTCATTTGGTCAACTATACCAAAGAGAAACAACTCTATTCCTATTGAACATAGCACTATAAGAGGAATATAATATTCATTAATCTTAAACTTAATTTTTATAAAGTAGGATAAAGAAAGTAATAAAAATAAACTATACACTAAATACATATTGACTATTCCTTTCTAATGTTTTATAGAGATTAAAATAACTCCTATAATTACTAATATAATTCCCATAAAGTTAAGAGCTGATACACTTTCTTTGAAAATAAAATATCCCATTATAAGCACTATTACTTGGACTATTCCAGTTGTAATTGGAACTATGTAACTCAAATCATAAGTAGCTAAAAGTTTTTGCCAGAGTAGAAAGCTTCCAATATATAGAAGTAATCCTAAAAAAGTAACAAAACCAACCTTAAAAGATATTCCTCCTTTTAAAGATAAAGATAGTGAATCCCCTCCTAGTTTAAAACAATAAAGTCCACCTGTTGTTAGAAGTATATAAATTGCCGTTAATAAATATTTCATCATTTATCCTCTACTTTCTTTTTTAATAATGACAATTCCTGAATCAATAATGTTGTTTTCTTCTTTTGACCTGCTACCATGACAGTAAGTATCAAGGTTAAGAATAATAATAGACCGATGAAAATACAAAGAACCATATTAGATAATAATTCAAAACCTAAAAATTTAGCAAGTGACTCCATTAAATTAGGAATACAAGATATTATTACAACAACAAATGATGATAGTATCCAAACAAGGGCATACTTTACTGGAATTCGTCCTTTTCTAAGTAAATGAATAACACTAAATAAAAGAATAAAGGCAAACAACAAAACAGTTAATATCAAACTCTTAGACATATTACTAATCCCTCCTAATTCCAGCAATAATAATTGACAAACAAACATTTAACATGTAATAGACATTTTTCCAAGTATGAATAGATGACTTTCCACCAGTTCTTTCACGCATATTAACTGCTACTTCTGATATTCTAAATTTCTTTTTAGCAAGTTCTACTGTTGTTATTGGTTCAGGATATTCTAATGGATATTCATTAGCAAAAATCTTAATTATTCTTTTGTTACAAGCTCTAAAACCACTTGTTGTATCATAAATTTTTAGGCCTGAAACCATTCTAATAAAAAAGGAAAGAACTTTTATGCCTGCTCGTCTAGCACCAGTAGTTTTAAATTTACTAATTTCTCCAACAAAACGACTTCCAATTACAAAATCAGCTTTATTTTTAATTATAGGGTTAATAACCTTATCAACATAATTAACATCATGCTGACCATCCCCATCATACTGAACAGCTATATCATAATCGTTATAATAGGCATATTTATAACCAGTTTGTACGGCACCACCTATTCCTAAATTATGAATTAAATCAATATGGTTAATATTATTTTCATCAAGAATAACACCTGTTTTATCACGACTTCCATCATTTATGACAACATAATCATATTTCTTTTTATTTTCTTTATTATATTTGTCTATTTCTCTACAAGTTCTTAAAATGTTATCCTCTTCATTATAAGCAGGAATAATTAATAATACTTTTTCTTTCATCTTACTACTCTCCCATACAATTAACTTTATATATATAAATATTATCTTTATGATATTTAGAAGTAAATGTTACATCATCATTATTGTAATCGTCTAGTTCTTTTAGTGAAGTTGCATATTTAACTTTTAGTTTACACAAATCATTTGGAGTAATTTTTAATTTAAAGTGATCAGATGCCAACAGTTTAAATTCGGTATTTTCTGAATCTAATTCCATATCTATATGAGCATATCTATTATAAACTTCACTGTATTTTCCACTTGAATCTATCTTCTTCCACAAATTAATATTAGGATATAAGTTGGTACTGTTTAAAACTTTTAAACCTTGCGTTCCTAAATAATTAGCAATTATAAATGAATCAAATGATACCCAATTAGCATTTTTATTTTTATATTTCTTTAATTCTTTGGCAATAGGTTTTTCATATACACCAGAAAAGCCTTTCATTAGAGGATTTACAGAAATAGTTGATACTGTTGTTATTAATAGGATAAGAACTAAAAGACAAGTCCTAGTTTTTTTATTTTTAATTATCCATAAAATACTTATAACTGCTAAAATAGCAAAAGAAACAAACATTTTAGTATTTGATAAATAATTATCTGGTAACATTTTTTGAGCTATAATACTACTAAACAAACTACTTACAATAGCTATCACTATAAAAATTATTTTTTCTTTTTTATCAGTAAGTTTCATTTTATCATATAGTAAGACCATTAAGATAACACATAAATAAGAAATAATAACTGTTAATCTTTCTACTGGAACCATATATAATAAGGTTATTTTAGCTAAGATTTTAGGAAAAGATAAAAAAGCAAATAATAAATAAACAACTATTAATGAAAATATAGAAACAATCAAAACATCATTTTTTAAGTTCTTTCTCTTCTTAAAAATATAATATGAACCAATAATTATTGAGAAAGGAAAAAATGAATAAAAGGTACTATATTCACAAGGATTACCAACATCATAGTAGGGAAAATAAATATTAGCTGCATATGTTAAGAAGTTTTCAAATGATTTACCACCTACTATAAATCTAGCTCCTGGATATACCGTTGACATTAATTGTTTAAATGTATCTTTACTTAAGAAAAAGAAATAAAGAAATAATAACATTATACCAAAAACTGTAATAGCAAGTGGCCATAAGTTTTTGATTTTATATTTATGTTTATCTTTATGTTCGATAAAGAAATAGATAGCCAGTATCAAGTAAAGATAACTAATTGGAACTAACCAAGCAGGATATAGTGTTACAACATAACTAAAGAATGTGGGAATGAGAAGTATGGAGTACAAGATTTTCTTTTTGTCCGAATTAGCATTTAAAAAATGATAGAAAAAAATTATACATAAACTACCACTAATTAACATTTCTACTAATTGTGCTGAATACCACCAAAATACGGGAGCGGAAAAAGTGATTAGTAAGGTACCAATTAAAGAAGCAATCTTATTCTTTTTGGTAAGTAGTAAAAGAAATTCAAAACTTACCATAAAAAGAGCAATTAATCTTCCATACCAGTAAATTGACATACCATAATCACGGCCAAAGAATAAATAGCCTATTAAAAATGGTTTTCCAATGCATAAGATACTTTTGACTGGAACAGGAATAGTAGCAAAAACATCGGTGTCTGTTGCCCGCATAACTGGATTGAAATAATTATATCCTGTTTTAGTTTGAGATAAAACATATGATGAATTTACTAACCATTCATCACTTCTTATTCCCCTAGCACTTCCGATTAAAGGAGTAAAAGAAGTAACTTTATAATTTGGTTCTACATAATTATCCCACATTCCATAACTACTTCCATTAAATTTTCCTAATACTAATATTACAAATATTAAGGAAGCAATTATATATCTTTTTTCATACAAGAAATTATATACTTTTTTGATACCAAACATAAAGTGAGAAGCAATAAAGAAAAAGAAAAGAAAAAGTAGTAAAAAGAGGAAAAAGTCCACTTTAAAGATTGTTGAAAAATTTATATTATCATTTACAATATAAACAGAACTTAAATATGCTAGTAATATTTGTAAAATAATTATATATATTCTCTCTATTTGTTCTCTTTTCATCTTTTCATTCACCTATTTTTTCATTTTCTTTTCAGTTTTATCGAGCATAAACCAACCTTTTTTACTAAAGTTTGGATTATAGAATTTGTCATTTGTCAATTTAGTTTTCCATTTATCATACATATATTTTTCTTCAAGTTGAAATCTCTTATATTTTTCACTAGTAGTATCTAATCCTCTTGATTTTGATTCATAATGTAATAATTCTACATTTGGTAAAAATACATTATAATACCCTTTTTCTAAGAGCTTAATATTAAAATCTATATCATTGTAAGCAACTTTCAAGTCTTCTTCTAAACCACCAACTTCTAAAAACTTTTCTTTTTTAATCATTAGACACGCAGCTGTACAAGCACTATAGTCATATGGAACTCTTAACCTACCATACATTCCTAAATCATCACGATTAGCTCCTATATAAGCATGTGAAGCTACTCCACCTAATCCTAAGATAACACCACCATGTTGAACAGTCATATCTGGATATAATAATTTCGGACCAACAGCACCAACATGGTCTTGCATTGCATAACCAACCATTATTTTCAACCAATCACCAGTTATAACTTCAGTATCATTATTTAGTAATACAACATACTCTCCCGTTGCTTGCTCAACAGCTATATTATTTATTTTAGAATAATTAAAATCCATAATACAATCAATGACTTTAAAATTAGTATGTTTTTTCTTATACTCAGCAAAAAAATCTAGTGTTGCTTGTTCTTTGCTATCATTATTAGCAACTATTATTTCGTAATTTTTATAATTTGTTTTTTCATAGATAGAGTCAACACAAGTTTTTAATATATCGACATAATCTCTTGTAGGAATTACAATAGAAATCTTAGGCTCTTTTTCATAAGTATAATAAACTCTATAATATGTACTAGGTTCATCTTTTTCTACCCTACCTTTAATATTTCTTCTAGCAAGAGCATTTTCAATAGCCATTTTTCCTTTATCTGTTGCATAACTTTTATTACTAATTGTCATTGAAGTAGACCCTTCTACCATACGCCAATGATAAAGTACTTCTGGTATATGATAAATTTTATTAGTTTTTTCTGTTACCTTTAAAAGTAAATCATGATCTTGTGCTCCTTCTAACCCAACTGTAAAACCATCTACTTCTTCTACAATTTTTTTTCTTAGTACTACAAGATGACAGATATAGTTTAAACTTAGTAAAGTGTCTGGTGAAAAATCAGGTTTAAAATTCGGATCACAATAAACACCTTTAGGACTTAATTTATCTTCATCACTATATATTAAATCTAAGTCTTTATTTTTATTTAAAACACTTACTACTTTATATAAAGCATCTGGTGTTAATAAATCATCATCATCCATTAAAGCAACAAATTCTCCCTTAGCCATATTTAGGGCATCATTAGTAGTTCTAGATATATGGCCGTTTTCACTACGATATTTAACTTTGACTCTTTTATCTTTTGCTTCATATTCTTTTAAAGTATCTTTAGTTTCTTCAAGTGTAGAACAATCATCAACCAAACAAATTTCATAATTGCTATAAGACTGATTCAATATTGAATCAAGACAAGCTACTAAATAACGTCTTTCTATATTATAAACTGGTATTAAAATAGAAATAAGTGGTTGATATTTTAGTTTTTCATACTCAGTTTCTCTAAAATTCTCTTTTAGCCATTTATTATATTCAGAGGCATAGAATGGATTATAAAATCTATCGGTAGTACCATTAATACGAGATTTAAAATCTTTTAAATACTTTTTCCACATACTAGGTGGTACTAAAAAGTGATATTCCTTCCATAAGAATTTAATACCTTTATATAGGACATGTATCATAAGTTTAAACTTAGCCACAAATTTTCTAATAACTTCTAATAGTTTTTCCTTAAATCTTAAAATGAATTTATTATTAAGAGAAGTAACTAATGTAGCCTTCTTGTTATTTAAAGTATATAATTCTATTTTCTTAGCATTTTTATCAATAGCTAAATTAATCACTGTTGTTTCGCTATCTATAGAAAATATATCAAATTTAGTTTCCTTACCATCTACTTTTATTTTAAATTCACAATTAGAAGCGTCTCCTATAAGTTTTATAATTACTTGTGGATTATTAATCCCACAGATTTTTTGTTCTTCTACAACAAATACTTCTTTCTTCTTCATTTTTAAATCTCCTCTGCAAAACCCTTTTCTAGTTTTCTAAATATGACAAGTCCTATTCCAAAAATTATCATTGTTACAATAACAGTATATAGCATTCCTACCGCATTAGGAAGTTGATGATATAAGAAGATGTTTCGATAAGCATCTACTAATTGTGACATTGGATTAATGTATAAAACCCAACGTATTGATTTTGGAAACATTGTGGCTGGATATAAAATTGGAGTGGCATAAAATAGCATATTTAGGAAGAACTGGATGATGTATTCTGTATCTTTTATATAAATATTAATTGCACTTAAAGCAAATACAATTCCTAAAGTTAAAAAGAACTGAATAATAGCAATAACTGGTAATAATAATAAATGAAAGCTTAATCCAACTCCACTAAAAATACAAAATATTAAAATGATAATACAACTAATGAAAAAGTTAACTAATCCACTACTAACTACAGATATTGGTAAAATTTCTCTTGGAAAATAAACTTTCTTAATAATACCAGCATTCATTCTAACAGTAATCATCCCTTGATTAATAGCTGTTGTAAAATAGTTCCAAGGAATTATGGCTGTAATCAAATAAACAAGATAATTATCAGTTTTAACACGCATAATATAAGGAAAAACTATAGCATATACTAATACCATTAATAAAGGATTTACAAAAGACCAAAGAATTCCTAAAATTGACCCTTTATATTTACCTCTTATCTCTTTTTTGACATTACTTTTCAGTAATTCACGATAATTATATAAATTATTAATTAATTGCATATTATACCTCACTCACATTCTTTCAAATAATGATCAATTACTTTAGTAACATTTCCATCTTCTTTTATATGTCCTTCATGAATCCAAACTGCTCTAGTACACAATTTTTTCAAAGCATCCAAACTATGACTAACAATAACGATTGTTCTATCACTTTCTTTTAATTCATTTAATTTTTGATAGCATTTCTCTTGAAAATGTTGATCTCCAACTGCTAATATTTCATCTATTAATAAAATATCTGCATTAACATTAATAGCTACTGAAAAAGCAAGACGCATATACATTCCAGATGAGTAAGTTCTGATAGGGTTATCAATAAATTCTTCAAGTTCTGAAAAAGCAATAATATCATCTACTTTAGCATCTATTTCCTCTTTAGTTAAACCAAAGATAGCAGCATTAAAATATATATTTTCACGACCAGTAAAATCATCATGAAAGCCTGCTCCTAACTCTAATAGTGATGTAAGTTTTCCAACAGTTGTAATTTTACCTGTAGTTGGATAAATAATCTTAGTCATCAACTTAAGCAAGGTACTTTTTCCACTTCCATTAACACCAATAAGAGCAACTGTTTCTCCCTTTTTGATTGTTAAATTAATATCTTCAAGTACCGTTCTCTGTTCAACTTTATTTTTTTTAAAAAATACTATTCTTTCTTTTAATGTATTTGGTTTATCTGAATATATTTTAAATTTTTTAGTTACATTTTCAACTTTTATTGAATAATCTTTTTTCTTTACCATAATAAAACCTCACTTTCATTATTATAACATTTTATCTTTATTAGCAAAAGTTATTATTCATACATAATATCTAAATCAACACTTCCTGTAATTCCAGAAACATTGCCTTTATTACTATACTGCCAATATTTATAAGGTGCAGTATAGTCACTCTTATTATTATAATCATAGGTCCAATGAGCTAACCAAATTTCATAATTACTGATTTTGTTGGTATCTACTTTATTGAAAAGAAAGTCTTTATTAATGTAAATAACTGAGGAAAGGCCATACTTCTCCATTGTTTCGACAAATCCTCTAATAGCTTCTGTTCTAGCTTCTCTTGAGATATTATCAGCTCTACCATTATGAGAAGGTTCAGTTGAATATTCAACATCAAAAGCAATAGGTAATTTTAAGTTAGAGGCGATAAAAGGGTTAAGTGCTAAAACATTTTTAACATATTCAGCTTCACTTTTACCTTCCTCATAGGAAGTTGCTTGACTAAAAAAGTAAATTCCCGTAGTGATGCCATTTTTAATTGAAGTCGTCGCATTATTAACAAATTTTGTATCTGTAACCAATTTACCAAGAGGAGCATAACCTCTAAAACCTAGCCTAATAAAAGCAAACTCAACCATTCCACTATATCTTGCAGAAGTCCAGTCAATATTTCCATTATATTGTGAGACATCAATTCCTAATTTCATTTTATCATATATATATACTTTTTTTTCATATGTTCTGATAAGTTCATCAAAAGAATTATACAATTTAATAGTAATATTGTGATAACCAAGTGTTAATAATTTACTTGGTATTATGGTTTGAAAACCTGGTGTTTGGTTAGTTTCTCTTCCACCATAAGAAGTTATTAAATCTAACACATCACCTCGTTCTGTTCTAATAACATCAGTAATTTCGCTATCATCATAATAAACTCTTATCTTACTATTAATATCTTCACTCATTTCCCAGCCACGAACAAATATGTCGTTATTTTTATTTAAAGAACCACTACTAGGAAAATCTAGTGTAATTATCCCATCATATTTTTTTATAGTAATTTTTCTTGTTACTTCATAAATAGTTTCATCAAGATGTTTTGTTAGAAGTTTAATCTTTAACAAATGTAGACCATCAGTTAGATTACTAGTGTCAACTGTCACATTAAATAACCCATCTTTATTAGATAAACCAGAAGCAAGTTTTTTATCATCAACAAGAAATTCTATTTCTGTATTAATGGCAGTAGTAGTTACTTTACCTGTAATATTCATTGATAATTTTGTTACTTCACTTTCCTTTGGAGTAAAAATATCTACTTTTGTATCATATTTTTTCAAAATAACTTTTCTCTTAACTTCACTAACTACTGTTCCATGAGAATCTACTGCTCTTATCGTTATATTATGTTTTCCATCATATAAATTACCAAAATCAAGTTTAGCAAGATAACCTGGTGTCTGGTTAGTTTCTCTTCCACCATAACCTTTTATTACAGAAATAACATCATCTCTTGCTACTCTTTCTATTGATGTTTCTACTTTAGTATCATCTACTAACACTTCTAGACTTGTTTTAGCATCTTCGCTCAACATCCAACCATTTAAATAAACTTCACTTGTTACTGTCTGATTATTACTAGGAAAGTCTAGGTTAATAAGTGTTTTGGGTTTTATTATCTTAATTTTTTTAGAAGCAGTAGCAATTACTTCGTCATTTCTATTATAATATAAAGCTTTTAGGGTATGTTCACCATATGAATATGATGTTAAATCAATAACAGTTGTGAAACCAGGACTAAGATTAGATTTTCCACCATAACCTTTAATATTGTTAACTACATCTTCTCTTGCATATTTTAAAATATCGCTAGTTACTTCATTATTATCAATAAAAAACTTTAATTTTCCTTCCTGATCATCACTCATTACCCAGCCTTGAACAAACAAACTGGAATACTCATTTTTTTCTTGTACTGGAAAATCAACATTTAGAAAAGCAACATACTTTTCTATTTTGATAGCTATGTTTTTTTCTGCAACTACTTTATCTTTATTTTTTATTTTTATACTTAAGGTGTGTTCTCCATCAGATATATTAGCAGTATCAATGATTGTTGTAAAACCAGGATTAACGTTTTCTGTTCCATAGCCTTTAATTGAAGCAGTAACGTCTTCTCTTGCATATCTTAAAATGGACGCATCTACTTTTTCTTGATCTAGAAATACTTCCATTTCAAAGTCAGTTAATTCGCTCATTACCCAACCTTGGACAAAAATACTATCTTTATATGTATTGTTGTTTCTTGGATAATCAACATTTAATAATGTTTTTGGTGCTGAAATATTAATTTTCCTTTGCTCTTTCATAATCACTTTATTATCAGAATCTAATACTTCTATAGTAACAATATGTTCTCCATAATTATAGTTACTAATGTCTATAAAGCTTTGAAAGCCTGGTGTTTTATTATTCTTTCCCCCATAACCTGGAATAGCATTTAACACATCTACTCTTTCATTACGATTTATCAATGAATCTATCTTTTCATTATCTATACTTATTGAAACTTTATTATCAACTTCACTCATTACCCAACCTTGTACTAGTAATTCATCACTTAAACTAGCATTATTCTTAGGAAAATCAACATTTAAAAGAGTGGCTGGAGCAGCAATATTAATTTTTCTCTGTTCTTTGGCAATTACTTTATCTTGGGAGTTTAATACTTCTATAGTAACGGTATGCTCTCCATAATTATAGTTACTAAGATCTATAAAGGTCTGATAGCCTGGTGTTTTATTATTCTTTCCCCCATAACCTGGAATAGCATTTAAGACATCTATTCTTTCATTACGATTTATCAATGAATCTATCTTTTTATCATCAATGCTTATTGAAACTTTATTATCAACTTCACTCATTACCCAACCTTGTACTAGTAATTCATCACTTAAACTAGCATTATTCCTAGGAAAATCAACATTTAAAAGTGTATTATTAAGAGCTTTAACATTTAGAAAAAATCCTGTTAATAATAAACAAAAAACAAAAAATATTTTCTTCCGCATCATATCACCTACTTAGTCTATTATAGCATAACTTTACTTGCCTATTCGAGCATAGTATTAACTTTTATAGAAATAAAATATTCTTTAATTTTATTACTGATTCTTTTCGATATTTTTCTATTTTTAATATAGAAGAATAGCTTTTTTCTAATCATTTCAATAATTATACCTAGTGTAAATACTATTATTGTTCCAACTAATATTCTAATGAATATCTGGGAAAGTGTTGCACTATAATTTCCTATAAAGAAAAATCTATATAAATATCTTCGAATCAAAATGTTATCATGAATTAAATATACACCAAAGGAACAAGCTGCTATTTTATTTATAAATTTATTTTTAAATGACAATGTTTCAAAAAGAAGTAAATATGATAAAGTCTGAACTATCAAAATAGGATTATCATACTCAGGTAAAGATGTTAACAGTCTACCAATTTCTCTTAAAATACTATGTGAAGATAGTAGTAATTCCTCACCATGATAATGTAATAGGGAATTTAATAAAACGCATAGTAGGAATATTGAAATAAAGACTAATCTTCTAGCATTAGTAGAAAAAACTTTAAAAAAATAATTTTTTTTCATTGGAAATTTTTTTAAATATGCTCCTAAACAATATAATAAACAAAATGTTAATAAGGAAAAGCCTTTATTATTATCAAATGCTAATTGTCCTGTCCAACAAGGCAAAACAGAACCTATTAAAAATAGAGTAAGTAATAATTTATGAAATTGTTTTTTAGTTGTGTTATTAATTAGAAAGTTTAAAAATGGACTGCAACAGTATAGTAGTAAATATACTGCTAAATACCAATATTGTTTAAATAAAGTTATTGGTGATATTAATTGAACAATTTCTAAAGTTTCAACTTTAATACCTATTAACAAAAATATTATAAGAAATAACACTTTATAAAACCAGCCACTATTATTCATAGTGATTAATCTGTTTATTTTAAATTCTTTATCACATTGAAAGTAGCCCATTAAAACAATAAAAGAATTAACATGGATTAGTGTAAAATATGTAAAAACAAGTATTACAAAGTGAGCAAATCCAGATGTCGTTTGTAAAAGAGATGTGTTATATACAAAGTGATATGCTACTATTAGCATCATAGATACTATACGCATTAATTCAAAGTTTGATTGTCGTTTATTATTGTCATTTACCATTTTAACCACCCTATACTATAATTGAAGTGTAACATAGGTAATCTTTAACCGCAATATAAAATGGACAAATTTACAATTTTTTCTTTATTTCTTCCGTGACTACTTTATATCCTTCATCTGATAAGTGAAGACCATCTTTAGTATATTCTTCTTTTAAATTGTCGTCTTCATCTTTTAACAAGTCATATAAATTTATATAATTTATTTTATTTTCCTTGCAATATTTTTTTAACTCTTTGTTTATTTGCTTTATATCATCATTATTTCTATTTCCAGATTTACTTCTTCTAACATCAGGATTAACTGGATAAATACTTTCTATGTAAAGTTCTGCTTTAGGCCTATTTTCTTTTAATTCACTTATTATCTTTTCAACATTATTAACAATGTCTTCTTTACTATGCTTAGTATCCAAATCATTAGTTCCTATTAATAGGAATACTTTACTAGGATTATATTGATAAGCTCTTTCTTTCATATCTTTTAGAATATCTTCTGTAGTATTGCCACCTACTCCACTATTAACTGTCGGCATATCAGGATAGTACTTATCAAGGTCATAATAATCAGTTATAGAGTCACCTAAAAATAAATAGTTATCAGGTACTTTTTCCACTTCTTTAATCTTGGTAACGACTTTTACTTTATGATGATTAAAGGTTGTATAATGAAAAATTAAAAAGCCAAGAAAGATAACCATTAAAACAAAAATAACGGTAATTAAAACATTATAATTATCTTTAAAAGTAACAGTACTGATATGTTTCTTATCACTTTTCTTAGTTAAAAAGCTAGTATCCATTTCATGTTCTAAGATATCATCAGCTAAAAGACTTTTAACTTCTTCTTTATCTTCTGTTTCTAAAGAATCAGTGACCTCTTCATTTGGTTCCTTTTCCACTTCTTTATTGATTTCTTCAGTAGTTTCTTCCTCTAGTTCTTCATCTTCAGTTTCTACTTCTTCATCTATTTTTTTATCCTGATTTTCTACTTCTTCAGCTAATATTTCTTGATTTTCTTCTTCTACTTCAGCATCTAACTCTTCTATTTCTTCTTCTAATTCTTTTACTTCTTCAACATCTTCTAATATTTCTTCTTGTATTTCTAAAGTTTCTTTAGTATCTAAAATTTCCACTTCTTCATTAGTTTCTTGTTCTTCTTTAACTTCTTTTTCATAAAGAGCAGCATTTCTTTTTGTTCGTTTTAATTTTTCCTTTTTTTCTTCAGGTTTTACTTCTTTTTTTTCATCTACAACAATATTATTATCTTCTAATAACTTATCTATATCTTTCTTGGTTATTGTTTTAGTTTCTATCTTTTTTTTACTTTTCTGTTTTTTCGCCATAATCATCAACCTTCTTAAATCTTTCACCTAATTATATAACAAGAAAAAGACTATTTACAACCCTCTTCTTTGTAAACTTCTATTTGCAAAGTAAATTTTCTATTCAAAAAAAGAAAAATAACCTAATATAATAGATTATTTTATAGTTGTGATTCTAATTGTTTAGTTGTCTTTTTATTACTTTTTTCATTTCTAATTTCAACTATTTCATTTAATAGTTCTTCTTCATCGTGCCTTGCTATGTACCATTTTTCCATTAATAATTCAATAAGTTTTATAAGTTTTTCAGCCTCACCATCATCAATTTCTATAATTTCATTAACGTCTTTCTCCATGTGAGCGCCTATATTGCCTAGAGAACGAAGAGAGTTAATTGCCTTCCATTGTGCTGGTGTAATTTTATCTTTAATTGCATTTATTTCATCATATAACTTTCCAGATTTAACATTTACTTTCCAAAAATCTCTAATCATTCCTTGCAGACATCTTCGACTTAAAGTTGCAGAAGCCTTAGGGCTTAATGACAATATTGAATATGCTTCTTCATAATCTTCTATTATAGCTTTGGGGATAAAACTTGGAAATTGTTTTGCAAGTGATTTAGGATACATAGGTATTTTTATTCCTTTAAGATTGGATTTCCCTTCAGCAACAAAATTAACATTATCACAGGTTGGACAGTGATGTATGTATATTTCAAAAACATTTTTATACTTTGGACGACTATCATTCATATTATGTTGATCGTGTCCAAAATAGATTAATTCTTTTCTTTCAGTATCAAAAGTAATTGGTACTGAAGAACCACAAAATGGACATATAAAATTTTGTTTCATTAAAATCACTACTCCTTAACTTACTTACATAAACTCAATAAGTAATTTTTTATAACATTATAAAGTTTTGATAATTTTTTAACTTATTTATCGTCGGAAAGAGCTAAGTTGTCTTCCTAAGCCTGTATAGTTTTTTCACCTACTCTACAAATTGAAGTTTGTAAATAGTCATTATTTTAGCTTAAAATTAAGCTTGTCATATAATTTGTATCACCAGTATTAACATAAGTTATAGTGAAACTTTTAGTTAAACTAACTGGTGCTGATTCAACCGTATTAACTGATTGTGAATAATTAACTGTCCCTGTTAATTTATATGATTTACTACTTCTATCATAACTAGCATTAGAAACTTTCATTTCTACTTTATCGTACATTACACCACTACGTAAACTATTCCAAGCAACTAAGTTTGCTGCTAAACTTGAATCTATACTATTAGCTAATGAATATCTAGCTGGAGAAACAGTTTTTGTATCACTATCAAAGCTATCTAAACTACCATATATCTCTTTATATTTATTTTTATAAGTATCAATATTGATATACATAGATTGATTATCATTAAAGGATACCCCACCACCATTACTCATAAAATAATCATCAATTATTTCTAATCTATTATCAGCAGTCGCCATAAGATTCTTATTTAAATTGCTATCTGTAGTATTAGTTTTTAAGTAAAGAGCAAAGTATTCTGTTAATTTATTAGAAGCTTTTTCTAAATCAACTTTAACATCAACAGTATCTTTGTTATTTGTAATATTTTGTTGTTCATTGCTATCTGTTTTAGTTTTATTAAAAACAGAAAGTCCTACTCCAACAGATACAACTATTATTGCTAATACTAGCACAATTATTATAAGTAAAGTATTATTTTTTTTCATATTTTCCCCTTTTAATCTTTATAACTATTTTTATAACTACCGTCTTTAATAGCATCTAACCATTCTTGATTATTTAAATACCAAGTAATAGTTTCTTTAATACCACTTTCAAAAGTATAAGTTCTCTTCCAACCAAGTTCTTCTTCGACTTTACTAGAATCTATTGCATATCGTAAGTCATGACCTTTTCTATCAGCTACAAATTCAATCAAGTCTTCACTCTTACCTAATTGCTTAAGAATTATCTTAACAAGTTCTAAATTACTTTTTTCAGAGTGACCACCAAGATTATAGATTTCTCCACTCTTACCATTTCTAACGATTAAATCAACACCAATGTTGTGATCAATTACATGAATCCAGTCACGAACATTTTCTCCCGTCCCATAAACCGGAATCTTTTCATCATTCAAAGCTTTGGAAATAACTACAGGGATTAACTTCTCTGGAAACTGATATGGTCCATAATTATTAGAGCAACGACTAATAGTAGTATTTAACCCATAAGTTCTATGATAAGCACCTACTAATAAGTCAGCACTAGCTTTACTAGTAGAATATGGACTTGATGTATGAATTGGGGTCTTTTCTGTAAACAACAAATCTTTACGATCAAGCGGTAAATCACCATAAACTTCATCAGTTGATACTTGATGATATCTTAAAACATTATATTTCAAACACGCATCCATTAATACTTCTGTACCAATTATATTTGTTCTTAAGAATAATTCTGGATTTTTAATTGAATTATCAACATGACTTTCTGCTGCAAAGTTAATTACTGTAGTAAAGTTTTCTTCTTCAAATAATTTATAAACAAATTCTCTATCAGTAATATCACCATGAACAAATTTATAATTAGGTTTCCCTTCTAAATCTTTAATATTGTTATAGTTTCCGGCATAAGTTAGGGCATCCAAACAAACAAATTCATCAAAAGGATACTTATTAACTACATAATGTAAATAGTTACTACCAATAAAACCGGCTCCTCCTGTTACTAAAAACTTCATTTTTATCATCCTCCTATTATCAAGTATAGACTATTAACTACAATGATTCAATATTTATTAAATCACTTTACAAATTATTAAAAACTATTACATATCTTTTGCACGTTTTTCAAACTCACTATTTTTTAATATTGAATAATTAAATACCTTTCGATAATAAGAATCTTTATTTTTAGCATAATAACCATTAACTACTCTTTTAGCATATTTATACTCGTCATAATCTTTTGAATTATAACAATTCACAAAACTTTTATCAATTTTATCTAAGTAATTATTACCAATACATTTATCAGTAATAGCTAAATAATGTAATTCAGCTAAACAAGTTGAACAATATTTTTCTAGATATTTATTAATAATAAATGATGAAGCTTGAAACCTTGGATTAAGTTCCATAAAATAAACATTATCATTAGAATCGATAACATAATCTATTCCAACAATTCCTTTATAGTCAATTTCTTTTAATTTTTTAATAATTTTACTAGTATAATCTCTTATTTTGGCAGTTACAGTATTATTTAATGTTTGGGAATAAATAAAATCTGCTCCAACATATTTAAATCTATCATCAGTAAGTTTAATTAATTGAACAGAAAGTGGCAAACTTATCGTTTCATATTTACCAATTACTAGTGTAATATTAACAGGTAAATGTTTAATATATTTTGAAAGAAAATACTTATTATCACACTTTTCTTTATACTTGTTGAATTTTTCAAAATCATCTACATAATAAGTATTATTTCCACCTGCTCCAGTTTTTCCTTGAATAACTATTTTTTTACTTTTAATTAATCTAGTTGCTTCTTCATAAGATATATTCTTTTCAATAAAACAAGTTTTAATAACAGGAACATCACTTTTTACTAATTCCCTTGCGAATTTTTTATTATTAAGTTTATCTAATAATTCATAATTATCGTGAATAATATTAAACTGTTTCTGATTCTTTAACAAGTTATTAATTTTTTTATTAAAAGCAAGAAATATAGTATTAGCATTTTTTCTAGTAAGATTAGTCATTGTTTCAATAAGAAAGTTTTTATATTCTTTAAGAAAGCTATCAGAATTTTTGTCTTCAATAGTTTCTTCTTTATAATAAATATTTCCTTTTTCTCTATTTGGATTAAGTGTTATGGATGAAAAGAAATTCTCATTACAAATAGCATTATTAGCATTAAATCCTACATAGTAAACTTCACTTTTATTTTCAATATCAACTACTCTATTAAATAAAGCATTAGCTTCAAATTGACCATTATCAAATAACTCTTTTATTTTTTCACGAGAAGCAAACATAACATCATTTACTTCTTCTTTCTGAATAACAACTTCTTTTAAGGAAATATTACTTTTAAATAACCAAACATCTAAGATATCTGGACAATTAGCATAATATCTTCTTGTTCTTCCTATTAACGTTCCTTCACTTTTAGAAATATCTATTCCTAATTCTTCTTTTACTTCCCGTATAGCAGCTTGTTTAGAGTTTTCATTAATTAAACTAGAGCCACCTGTACATTCCCACATAAGCGGGTGGCTTTTATTGACTGCTCTTTGTGTTATTAAAAATTCTCCATTATCATTCATTATCCAAACATTTACTACTAAATGAAAATCATCATCGGCTAGTTTTGTTCCCCTAATAGCTAGCTTTTTCTTTTTTTACCTTCATAATCAAATAAATTCCAATATTCCATTATTTACACCATTTACTAAATAGTTAATTACACTTTCTCTTAACTAACTGCTTAGCTTTATTATTTTTTACATCATCAATTACTTCTTTAAACATTGGATTCATATAAACCGAAGAATCATAAGTAATACTATAGTTGTAACCAAATTCTTCTAATGGTTCTGATGAACACATTAATATTGGAAAATCAGTAAGTCGAAAGCGTTTTCTTACCTCTCTTACTATATTTTTTCCAAGTGGTTCAGTCCGGTAATCATCATCAGTAACTGGTAAATAATTATCACATACTAATAAGTCATAAGGTGGAAGTTCAGTTTTTAAAAAGTTATGATTCATAATATTTATCAAACCACTATTTCTTGATTTTGCCCAAGTTATCTCCGCTTCTACATCTACTTCTTCAAGTATTTCTTTAATATTGTTAAATTTAAACTCATTGTCATCAATTACTAAAATTTGCATAATTAATCCTCTTTCTTATATAATTTTACTTTTATTTTATCACTACTACTAGAAAGATTAGAAGTATCTTCTAAAAATTTATTTATACCATTTGTTAAAGAAGCATAATTATCAACGGATAAATTATCTAGTTTTGCTAAGTTTGCACTTATTCCTTCAGTATTATTTTCAACCATATTATTAAATAAATCAGATATCTCATGAATAACTCCAATAATATCTTTTTCATTTTCTATTCCTTTACTAATAATACTTTCTGATTCAATAATTGGAACTAAAACTTCTTTAGTAGTTCTAATCGAATTAAGAACCATAAAGTGACTTACAATCGAATTATAAACTCTAATTATCTCAGCTTTGCAAAGATTACCAGTAGTAACAAAAGAGTTTTTATAAGAAGACATGATATTTAGAGTACTTTGATATTTAATTAACCCAAAAGTATCATCATCTTCTTCACTATTTTGTAAATCTTCAACTACTCTCATCTTGCTATCCATCTCTACTATTCTATCTTCATTCTTCTTATAGAAAGCTTTCATATAGTCGATTAGTTCAGCATAAGTTTTAATCTCTTTTTCTAAATTGTCACTTTGTTTATCTAATTCTTCTCTAAGTTTTATCATTGCTTCTTTATTATAAACAATATCTTTATCTTCTTCTTGTATGAGTGAAAATAATTGTTGAAAGAAACTTGGCTTCTCTATTTGCTCTTTATATAAATCATTTATCGTATCATGTATCATATTAGTAGCAGTAGAAATAGAGTTAGAACTTAAAAGTTCTTGATATGGTTTTTCAATGCTTTTTGAATGAAAACTTAAGACATTCGAATAATTAATTAAACTACTATTATTAAATGGATTAACACTTGGTAGTTCGGTTGCTTCTAATAATTGTTTTTTCTCAGGAATACTAAGGCTACCTAACTTGCCAGTTTTTAAAAGCAATTCATATTCCAAATTATAAATTGATATATTATTTTTTTCACATAATCTTTTTATATAATTATTTGCAAATAAATCATTAATAATTGTAATATCTGATAATTTTTCTTTAGAAAACAATTCAAAATCAAGATACAGATTATCAGCAACTTGTTTAGATGTTGGACTATCAGCAACAAAGTCATCAATTATTTTTTTACAATCAAAACCATACTTTTCAAATAGTACTTTGGTTTTTAAAGAAGACATAATTCCTAGGAATAAACTCATACATTTTCTATCACAACTATCTTCTACTATTCTTAATCTTGGATAATACCAAAAAGATGATTCAATAAAACCTAACATATCTTCTGACAAATTTTCCTTTAATCTTTCCTTAACTTCACTCGTTTTTACATTTATTTCTTGTTGATAATAGAATTCTTCTTCTGTTAAAACTTCATATTTAATATCATCTATAAACTTTTTAACTTCAGGAGAAATATCAGGACTCTTAAGCAGATTTACTGTAATACTAAGTGTTGTATCATTATTATTAATAAATGGTTCTAGATTTTCTTTGAAAGCTAAATCTCTAAGTTCAGTTGATTCTACTTTTTCATTTTTAATATTAGCTTGTACTAAAAATTTTTCATAATCAAAATGAATCAGACTTAAATACTTTGAACCAATATCTGTCATACCAAAGGCAGTAATAATACTTGCTTCCATTAATAGTCTTTTACTGGAAGAAGTATTACTCAAAAGGAAATGTTCATAAGCATCTAATACTTTAAAGAGAAAATCAACGTCTTCTATGTTTTTTTCTTCTAAGTATTCAACTAGTTCCTTTTTAGCGTTTTCTTTTCTTTTAGTAACAATATAATCATCTAACTCTTTAATAAAGTTAGATGGTAACCCCTTACCGGTAAAGTTTTCAAATATTCCTTGAACAATATTTGTCTTGTTAAAATTTTGATTACATAAATTCTTCTCAAAATCTGTTGGAGTAACTTTAGAAATATCTCTATCACTATTAACACCATCTACAATAAGTCTCTTAAATTTCTTCATAAATACTTTTTTATCAACAGCAACGTTTTTAAGTTCTTCTTTAGTGATATTAATATTTAACAAATCTAAAATATTTTCAAGCGCAATACCGTTATCTTTAAAATATTCACTAACTATACCATTATGATAATAAGAAGAAATTAAAATAGCTAAAGTATCAATATCATCAGTAGAAGTTAGTAAGAAATTACTATCTAGTTGTGTTAATAATAGTTGATATATTTTGGCAGTATCATTTAAAGATATTTTAGTTTGGAGTTTTAACTTATGATAGAATTCATCAAATTGTTTCTCATCAAATTCATCAAGTGCAAACAATGATTCTCGCAAGTCAACTATATCTAAAGCTTCAACATCAAATTGAGAAATAAACTTTTCTACACAATTATTCGGTACTAACTCCTTATTAAATAGTTTCTTTACTAACTCACTAATATGTTTATCTAAATATGGTCTATAAAATTTATCAATAACACGAATATCTTTCTTTTCTTCTTTTATTTCTTTACTAAGATTCTTTCCTAAAGCTTTATATATTTTAAAAAGAGTTATTCCTTTATCATTAAATATCTTTTCTATAGCATTCACTTTCTTGCCATCATATTCAAAAATCGCTAGAAATAGTGATAAAGGTGTTAAATAATCACTTGTATCTCTAATGTAATTACTTTCCCTAATAACATTTCTTTCTAAACATATACTTAATTTATTTCTTATTTTACTAGCACATTCAACAAAAGAAATAACTTCATAATTTAAATCTTTATAAAGTTCTCTTTCAAGTTGAACATTAACTTGTTCCCTATCTCTTTTTACTAACTCGCTGACTAAATCAAGATAGTCACTATTTTTTTCTACTCCAACTACCCTAGAAAAGGCGTAGTCCTCCTTATAGTTACAACGTACAATAAAGTTTTTTACTGCATCATATAAAATTTCACTAGGTTTTAAATATTGAAAGTACTTAGAGTTTTCAATACTATCCTGCAAAATGAAAAAACTATTATATTTTCTAAATAATTCCTCCTTAGACGAAGCAGGAATTTTTTTAAAATCATAATAAATACGAGATTTAGAAGAATTATCTATATTACTACTATCAAACTTCATCTTTTTTATAAAGTCAGTATATGCTATATCCTTTTCCATGCCGATATAACATGCTCTTATTATATTGAAATAACGATTATTATCACTAGTAGTTGATAACCTTTCATAATAATATAACTCATTCATAACATTTTCGATATACTCTCTTGTATTTTCTGATAATAACTTTAAAAATTCTTTATATGTTAAATTCATACTTATCCCCCTAAAAAATATTACAGATAGTATAACATAATTATTTAAAAAAAATTACATAATTAGTTGTCAAAAATGTACAATTACCTTGCTTTTAAGCTATTTATGTTATAGACTTAATATATAGTAGGGAGGTATATTATGAAAAAAGTTTTTTACGTTTTAGCAATAGCCGTATTTTTCCTAGTAGGAACTAACGTTAGTGCTATGACAAAACAAGACTTAAAGTCAAAGTTAACAAATACTTACACAATTGGAGGAAAACAAGTCAGTGCACCAGCAAACCTTGTCACTGAACTTGAAAGATACTTAAACAAGTATGATTTATCTAGTAGTGATTGTGACTATATTGCAAGTAAATTTGATGAAGCATTAACAATAGCTCAAGAATCAGGAGCAACTGATTATAGTGCTTTAAGTGATAGTGCTAAATCTAAATTAGTTTCAATTGTAAGTGATATTTCTAAGAATACTGCTGTTAAAGTAACTTTAACTAAAGGTGGAAAATTAACTGTTTATGAATCAGATGGTAAAACCCCATTCACAGTTATCACTGACAAAGATAATGGAATTCAAAATACTAATAATAACTACTTAGTTATAGTAATCGCTAGTGTAATTTCTGTACTTGGTGTAGTAGTTATTGCTAAAAAAATGGCAGGAACAAATGCTTAAAAGAATTCTCAAATTAGGAAAAGGAATTGCCAAGGAATTAACAATTTCTTTTTTTATTTCGTCTTTACTAGTTGTAATTTGTTTCTTCTGTTTTGGAAAGAAGATAGATACTTATATTTCTTTAATAGATATGATTACAATTGGTAAAACCCAAAGTGAAGCCCAAGATTTAAAGTTTGATTCGGTTAAAAAAAGACTAGCAGTTTATCCGAATTGGGGAACAGTTTGGGCAACAATTGAAATTCCAAAAATTAATGTCAGTATTCCAGTCTATCACGGAGACACCTTAGATATTATTAAATATGGTGTTGGTCATTATTCTGGTAGTTACTTTCCTGGTGAAGGTGGTTCTATTATTCTAGCAGCGCATAATAGTAGACAACATTTCATGAATCTTTATCAGTTAGCAGCTGGTGATATTGTAACTATCAAAGCAAGTTACGGAACTTTTACTTATAGAGTAAGAGAAGGTAAAGTTATTGATTATAAAGATATGAGTAGCTTACCTATTCAAACTAATAAAGAAGAGTTAATGATGTATACTTGTTGGCCAGTAGATACAATTGGTTTTAAAACTAAAAGATATGTAATATATGCAGAGTTAGAAGGTGCTACTTATGAGTAAAAAATTAAAGATGTTATCATTTTACTTTTATCTGTTATTACTAACTGTTATTGTACTAGGTATAACACTTATCTTTACTATGAAACTAACTATTCTAAAACCAGATTATATTATAGATAATTTAAAAAAGATAAATTATTATGATAAAGTTTATAATTCTATCAATGAAGAAATGCAAAACTATCTTATCCAGTCTGGTCTTACTAATGAAGTTTTAACGGATATCTATACAAAGGAAGATATTAGAACTAGTTTAAATAATGCTATCTATGCTTTCTATGATAATAAAGAAGTTAGTGTTGATACTAATAGTGTTAAAGCTAATTTAGAGAATAATATTAATAATTATTTAATAAGACATAATATTGTAGTAACAGAAACAGAAGCTTTGGATTTATTTGTTAATCAAATGTTAGAGATTTATACAAATGAAATAATTATCAGTACCAAGATTAATAATTTCAGTATTTATTTAGTAAAGATTGTAAAATTAGTTGATATTTCAATCATAGTCTTAGGTATCACTACTCTACTTTTACTAATATTTGGTCACTTCTTTTATAAGAAAAATGTAGCTACTATTCCACTTGCTAGTGCTGGTGAGTTATTAGTTTTAGGTAATTATTTACTATTCAACAAGATTGATGTTAAGAATATTCTCTTTTGGAGTGATAATGTTTCTTCGGTAATTAAAACAGTTATTTTGGATATGTCTAGTAAGATTTATTTTCTAGGATTTACATTTATCATTGCTGGTATTATTGTTAGAATTATTTATCATATAACAAGAAAAAAACAGAGTTAGATAACTTCTAGCCCTGTTTTTTAATTATAATTTATGGTTTTAAACAACCAATTGGTACTACATAAATGCCATCTTCCCTTTTATAAGCATATTTACCTGTAGCAGTTAAAACCATTAAAAATGAAGGATTATTCATTTTAGTAGTGTCTATCTTATCTTGTAATTGCAATAAGTTTTTAGCACCTTCATCAATTAAGTGTTCACCACCAAGCTTAATTTCTATCAAACCATACGAACCATTACGTAAATGAATAACAGCATCACATTCTAAGTCAGTTGCATCTCTGTAGTGATAGACATCACCATTAATGCTTTCAGCATAAACACGTAAATCTCTAATACACAAATTTTCAAATACTAAACCAAACGTATTAAGGTCATTTATTAAATCATCTGGACCAATACCAAGAGCAGCTACCGCAATGGAAGGATCAGTATAATATCTAGTATCAGAAGTTCTTATGGCAATTTTACTTCTCAAGTTTGGATTCCAAGAAGAAACTTCTTCTATCACAAATATTTTCTTAAGAGCATTTACATAAGATAATACCGTGTCTGTATCTAGTGAAAATGAGTCATTATTAATCATATCATTTTTTAAAGTCTCATTATTAGCTTGACTTCCTATATTTCTTGCATAGCTTCTCATCAATTTTTTTGCACGTTCACTATTTCTGTTTACACCATCTACTCTAGAAATATCTGAATTAACAACTGCATCATAGTAGTCAAAAGCCTGTTCTAAAGCTTTTTCTTTTTCCATAAAAATACTTCTTGGCCAGCCACCTCTACAGCACAAATAAGCAACATCTTCTAGTGATAAGTCATTTATTGCAGAAATAGTATCACTTTTTGTGAATAGCGAGTCTAAACTAACACCTCCATTTGATTCACCTGATTCGAATAAAGACATCGGACGCATAGTAAGCCAAGAAAATCTTCCTGTTCCAGAATGCGTAACATCATCCATATTAGCTGGTACTGCTGAGCCAATCAAAATAAATTGTCCTTCTTCTTGTCGATGGTCTATCTCAAACCTAATAGCATCCCATAATTTTGGAGCTAGTTGCCATTCATCAATAAGTCTTGGAACTTCTCCTTTTAATAGTAAACTAGGACTTATATCAGCCAAAGTTAAGTTTTGCTTTTTATCTTCTGGATTAGCCATATAAAGTATACTACCTGCTATTTGTTCGGCAGTTGTTGTTTTTCCACACCATTTAGGTCCTTGAATTAATACTGCGCCTTTTCCTTTTAATTTTTTTTGTAAAATTTCATCTGCAATTCTTGATTTATATTCTCTCATAAAACTTCATTAATCCTCCCTTCATATAATTAGTATATCATTAATTTTTCATAAAATTCAATAAATTCGGTTAAATATCATTAATTTGTTCGGTTAAATGTCATTAATTCATTCGGTTATTTATCATAAAGTTCTTCAATTGAATAGGTATCATAACCTTCATATTGATAACTTGCATCTATTCCTTTCATAAATACTTGTCTATCGTCTATCTTATCAGTTAAGGCATTTTTCAATAATAATCTTAGTTCTAAATCTTTTATTGGACTTCTTTCCATAGCAAGTAAATAATCTTTCTTATTTATCTTGCTCCAATCAATCACCTGATTTAATTCTTTTTTTAATATCATATCTAACCATATACGAGTACTTCTTCCATTTTCTTCTCTAAAAGGATGTGCAATATTCATCTCAACATATTTTTTAACTATATTTTCAAAAGTATCTTGAGGCATTTCATCTATTTTTTTTAAAATTTCATCTAGATACATAGCAGAAGCAAATCTAAAGTTTCCTTTAGCAATATTTTCTTCTCTTATTTTACCAGCAAAATAATAAATATCGTCAAACATGAATTTATGAATAAGTACCAGATCATTAAATCTTCCAGTTTCTAATTCGTGCAGTTTTCCTGTATCAAATAATTCTAGTGCTCTTAATTTTGTTATTTTTTCTTCTTCATTTGCAAGTTCAATTGAACTAATTATTCCTAATTTATTTTCTAACATATTTTTATCTTTAAACTACTTGTTTAATTCCTCTAACATTTTTTCTTTAATTTTATCAATATCAGCAAAAAACAAAAGAAAACCCTATCAATTGATAGAAGTTTTCTAACATTTTCGACCGAAATCATTTATAACTCGCACCACCCGGAAGCGACTAACATTTCGCAATTGGAATCACTTATAACCCGCACCATCCATAAGCGGCTAAACATTTTCAAGTTACAACACTTCTTCAGTGCAACTACAATATACTATAATTTTTTGAAAATGTCAAATAGGTATACCATTATTATTATATTCAAATATTAATTAAATATTAATTATTTTTACTATTAATTGCAGCTTGAGCAGCAGCTAATCTTGCAGTTGGAACACGATATGGACTACAAGAAACATAAGTCAAACCAGTTCTGTGACAAAAATCAATACTAGCTGGGTCACCACCATGTTCACCACAAATACCAAGGTCAATATCAGGTCTTACACTTTTACCAAGTTTTACTGCCATATCTACTAATTTACCAACACCTTCTTGGTCAATAGTAGCAAATGGGTCTTGTTCAAATATCTTTTTAGCATAATAATCTTTTAAGTATTTAGAAGCATCATCTCTTGAGAAACCATAAGTAAGTTGGGTTAAATCATTAGTACCAAAGGAGAAGAAACTAGCTTCTTCAGCAATCTTATCAGCAATAACACAAGCTCTTGGAATTTCAATCATTGTACCAACTTTATAATTAAGTTTCTTACCACTTTCTTTAATGATTTCATCAGCTGTCTCACAAACTATTTTCTTAATATAAGAAAGTTCATTTGTTGTTCCAACAAGTGGAATCATAATTTCCGGGGTAACTTCTATTCCCTCATTCATTACTTCAATTGCTGCTTCAATTACGGCTCTTGTTTGCATTACAGCAATCTCTGGATAAGTAATAGCTAGTCGACAACCTCTATGACCCATCATCGGATTAAATTCTTTCAAAGACTCTACCCTATTCTTTAAATCATCAAAACTCATATCTAAAGTAGGAGCTAGCTCTCTTATTTCTTCATCAGTATGTGGTAAAAACTCATGAAGTGGTGGATCTAAGTATCTAATTACTACTTCATAACCTTTCATTGTTCTAAATAAATCTTTAAAATCTTCTTTTTGATAAGGTAAAATTTTTGCTAAGGCTTCTTCTCTTTTTTCAGTTGTATCTGCTGTAATCATTCGACGGAAATTAAAAATTCTATCTTTATCAAAGAACATATGCTCTGTCCTACATAAACCTATTCCTTCAGCACCAAAGTCTCTTGCTACTTTAGCATCTCTTGGATTGTCGGCATTTGCTCTTACTCTTAATCTTCTAACACTATCAGCCCAACTCATAAAGGTTTCAAAGTTACCACTAATAGTTGGTTCTACAGTTAAAATCTTTTCACCATAAACATTACCTGTACTACCATCTAAACTCATATAGTCTCCTTCATGGTAAACCATACCGGCGGAAGTTGTTACTGTTTTATTAATTTCATCTACCACTAAGCTTCCACAACCAGATACACAGCAAGTACCCATTCCACGAGCAACAACTGCAGCATGAGAAGTCATTCCACCTCTAACTGTTAAGATACCATGCGCAAGATTCATTCCTTCAATATCTTCAGGAGAAGTTTCACTTCTTACTAAAAGTAAGTCTTTCTCTCCTTGTTCATGAGCTTTCATAACATCAAGAGCAGTAAAATAAATCTTACCAGTAGCAGCTCCAGGAGAAGCAGCTAATCCTTTAGCAATGACTTTAGCTTTACTTAATGCGACAGAATCAAAGGTCTTATGTAATAATTGGTCAAGACTAGAAGCATCTACTTTCATTAAAGCTTCTTCTTTACTAATCATTCCTTCTTCTACCATATCAACAGCTATTTTTAAAGCAGCAGGAGCAGTTCTTTTACCATTTCTTGTCTGTAACATATAAAGTTTACCATCTTCAATCGTAAATTCCATATCTTGCATATCTTTATAATGGCCTTCCAAGATAGAGCAAATTCGTTCAAACTCTAAATAACACTCTGGCATTACTTCCTTTAAAGTAGCGATAGGCTGCGGTGTTCTAATTCCTGCTACAACATCTTCTCCTTGAGCATTCATTAGATACTCCCCAAATAAAGCTTTTTCTCCTGTCGCTGGGTTTCTTGTAAAAGCAACTCCTGTCCCAGAATTATCCCCTTTATTACCATAAACCATTTGTTGAACATTAACCGCTGTTCCCCAACTAGATGGTATATTATTAAGACGACGATAAGTCTTAGCTCTATCCGTATTCCAACTTCTAAAGACTGCTTTAATGGCTTCTAATAATTGAACTTTAGCATCTTGAGGAAAGTCCACTCCGGCATATTTTTTATACTCTATCTTATATCTTTCAATTACTTCTAATAAATCATCAGCAGTTAAATCAGTATCATTTAAAACATGCTTTTCTTCTTTAATCTTATCAAATAATTTTTCAAAAGAACTCTTCGGAAAGTTCATTACTACATCTGCAAACATCTGAATAAAACGACGATAGCTATCATAAACAAATCTTTTATTATTAGTTATTTCACTAAAACCTTCAGCTACACTATCAGTCATTCCAAGATTTAAGACTGTGTCCATCATCCCAGGCATTGATACTCTAGCACCACTTCTTACTGATACTAATAAAGGATTAGTTCTATCACCAAACTTTTTCCCAGTTATCTCTTCTAGATAAGCTAATTCTTTAAAGATTTCTTCTTTAATTTCTTCATTTATTGTTTCATTTTCTTCATAATACTTAATACACGCATCAGTAGATACAGTAAATCCTTGTGGAACTGGTAGTCCCAAACTAGTCATTTCGGCAAGATTAGCACCTTTTCCTCCTAAAGTATTACGCATATCTTTATTACCTTCACTAAAAGCATAAACATATTTCATATTCTCATATCCCTTCTATAATAGAGTATATCAAAAAGAAAAGAAAAAAAGTAGCATAAACTACTTCATTTCATCGATATATTTTTTTAGCTGTTTAGAATCTTGTCCTAATATAATTTTTAACTGATTATTGATTTCCACTACTCCTTTAGCTCCTAGCTTTTGAATAGCTTCTTTATCAGCTTTACTAACATCTTTCAATGTAACAATAAATCTAGACATTTTTATTTCTGATTGAATGATGTTATCTTTTCCTCCTAGATATTCTACTAATTTATTAAAGTCTAATTCTGCATCTTTCTTATTAGCTTTAAGTACTGCAAGTAAGATAACTAGAAGTACTAATAAAATAATTATATATTCCATTTTTATCCTCCAACAACACCTATTATACTTTATTTTTAATTGCTCTTCAAGTCTTTAAAATTTTATGTTCCTAATTTAGAATATGATTTTTTACAAAAACTATTTATTTTTTTATTACTATTATGATATAATCTATTCATGCACATGTGGCGAAACTGGTAGACGCGGCAGACTCAAAATCTGCAGAAGATTTCTTCGTATGGGTTCAAGTCCCTTCATGTGCACCAACTGAAATGTTACTCGAGAGTTTTTTACTTCTCGAGTTTTTTATTTACTTTTATGTATATTTATGATAGAATATAGCGAAAAAGAAAGAAGGAATATTATGAACTATTTAGGACTAAAAGAAATAATTAAAGCTCTCGGAATAGAGACAGAAGAAAGAGTCATTGATAATATAGTTTACTATGGCTGGAATGATTTAAATATGCGAGTTGATGAGTTTTTATCTTGTCTAGAATTAACTGGAAAGATTCCTTTAGACTTTTTAACTTATATGCAAAAAAAATACCCAGATGGAACTTGGATAGAATCTAACAATATAGATAAAAAGAATGCTATTGATGACATTTATAAAAGGGATACAGATTTCAAAGAAGTCAAAAGAAAATGTGAAGAAGAAAGAAAAAGTATCGATACAGTATACACTGAAGCTAAAGAGAGATTGCGAAGAAGAGTTAGTAAAAACAAATATTTAGAAGAATTTCATACCTATGAACTAAATAATGCAGTTTTGGTTTTAACTGAATTAAAAGATTATTATGCAAGAATAAGTGGAAAAGATGAAAGTGCAGAAACTGACTATAAAACTATTTTAAATCAAGTAATAAATAATTACCTTGTAGACCTTAAAGTTACTAAAGTTAAAAATCTTTATAAGGATAGTAACTTAGATATTACTAAAGAAGAAGTAATACAAAATGTAGAAGCAAATAGAAAGAAATTAGAAAAAGGTTACACTAAATTTCCTTTCTTAGCTAAAGATTTAATACAACCATTACTTAACAAATTCGATGTTGCTGTTAATCCTTTTTTAAGAGATGATGTTGAATTAGAAAAACCAGCTGATTATTTAGAAAAGATAAATTTAATCGCCAGTCCTTCTGATGATTTTGATGATAAAACTAGTAAAGATGCTTGTATATTAAAAATAGAATCAAAAGATGAATATTCAAAAACAATCTATGCTAGTAGCGGAATTAACTCTAAATATAATGTTTCTAGATACTTTAACGAAGATGGCTCTTCTATATTTTACTCACATAAATTTGTTATGTACCCTATCGCAGATGATCATGGTACCTATAAAGATTATGGAGAAGTAATTAATTTCCAATATTCTGGTGATTCTTGGGAAAAGCCTGCAATAGATTTACATTATAATATTTCTGGTGGTTACGTAATAATAAATAACGGTGAACAAAAAGAAATAAATACTGATACTTTATTACAAATTTGCGAAATATTAGACAAAGGTACTGCACTAGCTAATGAAATAACTACTGCTAATATGGCCAAACAAGATAGCAAAAAGTTAATTAAAAAATAGACTTTTGCATAATATTATTGTATACTATCTAAGCGCAAGGAGGGTTATATTAAATGAATGAATTAGAAAAGAAATATGAAGAAACAAGAAGTAAAAGAATGCGAGTAGAAAATGAACTTGAACTATTAGCAAACAATGAAACTGTTAAAAGATATTTTGCACTTAGCAAAGTGGAAGATGAATTATTTAGAGAAGAAAGTCAAATATTTCAAGAAATAAGATTTAACGAATTTGAAAATTGTGAACACTTATTTGTTGATACTATCGAAGGTAATGAACACAATAGATTTTGTACTTGTGTAAAATGTGGACTTGATTCTACTACTTTAAGGGAAGATAAAAGTTGGCTTACTCCTGATAGATTAGCATCTTATAATTATATAAAAGAACATTTACATAGTGATTATAACTTAATTAGAAGTAAAGGAACTCATACTGACTTAATACTTCCATTTGAAACAGCACAAAATATATATCATCAAGTAATTTTTGAACATGGTAATATTAATGACGAACAAGTAGCAGAATATATGAGAGAAAAGTTCTATCATACACAAGTTACAGAAATGAAACCTAAAAGTTTAGTACTTAAAAAGAAATGTAGTAGATAATTTACATTTCTTTTTCTATATAAAGTCAGCTTTCTTTTCTAATCTTGCTTCATTAATATAATAAGTATATTCATAAACAGCATGATCTTCCTTATACTTTTCAAACTTTTCTTTATCATTAAGAATGTCTTTATTTTCTTCTGTCACTTCTATATCACTAACAGTTATATTAGAGTCAGTTATTCTTATTACAATAGCACTATTATCATTAAGCATAAATGTTTCTTTAATTTTATTTTCTGATGTTAATTTACATAAAGTAGTAACAACTTTTTCTTTATAATCAATAATAGTGACATAGTCATCTTTATTAACAATCGCATAATCATTAAATATTTTATAGATATCCTTATACGCTTCTTTACTTTCATTAGTTTTGGTATTGCTTTTATAAGTATAAAATTTCTTATTCGTTCCATAAGTTATACTATCTTTGTCCGTTACTATGTTATATAGTTTTAGTTTTTCATCATTATTTTCAGCAGTATAGATTATATTAAAATCCTTATCATAAAGTTTCTTAATAGTAGGAGTTAGGTGTAGTATGCCATCTGGATAATCACTTTCATAGAAATAAACATTATCTTTACTATCCCCTATTGAACCAGTAACTCCTGCTTTAACAATATTACCATTAGTATCTACTAAACTTGAATAATTACCATGTGCACAATACAAGTAATCATTTCCTTTAACATTGCTATCAATTCGAATATAATCACACATTTTAGTATCAATCGTTTCTTTATCAGCGGCAAAATCATAATAACTCATCTTTAATTTTGTTGTTTCCATATCATCTAGGAGCAAGCCAACTGGTAAATTATCTTTCATTACAAGATCCATAATGCCATATTTTTTTGTTGTTGATAAAGTATTAGTTATCTTCCCGGTCTTAACATTAAATACATAATATTGACTATCTTTAATTACTGAAAAATAATTAGTTGCATAGTTAGCACTACAGTCATCAGTAGTACAAGTATAATGACTAAGTACTGTTTTATCTTCTGATGGTTCACTATAAGAAATGCCATAGTGACCATGATTATCATCATAAAAATAGAATTCTTTAGTTACAGTATTCTTTGGAGTATCTTCAAATTCATCTACTTTACTTAAAACAACTTTATCAGTTATATCATCAATAAAAGCTGTATCTAATTCATAAACATCATCTTTAAAAGAAAGATAAACATAAGTACCATCTAACTCTTCATCTAATTTACTAGTCGGATTACCATCATTACTACCAAGACATTCAAGAGTTAAACTATCAGCTAGAACACTCGTATTTATGAAATAATATTTTTGTTTTAAAGTATCATTTTTATAAACTTCCAATGTAGTATTATAATAGTTATAATAATTAGAAGTAACTCCTGTTTTAAATTTATGAATATCATCAGTAACAATTAAACGTAGTTCTGTCTTTTCCTTTTGATTATCAATAACACTTATTTTATATTTTCCAACATAAATATCTCTTTCCTCTTTTGTGAAAGAAAAAGGAAAAGAAATATCAGGAGATGAAGGTGAATAGAAAATGGCTGTTTCGTTAAAAATATAAGCTACACTTATAATCAATAATAGTAATGGAATTAATACTCTAAATGTTTTCTTTAAATTATTTTTTGATAGTTTTTGATAAATTATGGGAGTAACCGATACTGCAAATAGAAATAAAGTAACAATAGAATAGCCAAAATAAGTAATTTTATAAGCAAACAAAGATAGTAAAATAGCTAGTAAAAAGTACAAAGGATAAATTACTTTTTTATGAATAACTTTCCTTCCAACAATAAATGGTAATGTTAAAACATACACCAATGACAAGTATATTACTTCATAACAATTTTCCATCAAAGCAGTAGAATTTATTAAATAAAAAGATAGTAAAATTACAAATAATAGTAAATAACCTAGTATCAACCATTTAATCTTTTTCTTATTTTTTTCCATAATCAATTACTCCTAATATCTTACCCTCTAATATGATAATATCAGATATTGCTATCTTTAACAATAAATTTTTCATATTAAAAGATAGCAATGATTACCATCAACTATCTTTTTATTTTTAGTCAACTGAAATAACATATGGATTTAAAGCAGTTCCATCTCCCTTTGTGATTTGAACATCTGCTTTTAGATTTATAACTGGACATATTTCAAAATAATAAATAGTATTACCCCAAGGATATAACTCACCCTTCTGTCCTACTCCCCAGACACTTGCATAAGTTCCATAAGGATCAAAATAGCCAGGAGTCATTGTCCAATTACTATGACCGTTGTATAAATAATAATTACTATTAGATATATTTGATACTCCGCCAGCCATTGCCACCTCATCTGCTGTGATAAGTGATATTGGATAATCTAATTTAGCACTATCATTTGACATTTTAAATTTATCATTATCTTGAGCACATTTTAAACTTGGTAATCTATGATTAGCAAGTCTATCATATGAGCTATAAAATGTATAATTGTCTATTTTGTATCCTGTACCGGTAGAAATACTTCGATCATTGCAAACCACTTCATCTGTTAAGTACGATGAATAACCTATTAAATTATTTTTATACCATGTATCTAAAGTGTTTTTCATAGTTGAGCTCACATTATTTGTTACTGCATCAACATAACTGTCACTACTATATGATATTGGCTGAACTATCATTATTCTGTCATCAAAATAATCATTTATTTTATAGATAATATTACAATCTTTATTTAGACAACTATATAATTTTCCTGATACTATTTCATCATGATTATCATTCCATGTTAATTGCTTAATAGTTCCAGTTAAAGTGAATTTCTTAGTTGATTCATCAAAGGTGTATCCTGTTCCAAAGTTGTATTTTGTTGTATTTACAAATGACGTATATTTAGTTATATCATTGTTTTCATGTAGTGAAAATTTTTCATTATATTTATAGCCAACATAGGTTGGATCCAAAGATTTATTGGCAAACTGTGAATTTCCGATTGTTGCTTCACCTGTATCACTCGTTGTCTTTCCAGAATATATCATTCTGACACTTCTATCTCCATTTTGACGGATAATTCTCCAAGTGTATCCTGCAAAGGATACATAATTATTCTTAACTGCTCCTCTATAATAATAACTAGGACCGTCATCATCTTCCGCCATAAATAATCCTTCATCAGTGGTGGCTGTTTTAGAAAAGTCTGGGGTACCTTTAGCATTAATATTAGTTTTAGCTGTTTCTACTGATGCTTCATGATTATTCATTACTAACATACAATCGGATAAAGTATTAAATCCATTATCTTTACAATAGGTATCTTCTACCTCCGCTACAGTATCACTTGTTTGTCCATAGACATTTACTTTTACTTTATATACTAGTCCACCATTATCACTTTGTGGATTATAATTTTCATCGACCCATAATCTCAATCTATATTTTATTTCGGTATCACCTTGTTGATTTAAATTACCAACAAATAGACTCATCATATCGGATGGTCTGCCAGTATAGACATTTCCGGTTGGGTCTTCGGAATAGGTCTTTGGGGGCATTGCTTCTTCTTCACTTCCATCGGCATTGACTTTTGTTAGATAAAATTTAACATTTTGTCCTGAAAAGGTATTACCATTTTCCTCTTTTGCTGCTATTTCATAGTTGATATCAGTGTTTCCGGCGATTGATGATTTAACGGTAAAATCAAAGTATTCTCCAGAATCTGATAACTTCTTTCCAGTAGCATCAGTCGTTGGAAGTGCATTATTCATAGAAATGACATTAGTACTTTCAACATACTCCATAGATATTGCACCTGTTGTAATAGTATTCAATTTTTGACCTGTACCTGTATAGGAGAAAGCTGCATAACTGATACCAATTACTGCTATTAATAGGATTAAAATAAGTATTATAAATAAAAAAGATTTGTTCTTATTACGCATAAACTAAGACCCACTTTCTATTTTAGTATTTAACAAAAAAGATAGATTTATACCTTTTTGATATTAATCTATCATTGAAAAAAGAAAGTAGGTACACTACTTCTTACATTAGTATTTAGTTTTTGACAGTCTTTTACTACTACTACCACAACTGTCTCCTACCTTCCTATTATCAAATATCAGTATTCTTGACATCTTAATAATATCATAATACTTGACTTTTAACAACAAGAAAAAACTGGTATAGTAAAACCATTGACCAGTTTCATTAATTATACAGTTTCTTTGTATTTAGATTCATACAAATCTACTTCTTCATCTTTATCTTCACTATTACTTAAAAAGTCTCGCATATCTGGTAAGTCATCAATATTAGCAAGTCCAAAATAATCTAGAAAATCACTTGTTGTTTCATAAAGAATAGGTCTTCCTGGTAAATTACTTCTACCAGCTTCTTTAATAAATCCTTTAGCAACTAATTTTCCAATCATTGGTCCACTAGCTATTCCTCTTAATTGATCAACTTGAATTCTCGTTAATGGTTGATTATAAGCTACAATAGCAAGTGTTTCAAGAGCTGCCTGACTTAATGAATGTGTTTCTTTATTTTCTAATAACTTTTGGTAATATAAATGATGTTCTTTCTTAGTAGTAAGTTTTAATTTATTACCTAAAAATTCTATCTTTATTCCCCTATTACTTTTTGAGTATTCTTCTTGTAAAGATGCAATTAATGCTTTAATTTCTTCAAAATCGATTTCTAAGATATCTTTAATTTGTTCAAGAGATAATCCATCATCTCCTACTACAAACAATAATCCTTCAAGTACTGCTTCCATCTTAGACCCCCTCACAAATTATTTCATCATAAATACCTTCTTGATGAATAATTAACTCTTTATTTTTAGCCATTTCTAATATAGCTAGAAAAGTAACCACTATATATTCTTTTGTTGGAACAGTAAACATCTGGTAAAAGTTAACTCTTCCTTTTTCTTTAAGTAAGTTTTTTATTTCATATCTTCTACTAGACACAGTTATACCTTTTTTAGTTACTTTAGTATTAAGTGGTTTTTCTTCTTGTTTTCTTAATAAAAATTTCTTAAAAGCATCTACTAGTAAATCAACAGAACCACCTTCAAAAGTGACTTCTTCCTCTTGATAATCACTATATCTTTCTGGTGCTTTAGTATAAATTTCTTTTCTTAATTCTTCTTTTTCTTTTAAATCTTTACTAATTTCTTTATAAGCCTGATATTCTAATAATTTATTAACTAATTCTTCTCTTGGGTCCTCTTCTTCTTTTTCACTTTCTTGTTGTTTTCTAGGAAGTAACATCTTTGCTTTTATTTCAATAAGTTCACTAGCTAAAACTAAATACTCTGATACTTCAAGATTTACTTTTTCCATATTATGAATATATTTTAGATATTGTTCTGTTATTAGATTTATTTCAATATCAAATATGTCCATTTTATTTTCTTTTATAAGATGAAGAAGAAGGTCAAGTGGTCCTTCAAATCCTTCTATTGTAAACTCCATATAAATCGTAACCTTTCATTAGAAATTATAGCAAATAATGAAGTTTTTGACAAACCACCTATGCCATAAAATTATAACTTTTTATTTTCTTGTTGCATAGAAGATTCATCTTCCCATTCCATATCATCATCAAAAAAGTTATCATCAAAAACAAAATCATTTGTACTTTGAACAGTACTGGGAGAAGGAGAAATTGGTTCTGTTGTTTTTTTTAGTTCTTCTTCCGTTTTTAATAAAGGTAATGCTTTAGTAACTTTAGTAAAACCCTTTGATAAGTCTGATAAAATTTCTTTATATTTTTCCTCACTCATCGCATCAGGATAACCTATTTTAATTGAATTAAATGTATAGTTTAAACTTTCTATATATTCTGGTACTTTTTGGATATCAATTTCTTCTTCCTGTTTCTTTTTTTCTTCTACATTTGTTGGTACTGATGATTGCAATTCTTCTTTACTTGTCCTCATTATACTTGCAACCTTGTCATTATTTAACTCTTTATTTTCTCTATAAATATCCATATCTTCTACTAATCCAGTATAATCATGATTTCTATTATATTTAGGATTAACTACTATTTTCTTATCATTTACATCTATATAGCCAGCAACAAAATCTGGATTAATTTTATAATCCTGACAATAAATCATACCTCTATCTGTTGCTTGATATTGATTCCAAAGTCCTTCTTTATAATAACATTCATAAGGAACGGCAATCATTACTAATCCCTTGTAGTTCTTATGCTTCCAATTTAACAATCCTTCATATTTATTGTAGTGCATCTCACCTTCACCATAAGCCATTGATTGCGAAATTGCAGTAGAATTAAGAGCTGGATATGTATATTTCAAACCTTCTTCACATATCTTTGGACAATCATCAGGAGCAGTTCCATGAAGTGCTACTATGGTTTGTTGTTGATCAAGTTCTGTAAGTAATTTATCAAATTTGTTAATAAATTCTTCACCAAAATATGCTCGTGCTTCAGCTTCTGTTTCATGTCGTTCTAAAATAACATTTTCTTTTTGAACTTTTATATCATCTAAGAATTTATTTACCGATTCTACAAGAATAGAAACATTTTCTCTACTACAATTTTCATAATAATCAGTATCTTTAAGTAGCTTTATTACATTATCAAGATTTTCACTATTATAATAATATTTGTTAACTAATGCTTCATATTTAATCATAATCTTACCTCTTTCATTTTTATCATAACAAACAATAGAATTTTTGACAAATTATTGTTATACTTTAAATGGTGATTTTATGAAACAGTTTGTTAAAAGAGATGAAGGTTTTACTTGTATACATTGTGGAAAAGAAATTTCTCCTTTAGGATACACAACAAGAGATCATTGTCCTTACTGTCTTTACTCTATTCATATAGATATTATGCCTGGTGATAGAGCTAATCCGTGTAAAGGTCTATTAAGACCAATTGGTATTGAAAAGTTTAAGGATACTTACAAAATACTCTATCGGTGTGAAAAATGTAATCAAGAACACAAAAACATAATGGCAACAGATGATAGTTTAGATGAAATAATTAATATTTCTAAATAGATTAAAACTATTAAAGATGAATTTTTACGATTCATCTTTTACTATGTGATAAAAAAAATTATTTTTTTTAAAAAGTGGTAATTTTGCAAATTCAGGTCTAAATTTTCCTGAAAATAGCAAATTCTATAGCTGAAAATGCCAAATTCGGCAAAAAAGAAGGGTGAATTTTAAAAATTCGGTATTTGCTCTTCTTTTTTATATGTGTTAGATTAGGTCTCACCGAAAGGAGGTGAGAAAATATTGTAAACTTAGATAATGATAGAGTTTTAAAATTAAAAGAAAAACTCTTAAGAGAACATAAGGTTATACCAGCTACACAAGACTCTGTCTTTAAGATAGTGATGACTTCTTGTCCTAATTATCTTTCTTTTCTAATTAGTGAATTTACGGGTGTATCAAAAGAAGATATTAAACGTAAATTAGTGATTAAGAATAATGAACTTAATCTGAGTAATGCTAAGGAAAAAAGAAAAATCTCTGATTTTATTGTTGGTATTGATAAGTTATTAGTTAATATCGAAATGAATGGCAAATATTATGAATGGTTATTCATGCGAAATGATGCTTATCTAGGAAAGATTGAAGGAGAAAGTTTAAACTCTGGTAATGATTATAGTACCCTTTATTCGTTTTTACAGATTAATCTAAATAATTTTACTTACTTTAAAGGTAATGATTCAACATTAGAATTTGTTTATACTGATAAAAAAAGTAAACAAATTGAAACGGAAAAAGTTAAAAAATATCATATCAGTCTTCCAAAACTAGCTAAGAAATATTATAATGGAGCTAGATTAAGTAAACTTGAAAAAGCGTTACTTATACTGAAAGTTGATAAGATTAGTGATTTAGAAAAATTAGGGAAAGGAGATAATGACTTAATGGAAGCAGTAGGACGAATAAAAGAAGCTTCTCTTGATATTAATACTATTGGACTTTACGATGCTGACATGGAGCGAGAAAGAATTGAAAATGGTATTAGAAGTATATCATTTAAAGCTGGAATTGAACGTGGACTTGAACGTGGACTTGAGCAAGGAAGCACAAAAGAAAGAATTTCTATAATTAGTGCGATGCTTAATAACGGAATGAGTCAAGAAGAAGTTACTAGAATGACTGGTATACCAATAAAAGAAGTAAAAGCGATAAAACTTTAGGTTTTATCCTTTTCTATTGGGCAAAGATATAATGGGAAAAGCTAAAATTTTATTAAATGTTACTAAAAAAATACTACTATAAGCAAACTTAAAAAGGAAAAGTAAAATAGATGAAAGAAGACCCTTTTATATCAACACTATCAGTCTTTATGATGCAGAGAAAGATAGAAAATGAAATATACCGAAAAACTATATTGTCAAGAAGCTCATTTACCTATTATTTTTGATTACTTAATTATAATATGAGCCAAAAAGATTAGTTCATTATAATTTGTCTTATCTCATACAATAAACTTGAACAATCATTTTTTTCCAAGTTTATTAGTGTAGACAATTTTATCTACTTTTTTAACTAGTGTTTTTTCGTTTACCTTTTCTTTTGTTACTACTTTATTTTTTTCATTTCTAGTTATTTTGTAAGTTATTTCTTTCTTACCGTTTTTTCCTTTTCGATATACCTTTCCGTTCTTGAATAAATTAAATTTATATTTAGTTTTATATTTAATCTTTCTAGTTACTGTTTCAGTCGTTGTATATAAACATTTTCCATCAGCAGTATTTGCTTTTTCATTATAATTATCTGCCTTTTCATCCATACAACCTAACACTTTAGCAATACAACTGCCGTCGTCTGTATTAGCATTACTATTATAATTAACTGCATTTTTATCTGTACAACCAAGTACTTTTAATATACAACTACCATCATCTTTATTAGCGCTACCATTATAGTTGATAGCATTAGCATTAGTACATCCATATACATAAGACTTTACATATGAATTACTTCTATAACTACTGCTAGAACTATTATTACTAGAGGAGCTTCCACCTGATGCACAACCACCATGATGAGAACAACATCCCCTATGACAATCAGTACAAGTCTTACTAACAGAACCATCTCTACACATAATATTAGCATAAACATCTGTACAACTAATCATAATTATACAGCTAAATAAAATTAAAAATAACCTTCGCACTTTCTCTCACCTGCTTATATTATAATATGTTTTATCAAATATGCAAGTAAATTAGTTTTCAAATAAAAAAAAGCCTTATGAAGTATCAATCATAATAGCTTAATTTTACTTATTTATAGTATCATACTTTTTATTTTCTAACATCCCATTAATAATAGTAGAAGCAGTTCTAACACTATTTTCATCTGGAAATGCTACATATAAATTCATTCCTGGCATAGAGTATGTTTCTACTAAAGCAGAACCACTTGAATCTACTGCTCTACTAATAACTGTCCAACTAGGCATAGTATCAATTTGTTCTCTTACATATGCTTTAATAGTTGAAGAAGGAATATTAGTTTGAATAAATTCATCTAAAACACTAGTAAACTTAGAATAACTATTTAATATTTTTTTACTAGTAGTTACTTTATTAATAATTGCTTCTATTATTTTTTCTTGATGTAATCCCCTAGTATAGTCACCAGATGGCATTTTCTTTCTTTCTCTAGCATATTCTAAAGCTTCTTTACCATTTAAATGTAACTTACCAACTTCAAAGTTTCTAGTATAACCTTTAAATGCAATATCATTATCAATATCAACACCATCAATTGTATCAACTACTTTTACTAAACTATCAAAATTAACTCTAATATAATATGGTATTTTAGTATCCAAAAAGTCTTCAATTGTTTGTCTTGACATATCAATACCATAAATACCAGCATGAGTTAATTTGTCTTTAATTCCTGTTGTACCATGAAGTTGTACTTGCATATCTCTTTGAATATTAGTTAAAAGTACTTCATGATTCTTGGGATTAACAGTCATTACAATATTAACATCACTTCTTGATACTGAGTTAATATCACCATCAGTATCTATTCCACTTATTAAAATATTAAATGGCTCAGTATTACTAACAGTTACATTTTCTTTACTTTGTTTAACATCAATAGATATTTTTTCTATTATTCTAGTATTATTCTTAAAATCTTTTAATATATCATCTAGTATTCTTTTACTATTTGAATTTAGTAAAATACCATCTACTTTTTCTGTAATTAAATCATTAGCTAAGACATTAACATTTTTATATTTAACAGTATTAACATCTATCTTTTTATTAACTTCTTTCAAAGCTTTTTGATAGTTAGTAGAACCATTTTCCATAATAGCAAGTTTTTTATCATCTAAGTCAGATAGTTCTTTATAATCACTATTCTTTTTAACTACTACATAGTAAATACTTTTTTCTTTTTTGAAACTTATATTATCTAATAGATTATTAGTACTATTTAAGTAAATAAGTCCTAAAGAAGATATTATACTAATAACTATTGAACTAATGATACTTGTAATTAGTAGACCTTTCTTATCACTTTTAAATATACTAAGTATAAATAATAGCATCATAACTAGTACTAACACAATTGATGGATAATAATATTTACCCGGTAAAATATTTAACTTAGTAATAGAAATAGATACTACTAAAAGAAATATGATAGCTATTATATTTAAAATAATATTTAATCTTTTTAACATCCTACTCACCGATTCCCTTATTTTTAATTAATAAAATTTTACTGTCGTGCGTATATTCTAACTTTTTATACGCACGGGAGTCAAATCTTTTAATTTTATTATTAAAACAGCAATTAATCCCCCTGATGTATCTATTAATACATCTATAAAACTACTAGTTCTTTCTCTAAACAATTGATGAAACTCATCAGTACAAGCATACAAGAAGCATATTAATAAACATAGAAATAATGTTTTTTTATTTTTAATACCACTCTTACAAAAAGCATTATATAAAAGCAATGTCAGTATAAGATATTCAGTAACATGTAAACATTTTCTTGCTGGATAATTTAACTTCTTTGATATTTTCTTAATTCTTTTAGGTTGATTTTTATCTTTCTTAGTTATATTCATCTTATTAGTAGTATTAGCAACAACAGTAATAGTTTTTTCTATCCCACCAACACTAGCTTTAGTAGATACTTCACCAGTCATATTAGACAAAGTAAAGATTAGTATCATCCAAAGAAAGACTAAAAACCAAGATATATATTTACTTATATTTATCATACAATTTATCCCAATTATCTATTGTTTTTTAACTAATGATAAAAAACTACTAAATACATACTTATAATTCAATAACAAATAAACACCGCCAGAAAAAGTAACAACAAAAATTAAGTTTACTATATCGTTTTTAAATAAATTACAATTTCGCAAAATGATAATTACTATTGCCATAATAAATGATTTCATACTAAATATTAAAACTTTATGAAAATATTTTGTATAATCTATTTCTTTTCTAGTAGAAATAATTTGATAAAGCATAACTACTAATTCAGCTACAATTGTTCCGATACAAGCACCACTTACACCAATTAATTGTATAAAAATTATATTCAAAATAAAATTAATGACCGCGCCTAAAACTGTTGAAATAATATAAGTTTTATCTTTTGACATGGGAATTAAATATTGAGTTCTTACAACATTTGCGATTGACACAAACAAAACTGTAATACTCAATAATTGCAACAATTGGCCACTTTTGGTAAAAGAATTACCTAAGTATATTTTACATAAGTCAAATCCTACTAAAATTAAACCAACAACAACAGGAATAGAAAAAAACAAAACAAACTCTATTGAAGCATCAAAATATTTTTTTGCATCAGCTCTATTATTATTAGAAATCAAATTAGAAATTCTTGGCATCATAACAGTTCCAAGTGCAGCAACAATAAGAGTTGGAACATTAATTATTTTTTCTGCGCTCTCATAAAAAGCAACATTAGAAACATCAGTAAACATGCCAATCATAATTTTATCCATCAACTTATAAATACTATATGATATAACTGGAATAAATAATATGATTATACCATTAATATGCTCTTTAATTGATATTTGTTTTAGCGATATAAAATTAATTTCTTTGAATACAAAAAACCACAAAACAAGTTGACTCATAAATGTTCCTAAAGAAAGAATTAATGTATACTTCCATAAATCATTTGGACAATTAACAAAAAATATAATAAGAAAAAGACTAACTATTTTAATAATTGCATTTCTAGTTACAGTTGTTTTGAATTTTTCTATTCCAAAGAAAAACCAGTTAATATCAAGCATTGTTGAAATAATAAAAAGTATTTGAATTACTGCAATCAATCGATATTTACTAAAAAAAATAGCATAAAATATATAAACTAACAATACTATAAAACTAAAAATAAACTGTACAGCATAAATACTCCAAAAAGTCTTTGAAAGTTTACTTTTATCATTACGATTCTTAGCAATTTCTCTATTACCATAGTTTGAAATTCCAAGTAAACTGAATAACATAAAATAATTTGTAATAGAGTTTGTATAAGAATAAATACCAAGATTAGTAGCACCAAGTCTTCTAGTAACAATTGGTACAGTTATTAATGGTATAATTACCATTAAAATTTGATAGGCTATATTATATATAAAATTCTTTTTTACATTACTCATCAGAATTACCACCTAATTTCCGCAAAGATAAATATTTGTCCAATTGACAGATAAGTTCTTTATCTAAATTTTCATCTACCTTTCTAGCAAAAAACATATCAGAATTAATCATTTCATCTAAGTCAGATAGCTCAAGAACTTTTGGAACATTTCCATTCCACTTTATATATCTTTTACAGGCATCATAATCATCATTTAATTTTTTATCATAGATGTTTTCAAAAAAATCAGAATTATAAAGTAAAGTTTGTATAAACATTTCATCAGAGCTTCTAGTGTTTTTAAAAATTTTTTCAACAATGTCAGAATTTGAAACAACATATTTTGCAAATGAATCAGTTATACTAAACCAATTGGCACCTGTCATTATTTCAATTTCCTTAATTTTTTTCAACCTATTAACACCAAACATTTTTTGTGCATAAACTGTTAACTTATCAAGAAAAATCCAAAAATAATTATTTCGTAAATATGGCATAAATAGATGATAATATTTTACCCAAGGAATCTTATTCGATGGTAATTTTTCACTAGCAAAATGAACAAATATTTTTTTACTATTTTCAAAGTATGTATATATTTCTTGAGGTGTTTTTAAAATAAAGTCATTACCAGATATTAAGTGATAGTAAGAATAATTTTTATTAACTGCTTTCTTTAATAAAAACATTTCTGTTTCTGTCTGGGAATAATCTGCCCATCTTACATCTATTTCCTTGTAGACAAATACTCTTGATTTAGTAGTTAACTTTTCAAAGTCACAAGGCATCAAATTACTTTTTTTATCAATATGCAAATATATATCAAATAACTCACTATCAAGCAATTTAATAATCTTAGTCAAAGTAAATTGATTATTATGAGCCATTATCAAAATAGCATGCTTATTTTTCATTAAATTACCTCCTAACTTTTTAAACTATCAATTAAATAATCTAGAGATTGTTTCTGTAATTTTTTTAAATTTATATCATATTTAGAATAATCTACTTTGCTAAGATAATCAAAGTTATCATTAAATATTGGTTCTATTAATCTATCAGATATTTTTAACTGATTAATCAATGTTATAACTCGATCATCATCACCATACATCCCACCATTTTTCAAAATCCAAAATTTCTTTTTACATATAGTAGAAAAAATTGTTCCATGAAACGAAGTAGTAACAACAAGCTCGGCATTATTTATTAAATCGTAATAGATACCAGGATTGAATTTTTTAGGTAATTTAAAACCATTAATAAATTCTGATTTCAAATAATATTCTGATGCATTCCAAACAACAACCTTAAGATTATATTTTTTACTCAATTTTTTTACAAATTTATCTAGTTGTCTTGAATATGAAGGAGCATAATAAAATATGTACTTTCCTTTAACATTAGAATTTTCACATATATCATCATATTTACTTTTTTCAATCATTAATGTTGGATCTAAAACAACGGGAACCTCTTTACCTGTTAGCTCCTTTATCCACTTCTTACCATTATTTTCTCTAATTGACAAAAAATCAAAATTTTCCAAGTATTCTTTGTATTTAGCAGGATTATCACTATATTTCTTTATATTTTTTGAGCCAAAGCTTGGAGCATATGCAATCTTTTTCATATTAATATATTTTTTAGGTAAGAAGTAAGCATCATCACTGTCTGGAATAGTAATATTCCAAATTTGATCAGCTCCACAAATACATTTTGAATAACAACTATCAATTTCTTCTAATTCATTTGTTTCATGATACATTTTTGATGACATAGAAAAATTATCATGCATAAATTTTTCATAATCATTCCACTGATTAGATATTTTTTTAAAATGAAGAATTGTAACAAAATTTCTTAGTAAATTCTTCACAGTCACTTTTTTATGAATAACTGCATACATATCCCTTTGACCTACATTTTGAAAATCAATTATTTCATTTTCATAACCTAATTCAGTAAGTAAATTTTGCATAGCATATGCCTGCATCATTGAACCACAATTATGTGATGCGTGAAAAGTTAATATACCTATTTTTTTATTTGATTTCATTTTCTTCCTTCTCCTCTTTTATTTCATAATATTTTATATATGTGTAAATCATATATAAGAAAAAAATTGTGTGTGGATAATGATAACATGATTCTGTTAATCCTCTAATTAACATTGAAAAAATATATGCAAATATATAGACGTATCTCTTATCATGCTTATATATAATTTCTCCAAATTTCAATGATTGCATTATCATAAAAATTAAGTAAACAGTTCCTATTATTCCTGAAGACAATAGCAGAAACAAAATGCTATTATGCGTATCATTTGGAAATCTATTATTTCCTTGAGAAATATAATTATCTGTACGACCAATTATATTGTTATCGTAACCATATCCTAATAATGGATTTTTCTTAAAATAGTACATTGCCTTTTGCCAAATGATAGTTCTACCTGACATAGTTGTTGACTTATTTGCAAAAGACGATGAAATTCTTCCTAAATCAACATTAAGTGCTATAAACATAACGTCTATTAATAATATTAAAGCTATGGAAAAGCGAGCTATTTTAACTACATTAAATGTTTTACTATTGCTTAAAATAATTATCAAGAAAAATACAAATAAAGAGATTATACTCGTGACACTTTTTGTCATTATTACAGTCAATATAACTAATAAAATCAATACTTTATTAAAAATATTAATTTTTTTATGCTTATTTAAAAGAAAAATTGAGACAATCAATGGCATCATTAATTCATAGTAAGAATTTCTATTGGCTGCAACACCAACTAATGGATATACATTATATCCTTCATAAAAGCGACCTATAGATGGATAGAAATTATACAAAAATAAACTAAAAACCAGTAGAAATGACAATACTTTTTTTAAAACTACATTAAATTCATCAAAATATTTATAATTATAAATCATATAAACATAAAAGCAATACATATATAACATAGAAAAACAACGAACCATCAAATTACTAATTTTTGTATACTCTATTGTCAGCAGTGAAGAAACAATATTTAACATAAAAATAAATACAAAATAAACCGTTATATTTTTTAATTCTTTTTTTTCTGATTTCTTAAGTTCTATATTCTTAATGTAATAAACTACATAAAATAATAGAATTAGTCTTACAATATAAATAAAAGCATTAACAATTCCAGAATATGAATTTAGAAAAATTGAAAAATAATTATAAGGAAGAATAGCAAAAAGTAATAACAATAAGTATATTCTTTTTTTATTTTTAACCATATTAACCCACTTTCTCATTCAAAAATCCACAAATTTTTTTTGTAAGTCCATCATTAGCATAATGTTTTTCAATTATATTCTTATTTAAATTAAAAACAATAACAAACAATTTTTTTACTATCGAGTAATTTTTCGAAGTAAATACATATTTTTTATTTTCATCAATAATTTTATTACAAAATTTATAAGTTTTTTCATCATAGTACGAAGAAGAAACCATTTTCAATAGTAACTTAATTACAATAAAAACATATGAAGCCTTTAATGATAAATAAAAATCAACATATTTGTTTTCACTTTCATTCAAAAGTATCTCGTATTGTTTTATGACATCCAGATTTTTTTCAGAAAATGAGCCATGCATAACACTACCACTATGAGAAATATAATAATTATACAATTTTGATTCAGAATAAAATACTTTTATTTCATCATTGCTGTCAGCTATTTCATAGTTAAAATATAAATCCTCAGCCACTGCTACTTTTCTAAATCTAATATTTTTAAAAATATCCCTCCTATATATTTTATTAATACACCCAGAAGCCAAGCCTTTACCATTTATAAGATTTATCAAAAATTTTTGCTTATCAAGTATCGAAAATTCATAATTAATTTTTGTATTAATCAAAGTCAAGTTATTAACCAAATTAAACTTAACTACTCCTATATCTGCTTTATTAAGTTCCATTTGTTTTATTATAAATTCTAAATAATTATCACTTATAGTATCGTCACAATCTACAAAGGATACATAAGTTCCTGTTACTTTTTTTAGTGCATAATTTCTAGCTGACGAAACACCACCATTTTCTTTCATATACAAAACAAATCTCTCATCATTCTTACAGTATTTCTCACAAATTGCACTTGAATTGTCAGTCGAACCATCATCAATTAATAGTACCTCAAAATTTTTATATGTTTGATTTTTAATTGATTTTAAGCACAATTCTAAAGTTTTTGCACCATTATAAATAGGAACAATTATTGAAACTTTATTATTTATCATTTTTATTTCACTTCCATTTTTGCATTTCTTAATTTTTTTTGATACAACTGATATCTTAATTTATTAGGCATTAATGAAACAACACTTCTAACAAAGACATTATAGAAATATAAATGAACAGGAATTAATCCTAATTTTAATACTTTATTTTCAAAATTTATAATATTTTTAATATATTTTAAATTTCCTCTCCTACTGCTAAAACTCAATCCAGCGCGTACTCTAACCAAGTTTTCTTGTACATTATAAAATTTAAATCCACGATTTATCATTCGCATCCATAAATAATAATCTTCAAAATACATACAGTCTTGATAACTATCCACTGATAAAACACTAGATTTTAGGAAAGTAACACTAACATGATTAACTGGATTTCTTTTTTTTGAATATCTAACTATTTCCTCATGTATTTCTGGAACTTTTCTTACAGAAATATCCTCATTTGTTGAGTCATCAAATTCAATTATATTTGAGCCAATCACATCATATTCTGGATTTGATTCTATAAATTTGAATTGTTTTTCAAATCTATTAGGTAAAGAAATATCATCAGTATCCATTCTAGCAACATATTCATATTTGCAATGTTTTAATCCCACATTTAGTGCATTGCCTAATCCTTGATTTTTTTTCAATTTTATAATTTTAATAAAATCATACTTCAAACAATAATTATTAATTAATAAATCAAGCTCTTGAGTAAGTGGACCATCTTCGACTAATATAATTTCAGATGGTTTATACGTTTGATTAATAACACTATCTAAAGCTAATTTCAAATTTGCTGGCTTTTCTTTATAATAAATACTCATTAAAACTGAAAATTTTATTTTTTTCATACTACTACCTCCACCTCTAAAATTTACACTTATTATACGTTTTTTTCTTATTATGTCAATAAAATCATTATTACAAAAGAAAAGACTGGTAAAAAATTAATCTCTATCAGTTTCTTCTTTGATTAATGACTATATATGACCTTGTGCTTCTCTTATATCATCTAAGGAAAGATTTTGTGTCTTTAAGTCTTCTAATTCATTTTGAATAGTATTTTTACCAGCATCTGCTCCTTCTTTAGAAAGAACTGTCTTAATAGTTAGAAATACTATTTTTACATCTTGTCTAAAAGAATAATTTTTAACATACTCTAAATCATAATTAATTTTCTCATTAATACTAATATTATTTCTTCCTTTAGCTTGTGCTAATCCAGTTATACCTGGTAAAACATCATTTCTATGTCTTTGTTTTTCATTCATATTATCATAATAATCTGTAATCCAAGGACGAGGACCAATGAAAGACATTTCTCCTTTTAAGATGTTTATTATTTGAGGAAGTTCATCTAAACTAGTTTTTCTTAGTATGTTTCCTACTTTTGTATGTTGGTCACCTTTACTAAAATCGTGAACATCATTATCAGTTACCATACTTCTAAATTTATATAAATTAAATACCTTACCTTTTAACCCTGTTCTTTTTTGTTTAAATAATACTGGTCCTTTACTATCAAGTTTAATTAATACCGCAATGATTAACATTGGAATTAAGAAAATTATTAATAATAATACTGCCATTACTAAATCTATACCACGTTTTACATACTTATACATATACCTAATACCTCTTTACTGTTCTTATTTTTTATTATTAACAATCAAATCAAAGTTTTCAAAAAGAAGTCGATTGATTTCTTCCTCTTTCAAATACCATTTTAATTTTCTTCTTAGTGCTACTTCATCTACACTTACTTCATGATGTGTATCACTAGCAAGTATATCAATCATTCCTCTTTTTAAAAGCTTTTTTAAAATTTTCTTACTTGTCCTACCATACTTTCCAAATAAGCTCGTGTAATTTCCTTGTAAGTGCACTCCCATACTTACAAAGTCATTTAATATATTAATGTCTTCTCTTACGAAATAATACCTTTCAGGATGTGCGAGTATTACATTATAACCTGCACTTATTAATTCATCAAAGACATTTTTTGCATTATGCGGCAAATTCATCATTGGAAATTCAATAAGTAAATTCTTAGAATTATTAATAGGTAATATTTCTCCCTTATCAAGTAATTCTAAAATATTATCACAGAATAAAATCTCATTTCCTAAGTAAACTTTAATCGGTAACTTATTCTTTTCAATGACTTTTTTTAGTTTAAGAAAAGCCTCTTTCTTTTTCTTATTATTCGCCGTATATTTAGTACCAGAAACATAATGTGGTGTAAAAACGACTTCATTAATGCCACTATTAATCAAGTCATTTAACATTTTCAAGCTTTCTTCTTCGCTTTTACATCCATCATCTAACCCTGGTAAAATATGATTATGTAAATCTTTCACTATTCAGATTCTCCATAATAACTATTAGAATAATATCCGTAATAGCCACCTTCACTAACATCAACTTTGTTAATTACTACTCCTGTTAAGCTAGCATGCGATTGGCTAAATATCTTTTCAACTCTTGATACTAATTCTAATTTTGTCTTCTTGTTAGAAACTACTAAGACGTTTGCATCACTATATTTTGTCATAACAATAGCATCACTTATTCCAAGAACTGGTGTACAATCAATAATAATAATGTCATACATTTTCTTTAATTGTGCTATTACCTTTTCATTATTATTACTTGCTAATAGTTCAATTGGATTAGGTGGTGTTGGTCCATTAGGAATTAAATCTATTCCTTGTTTTGTTTTTACTATATAATCTTTAATATCAAAAGGTGCTGTTTTCTTATTCTTACTAGTACCAGTTTCTTGATAATTTAAAATCAAGTTAGAATAACCTTTATTAGCAGAGTTAACAATTCTAAATATTTGATTTTGTCTACCACATCTTAAGTCAGCATCAATTAATAATACTTTCTTATCTTCATCTTTATAAGCAAGAGCTAAGTTAGCAGAAATAAAACTCTTTCCATCTCCTGGTTGCGCAGAAGTTACTAATATTACTTGCATTTTCTTATCTACTTCAGAAAAAGCTAAGTTTGTTCTAATACTCTTAATTGATTCTGTAAAACTAGTCTTTTTATTTAAATTCAATAATAAATCAGCTTGTTTTGGTTTTAAAGATTCTTTCTTTTTAAATATCACTTTACTTACCCCCTATTCGCTTTTGGTACTGTTCCTAAAACAGTTAATTTTAACTTATCTTCAATATCAGATGTACTCTTGATAGTTGTATCAAAGTAATAAATTACAAAGATAACACCACTAGATAGTACAAAACCTAACATTGTATAAATAATAAGATCTTTTGAATAGTTAATATTACAAGGTTTACTTGCTAGTTCTGCTGTATCTAAGACACTTACATTATCAATGTTATAGAAGCCTTTTACTTTGTTAGAGAAAACTGGCACAATACCATTAGCTATTTTCTTAGCTAGTTCCCTATCTTTGTTTTTAACTGTTACTTTAATTATTTCTGTATTTTCAACGCTTGAAACAGTTATTAAACTAGATAATTCATCAGTTGTATAATCTAGTTTTTCATTGTTGATGACTTGTCTTAATACACTACGACTTTTAATGATGTTACTATAAGTTGGAACTAAGTTTTGGTTTAATAAAACATCACTTTGCGTATATTTTTGTGTATCGTCACTTTCTCTTGCTAAAACAACAGTTGTACTACTCTGATATAATGGTGTTTTTATAACTAAACTGTAAATACTGCCTAAAAGTACAAATGCAAAAATAGTTGCTAGAACATAAACAACTCTTGCTAAATAATAGTCAAAAAACTCCATAAGATTGATTTCTTCCATATTATTACCCCTCCCAGTCGCTATATATAATATACTTAATACTACCATCTTGTCAATTAAAATTTAAGTATATTTAATAGTTTCTATTCTTTTCGTTCTATTCTACTTTAGTATATCGTAGATTTTGTTTATTCCAAAATGAAAGATTTAGAAAAAACATATTTTATCGACATCTTTTGACAAATTTCGTAAATCAAGAATTTTATAATGATAGTAAGAATAAAAAGATAACACGCTGTATATAATAATTATGACAGGAGGTTTAAATGTTAGAATTACTTTTACTAATTTTTATATTGGGTTTAGTTCTTTTCTTTATCAGTAGTTTAATACTTGCAAAGGAATGCGATAATAGAATGCTTAATCAAAAAGTTAAAATCAAATAATCCTATCTACTTGATATAGATAGGACTATTTTTTTTAGTAATAAATTAGTTTTTATCTTTAATAATATTTTTACTACAATAATATGTTAGTAAGAAATAACTTTCATAGATTAAAACAATAAATAATGCCGTTATGATAATAGAAGATATCTTAACATTGACCCCTACTAAAACAAGAATTTTATTGCAGAACATAATACCAAAGACCGAATGAATAACAGCTAAAGATAATGGTAATAAGAAGAAAATACCTATTTGTTTAAATAAAGCTTTATTTACCATCTCTTCACTAGCACCTATTTTACGCAAGATGTTATAGCGCATTTTATTATCACTTGACTCTGATAACTCTTTTAAAGCAAGGATGGCAGCACAAGATATTAAGAAAATAATTCCTAGATAAAGACCAATAAAGGTTACTAATGCTCCAATACCAATACTAGAAGCATAAATATCTTCTTTAGTATTAAAACTTAAAATAGTATTAGAAAAAGAATCAGTCTTCATAAGATTATTTATCATCTTTTCTGTTTTTTCTTTATCTTCTTTATAATTTGCTAATTTAAAGTATTTATAAGGACTAGCATTATCTAAAGCTTCATCTGGTAAAACTAGGAAACCAAGATTAGTACCATTACTAGCCATTTCGTAAAATCCATCAATTGCATAACTATATTTAGGATAATAATCATTATTACTAATAGTAATTACTGTTCGACTTTTCAAACCTTCCTCTTTTAATTCTTTCATTGATTCATAATTAGCAACCAAAGCATAATGATTATCATCAAGAGCTAAACTATCTAGTTTAAAAGCTTTAGCTATTTTGTTATAATCGCTTACTTTCATCAATTCGACATTAGAAGCATATCCTAAGTAAGGATATTTTTTCTTAGCTATCTTATAGTAACTACCTAGAGAACTTTGTAAAGTTATACTATCATCACTATATATTGTAAAATCAATTACATCAGTAAAGTATTTTTTATAATTAAAATTTATATTATTAAAAGACTCATTGATAATAAGAAGGGAATCTTTCGCCTGCTCTTCTGTATAACCATATAACTCTTTCGGTGCATTATAAGTTTTACTTACTTCAATATCATAAGGTGCATACTTTATTAAAGAGTTATTTAAGGAATTTCTAATCGATAAAGCACTAGCTAAAATACAGATAGTTGAAAATAACATTAAACAAATAACCGTTACAGAAACAACAGTTGTATTTACTTTACTACTTATTCCTCTAATAACAAAACTATTTAATTCCTTATAATATAACTTTTTCTTTTTATTTAATATTTTTAAAAGAAAACCTGATAAAGAGAAAAATACTAAGAAGGTACCAACTATTCCAAGAATAATTGGGAGAAAGATATTTAAATCATTTAAATTCCTATCAAAAATAGTGATAACTAAGTAATAAGCATAACCAAGAATAATCACTGCTACTATAAATAATAAGAAAGATAAAACGGGACTTTTTAGTTTAAGTTTTTCTTTTTTTACATTAGAATTAATTAAATCTATTAATTTACATTTATTAATAATGATAGTGTTAAATAACATCACAATTAAATAAATTATTCCAAAATAGATAATTGTTTTTATAAAAGCACTACTTGAAAAAACAAACTTAAAACTAGTTAAATCAACTTCAAACATACTAGCTACTAAAACACTCATCAGTTGTGATAAAATAACACCAAATAACAAACCTACTCCTAAGGAAACAAACCCTATTATTAATGTTTCAAAGAATAAGATTAGTGATATTTTTCTCTTACTCATTCCTAACGTCAGATAAATAGCAAATTCTTTATTTCTTCTTTTAATTAAAAATCTTGAAGCATATATTACTAAAAAACCTAAGATAAAGGAGACAAAAACACTTACTACTGACATCATTCTAGTCATTAATTCAATGATAGAAGAAGTAGATTCTGATAAATTCATCATTGCTGTTTGACTATCAATAGAATTAAAAAGATAGAAGATACTAATTCCTAGGACTAAAGTAAAGAAATAAATTGCATAGTCTTTAAGACTTTTCTTGATGTTTTTAAAAGATAGTTTACAAAGCATCGTTCAAGTCTCCTCCTAAGACAGTAACAACATTGATTATCTTATCAAAGAATTCTTTTCGTGATAAATCACCTTTATGCAATTCATTAAATATTTTACCATCTTTAATAAAAATTACTCTTTTAGCATAACTAGCTGTAAAAGCATCATGTGTAACCATTAGTATCGTAGCATCTAATTCATTATTTAAATAATTAAACTTTTCTAGTAACATTTTACTAGCTTTAGAGTCAAGAGCACCAGTCGGTTCATCTGCTAAAACTAGTTTAGGATTAGTAATTATTGCTCTAGCTGCTGCTATTCTTTGCTTTTGACCACCACTCATCTCATAAGGGTATTTATTTAAGATATTAGTAATATCTAATTCTTTTGCTACTTTCTTAATTCTACTATCAATACTTAAGAAAGGAACATTTTGAATAGATAATGCTAAAGCAATATTTTCATACCCCGTCAAAGTATCAAGAAGATTAAAGTCTTGAAAGATAAAACCTAACTCTTCTCTTCTAAAACTATTTAAATCTTCACCTTTTAATTTAGTAATATCGGTATCTCCTAAAAAGATATGCCCAGAAGTTACTTTATCAATAGTAGAAATACAATTTAATAATGTTGTCTTTCCACTTCCACTCGCTCCCATAATAGCAACAAATTCTTTTTTTGCTACTGAAAATGATAAACCATCAAGAGCTTTTGTTAAACTTGATTTTGTTCCATAATACTTTTCAATATTATCGATTCTTAATAAATCATTCATTTTTCTCACCTCAGTTACCATTTTAGATGAAGAGTAATTACTTTGTCGTTTGTTTAATATTACAGTTCATTACAATTTTGTAATATTAGTCTGTATTTTGTAATAGTTATTTACACCAAAGGTTAAAGTTACTAAGGTATATTCACTTGCTAAAGAGGTAATTTCTATTTTATGACCTAGTTTATCACATAATTTCTTAGCAATATATAACCCCATTCCAGTTGATTTTGTATTATAAATTCCATTTTCACCAGTAAATGACTTATTAAAGACTTTGGGTAAATCACTTTTACTAATTCCTTTACCATTATCTAAAATACTAAGTCTAACTTTATCATCTAACTGATGTGCTGTTATTTTGATATAGCTATTTTTAGTTTTACTAGCATATTTAATACTATTATTGATTATTTGATTCAAAATAAATTCCAACCATTTATAATCAGTAGTAACTTTCATTCCTTTTGTATCAACGATAAAATCTATATTATTTTCTAATAAATCATCTTTATTTTTTAAAGCTATCGCTGTAATTACTTTATCTAAACTAACATCTTGAAAGGTAAAGTCTTCTTCTAAATAGTTACTACGTACATAATATAATACTTGGTCTAGATAGTTATCTAATCTTTTTAATTGATAAAGGTATTTTCTATCTAAATCTTTATTATTATGAGTCATTAAAATAAGAGTAGCTAGAGGCATTTTCACTTCATGAATCCACATTTCGATATAATCTTTAAAGTCTTCTAAGTTTGCTTTATATCTATTAATTTCTTCAATCATAGATTTATCTATATCATATAATATTTTACTTAGTAGTTTTCCTTCATAAAAACTAGGAGTAGTTACAGTTTCTAAAACTAAGTATTTTTTATCTAAAGCTTCAAGATTAGTTATTAAGTTTTGATAAAAGTTTCTCTTTCGAAAATACTCTAAGAGAAGAATACTAATACCAGTTACTAAAAGAATAGTAGAAATTATTAATACTAAGTAGATAGACATTTTAAATGCTAATAAGATACTAATTATTAATATTGTAGCTAAAAAATAGATAATTATAGAAAGTATTTTATCTTTTAAATAGTTTTTCAGTCTCATAATAAGATATACCCTTGTCCTTTTCTAGTTTCAATCGCTTCACTATAACCAAAGCTTGCTAATTTACTTCTTAATCTGCTGATGTTTACTGTTAAAGCATTATCATTTATATATTCTTCGTTATTCCATAATTCACTCATCAACTCATCACGACTTACTATTCTATTTTGATTGGTTAAAAGATATAAAAATATTATCATTTCATTTTTAGTAAGTTCTATCGTCTCTTGATTTTTTACTAATGTTCCTTTATTTTGATAAACTATTAAGTCACGATATTTAATTTTATCTTTAATTTGGTTTAAGCGTTTAAAGACGTTTTGAATACGAAGTAATAATATAGTTGGATTATAAGGTTTGGTAATAAAATCATCTGCACCATAAGAAATTGATAAAGCTTCATCTAATTCACTAGCACGACTAGTAAGAATTATAACAGGTATATTACTTTCTTTTCTTAGTTCTTTTAATAATAATTCTCCATTTAGATAAGGAATATTCACATCTAATAATACTAAATCAACATTGGAATTTAAAATTATTTCTTTAGCATTTGCAAAGTCTTTTAACACTGTTACTCCGTAAGAAGTATTTTCTAACAAAGCTTTTAATTCCTCCTGCATACTGATATCGTCTTCTACTATTAGTATTTTTTTATTCATTTTTTCTTCACCGCCATAATTATAGCATTATTTTTTTTAGAATGCTTTAATTAGATAATAAAAACTCTATAATAATACGAGAAATACGAGAAATATGTTAATTTTTCCTTTAATAGTGTTTTTTAGAAAAGGATATTGTTATTTCTTATTCTTTGTTGTAATATGTATTTAGCAAAGAAAACTTTGCTAAAGAAATCTAAATTTGATAGACCATAATCAGGTGTTTTTCCAAGACTTGCTTTGTCACTCAAATTCAACAAAAGTTGGATTAGGTGTCTTTTTTTATTTGAATAGTATTATAAATATTACTAGAGAAGTGTGAAGATTTTCGCACTTTTTCTATTTAATTTATAGTATAAATAATTTCAAAGTGCAAAAATTGCACTTTGAAACTTATATTTTGCACTTTGAAATTAAAAACTACATTTTAAAATAATACGAGAAAAGTAAATTTTTTTCTTATATTAGTATTTTTAGAAATGATACATTGTTATTAAATAATTTCTGTGATAAGATGTATCTAGATGAAGGAAACTTCATATAATAAAAAAGGATACATTTGATTGTGGTAATCAGATGCTCTCCAAGTTTGGGACAAGCACCCGAGTTCAACAAAAGTTGAAATCAGGTGCTATTTTTATAAAATAATAATAAATATTACCAAAAATAAAAGTAATATTACGACAAATGTTTGGTTTTTTGTCATAGATATCACCACCCTTCTATTTAATTTAAATTTTATAGAAGGGAAAGCACCTGATATTTCAAATGTATCCGAACTAATAGTAGCAGATATATGAATAGATAACAATAGAACAAGTTAAAATAATAGTACGAGAAAAGCAATAATTTTTACTCATTATTGTTATCTAACCAAATTTATGTTATTATGTATTTGAATGAAGGAAACTTCATATAATAAAAAAGGATACATTTGATTGTGGTAATCAGATGCTTCCCAATTTTTTGTGGTTAGCACCCGAGTTCAACAAAAGTTGAAATCAGGTGCTATTTTTATAAAATAATAATAAATATTACCAAAAATAAAAGTAATATTACGACAAATGTTTGGTTTTTTGTCATAGATATCACCACCCTTCTATTTAATTTAAATTTTATAGAAGGGAAAGCACCTGATATTTCAAATGTATCCGAAATAATAGTAACAAATATATAGATAGATAACAATAGAACAAGATGAAATAATAGTACGAGAAAAGTATGAATTTTTTTAGTATTTAAGTTACATATTTATCTTTTAAATACTCTTCCTCACTCTGATACCAATCGCCATTTTTAATAATATGAGAATATTCTCTTCGAAACTTCTTCTCACTTCTTACTATTTTTCTTTTTTTATAAACTAATTTTTTCAAATACCTTTCTAGTAGAAAACGTTCATAATAATACTTTAAATATTTCTTTTCTTTAATAAGTCTTAATAAAATTAAAATAAACATTAGTAAAAAATAAGTACTAGGATAAACTAAAAAGAAAATAAAAATTAAAAGAAGTGATAAATAAGAGATTAAAAATGTAACTTTATAACTATCTTGATAAGACATAAAATAACACAAAAATACTTCAATAATTCTACCACCATCTAAAGGATAAATTGGTAAAAGATTAAATACTAAAATATTATAATGAATAGTAGTAAATAATTTTGTTTGATATGGAGTCATTAATAAATCTTTAAAAAAATAGTAAAAAACACATTGAACCAAGGGTCCCATTACTAACACTAGTAACTCTTCTAAAATGGGACAGTTAATCATTGAAGCAAAACGAGCAATACCACCAAAAGGATAAAACGTTATCTCCTTAGTTTTCCATTTAAAAAGACAAGCTGTAAAGAAATGTCCACATTCATGTGTAAATAATAATAAAAAAGAAAGAAAAATTAAATAAAATTGACCCGTCAAAACTGCTAGAAATAGAAATAGTAAACAAGACTTATGAAATTTAACTTTTTGAAAGATAGCTTTGATAATCTATAAACTTCCCTTCTTTTTGAAATACTAAATACAAAGTCTTATCACTAACTTGACCAATCAATGCACCCTTTTCAACATAATCATAAAGCTTAACATTTGCTTGCTTAATATTTCCATACCAAACATCTACACCATTCATCTGCTGCACAATAACAGTTTGTTTATAATTTTCTTTTTCCCCTATATATACAACTATTCCACTTTCAAAAGATGGTACCATATATTCACTACTGACTGTTAACTTTACCCCATCATGATATAAACTCTTATCTTTATAAGATAACTTTTCATTAAAAACTTCTTGATCTGTCACTATCTTATCAAAAGTTAAGCTAGTTCCAAATTTTTCTTGTAAAAAGTTTTTAACAACTGAAAAAGGAAAGTTCTGTTCATAAGTATAATGATAAAAACTTTTCTTAAAATTATTATTCATTTTAAAACAAATTAATAATAGAAGTGTTACTATAACTGTTATTAAAATTCTAGAAAGAATATTTTTAAAAAAATTACCCTTACTTTTCTTATTATTACTATTTTTATAAAACTTTGATTCAACCATTGTCATCACCTAATAAATAATATGTAAAGAAATTAAAAAAAAGAAAAGACTAATTTAGACGTCTTTTGCGTTTTGTTATTCTTGATATTAGATATAATATTTCTCCATAAATAACATTTAATAATAAACTATTAACTATTAAATATGAAACTTCTGAAAGTGTCACTGGTACAATATCAAAGATGAATAATAAGAATGCTAAAATAATTTCGTAAATACTAATTATTAAGCAAATAGAAAAAGCTGTCGTTAGAACATTTACTTCTAACTTTTTATATAAATAACTATAAATTAATGCTAGTAATAGAAATAAAATAGCATCAGTAAATAATAAATTAGTATAAAATAAATCATATAAAAATCCTAAAATAAAGGAAGTAATAAAGTACTTATTTTCATCTTTCTTAAAATATGGATAAATCATTATTATTGTTACAATAGTTAATAAAGGATTAAAGATAGATATATCACCCAACATATAATTTAAAAAATTAGATAAAACGCCATCTAAAAGAAAAGAAATAATGACAGTTATATAAACAAAAAGCATAGTTATTTTTCTCCTTTTAGAATAGTAACATAGTGAATACTATTAAAATTTTGGTCAGTTTTTATGGCTAAAGTTTTACTTAAACCATATTTATCTAAAGAGACACTTTCTACTTTACCAATATAAATACCTCGTGGAAATACTCCCCCTAAACCACTAGTTGTTACGGCATCACCTTTATTAATATCGATATTACTATCAACACCACTAACTAATATTTCATTTTTTTTCTTATCATAACCACTTAAAATAGCATTAGTTTCTCCACTAGAAGTAGTAATAGAAACAGATACTTTATTATTAACATCATTAGCAGTTATTAATTTAACTGTAGCAGAATACTTAGTAACTTTTTCTAATTTACCAATTAAACCATTCTTAGTTATAACAATCATATTTTCTTTTAAACCAGAACTCTTACCTTTATCAATAGTTAAAGTTTGATACCAGTAACTTCTATTCCTATTTATTACAGTAGCATTTACAACATTATAACCTGTTAAAGTTTGATTTAAACTAAGAGTATCTCTTAATTGTTCTATTTCCTCTTCTAAATGAACATTTATATTTTTTTGAATTAAATAACTTTTACTAGCATCTTTATCTTTTTCCTTATTCAAAGTGGTAAATGGTGTCATTACAATTTTAGAAATAATTGTTGCTCCATCTTTTAATACACCTTCAATTGCACCTACTTTTCTATTAGAAGTTAAAGAGTAAAATAGAAGGAAAAATGAAATAAAAATAGCAGCAAATATAATAATAATTTTTTTTCTTTTCTTTTTCTTTTGGTACATCTTTTCTCTTTCCTTTCTTTCCTTATCTAGTATATCTGAAACCTATTTTTTTTTCAATTATTCTTATTTCTATTTTCTACAAAACTGTAATATTTATGCTCATTAACAATTAAATGATCAAGTATATATATACCATGAAAATTACCAAGACTTATTAAGTCATTAGTAAATTCAATATCTTTAGGACTTGGCAACAATACACCTGATGGATGATTATGAATACAAATTATTCCTGTAGCTGATACTTTATAAGCTTCTTTAAATATCTCTCTTGGATGAACACTACTTCTATCCATTGTTCCCATAAAAAGAAGTTTAGCAGTGATTAAATTTCTCAATTTATCTACATATAAACAATAAAAACATTCCTGTTTCTTTCCATAAAATAAATATTTACTATAAGAAAAAATGTCTTCTGCTGTTACTAATTTTACTTTTTTTGTATCAGGTAACAAATAAATCCTTTTCCCTAATTCTATTGCTGCTAATAAAGTAGTAGCTTTCGCTTTACCTATTCCTTTTACTTTACATAATTCTTTTAATTCTAGATTAGCTAAATCTTTAACACTATCAACTTTAGATAATAACTCAAAAGAAAGCTCTGTAACATTTTTTCCTTTAAGTCCACTAGATAAGATAATTGCTAATAAATCAGAGGTTGATAAATTACTAGGTCCATAATTTTCTAACCTTTCTCTTGGTCTTTCATTAGATGGTATTTCTTTAACTTTCATAAACTTTCTCCTTCTAATTTAATTATAAACAATAAATACAAAGTTTATACTGTTCCATTAATTTTTTAAGACCAATTCTTCATAATTAGCAAGAATTACTTTCTCAATGGTTTCCTTTTCTTCATTACTAGTAGATTTCTTAAGTAAATTTTCCATCTGCTCTAAGGCTGTTAAAAAACTTTCATTACTAACCTTTCTATCTTCTATTACTAAAGAATTATTTTTATAAATTTTTTTAAAGTCTTCCAAAGTTTCTTCATTTTTAGAAATTGCTAGATAAAGGTAATATTTAGCCTTTTCTTTTACTATAATTTTAGTGTCATACTTATTAGCACTACTTAAAGCATACTCTAAATTATCATAGACACCTTCTCTTAAAAAATAAAGTGTAGTATTTTCACTGAACACAGTTTCTTCTTCTTTCCTAAATTTTTCAAATAAAGTATGACCAATAAACGCTCCACAAACAACTGCTACTATTAAAGAAAATATAAATTTTTTATTCACCATTATCACCAATATTAATCTATCAAATAGTAATTAATTAATTTGTCGAAAGGTGTGGAAATTGTATTTGTTTTATGATAAAGTAATGCTAGGAGGAAATCTATGAAAAGAAAATATTTATTTTTGGCAGTTATTATTTCTGTTATGTTTTTAGTGACAGGTTGTTCTTCTACTAAGAAAACAATGACTTGTACTAGAAGTATGAATCAAAATGAAATGAAAACTAACTTAAGTTACAAAGTTTCTTACACCGGTAATTATGTTACGCGTGTAAAGAGTGAAGAATCTATTGAAACTAGTGATACTTCTACTCTTAACACTTATAAGGAACAAATAGAGAAAATTTACAGTCCTTATAAAGATGTTAAATATTATCAATATAATGTTACAATTGATGGTAACAAATTAGTTTCTACTGTTGATATCAATTATGCTTTGATTGATACTGATAAATTAATTGAAATTGATTCTGCTAATAGTCAATTAATTAAAGATGGAAAAGTTAAAATAAGTGATGTCAAAAGTTTATATGAACAACTTGGTGCTACTTGTAAATAAGCCTTTAAGGCTTTTTTTATTTTATTTTTTTAGGATTTAATTATATAATATTTAAAAGAAGGATGTTAAGGTATGAGTAATTTAAAATATACTGATGATACACCAATAAAGGATGGGGACTGCTTTTTTGTAATTGTAGGAAATGACCAATTTAAAGATAATATATATCACACTCCCCTATTGAAGTTGGAACTAAATGCTAATAGTGAAGAAATTACTGCTAGTAAGATTAAATTGAAAGGAGACTATTCAATAAATGCATTACTTGGAACAAGAGTACCTTTGTTATTTAAATATTTAGGAAACAACAGAGTCATCGAAGCAATGAGTAATAGAGAAATGAAAATAATTCCTAGTAGTGAATACGAATATTGTGTTCCAATTAGTGAAACAGGTATTTTGGAAGATAGTATTAGATTTGAGTATATGCTTAATTCTTTAATTGTTTTTTCTTCTGATGATGTCAAGCTTTTAAAACCTGACAAAGATCTTAAAGCTGATTACTTTGAATTAGTTACTGAATATGGAACACAAATAGAAAAAGAACTAAAAAAGTCTTTTCGAAAAGCTAAAAACAATTTTCAGAAAAACTTTAAAACAATAGTTGAAACTAATATTTCACCTTTAGCATATGTAGAAAATATTATGTATGATTTAGGTAATGAACAAAAAACAAAAAAATTAGTAAAAAGTAAAAGAAAAATTAAAGGAGAAGTATAATGGAAACATATCAAATAAGTATGCCAGTAAAAGAAGGAGAATTTTTTGCAACAGTCATAGGACAGTTTGAACGTAGTTCTAATCAGTTAGTTAATTTAAAAATTAGTGAAAACTATAGAAAATTAACTACTTGTACAATTGGAATTAAAGAAGATTATATCACTGAACTTGCTAATAAACGAAAAGGATTAGGAATTTTGTTTATATTTAAATATTTAGGAGATAACAAAGCAATTGAAATTTTAACAAAAAGAGAAGTAATCATGAATGAAGGAAATTTATCAAAATTTACTGATGCCAATATTTTTGAAAACAGTGAAGAATATAAAAGAATTGCTGATAATTTAACAATATTATCAATAAATCACCATGATTTTATATATAAATTAGATGATAATATCAAACTTGAATATGCTGAATTAATTAGAGAATGCGGACCAGAATTACAAGAAGAACTTACAAGAAAATTTGTAGAAACTGATAAAGAATTTAAAGAAAAGTATAAAAATATAGTTGCTAATGATATTTATGACATTGCATCAGTAGATAATATGCTATTCAATCTTGATAAGAAAATGGAAGTCAAAGAAAAAGTTAAAGTTAAAAAACAGGCTATAAAAAAATAATGAAATGAGAATAATTATTTATGATAATGAATACTAAAGAATTAAAAAAATTTAGAAAAGCAGTTATTCAAGCAAAAAATAAACAAGCTATGGAAGAATACTGGAATAAAGTAGCAATTAAAGAAGAAGGATATGTCGAGGCAAGAGCTATGGAAATCGAATATGTCAGAATTGGAAAAAAAGATAAGGTCGATGAAAAAGTTAAAGTAAAAAAACTTGACTATTAAATAATACAGCTATAAAATATACAGCAACGTGAGAGGAGAATTTTAAATGATTAAAAAAGATTACGAAACTGCTAAAAATTTTTTATATACTGATGGAACAGCAATAGAAGGCGGTGATTATTTCATAATTAATTTTAAAGAAAGATTAGTTGATAATTCTGATTATTTGTTTCTTGAAAAAGAGAATCAAATGATTCCTAATTCTTTATATGGCTTACAGTTCAATACTGAAGAAGTAGGAGAAGCACCATACGTTAATTTAAATCTATTTCTTGATAAAGATATAGATTTTCTATTGTTTAAGTATCTAGGAAATAAAAAAGCAATAGAATTAGCAACTAATCAAATATTTTCTATACAGTTTTCTGAAGATTTAGAGAAAAGTACTTATGAAAGTATTTTTAGTGACTACAAGTTATCCATTGATAATGGTAAAAAATGTCGTACAGATTTTTCAATTGCTATTGCTGGAGATGAAATAAACTTTATTAAACCAACAGAAGAATTAAAGTTAGAATACTGGAATAATATTTTTAGTGATGAAAGTAAAATAAAATTATTACAAGATACTTTTAAAAAATATACCGATAACTTTGATGAAAATTACGAACGAATAATTAGAAATGAAATTTATACTATAGCAACAGTTGAAAATGCAATGTACGATTTAGATAGAAAAACTGATATATCTAGTAAGTCAAAAGTTAAGCAAAAAACTCTACAATAAGAGTTTTTTTGTTGAGAAAATATAAATGCAACCGAAAATTTACAAAAAACAACTTATAGTTGGTAGATAGCAACTGACGTTCTATAATAAAATTGTCTCGAGGTGATAAAAATGAGTTTTAATGAAAAATTCCAAATGTTAAGAAAGAAAAATAATCTTTCACAAGAAGAACTTGCTAGCATGCTCGATGTTACAAGACAATCTGTCTCAAAATGGGAAAGTGGTATTACTTATCCAGAAATGGATAAACTTCTCTCTCTATGTAAAATATTTAAATGCAGCTTAGAAGAGTTAACAAATGATGACATAAAAGAGATTGGTCTTGAAAATAAGAAAAAACTAAACTTTGATAACTTTATTGATAATACTTTAGAATTAGTTAATAAAACTTATCAAATGTTTAGAGCAATGTATTTTAAAGATATTATTAAATGTGTATTTGTAATGGGAATAATCTTTATTTTATTAATACTATTAAAAGTACCATTTATGATTTTAGAAAATAATATTAGAAGTGTTATTTCTCATATAGGTAGTGGACAAATAGCAAATATTATTAAAGAAATATTTCATTTAATATTTGAAACTTCTTATTTATTCATTTTTATGTTTTTATTTATCTATCTATTTAAAATAATTTATTTAGATAAAACAGTTATTAAAGAAGCAAAGGTTCAGGAAATAGAAAGTAAAGAAGAAACAATAATTACTTATGATAAAAATTCTTCCAATGTATTTTTTAATATTTTAGGAAAAGTAATTATTGGTTTTATTAAATTTATTATTATCTGCCTAACCTTCCCTATCTTAATATTTTTCTTCTTCCTATGTACAGGGCTACTTCTAAATTTCTTATTAATAATAAAAGGAGTATTTTATAGTAGTATTACTTTTGGACTTATCTTTTCTATTTTATTTTGTTTAGTAGTATTAGAAGTAGTTTTAGAGTTTATTTTTAATAGACAGTTGGCATTTAAACGATTAGCTATTAGTTTCATTATATCTGTTGCAGGACTTGGTCTTTCTTTTGGACTTCTAATGGTTGATATTGCTAATACTAGTTACACTGATAAGATACCTGATTCTATAAAAGAAAGTGTTCTTGTTAAAACTGTTAGTGCCACTAGCAATTTAACTTATCTTACACATTACAATACGACTTATCAAGTTGATGAAACGCTTACTGATACCTTTAAAGTAGAAGTTAAATACTATAGTGATTTCAGTAAGGTTACTTTTTCTCCTGATAACGATACTTTCTTTATAACATCTGTTGATAAGAATAATTTTAAGAAAATAAAAGATTTAGTTATTTCTGATTTAACTAAAAAGAAACTTCATAACTATAATAAACTTTATGATTATACAGTTACTATTTACGGAAGTAGTAGTAATATCGAGACATTAAAGACGAAAGCTAATAAATTAGAACAAGAAGAATATGAATATAACAGAAAAATTGATAGTTATGAAAATACTATTCAAGAACTAGAAGATAAAAATGATGAATTAACAGTTGAAAATGAAGAATTAAAAGATAAGATTGAAGAGTATAAAGAGAAAATTTCTGAATATAAAAGTTCTTTAAAAGACATAATTAAAGAGTAATCAGCTTGGTTACTCTTTTTAGTAATGAAATTTACCATTTGTTACAACAACTGCTATTTGGAAAGTAACCATTCTAGTACATTTCTTATAATTATACCTTCATCATTTGATAATGGTATTTTATCGGATGTTAATATCAGTTTCTCATAATTATCATTTATTTTTCGTAGAGACCTTAATTCTCTATCTAGAGTATCCTTATTCTTTATTGTTTCAGATACTTGAATATATATTCTACCATTATTACTAATAGCAACAAAGTCTATCTCATATTCATCTACTTTTCCTACATAAACTTCGTAACCTCTACGAAGTAATTCTAAATACACAACATTTTCAAGAATATGACCATAATCACCAAGTTTTCTTCCTAAAATGAAATATCTTAATCCTAAATCTGCAACGTAATATTTTTGGGAAGATTTCAAATATTGTTTTCCTTTAATATCATATCTTGCTGCTCTATATAAAAAATATGATTCTGTAAATCCTTCCAAATATTTCTCTACAGTTCTTACATTAATACCTCTACCATCATTAGTCATTACATTAGCAATATTATTAGTTGATAACAAACTTCCTATATTATCCATAGCAAAATTTGAAACACTTTTTAACATTGATTCATCAGTTATCTTTTTTCTAGTCATTACATCTTTTATCAGAATATCATTGTAAATACCACTAATATAAAGACTTATATCATCTTCATTAGCCAAAGCAACAGTATATGGTAATGAACCCCAAGATACATATCTTTGATATAACTCATCATCACTTAAAGTCGGATACGCATCTTTATATTCCTTAAATGATAGTGGTAACATTTTTATTTCTATGTACCTTCCTGATAATAAAGTAGCAAGTTCACTAGACAATAAGTTTGCATTAGATCCGGTTATATATAAATCAACATTTTTCTTTATATATAAACTATCAACTGCCTTTTGAAAACCACTTATTATCTGAACCTCATCTATAAACACATAATACTTTTTATCATCAACTAACATATCATTTATATAATTATATAATGCTAAATAATCAGTTATAAAACTATACTTCAAATCCTCTAGATTGATACTTATAATTTGGTTTTTTTCTATTCCGTTATTAAGCAACATATCTTTATACATTTCTAGCAAAGTTGATTTTCCACATCTTCTTATTCCAGTTACAACTTTAATTAATTGCTTATCCTTAAATCGATTTAATTTTTCTAGATACTCATTTCTTTTTATCATATTGTCCTCCAGTAATATTATTATAGCAAAAGCATTTATTATTTTCAATATTTTTTGTATTATAATACAAAAAAATCTTTTTTATAGTAATATTTTGTATTAAAAATTTAAAAGCAAACTTTGTAAATAATTTAATCCAGTATTTTTATAAATAACATATCTTGGAATTAAGTATGGATTAGTATCTTTAGTAACCATTTTATTACCACCAATAAAAGCAAGTTTAAAGCCAGCTTTTTTGACTTGTTCTATGGCATAATCATTATATTCATAAAAAGGATAACAGAAAGCTTCAGTATTATTAAGTGTTTCTCTACTAGCTTTTAAATCAGCTTGTATCTTATCTTCACTTAAACACCTTATTCCACCACCTTGCCCCATTGGACAGACCCCATTAGTGTGCATATCATGAGTATGACTAGCAAGTTCTAAATAATTAGAAGTGAAAGTTTCTTTTGGATACCAAGATGATACTAGAAATAAAGTAGCATTTATTTTATATTTTTCTAGAAAAGGAATAAACTTTTCTGCCCTTGCACCATCATCAATTGTTAATAAAATAGATTTTTTAGGAAGTCTTATTTCACCACTTATGAACTGTCCTAACTCTTTAGTAGTAAGAGTAAATACTTTATTAGCAGAAAGATAAGCAAACTGTTCATTTATTTGACTTTCCGGATGACATATCATTTCATCACAACTTTCGCCTTCTAGATAAATAAAGTGATAGTTTAAAACAGGTACTTTTTCTGCTACTTCAGCAGTATCTTTTAATTCATCAACTGATAAAATACTATTTTTTTTAATAAATACTAATCTATCAAACAATACTACTCCATAAGAATCAGTTAGACTTTCCAATACCTGTAGTTTAATCCTATCTTTTAAAGTAAATACTTCTAATCCATCACTATTATAAAACTTACTATCTTCCTTAGTTGTGATTTCAATAGGAAAATAAATATAGTTAGAATATCTATCATCATTAGTATTAGTAGTTTCTACAAAATCAGTATAATAAAGATAATAATCACTATTTCTTATTTTATAGTATCCATCTAAATTATCATTATCTTCCAAATTAAAGATTGTATCTTTAAAAGTTTTACCACTCTTTATATATTTTTTATTTTCTAGTTTATATAAATTTAGTTCTTTACTAGTAATCACATTTTCATGATATGCCTCTTTTATCCTCTTTTTAGTTTCATTTTCTCTCAAGGCAGCTTCTTTCTCTAACTTATTTTTTCGCTCTACTTCCAATTTATTCTGATAAGCAAAACCAAGTAAAAGTGAACTTACTCCTAATATTAATAAACTAATCACGATTATTTTTCTTTTCATACGTTCCACCTATCTTGATTATATAGATAATAAAACAGATTAGCAACTATTTTTAATAGACAATATTTTATAAACATATACTTTAACAAGGTGAGAAAATGGAAAGTTATGTTACTTTTTTAATGACTAATTTTGGTTATTTTGGAATGTTTCTTGGAATGGTATTAGAAGCAGTTATTATAATTATTCCTAGTGAAGTGATTTTAGCAACTGGAGGAATACTAGCAGGAAGAGGTATTTTTTCCTTCTGGATGGCTTTCTTTGTCGGACTTTTAGGAAGTGTTTTTTGTGCTATTATTATTTATTTAATTGGATATTTTGGGGGAAGAGTATTTGTTAGGAAATATGGTAAATTCTTTTTTATGAAGGAAGAAGATATTGAAAAATGTGATATTTGGTTCGAGCGATATGGACCATTAGCTGCTTTTCTTGGAAGAAACTTTCCAATTATTAGAACATTAATATCTCTTCCAATGGGAATTAGTAAAGTTAACTTTCCAAGATTTATTTTATATACAACTTTAGGATCAATCCCCTGGACTTTTGCTTTTGTCTATGTCGGCTATGCTCTAGGAAACAATTGGGTAATATTGGATAGTTTCGTAAAGAAATTAAAGCTTCCTATAATTATTTTACTTATTCTTTTAATATTAAATTATCTATACAAAAAATTAAAGAAAGAAAATTAAGTTTATAAAATAGAACTATTATTAGAAATCTCCTCTAGTTCATTAAGAGTAAGGCCGGTTGCATTAATGATTGTATTCTTATCTATATTTAATGCAAGTAAGTTTTCAGCTATTTCTAGTTTTGTTTCTGTTTTTCCAACAATAATACCATTATCAGCGCCTTTTGTATAGCCTTCTGAATAGCCCTCAGAATAAGCAGAGTTTCGACACTTTTCTTCTACTTTCTCAGCGTTATACCAAGCATTAAATTCATCATTAAGTTTCAATTTTTCAATCTCATCCATTATGGCCAGTCCTTTCTTACTATTACCAGTTATCTTCTTTAACTCTTCGTCAGTTTGTGCTGTTAACATTGATAATAGCATTTCGTCTTCGTTAGCTCCAGTATAACAAATGTCTTTGTAATTTACTAGGTATACATCATAAATTTTGATACCATTTTTTACTAAATTGTATTTTCTATTCATTAATTCATATTCTAAAACGGTATCATCATGTTCAAATTTATCATTATTTAAACTAATTTGAATTACTTCTTTGGTAGTATATTTTTCACCTTGTTCTAATCTACTACCTGCTAGACGAAAAGCATAAGTAAGATTCTTTACGGTTGTATAGTTTTCCATCGATTTATTGATTTCAACATTAACAATAATATCTCCTTCTTCTAGTAATAAGTCAAGACGATAATCCTTTCTTTTGTTACCGCTATTTAGCTCATTATCAATAATCTTATAATTAGATAAATCAATCCCAATTATATGACTAAATAACTCGAGATAGATATTCCTCGTCCTTTCTTCTTTCATAAGATATTTCATAGTTGTATCAGATAAGATACTAATAAAATTATTGTTCATATTTGTCTCCTTTTCTAAGATGATTATTTTTGCTTTTTCGAAAAAGTGACACCATCTTAACAGGTTCAAAACCAAATAGCAAATCAGGAATTTTGTATTTTTCCCTAGTAGATACCCCTCAATTTACTAAATTCCGCCGGCAAAATGAAAAATTCAGGTCGAACAAGTACCTGAATTTGCAAAATCCACCCTAAAAAAGTAAAATTTTAATTTTTTCGAGAAATATCAATTACATCATAATAACTAGTCTTACCAGTATAGTTTACATCACTAATAGGAGTTTTAACCCCACTTTCACTATACTCTATATAATCAGTTAAATTCTTATCACACCATTCTTTACTTGGTTCATTACCTTCTCCAAACATTAAAGTTAGATCTATAACCATAGCATCTCTAAAACTAAAATCAACAAAGTCATAAGACTCTATGTAAAACAAATCACTGTCACTATTAACAGTGTAAACTCCACTGTATACTCCTGAATCGGTTAAATTATTTATTACTTGAGTTTTTGGCCAACTAGAGTTTCCATTAATCTTTGTTAATCTAGTAAATTCTAATATTGGTACATAATGATGGCCTAGTTTTTCTTCCATTGATAAAATATTTATATAGTAAAAATATTTATGATTACTTTTTTGAACTTGTGCTAAAGTTAAAGTTACATGTTCATTTTCTACATATGTCAAATTAGTTGTTGAAGCATAATAACTACCATCATCATTTTTCACCAAAGTATAGTAGTTATAATAAATTGGTGGGGAGCTAGTTGCTATATTGTTTTTCAGCACATAATATTTTCGACATTCACCATCTACGTAATAATTCCCCCCAACATCTTGACACTTTTTATTTAAACTTTCTTCACTAGTTGATGCTCCTTCAATTCTTAACTTTGCTTTAAAGACTTTATTTTCTTCTTCAGCTGTCATATCACTTGAAAACCATAATCTTAATTTATAGTTAATAGTTTGTCCACTATTAATTATTCCACTTTCTAGTTTTTGCTCTCCAGTTAGTGCCTTAGCAATATTATTAGAATTATCTCTTTCTAAACTATAGTGAACATATTTTTGGTCAATTCTGACATCACCATCATCTAATGGTTGATTATCTAAATAGATTGTATATGATGATGCTACTTTTCCATTATTAATTAATTTAAATGAGTAGTAATTATCTAAATTAACACCTTCACTGTCTGATAATGGTCCATCTGCTGATACAGTTATTGCATTACCTTCAGATTCATCTAATACAAGTGACAAACTCCCAACTTTCAAAACACTATCTTTATTTGCAAAGAAACTAGTTTGCAAAAATGCATATGATATTCCTAAGATAATAAATACTAATATCACAAGTAATATAATTAAAAACATGGTTTGTTTATTAATCTTAGATTTCATATTAAAGAACCTCTTTTCTCTCTTGTATTATTTAATAGTGAACGGATTTAAAGATGTTCCATCACCTTTAGTTATTTGAACATCTGCTTTTAAATTTATCACTGGACGTATTCCAAAATTATTAGCAACATTATGCCAATGATTAAGACTTCCAGAAGAGCCAACAGCCCAAATATGAACAGTAGAATAGTTTGAAGTAAAATCAGATGGAGATAATGTCCAATAATATTGACCGTTATATAAATAATAATTATTGTTTGCTGTACTCCATAATCCGCCGGCCAATGCCACTTCATCTGCTGTTATAAGTAGAACTGGATAGTCTAATTTTGCACTTGCATTTGATAAGTTAAACTTATCATTATCTTGCATACACTTTAAGTTTGGTGTTTTTTTATAATATAAACGATTAAAGGTTCCATAATATGTTTGTTGTGCTATTAAATAACCTGAACCTCCCGTTACGCTTCTATCATTACAAAATGTCTCGTCTGCTAAATATGTTGTATAATTCGTAAAATTATTTTTATACCATACATCTAGTGTATTTTTCATAGTTGAATTTGTGTTGTTTACTACAGCACTGGTATAACTATCACTACTATATGATATTGGTTGGACTATTATTGTTGTATCATTATAATATCCTGTAATTTTATAAACTACATTGCATGATGTTTCCAGACAACTATATAAATTATCGGCTACAATTTCATCATGATTGTCTTTCCATGTTAATTGTTTTATCGTTCCTGTTAAAGTGAAATTCTTGGTTAATTCATCAAAAGTATAGCCTGTTCCAAAATTATATTTTGTTGTATTGGTAAACCAATAATATCCAGTTGTTTCGTTATTTTCATGAAGTGAAAATTTTTCATTATACTTGTATCCAACATATGTTAGATCCCAATATTTACTATTAAATTGAGAATTTCCTATTGTTACTGCGTTTCCTGTATCACTTGTTGTTTTTCCTGAATAAATTAAACGAACACTTCCATCGCCATTACGCCGAATAATTCTCCAGATGTATCCTGCAAATGACACATAGTTATTCTTTACTGAGCCTCTATAATAATAACTTGCTCCTTCATCATCTTCTGCCATGAACAAGCCCTCATCTGTTGTGGCTATCTTGGAAAAATCTGGTGTTCCCTTGTTAATTATGTTTTGTTTAGCAGTCTCTACAGAAGTCTCGTGATTATTCATCACTAACATACAATCTGATAAAGTATTGAAACCATTATCTTTGCAATAAGTATCTTCTACCTCTGCTACGGTATCTGATGTTTGACCATAAACATTTACTTTTACTTTATAAACTAGTCCACCGTTATCATTCTGTGGATTATAACTTTCATCGACCCATAGTCTTAATCGATATTTGATTTCTGTATCTCCTTTTTGATTAAGATTACCTACAAACAAACTCATCATGTCAGATGGGCGTCCAGTATAAACATTTCCAGTTGGGTCTTCGGAATAAGTCTTTGGTGGCATTGCTTCTTCTTCACTTCCATCGGAATTGACTTTCGTTAAATATAGTTTGATATTCTTTCCATCAAAAGTATTTCCATTCTCTTCTTTGGCTGCTATCTCATAGTTAATGTCAGTGTTTCCTGCAATTGATGATTTAACGGTAAAATCAAAATATTCTCCGGAATTAAGTCTTTTCTTTCCAGTCGTATCCGTTGTTGGAAGTGCATTACTCATTGAAATAACATTAGTACTCTCAGTATAGTTCATCGTTATTGCACCTGTCGTAATGGTATTCAACTTTTGACCTATTCCTGAGTAATTAAAAGCAGCATAACTTATACCAATAACAGCAATTAGTAAGATAAAGGTTGTTCCGATAGTTAATATATTTTTAAACTTTTGTTTATTCATAAAGACTTGTTCCTTTCATTTTAGTATTACACAAAAAAGATAGATTTATACCACTACGAGTGATATCTAATCTATCTTTATTCCATGATAAAAGAAAGTAAGTCTTTTTCTTAAATTAGTAAGTACCCCCCCCCCACGTTAATTTATAGTTAACTTTAATCATTTGATACATACTAATCACCTACTTCTTATCTTTTATCAAATATCAGTATTCTTGACATCTTAATAATATCATAATCGTTGACATTTCACAATAAGAAAAAATTCATAAGAAATAATCTTATGAATTAGCATCGGCATCTCTATTAATACATTGATAACCAGCATCTTGTAAATTATTCTTAATTGCTGCTATACTTTGATCTAATTGATATTCTGGATAAAAGCCTTTAAACTCTGCTATATTAGTTTCTACTTCCTTAGCATTAAAAGATGTATAATCAATCGTTTGAGTCGTCTTCTGTAAAACAGCTGTTAATGAACAATCAATATCAATACCACTTACTCCAACAAGTTCAGTTTTTAAATTTTGACAAGCTTTATCTGAATCTTCTAAAGTAGATGTACTAGTAGCACTATCAATTAACTTGTAAGAAGTAACTTGTTCTGTCTTCTTTAACTTATTCTTAACATAACTAAAAGTTATATCATAAGTAGTAGTAATATCTTCATTATTTTCTCTAGTATAAGTACAAGTCATAGTACCAGTTTTCATAGAACCGTCTTCTACACCACTTTTTTCTTTCTTATAATCTTCTATATATTGACTTATTTGTGGTAAATAATAAACAAATGCAAATAAGAAAATGATAAATGCAATCAAAAGAAGTGAACTAAATATACCACCTATCTTAGATTTTGGTTTTACTACTACTTCTGTCTTTACTTCTGGTTGAGCAGATGGAACTGTTCCATCGTTTGTAGGTGGTGTTTGGACTTGATTAGTAACAGATGCTGCTGGTACTTCTTTTACTACTTCTTTAACTTGCTCTACCTTAACTACTTTTGTCTGTGGTGTAGAACTTACTTGTTGTGGTGCTTGATTTACGACTGGTTGTTGAACTGGAGTGACTGGCTGTGTAGTAGTCTGTACTTGTTCAGTAGGAGCAGATACAGGTGTTACATTAGTAGTATCTGGTACTGGCTGCGCTGGTTGTACTGGTTGAGGTTGAATATTAGTAGTATTATTTAAATTAGTATTTACTTGATTTGTATTATTTTCATTATTATTCATTTGCTTCCCTCCCTATTCTCTTTCAATTATAAACTATTTTTTTTCTATCGTAAAGTAGCAATCGTCTCTTGTAAATTAGTTGAATTAGATAAATAACTACCACTCACTACCATATCAACATAGTTATTAACTTTTGCAATAGTATCGGCATTTATCCCACCATCAACACTAACAATAAAAGAGAAATCTTTACTATATTCCTTCTTTAAGATTTGTGCTTCTTTCATTTTAGAAACGGCTTCATCTTGAAAACTCTGACCACCTGCTCCTGGTGTTACAGACATTATCAAAATTAAGTCTATATAAGGTAAATATGGAATTATATCTTTGATTTCATCTTCTTCTTTAAGAGCGATTCCTGTCTTTATATAATAACTCTTTATCTCTTTAAGACATGTTAATAAATCATCTTCAATATCTTTATGAATAGTAATATATTCAGTATTAAGTGAAGCATAATCAGGTATATACTTTAATGGATTCTTAACCATTAAATGAACATCTAACCTCTTACTAGTATAATCACTTATATGACGCATTTCTCTAAAAGGCATTGTTTTATTCTTGACGTAAACACCATCCATAACATCAACATGAATATAGTTAATATCAGTATCATTAAGTTTAGTTAAAAACTTAGGAATATCTTTACTACTTAAAAATGATGCACTAACTAACATTACTTTACCTCCTTCAAATACTGTAAATAAGCTTGATATCTACTATTCATTATATTACCAATTTCAACTTGTCTTTTAATTTCACATTCCCCTTCTTTAGTATGCGAACAATCTTTAAAAGGACAAGTATATAACTTAAACTCTCTAAAAGCTTCTTTAATATCTTCTCTTTTATACCCTTCAAAGTTAAGAGCAGAAAATCCCGGTGTATCAAGAACTTGACCATCTAAAAATTCAAATAACTCAACTGTTCTAGTAGTATGTTTTCCTCTTCCCAAAGCTTTAGATATTTCGCCTGTCTTTAAATTCCAATTAGGTGATAATTTATTTAATAAAGTTGATTTACCTGCTCCCGTCTGCCCAATAAAAACACTAGTTTTATCTTTCAATAATTCTTTAATACTATCTAAATCAGTATTAACTACTACTTTATAACCCAATTCTTGATAGTAATTCATCTTTTCTAATATATCTTTTTTCTCTATATCACTTATTAAATCAAGTTTAGTAAGGCAGATAATTCCTTCTACTTTAGCTAATTCCATTAAAGTTAAAAGTCTATCTAAAAGAGATAAAGAAAAATCTGGTTCTTTAACGCTTGTTACTATTATCGCTTGATCTATGTTACTTACTAATGGTCTTAAAAAGCTATTTTTTCTTGGTAATATTTTTTCTATCACTTTTTTATTTTCATCAAACAAAACAAAATCTCCCACGCGTGGAAGAAGTTGTTGTTGTCTAATTTTTCCTCTTATTACACAAGAAACTTTTAAATCATCACTTTTCACAATATATTGATTTTTCTGTAAAGTTATAATTTGTCCTTGTTTCATTGAGATCTCCTTAATTAATTGTTATGTTTGGTTGTACTATCACTTTGGCTTTGATTACTATTAGTATTACCACTATTTGTAGTATTATTACTATCTGATGATGTTGTATTATCTTTCTTATTACTATCAGTAGTAGTGTTATTATTAGTTGTTGTTTCTTTTGGCTTCTTAGCAATTGTTACCGTAATAGTAGCATTTTTAATGATTGGACTTCCTGCTGCTCTACTTTGTCTTATTACTTTTCCTTCTTCATAAGCTGTTGTTTCTTCTTCTTGGAAAACAATATTTAGACCATACTTAGTAGCAAAAGCATCCGCATCATCTTTGCTCCAACCTTCTGATTGCATATCAGGATAAACTTCACTAATATTTGGGATATATAATATTATACTGTCACCCTTAGCAAGTTTCTCCCCTTTTTTAACACTTTGCCCAACTATTTCTTGTTCATCATATTCACGAGAAGTATCAACATCTTTCTTTTCAATACTAACATCAATACCATAAACTGTTTCTAGTTCTGTTTGAACAGCTATATAATTTTGACCAGTATAGTCTTTAACTGTATATTTATCTTCACCTTTAGAACGATAAAGCGTAATAGTTGTTCCCTTTTTAATACTTCTACCAGCTTCTGGATCAGTTTTAACTATTTTTCCTTCTTTAATTTTATCACTAGATACTTCTTTTATCTTAGTTGCTACTTCAAATCCTTTATCTTGTAACGTTTTTTCAGCTTTAGTTAAAGACATATCACTAACATCAGGAACAATAACATCTGGTTCGGTGGTAACTGCTGGAATAATAAAGAAAACAGTTAAACAAATAAGAGCAATTCCTGCTAAAACACCAGCTAATATTTTTACCCATTTATTGGTACTTTTGACGTTATCATCAACAATCGGTGTAGCGATTGCTTCGCCTTCTTCGATTGGTTTCATTACCTTAGTGGCATCTTCTATTTCGTGCTCCTTATAAGGATAAATATATGGTTCTTCATTCATTCTATCATCATTTAGAGCAGTTAATAAATCTTGATACATTTCTCTTACATTCTGATAACGATTCTTAGGGTTTTTAGCTGTTGCTTTTAAGATAATATTTTCAATACTTTGGGGTATATCTTTATTTAATTTATGAACATCAGGAAGTGGTTCTTTCATTTGTTTCAAAGCTATTTCAACAGCACTATCACCTTTAAATGGTAACTCTCCTGTTAATAATTCATAAAAGATAATTCCCATTGAGTAAATATCACTTTGAATAGTAGCACCTTTTCCTGCTGCTTGTTCTGGTGGTAAATAATGCACACTTCCCATTACAGAATTAGTTTGGGTAAGTTGTGTGGCATTTAAAGCCATTGCAATACCAAAGTCTGTAATTTTAATTTGGCCATCATCTTTAATCATTATATTTTGTGGTTTTAAATCTCTATGAACAATATAACTATCATGGGCATGAGCCATTCCATCAGTTAACTGTAACATAATATCGATTGCTTCACTAAGTGTTAAACTACCACGTTTCTTTAGTAATTGCTTTAGTGTTTTACCATCAATATATTCCATAACGATATAATATAGTCCATTATCTTCACCAACATCATAAACTTCCACTATATTAGGATGAGAAAGACTAGATGCTGATAAAGCTTCTCTTTGAAAACGCCTTACAAACTTTTCATCACTCGATAAATCTCCTCTTAAAACCTTAATTGCTACATTACGATCTAGGATAGTATCATAACCAAGATAAACATTCGCCATTCCACCTTCACCAATAGTGCGAATTATTTCATAACGATTATTTATTTTTTGCCCCTTTGTTATCACTTTTCTTCACCCTCTTCTAATTGCATATATGCGACAGAAATATTATCTGTTCCACCACGATTATTAGCCTTTCTTATTAATTTAATAACTTTATCTTCTATATCAATATCTTCTAATAGGACTCCTTCTATTTGATTAGGTTCTAGCATATTAGTAAGTCCATCACTAGATAATAATATTTCGTCTATATTCATATCACAATCAAAGATGTCTATATCTACTTTTTCATTAGCACCAAGCGCTTTCATTAAAACATTTTTCTTAGGGTGATCTTTTGCTTCTTCTTCTGTTAGCTCTCCTGCTGATACTAATAAATTAACTAATGTATGATCATAAGTAACTTTATGTAATGTTCCATCTTTCATCACAAATCCAGATGAATCACCAATATTACCAAATAAGATATAATCTTTAGTAACTATAGCTGTTACTAAGGTTGTTCCCATTCCTTTACTTTCAGGATGTGTTTTTTCATGTTCAAATATTAAGTCATTTATTTCATCTACACTATCTCGTAACCAAGACGCTGCTTGTAATTTATCTTTATTTTCAAATGTTTCTTGAAAGTGATTACCTAAATAACTAATTGCAATATTACTAGCTACTTCCCCAGCGGAATGACCTCCCATTCCATCAGCTATAGCTAATAAAACTTCGCCTGATTTTTTAGTTATTATTAAAACACTGTCTTCATTATGATCTCTTACTTTTCCTGGATCTGTTAAACAAAATGTTTTCATACTTCCTCCTTTTTGCTTCTCAACTGTCCACACGCTGCACTTATCTTCGAACCAAACTCACGTCTTATTGTTACACATATATTATTCTTTTTTAGTATATCATAAAATTTAGCAATATTTAAAGAGTTTGATCTTTGAAACTGTAAATGTTCTGTCGCATTATAAGGTATTAAATTAACATAAGCATTCATTCCTTTTATTAGCTTAACTAATTCTTTAGCGTTTTCTTCACTATCATTAACGTTATTTAAGAGAATATATTCAAATGTTACTCTTCTATTAGTCTTTTTAATATAGTAGTTAAGAGCATCCATTAGCTCACTAAGAGAATATGCTTTTGCAATCGGCATTATTTCTTTTCTTAATTCATCTGTTGGGGCATGAAGTGATATAGCAAGGTTTACTTGATAATGAAAGTCAGCAAATTCTTTAATCTTAGGTACTATACCACAAGTTGATACTGTTATATGACGCGCTCCAATAGCAAGTCCTTTCGGGTCATTAATTATTTTAATCATATTACATAAATTATCATAATTATCGAATGGTTCACCAATTCCCATTACTACTACATGACTTATTCGCATACCACAGTTATCTTCTATTAAAAGTATTTGTTCTACCATCTCTCCTGTTGTTAAGTTTCTCTGTTTCTTTCTTCTACCAGATTCACAAAACTTACATCCCATATTACAACCTACTTGGGAAGAAATACATAATGATAAGCCATAATCATGTTTCATTAATACTGCTTCTATATGTTCATTATCTTTTAAAGTAAATAAGTATTTTTCTACATCTTTATCTTTTTCTACTACTGTTAGTTTAACCGTTCCAAAGATAAAGTCTTCACTTATCATTTCTCTAAATTCTTTTTTTAGATTAGTCATTTCATCTAAATTAGTAATTCTTTTTTGATATAACCAAGTAAATAGTTCTTCCCCATAAAACTTCTTATATCCTTTATCTAGAACATAACTAACCATTTCTTCTTTTGTTAAATTATATATATTCAAGTTTAATCACCACATTTCTTCTTTATTATAGCAAAGAAAGACTAAAATTAAAATTAATTTAATATTATATACGAAAAAAGACATTAGCCTATCATCTGTCTTCACTTTCTATTTCTCTCTTAACTAAATCAATAGTATTTTTATAGTCTATCATTTTTTCATCTAATCTTTTTTGACATTTACTAAATACGTCAACTAGAAAAGAAACATCATCTGTTTTTTGAGCTTTATATAAAGCTTCTCTATATTCTTTTTCATACTCATTATCAATTGCAATTAAATCAATATCACTTTCAATACACTGTTTTAGTATTATAAATCTTCCTATTCTACCATTACCATCTTGAAAAGGATGAATTAATTCAAAACGATAATGAAACCTTGCTATATCTTCTATTGTTGGATTTATAAGTTCATTCCAGTCCATTAGTAAATTAAACATAAGATTATCAACTTCATCTGGATAAGCTAACTTTAAATCAATATTTCTTAGTTTATTTTCATACTTTTTCCAACAACCAGTATTATGTATTTCTTCATCAACGGAATCTTTTTTTAATTAACGATGCCAATCAAACAACATAAATTTATCAAGTTTTTTATCACTATCATTTATAACTTTATCAAAAACATTTAATGAGTTTTTTGTTTCAATCACATCATCTAAGTAATGCTCACCTTCGACCTTTTTTAAAGATAATAATTTCTCTAAATTCTCCTTAGTAAACGTACTACCTTCTAAATGGTTAGAATTATACAAAAAATCAATTTTAAAATCATCATATACTGAGTTTTTAATTGCTGATAATCTCTTTATTTCTTTTGCATTAAGTCTCATATTATATTATCTCCATTAGTTACTAATAG
>CAKOXX010000001.1 GCA_934130405.1 uncultured Bacilli bacterium | reverse complement strand
GAAAAGAGGAGTGAGATAAATGAGTGGACATTCTAAATGGGCAACTATTCATCGTAAAAAAGGATTAATAGATGCTGCTAGAGGAAAAGTATTTCAAAAATTGGCAAAGGAACTTTATGTAGCTGCTAAGAGTGGTACACCAGACCCTGATGCTAATCCAAGTTTAAGATTAGTAGTTGAAAAAGCTAAAGCTGCTAATATGCCAAAAGATAATATTCAAAAAGCAATTGATAAAGCTAAAGGTGCCGGCGAAAATGAACATTATGAAACAGTTCGTTATGAAGGATATGGACCAAGTGGAACAGCTTTTATGGTAGATTGTTTAACTGATAATAGAAATAGAACAGCATCATTTGTAAGAAGTACATTCACAAAACATGGTGGAAACTTAGGAACAGATGGTTCTGTTAGTTATCTATTTGACCGTGTTGGTTTAATTGAAATTCCTAATGAGTATGATGAAGACGAGGTAATGATGACAGCCCTTGATGCGGGAGCACTTGATATGGAAAAACTTGATGAAAGTTATATGATTACTACTAAGCCAGAAGACTTTATCAAAGTAAAAGATGCTCTTGCTAATATGGGAGTAGCTGAATTTTTAACATCAGAAGTTACATATGTCGCACAAAATGAAGTAGAAGTAGATGATGAGACACGTGAAAAAGTTGAAAAACTTTACGAACTTTTAGAAGATATCGACGATGTTCAAAATGTTTACTGTAATATTAAAGAAAACTAGGTGTTACTATGTATGACTATATGATTGGGACAGTTAAAGAAATAGTTTCTAATGCCATTATCTTAGAAACAAACAACATTGGGTACTTTATATATACACCCAATCCTTTTTCTTTTGTAGAAGGAAAAGAATATAAAGTTTATCTTTATCAACAGATAAAAGAAGATGAACATTTACTATTTGGTTTTAAAGAAAAAAATGAAAAAGAAATGTTTTTAAAACTAATCGGTGTTAAAGGCTTAGGACCAAAGATGGCATTACCGATTCTTGCTACTGGAAGTTTAGGAGGAATAAAAGATGCTATCGAAAGAGAGAATATCTTATACCTTAAAAAGTTTCCAAAGATAGGCGATAAACTTGCTAAACAGATAGTACTTGATTTAAAAGGTAAGTTAGAAGACTTAGAAGGCGAAGAGATGACTGACAGTAACTCCTTGATGGAAGTACATGATGCTTTACTAGGACTTGGTTATAAAGAAAAAGAAATCAAAACAGTTTTAGCTAAAGTAGATAGTAGTGAAACAATTGAAAATCAAATTAAACAAGCCTTAAGTTTATTCTTAAAATAAAAACGAAAGCGATGGTGACGAAGGTTGGAAGAGAGAGTAGTAAGTAGTGAAGAGCAAGAGACTGATGAAGTGCTAGAAAGTAGTATTCGTCCGTTAGTTCTTGATGAATATATTGGTCAGAGTGAAGTGAAGGAAAATATTCATGTTTTTATCGAAGCTGCTAAAATGCGTAATGAAGTTTTAGACCATGTCTTATTATATGGACCACCAGGTCTTGGAAAGACAACTCTTGCTTATATTATTGCTAGAGAGTTAGGTGTTAATATCAAAACTGCTAGTGGACCTTCTATCGAAAAAAGTGGCGACTTAGCTGCTATCTTATCAACCTTAGAACCCGGTGATGTCTTATTTATTGATGAGATACACCGTATGCCAAGATATATTGAGGAAATACTTTATCCAGCTATGGAAGATTTTACTCTTGATATAATTATTGGTAGTGAAGGAAATTCACGTAATATAAAAATTGACTTACCACCTTTTACCTTAGTAGGGGCTACTACTAGAGCGGGTGATTTATCAAGTCCTTTAAGAGATAGATTTGGAATTGTTTCGAAACTAAAATTCTATACTGATAAAGAATTGATGGAAATCATTAAAAGAACTAGTCGAGTTTTAAAAATGGATATTGCTGATGATGCCGCTTTAGAACTTGCTAAAAGAAGTAGAGGCACTCCAAGAATTGCTAATCGTTTATTTAAAAGAGTAAGAGATTTTGCTCTAGTAGATAAAAAAGAGATAATCGACTTAGAAGAGATGCAGAAAGCGTTAGAAAAATTGAAAGTTGATAAAGGTGGCCTTGATGAAGCTGACCATCAATTATTAAGAGCTATTATTGAAAGATTTAATGGTGGACCGGTGGGAATTGAAGCTTTAGCTAGTAGTATTGGAGAAGAAGTATCAACCATCGAAGATGTAATGGAACCATATTTATTGCAAGAAGGGTATTTGAAAAGAACAACTAGAGGAAGGTGTGTTACACCGAAAGCTTATGAACAATTACATATTAGTTACCAAAATAATTTGTTTGGGGGGATGATTTAGATGAGATTAGATGAATTTGATTATGATTTAGATAAAGATTTAATAGCACAAACACCATTAGAAAAACGTGATAGTTCAAGACTCATGGTGTTAGATTGTAAAGAAAAGACAATTGCTGATAAACATTTTACTGATATTTTAACATATCTAAAAAAAGGAGATACGTTAGTTTTAAATAATACTAAGGTCTTACCAGCTAGATTAATTGGCGAAAAAGAAGTAACTAAAGCAGTTATTGAGTTATTACTATTAAAAAATATTGAAGGTGATACTTGGGAGTGTCTTACTAAGCCAGCCAAGAGAATTCATGTTGGTGATAAGATTTCCTTTGGTGATGGTCTTTTAGTAGCTACTTGTAAAGAGATTGGCGAAGAAGGAATCAGAGTAGTAGAGTTTAGTTATGATGGCATATTCTATGAAGTGTTAGATAAACTTGGAACTATGCCACTACCACCTTATATTCATGAGACTTTAAAAGATCAATCAAGGTATCAAACAGTTTATGCTAAAGAAGTAGGAAGTGCAGCAGCACCGACAGCAGGTTTACATTTTACTAAAGAATTATTAGCTAAGGTAAAAGAAATGGGTGTTAATATCGCTTATGTAACTCTTCATGTTGGACTTGGAACTTTTCGCCCAGTAACAGAAGACATTATTGAAGACCATAAGATGCATTCAGAGTATTATATGATGGATGAGGAAACAGCCCAGTTATTAAATGATACTAGAAGTAATGGTGGAAGAATAATAGCAGTTGGTACCACTTCGACTAGAGTTCTTGAAACAATTTATGAGAAATTTGGTATCTTTAAGGAAGATAGTGGTTTTACAACTTTATTCTTATACCCATCAAAGACAGTTGACTCTATTGATGGTTTAATTACTAATTTCCATTTACCAAAATCAACCCTATTAATGTTAGTATCTGCTATTGCTACTAAAGAGTTTATCTTAAAAGCTTATAATCATGCCGTTGAAGAAAGATATAGATTTTTCTCATTCGGGGATGCAATGTTAATATTAAAAAACGACAAATAAGGACTAAAAATTGTTGAAACAAATTAATAAATAAGGTATAATAAGCCTATTGGAGGAAAGAGTATGGCAAAGAAAAATAATAATATTCATGAAATAACAATCAACATCGAAGGTGAAGATTGGAAGAAAGCTTTAGATGAAAGCTTCAAGAAAAAAGTAAAAAATGTAACCATTGATGGTTTTAGAAAAGGAAAATGTCCAAGAAATATCTATGATAAAAAAGTAGGTGTTGAGACATTATTTGATGGAGCAGCTGATAGTGTATTACAAACTGCTTATACTAAAGCAATTGAAGAAGCTAAAGTAGTACCTGTTATACCTGCTGAAGTTGAATTAACAGAAATAGATGAAACTCATGTAACATTCAAATTTGTTATTACTTCTCGTCCTGAAGTAACAGTTAAAAACTATAAAGGATTAGGAGTTAAAGAAGAAAAAGCTGAAGTTACTGATGAAGAAATCGAAGAAGAAGTTAAGAAATTACTAGATAAATATGCAGAATTAGTAATTAAAGAAGATGGTTCTGTTGAGACTAATGACTTAGTAACTATCGATTATGAAGGATTCTTAGGAAGTAAAGCTTTTGAAGGTGGAAAAGGAGAAAACTATCCATTACAAATCGGAAGTGGAACATTTATTCCTGGTTTTGAAGAACAATTAATCGGAATGAAAAGAGAAGAAGAAAGAGAAATTAAAGTTACTTTCCCAGAAGATTATCATGAAGCTTCTTTAAAAGGACAAGAAGCAACTTTCAAAGTAAAAGTTCATGAAATTAAAACTAAAGAAAAAAGAGAACTTGATCAAGACTTCTTTGATGATTTAGCTTTAGAAGGTGTTAATGATGAAGCAAGTCTAAAAGAAGAAGTTAAGAAAAATATCTTAGCTCAAAAAGAAATGGAAAATGAAAACATCTATATAGATAAGTTACTAAGTGAAGTAGCTAAGAATGTAGAAGTTGATATTCCAGAAGGAATGGTAACAGAAGAAACTACTCGTCTTTTAAAACGTGCTGAACAATCAATGATGATGCAAGGCTTAAACTTAGACTTATATTATCAAATAACTGGTCAAAAAGAAGAAGATTTAAGAGCACAATTAAAAGATGAAGCTTATCAAAATGTACTTTATCGTTTAATGTTAGAAGAAATTACTAAACTAGAAAAGATTGAAGTAAGTTTAGATGATGCTAAGAAAGAAGCTAAAGAATTAGCTGATAAGTATCAAATGGCTGAAGAAGACTTCTTAAAAGAATTCGGTGGCCTAGATATGGTTCAATATGATCTTGAAATGAGAAGAACTATTGAAAGATTAAAAGAATTAAATAAGTAAAAACCTTTACCAATAGGGTTTTTTCTGATATAATTTTAAAGAAACAAGGAGGTAGTGTCATGGCAAAAGTAGGAAACAGACAAAAGAAAACACTAGTATGTACAGTTTGTAAAGAAGAAAATTATCGTGTTGAAAAAAACGTTAAGAATACAACTGACCGTCTAGACCTTAATAAATACTGTCCAAAATGTGGACGTCATACTGAACACAAAGAAAAGAAGTAATAACTAGAAGGAGGAAAAACGATGATTAATTCCAATGATTTAAAAAACGGAATTACTATCCAAGCTGATGGTAATATCTATATGGTACTTGATAGTCAACACGTAAAACCTGGTAAAGGTGCAGCTATTGTAAAAGCTAAACTTAAAAACTTAAGAACTGGGTCAATCGCTGAAAAGACTTTCAATGCTGGTGTAAAAGTAGAAACAGCACATATTTCTAAAAAACCTATGCAATTCCTTTATAGTATGGGAGATACTTATTACTTTATGAATATGCAAGATTATGAACAAATTGAACTTGATAAGAGTACAATTGGTGATGATGCAAAATTCTTAAAAGAAAACTTAGAAGTAGAAATCATTTTCTTTGAAGGAGAAATGTTAGGTATGAACTTACCAGATAAGATTGTTATGAAGATAGTAGCAACTGAAGATGCCGTTAAAGGTAATACTTCATCATCTGCTATGAAGAATGCAACTCTTGAAACTGGTATGGTAGTACAAGTTCCATTATTTATCAAACAAGATGAAGAGATTCTTGTTGGAACTAAAGATGGAAAATATGTATCAAGAGCATAATTGCTCTTTTTTTCTTTAATAAAAAATGATATTATAGTGAACAGGAGGGAAAAAGAATGAAAGTATTAGTAACAGGAGGTTGTGGCTATATTGGTAGTCATACTGTTTGTGAATTATTAAAAAATAACTACGAAGTAGTAATTATTGATAATTTTAGTAATAGTAAAAAAGATGTAATGACAAAGATTGAAACTCTTACAGGTAAAAGTGCCAAACTATATGTTGGTGATGTTTGCGATAAGAGTTTATTAGAAGAAATTTTCAGTAAAGAGAAAATAGAAGCGGTAATTCATTTCGCTGGATATAAAGCAGTAGGAGAGAGTGTTCAAAAACCACTTATGTATTATGAAAATAACTTAATATCAACACTTTATCTATTAGAAATAATGAATAAATATAGCTGTAAGAAATTTATTTTCTCATCAAGTGCAACCGTTTATGGAACACCAAAGGAATTACCTATTAAAGAGAGTTTTCCATTATCAACCACTAATCCTTATGGAACAACTAAGTTAATGATTGAAATGATGTTAAAGGATATTTATAAAGCTAATCCTGATATGTCTATTACCATATTAAGATACTTTAATCCGATTGGTAATGAAGAGACTGGTCTTTTAGGAGAAAGTCCTAATGGTATACCAAATAATCTTATGCCTTATATCGTTAGAGTAGCAACAGGTAAATTAGAATGTTTAAGTGTCTTTGGAGATGATTATGATACTAAAGATGGAACAGGAGTAAGAGATTATATTCACGTTGTTGATTTAGCAAAAGGACACGTTTTAGCTTTAGAAAAAGCAAAAGACCTAAGTATATATAACTTAGGTACTGGTGAAGGTTATAGTGTTTTAGATTTAGTTAAAACTTTTGAAAGAGTTAATAATGTTAAAGTTAACTATAAAATAGTAGGTAGAAGAGCAGGAGACATTGCTGCTTGTTATGCTGATAATACTAAAGCAAGAGAAGAATTAGGTTTTGCCCCTTCAAAAACTTTAGAAGATATGTGTCGTGACTCTTATACTTATATCTTAAGAAATAACGATTAATCCAAAATAAAAAGGAAACGTTATTATTCAGTAAGGAAACTTACTGATTTTTTGTGTCCTCCGAAAACAAACTACAACAGTCCGTCAATTATACTACTAGAACTACCACAATTATTATATTTTATAAAGGTTTTTTAACAATAATCATTCTCGCCCACAATGACGTATAAAATGGAATATGACACATAACATTTCCTAGAAATTAGTATAGCGTATAACCATACTAAAAGCAACAATTTTTGTCAAAAAAACTGATAAAATTTCACTTATATAAAGAAAATAATAGTAAATACTAAAAATTGAACACTTGTTTTTGACAAAAAGCGCCTCTTATTATATAATCTTAAACAGAAATGAGGGAGTTAGATGGAAAAAACTTATATATTTGGACATAGAAAACCAGACACTGATTCAGTTTGTAGTGCCATTAGTTTATCTTATTTAAAAAAACAACTAGGAGAAAATACTGAAGCTTGTATCTTAGGAAATATCAATAAAGAAACAGCTTATGCTCTTGACTATTTTGGTGTTAAGATACCAAAGTATTTAAATGATGTAAAACTACAACTTAAAGATGTTGATTATCATAAACATTATTTCTTAGATGAATTTAAATCTATTTATGATAGTTATCTTTATATGTTAAATCAAGGGTTAACTGGTGTTCCAGTAGTAGATAGTAAAGAGAAGTTACTTGGTATTGTAACTATTAAAGATTTAGCACATCATTTTATTAGTGATAAAATCAATTTACTTAGAACATCTTATAAAAACTTACTAGAAGTATTAAAAGCTGAAGAAGTATTAAAATTTGACGAAGAAATCGAAGGAAACTTATTAGCAGCTTCTTACCGTAGTACTACTTTTCTTAACACTGTAAAACTAGAAAAGTCTGATATCTTAATAGTAGGAGATCGTCATAGTGTAATTGAATATGCTGTAGAAAATGGTGTTAAGATGATTATCTTAACAGGTAATGGAGAAATCAAAGATGAACATTTAGAAATTGCTAAGAAGAATAAAGTTAATATTATTAGAAGTAGTTATGACACTTATCACGTATCAAGACTTATTAGTTTAGCAAATTATATTGGTAATATGACTCGTACTACTAATGATGCTGTAACTTTTGATGAAAATACTTATGTTGATGATATCTTAGAAATTAATAAGAAGTTAAGACATACTAATTATCCAGTTATTAATGGTAAAACTGGTAAATGTTTAGGACTTTTAAGAATAACGGATTTAGAAGCTAAACATCCTAAGAAAGTAATATTAGTAGATCATAATGAAAAAATTCAAAGTGCTGAAGGATTAGATGAAGCAGAAATTAAAGAAATATTTGATCACCATAATTTAGGATCAATTACAACTTCTAGTCCAGTAAACTTTAGAAATATGGCTGTTGGTTCAACTAATACAATTATTTATTCACTATATAAAGAAAAAAATATTGAAATAACTAAAGAAATGGCTGGAATGATGTTATCAGGTATTTTGTCTGATACTTTAATATTAAAGAGTCCAACTGCTACTTCTTTAGATGTAGAAGCAGTTCATTATCTTTCAGAAATAGCAGGAGTTGATTATAAAAAGTATGGTCTTGATATGATTAAAGCTGGTACTTCCCTAGAAGGTATGAGTGAAGAAGATGTTTTATATAACGACTTTAAACTATATAATGTTAATGATAAAACAATGGGAATTGGTCAATTCTTCACTACTAACTTTGATGATATTAAAGGTAATATGAATAAGTATTTAGATACTTTAGACGAAGTAGCAGAAGCTAATAATTATTCTTTAGTAGCACTTTATATAACAGATATCATTCTAAATGGTTCTTATGTAATTTATAATAGAAAAGCTAAAGATTTAATGGATTTAGCTTATCGTAAAGAAATGGAAGAAGGTACTTACCTAGCAGATGTTGTTTCAAGAAAGAAACACGTTGTACCACTTCTTATGGAAGTATTTAACTAAACTTAAAAAGTGATGATTTAGTTCACCACTTTTTTTATTGATATTTTTTTTGATATTCATCAAATAATTCTTTAAAAGCATTATAATGAACGACTTCCCTTTGTCTTAAGAATAATAATGGACCAATGACATCAGGATCATTTGTTAAATCAATTAAGTTCTCATAAACAGCTCTTGCTTTCTGTTCAGCTGCCATATCTTCTGCTAAATCTGCTATTGGGTCACCAGTTGTAGCAAAGTAGTCTACGGTAAAAGGAACACCATCAGCATTAGTAGGGTATAAAGCTAGTTTGTGTTCTGCATAGTGTGGGTCAAGTCCAGCTTGTTTTATTTCTTCAATAGTAGCATCCTTTAGTAATTGATAAACCATTGTAGAAATCATTTCAATATGAGCAAGTTCTTCTGTTCCAATATCTGTTAGTAAGGCTTGTCCTTTATTATCAGGCATAGTATATCTTTGATTTAAATAACGAAGAGCAGCACCGAGCTCGCCATTACTACCACCATATTGTGTTGTTAAAAGCTTTGCCATTTTTAAATCTTTTTTAGTTATATTAATCGGATATTGTAATTTTTTTTGATAACGCCACATTTACATACCTCCTTCATTCCAAGGAAAATTATCGATTGTCCATCTAAAGGGACTATCTTCTAAAGCATTACTAGAAGTGTTGATAGGTCCATATTTAGACTCATATTCTTCTAATAAGGCATTAGCTTCCTTTCGATATTGATTAAATATTTCTAACATATTACCATCTTGAGGATGTAAATCAAGATAAAGATTTAAGTCATGTGCTGCAAATTCTGCTTCACTAAGTCTTAAAAATAAATCACTTTGTTCATCAGTAGCTGAAAGACTAGCAGGGCGATAAGCCTTGTAAGGTACATAAGTATTCTTAAACATATTTCCCATCATAAATCCTTCACTACTAGAAAATAAATCATTGTCATCACTAATTTGACGATAGTAATTAGAACTATCTCTAAAGTGGTTGAAATTAGGACGATATTGATATTTACTATTCATTAAAATTTCCCCTTTCTTCCTTAGTTTATTCTAAAAAAAAAGAGGTGTATAGAACAAACACCTATTTAAAATAAACTGAATGGATTTAAACTACTACCACGATAAGGGTAATTATTCCAAAGTGAGAAGTGTAAGTGGACACCAGTTGCTAAACCACTTCTTCCCATACCACCAATGACTTGTCCTTTACTAACTCTTTGTCCAACGGAAACATAAGCACTAGCTAGGTGAGCATACATTGTATAGTAACCATTATCGTGTCTTATAACGATATATAAACCATTGTCCCATTTCCTTGATACAGTAACAACTGCACCATCATTAACAGCAAAGATACTAGAATTATAAGGACAACCAGCAATATCAACACCATCGTGACTAGTTCCACGATATCCTTGACTGATATAATATCCACTAACTGTTGGCCAGACATAACCACTTGCTGTTGATAATGCTACATAAGTAGGAGTGGAAGACTGACTAGTTGTATTATTAGATGTTGCTTGAACATTATTATTGTTAGCAGTTGTTGTTTCTGTATTAGTATTCGCTACAACTTCAACATTGCTAGAATTACTAAAAGGACTAGTTACTATTTCTTCTTCAAAAAATTCATTGTTAGCATTAGCAAAAGTAAATAAGTCTGGATTTTTGTAAACAACAGCAATAATCATTATTATCATTGTTGTTACTACTCCTAAATAAATCACATAAGTTTTCAGTTTTTTTAAATGTTTTTTCATTCTTTCCACTCCCATCGGTAAGATACGTATTATAACATAATCGACTGATTTTGTCAAAAATATTGTAAGTTCGTGTTATAATATAGATACTAGGAAGGATGATACAATGAAAATATTTACATATGTAGACGAAAAAGCTAGAAAGTATAGTAATAATTATCAGCCATTTAAAGATTCAATAGTTATAGTAATATTCAATTTTTTATTTCTCTTACTTATTGCACTTTTATCTCTTTATTTTGGTAATTCTAATTTGCTATTAATTGGTTTATTAGCAGTTTGTGTTGCAATTATCTTAGAGGTTATCAATTTTACTAGTAAAAGAAATATTGATTTGTCATGTCTAGTTCTTAATGATAATCGCTTGATGGTGATAAGAGTTAATCCGTTAGTGAAGGAAGAAGACCTTACAGAATTAATTACTAATTATAATAAAGCAACTTTAAAGAAAAGTAGAAAGTTAACAACACTTCTAAAAGATGAAGACTTCATCAACTATCTTCTTGAGAATATTGAAAATCTTTATCAGTTCGAAATAGTAGAAATTGCTAATATTTATGATAAAAAGTTATCTGATAAGAAAATAGTAATTAATTGTGACTTGTATGATTTAAAATATAAAGTAATTAAAAAAAATTGTAAATTAACTATTTTAAATGTTTATACTAGACAGTCAGAGATATATAAATATATTGAAGAGTATAAGCCACCAAAAAAATCTATTTATAAGATAAGTAAGAATAATGAAAAAGTATTAAAAGAGTTATATAAGAAAAATATTGGTGATTTTGAGTTTTGGTTAATAACAAGTTTTGTTTTCTATTTATTTATCATTCTCTTTAAAATATTAGTACCATATATTGCACCAATACCATTTTACGCTTTAATAATAACTTTCTCTCTTGTTTTATCTTGTTATGATAGAACCATTGATACTAATTATGAAGGTAGTAAGAAACCACAAATCTATATAAAGTTAGCTATCGCTTTATTTATGTTTAGTCTTTTACTATTCTTTCTTTAAATGCAAAATCATTTATTAGATTGAATAACTTTCAAAAATTATTATCATAGTTTAATAAATATGTTACTATGTATGTGTCAAAGAAATTTGCATAAAATAAAAAAGGGAAGACTTAACTTTGCTGTGTTGAAGTACTTACCCAGGTTTGGTTAAGCACTTAATCAATGCTAGATTGAGTGCTGTTTTTTTCTTATATAGTTCCTATTTTACTAAAATAAAAAGTAAGGCTATTAGTAAGAAGAGAATGATGATTAAAGAAGAAATTAAAAAGTCTTTCTTATTTAGGTGAAGGTAAGCACTCAATAATTTTGTTGTTAATAATAACAGAAAAATAAAACTCAAATCTAAATAAATTGCATAAAAGTAGTTTCTATTGTATAATTTATATTGTGAAGATTATTCACTGGACGTTTATAAAAATTATAAGAATTCTATATTGACCTTTCAATTTTTGGATTATTAATGATTTCTATACTAGTCCAATTATTGAAAGAAGGAGGAAGAGTTATGGAATTTAAAGATAAAACAATTACTTGCTGCGATTGTCATCAAGACTTTGTTTTTACTGCTGGTGAACAAGAGTTTTATCAAACTAAAGGTTTAACTAATGAACCTAAACGTTGTAAAGCTTGCCGTGATAAGAAAAAACAAGCACGTGCAGAAAGAGAAAATCATAAAGAAAATTAAGAATAACTGGTGATTTCATCAGTTTTTCTTTTGCTTTTTAAAAAAAGTAGTTTATACTATAGATGTAAGGAAGGTGACAAGATGAAAAAAGTATCAATAATAGCATTACATCTAGGTTATGGCGGAATCGAAAAATCAATTTCAACACTTGCTAACTTGTTAGTTGCTAATAGCGATATCGAAGTAGAAATAGCATCTGTTTATGAATTGTATGACAAGCCAGTATTTCCTTTAGATGAGAGAATAAAAGTAAAATACCTCCTAGAAAAAGGAGTTAAAAGTAATGAAAAAGAGTGGCGTGACGCTCTTCATAGATTAAGACCTATAAGCTTTATTAAAGAAAGTTTTAAAAGTCTTAAAATACTACATTTAAGAAGAAAGAAAGTTATTAACTACATAAAAGAGACAGATTCTGATGTTATAATTTCTACTAGAACCTTATTCAATGAATTAGTAGGTTTATATGCAAAAGAAAATGTCTTAAAGATAGGTTGGGAACATAATCATCACCATAATGATATGAAATATGCCACAGAAGTAGTAACTAGTGCGAAAAATTTAGATTACTTCATTTTAGTATCAAAAGATTTACAGAAATTTTATCGTAGAAAGTTACTGGAATATAAAGTTAAATGTGTTTATATACCTAATACTTTGGAAAATATTCCAAAAACAAAGAGTCCTTTAACAGCTAAGAGAATAGTAAGTGTAGGAAGATTATCAAAAGAAAAAGGGTATTTATCTTTATTAGAAATATATAAAGACGTAAGAAAAAAACATCCTGATTGGGTTTTAGATATTATCGGTGATGGTAAAGAGAAAGAAACCTTAGAAAAATATATCAAAGAAAATGATTTAGCATCTTCTGTAACATTGCATGGCTTTCAAGATAGTGATTATATCAATAACATAATGCATAAGTCGTCAATCTACGTTATGACTAGTTATACAGAATCTTTCGGTATAGTTTTATTAGAAGCGATGAGTAATGGACTTCCTTGTCTTGCTTTTGATAGTGCTGAAGGTGCTAAAGAGATAATTACTTCTGGTAGAGATGGTTACTTGATAAGACATCGTAATAATAAAATGATGGTTAGTAAGATAAATGATTTGATAAAAGACCCAGAGAAACGAAAAGAGTTGGGTAGTGCTGGTAGGAGTAAAGTTAAAGAGTATAGTAAAGATAAAGTTATTGAACAATGGTTAAAAATAATTAATAAATAAAGAGGTAACTATGAAGAAAAATGTTATGTTTATATCTAGTACAGGTGGACATTTAAGTGAGTTATTACAACTTGCTAATTTGTTTCCAAGATATAATTCTTGCTTGATTACAGAAAATACAAAATCTAATAAAAAATTAAGAAAGAAATATAAAAGAATAGATTTTTTAATCTATGGAACTAAAGACCATTTCTTATCTTATCCTTTTAAATTACTTGCTAATTGTTTTTTAAGTTTGTTTTACTATTTAAAATATCATCCTGATTATGTCATTACAACAGGTGCACATACTGCTGGACCAATGTGTTCTATAGCAAAGATATTTGGTAGTAAAGTAATTTATATAGAGACCTTTGCTAATATAAATACTAAGACAGTAACAGGAAGTTTATTTTATAAATTTAAGATTGCTAATTTATTTATCGTCCAGTGGCGCCCAATGTTAAAACTATATGAAAATGCCACTTATGGGGGGTGGATTTACTAATGATATTTGTAACACTTGGAACTCAAGACAAGTCTTTTAAAAGATTATTAAAAGCTGTAGAAAAAGAAATAATAAATGGCAATATCAAAGAAAAAGTTATTGTTCAAGCAGGTTATACAAAGTATAAAAGTGATGTTATGGAAGTATTTGATACTATTTCTAAAGATGAATTTGAAGAATATATGGAAAAAGCTTCTTTAATCATTACACATGGTGGAGTAGGGAGTATTCTAACTGCTCTTGAACTAAATAAAAAAGTAATCGCTGCTCCAAGACTTGCAAAATATAAGGAACATACTAATGACCATCAAAAACAAATCATTAATGAATTTGAAAAAGAAGGTTATATCTTAGCATTAAGAGATTTCACAAAACTAGATAAAGTCTTGATGAAAGCTAAGACGTTTGTGCCTAAAAGGTATGAATCTAATAAAAAGAATTTTCAAAAGATAATAACTGATTATATTGATAATACTAATCATACTAGTTGGTATAATAAAGATAGAAAAATACTTCTATTAGAAATAATTGATTATTTACTCTTTGCTATTTTCTTAAAATATAATTATTTATTAGGGATAGGTATTGGATTAGTTACTTCTATTATTTTAAGTTTACTACTTTATAAACATAAAAAGGAAAACATTAGTTATTTACTAATTTGTACTTTAATAGAGTTATTACCACTTATAGTATTTACTAATAAACTTTTAGTAAAAACAATTATTAACCCTTTAGTTATAATTATTTATCATCTACTAGTAAGCAAGAAGATAGAAATTTCGTTATAGAAGTTTCTTTTTTTTCATAATATTAAATGAGGTTGATATCTTATGAAAAAAATAATAGAAATATTATTTGCTTGTCTTTTAGTATTAGCTAGTTTCTTTTATACTGATAAAGCTATTTCTTTAATGGAAGATAGTGATCCGATTATGATTAAAATAAAAAAAGAAAAAACTAGTTTAGAAGAAAAGTCAGTTAATGCTAAAGTTGATGGTGACTACTTAATACCAGGTTATAGTGGAGTAATAGTTGATTTAGATAAAAGCTTTACTAAGATGAAACAATATGGAGAATATAATTCATCTTTAATGACATTTAAAGAAAGTGACCCAGTTATATCGATAGATGATTATTATGATAAATATATTGTTAGTGGTAATGGTTTTACTAATTACGTTTCGTTAGTATTTGAAATTAGTGATAAAGAACTACTGCCCAAAATAAAAGATATTTTGAAAGAAAATGATGTTAGAGCAACTTTCTTTGTTGATGGAGTTTTACTTAAAGAAGATAATATCTTAATAACTAGTTTGTTACAGGACTTCAATGAAGTAGAACTTCTAAACTATAAAGGTAGTTATGATAAATTAATCTTTGAAGAAGCTCTTGATACTTTACAAGTGATTGCTAATAGAAGGGGAAAGTACTGTCTTGCTAATTATGATCAGAAAGAAATATTAGAGTTATGTAGCAAAGAAAAAATGCATACAATTATTCCTACCATTCAAGTTAAGAGTAATCCCTATCTATCATTAAAAGGTAAAATTAGAGAAGGGTCGATTATTTCTATTAGTCCAACTAAAGATAATATTAGTGAGTTAGATGTCGTTATTAAATATATAAAACAAAGAGGATATAACTTAGATACTTTAGAACAATTACTAAGTGAAGCAAGAAATATTAATGAGAAATAATATTTCTTTTTTTCTAGTTCTGTGTTAGTATATTTATCAATTAATTAGTAAAAATAATGATGTTCAATATGTTTGGAGGAATGATAAAATGAAAAAAAAGAAAAAAGGAGAAGGAAAATGGTATAGATATGAACAAGGTGGTAATTTTTACCCTGCGGAATATCCTTTTGAGGCAGATGAGAAAGAATATTGGTATAAAGAGCGATGTGAGGAAAATTTAAAAGATGGTGATATATACATTTATCGTGTAAGATATCTTCTTGGAGAAAAAATGTATCAGATAGGTGAAATTATATATCATGAACCTGAGTATCGTTATGAACATAAAATTTTTATGAAAATGAATGGACAAACTGAAGTTGCTAAAATAAATTTTCTGGTTTCTGATACGGTAGATACGGCGGTAGGTGATGATTTACTTGACATTCTTGAAAAGAAACTAGAAGAATTTGATAATAAAAGTGATTTTGATAGAAAAATATATGATATGAGATTACTTAATTTAGTAGATAAAAAGACTAAACAAGGTGTACCACTAACAAGAGAAGAATTAAGGTTTTTGTATGAAATTGATAACAAGGTGGAATATATTAATTCTAATAAAGATTACCGGATTGGTAAGATAATAGCTAGGCGAAAAAGTATTGCTGAAGATATGAATCGTATATATGATTTTAGGAGGATTAGTGAATATCTTGATGACTTAAATTTAGATGTAGTTAAAGATCCTGCTGGGTTACAATTACCTGAGATAACTGGAAATCTTAGTTTACATGGTCTAGAAAAAACCGCTGGTTTAAAATTACCAAAAATAGTAAAAGGTGATTTAACAGTAGCTGGTGTCACTGAGTCTAGTCATGTAGTCTTTCCTAAAATTGTTGAAGGCAGTTTAACAATATTTGACGTTATAATTCCTTACGATATACCACCATTATCAGAGTTGGAAATAAATTGTTCTACTCCAAAACAAGTGGTGAGTGCTAAACAACTTACTTTACCAGAGGTAGTAAAAGGCAATCTATATATAGATGTGTTTATAAAAGATTTTGAGTATTTAACATTACCAGAAATAGGTGGCTGTTTATCAATTCTTTGTTCAGAAAAAGCCGAAGGTTTGATACTTCCACAAATAATGAAAGAAAATGTGTCCTTGAAAAATTTAATCTCAGCTGAAGGCGTTTTATTTTCTGAAGAAATTGATGGTTGTTTATGCCTAGATAGTTTAAAAGATACTAATGGCTTGATAGTTCCTAAAAGTGCAAAAGATAAAATTAAATGTAAGATAAATATACCTGATTCTTGTTTTATGGAAGATGATGATTATAAAAAATATCGTCAAAACTTACTTTATAGATTGAAAGCAACTAAAGAAATTTGTAAAGAATATAATGTTTCTGAAGATGAAATAGCGTTTACGGTAAATGAATGTAAGCAAAAGAAAGGTCAAATAAAAGTATTAAAAGCTAATGTTAATTTAAATGATATTTTTGATAAAGGTGATTTTGATGCTTTACCAGAAATAATTATTGGTGATATAAACTTAGAGGAAAAGACGTATCTAAATAATTTCACTTTTAAAAGTAATGTAGTAGGAAATTTAAATTTTTCTGGTCTTGTGTCTGCCAAAAAAGTTATTCTATCAGGTGGAGTGCGTGGTAGTGTGAGTTTATCTAATTTAACAGAAGTTAAAGAATTAGTACTACCACGTATAATAGAGAAAGATTTAATTATGAACAAATTAAAAGAAATTAATGGTAACGTAATTTTTTCAAAAATGATTGGTGGTACTGTAGACTTATCTAGTTTAGTATCAGTAGAAAGTGTTAATTTTTCAGAAATCATTCAAGGAGATTTAAAACTTCCATCACTTGAGTATATTGATAATTCTTCTTTACCAAAACTTGTAGGTAAGTCATTTATTATGCATAATTTAAAGAAAACAACTAGCTTAGTTTTACCAAAAATCGTAGGGGAAGGAGTTTTCCTATCGAATCTTAGTGAATTTGATTATTTAGAATTGCCACAAGAAATTAATGGTAATTTATCTCTTGAAGGTCTTAAATCTGCTGATGGTCTAATCTTTCCAGAAGTTGTTACTAAATCGGTATATTTAAATAATTTAAAAAGTTTGACCAATTCTAAGTTACCAAGAGTAGTTGGATGTCACTTGAATATGGAAAATTTGTTAGAAATTAATAATTCTCAGTTACCAAGTATTATTAATGGCGATTTATTACTCCGAAGACTGAAAACAACTGATAAACTCTCTCTACCAGATACTGTAAACGGTTGTGTATCACTTGGTAGTTTAACAAATGTTGATACATTGATTTTATCTAAATATATTGGGGGAACTTTAAACTTATGTAGTTTAGAAAATGCTAGAGAAGTAGTTTTCCCTGAAGTAATAAATGAAGAAACTTGGTTGGGAAATTTTGATAAAGAAAATGTTAAGTTACCAGCTAGTGTGAAAGAGAAAATATTAACAAAAAACGTTCCATATGATTGTTATATTGCTGATGATGATTACAAAAAATATCGTCAAACTATGATTGATAGAGCAAAAGCAACTAAAGAAATTTGTAAAGAATATAATGTTTCTAAAGATGAAATAGCTTTTTCGATAAATGAATGTAATAAAAATAAAGGTCGAATAAAAGTATTAAAAGCTAATGTTAATTTAAATGATGTTTTTGATAAAGGTGATTTTGATGCTTTACCAGAAATAATTATTGGTGATGTAAAATTAGAGGAAAAGACGTATCTAAATAATTTCACATTTAAAAGTAATGTAGTAGGAAATTTAAATTTTTCTGGTCTTGTGTCTGCAAAAAGAATTACGTTATTAGGTGGAGTGCGTGGTAGTATAGATTTGTCTAATTTAACAAAAATAGAAGAATTAGAGTTATCACCTATAATTGAAAAAGATTTAATTATGAGTAAAATAAAAGAAATTAACAGCAATGTAATTTTTTCAAAAGGTGTTGGTGGTACTTTAGACTTATCTAGTTTAGTAGCAGTAGAAAATGTTTCTTTTCCAGAAAACGTTTTAGGTGCTTTAAAATTACCAGAACTTGAATGCATTGATAATACATCTTTCCCAAAAGTTGTAGGTAAATCACTTATAATGACAAAACTAAAAACTGCAAATAACTTAACTCTACCAAAGTTAGTTGGTGAATGTGTCGTTCTTTCCAGCCTTAACGAATTTAGTCATTTAGAATTGCCACAAGCAATTAATGGTAGTTTATCTCTTGAAGGTCTTGAATTTGCTGATGGTCTGACCTTTCCAGAAGTTGTTACTAGATTGGTATATTTAAATAATTTGAAAAGTCTGACCAATTCTAAGTTACCAAGAGTAGTTGGACGTCACTTAAATATGGAAAATTTGTTAGAAATTAATAATTCTCAGTTACCAAGTATTATTAATGGTGATTTATTACTACGAAGATTAAAAACAACTGATAAACTTTTTCTGCCAGGTATTATAAATGGTGATGTAGAACTTGGCAGTTTAACAAATGTTGATACATTGATTTTATCTAAATATATTGGTGGAGATTTAAACTTATGTAGTTTAGAAAATGCTAGAGAAGTGGTTTTTCCTGAAGTAATAAATAAAGAAACTTGGTTGGAAAATTTTGATAAGGAAGATGTTAAGTTACCAGCTAGTTTGAAAGAGAAAATATTAACAAAAAACGTTCCATATGATTGTTTTATTGCTGATGATGAGTATAAGGAATATCGTTCAGCGAGAGTGGAAGAACTAAATACAATTAAACCACCAGAAAATGCTTCAAAGATTAAAAAACTAATAAGACGTTTAACTATTCATAGTTAGAAGTCTTTTTCTTTCTAGCTCTTAGAAAAGTATGATATACTTTAAATGTAGTTATACTAGAAGGAGACAAAAAGATGAAAATAACAAAAGAAATCAATAAAGAAATATTTAGAGCATATGATATAAGAGGAATAGCTGATAGAGATTTAACAGATGATGTTGTTTATACTATTGCAAGAAGTTTTGCCACTCATATTAGAAAAATGGGTAAAGATACTTGTGTAATTGGTCATGATAATAGATTATCATCAGAAAGAATTCATAAAGCTTTAACAAAAGGTTTAATTGATAGTGGTGTTAATATTTTAGATTTAGAATTAACTACTACGCCAATGTATTACTATGCTTGTATTTATGAGAAGATAGATTGTGGTGTTATGATAACAGCAAGTCATAATCCGAAAGAAGATAATGGTTTGAAATTCGCTTTTCAAGACTATTTGAATGCTAAAGGAGAAGAAATAGCAGAGTTTTACGAAGAAACAATAAAAGGTGACTTTCTAGATGGTGCTGGAAGTATTCATAAAATTAATGTTAAAGAAGAATACTTTAATGCGATTAAGAATGGTCTTAACTTTGGAGATAAAAGAATAAAAGCTATTTTAGACCCTGGAAATGGGACAACTTCCATTATCCTAAAAGATTTATATAGTATGTTTCCAATTGATTTTACTATCATTAATGGTGAAAGTGATGGAACATTTCCTAATCATCATCCCGACCCATCAATTGAAGCTAACTTAGAACAATTAAAAGCCAAGGTCTTAGAAACGGGAGCAGATATTGGTGTTAGTTTTGATGGCGATGGTGACCGTGTAGGTGTTATCACTAATAAAGGTAAGTTTTTACCAATCGACTATTATATGATATTAATTATAAGAGATATAATTGATAAAGTTAGTAATAAAACTTTCTTATATGACGTTAAATGTAGTAAATCATTAGAAGATGAAATCATAAAACTAGGAGGAACTCCTGTTTGCTATCGTACTGGTAACAGCTATACAAGAAGTAGAGTAGCTGAACTTGATATGCCTTTTGGTGGTGAGTTATCAGGACATGTTTACTTTAGAGATAGATTTTTAGGTTTTGATAGTGGTCTTTATGCCGGACTTAGAATTATCGAATTATTATCAAGAAATGATAAAACCATTGAAGAACTTTTAACAGGAATAAATCATTATGAAGCAACACCAGAGTTAAAATATAAGTCAACTGATGAGAAAAAAAGAGAAGTAGTAGAAAAAGTTATAGAATATTGTAGGGAAAAGCATTATAATATTAATACTATTGATGGGGTTAGAGTAACTTTTGATGATGGTTGGGCAAGTGTTAGATTTAGTAATACTGGTCCAAATATAACCTCTAGATTTGAAGCAGCTAGTAAGGAAAGACTAGAAGAGATTCAAAAAGAATTTGAATCATTAATAGATAAATTTAATAAATAGGAGGAATGACTTATGAAAGTAGCTATTACAGCAGGAGGGACAGGTGGACATATTTTTCCAGCTTTAGCAATTATCAATAAGATTAAAAGTCACGATAAAAATAGTGAATTTCTATATTTTGGTACAACTGACAGAATGGAAAAAGATATTATTCCTGAAAGAGGTATCCCTTATATTGCTATTCCAATGAAAGGTTTAAATAGAAAGCAAGTTTGGAAAAACGTAACAGTTTTAAAGATTTATCTCCAAGCGATAAAAAAAGCGGAAACTGAGCTTTCAAAGTTTAAACCAGATATAGTTATTGGAGTAGGTGGCTATATTACTGCTCCTGTTTTAGTAGCTGCTCATCGCCTTGGTATTAAAACATTAATTCATGAGCAAAACTCCATTCCTGGTGTTTCTAATAAGTTACTTTCTAAGTTTGTTGATAAGATTTGTATTTCTTTTAAGGAAAGTGAAACTAGTTTTCCGAAGCAAAAAACAGTTTATACAGGAAATCCTCGTAGTGAAGAAATTCTTCTAATGGAAAAAGGAAATAGAGAAGACTTTGGTTTTAATCATAAGAGTAAGTTTATTATTCTTGTTATGGGTTCTCTTGGTTCTTTAACCATGACTTTAAAAATGAAAGAATTAATTCCTGCTTTTGCTAATAAGAATTATCAAGTCTTAGTAGTAACAGGTAAAGGTTATTATGATGATTATAAAGAAGTAAAAGTACCAGCTAATGTTAAAGTAGTACCGTTTTATGATGCTAAATATATGAAAGATGCTGACTTGTTAATTACTCGAAGTGGGGCTTCTACTATTGCAGAAGTAACAGCACTTTTACTTCCTTCCATTATGATACCAAGTCCTTATGTAACTCATAACCATCAGTTTAAAAATGCTAAAGCACTAGAAGATAAAAAAGCATGTAAAATATTAGAAGAAAAAGACTTTGATAAAACAACTTTATTACCACTAATAGATGACTGTTTTAAAAAAGAAGTGTATAATGAAATGAGGGAAAATTTGAAAGAATTTTCTTGTCCAAATAGTGCAGAAGCTATTTATAAAGAAGTAGAAAAATTAGTAAGGAATGAAAAATAGATGGATACATTTTTTAAAGAAGTGGAAGAAAGAGAAATAGGAAGAATTGTTTATGATGCTCCGTTATCAAAATATACAACCTATAAAGTTGGTGGTACTGCAAGAGCAATTATTTATCCTAAAGGTAGAAGAGAATTAGTTGAGTTATGTAAATTAATTAAAGCTAATGATATTAAATATAAAATATTAGGAAATGGTAGTAACTTATTGTTTAGTGATGACTTGTATGATGGCGTGTTAATCAAGTTGGATGAATTTGATAAGATAGAATTTGTTAGAAATAAAGTTATTTGTGGAGCAGGAGCTTCCTTAATGCGAGTAGCAAGAGAAGCTATGAAAAAAGGGTTAGCAGGTTTAGAGTTTGCTTCTGGTATTCCTGGTACTATTGGTGGAGCAATTTATATGAATGCTGGAGCTTACAAAAGTGATATGGGTTATATCACTACCAATGTAACAGTCTTAACAGATGACTTAAAAATTATTACTTTAACAAATGCTGAGATGGACTTTCATTATCGAAGCTCTTATTTACAAAAACATAAAGATTATATTTGTTTAGAGGCAGTATTAAAGCTTACTAAAGGTGATAGAAAACAAATTGAAGAAGTCGTAAAAGAGCGAAGAGAGCGAAGAGTAGAATCTCAACCGCTTGAATATCCATCAGCAGGAAGTGTTTTTAGAAATCCCGAGGGAATGTTTGCTGGTAAGTTAATTGAAGACTTAGGACTAAAAGGTTTAACTAAAGGAGGAGCAGAAGTTAGTTTAAAACACGCTAACTTTGTAGTTAATAAAGAAAATGCCACTGCTAAAGATATTCATGATTTAATTATGTTTGTACATGATGCCGTACTTGATAAATATGGAGTAGATTTAAAGATAGAACAAGAATTTGTAAATTGGGAGTAGAGTTATGGCAAAGATTAAAAAAAGAAAAAGATTAAAATTAATACCTTTTTTTTTACTTATTCTAGTAATTGCTCTTATTGTTTTTGTTACAGATGTTATTCTAGATGCTAGAATTAAAAATATAGTAATTAAAGGAAATGAAATAGTAACAGATCAACAACTAATTGATAAAGCGGGTTTAACTAACTATCCAAGTTTTTATAAAACTAGTAGTTATAAAATAAAGAAGAATTTAGAAGAAATACCGTTTATTAAAAACGTTAAAGTAAGAAAGAGTTTTTATCATGTTCTAACGATTGAAGTAGTAGAACATAAAGTTTTATTAAAGAAAGAAACAACTGGTAAATTAGTATTAGAAAATATGGAAGAAGTAACAACTACTGAAGAGGTTCCTTATACTGTTCCAAGATTAATAAATGATGTACCTAAAGATAAATATAAAGATTTGCTTAAGAATCTTTTAAAAGTGAAGAAGAATGTTAGAAGTAGTATTAGTGAGTTTTATTATGACCCTAATGACTTTGATAAAGATAGATTTTTACTTTATATGGATGATGGTAATAGTGTTTATCTAACACTTACTAAGTTTAGAATGATTAACTATTATAATGATGTCTTACCACAACTTGATGGTAAGAAAGGAATACTTTACTTAGATTCAGGAAATCATTTTCAGATAATGGAAAATTAAAAACACATGGATAATCCAAAATATTTAAAATTTTAAACAAAAAATGATTAACTAATGTGTTATCATTTTTTTGTTAATAAATTTTTTTCAGAAAGTGGTGATAAAATGGAAAATATTAATGTCATAGAACAAAAAAATAATGTTATTGATATTAATACTAGTATAGAGAATATGATATTTGAAATAAGAGGAGCACAAGTGATGCTATCTTCAGATGTTGCAAAATTTATCAAGTAGAAACCAGAAGAATCAATGAGGTTATCAAAAGAAATATTAAAAGATTTCCTGATACTTTTTGCTTTCAATTAACAGAGCTGGAATTTTATAATTTGAGATCGCAAATTGCGCTCTCAAATAAAAACAATAGATGAAGCCCAAAATAAATTATTAATTAATTTAAGAGGGAGAGTTGCAATGAGAGAAGATGACATTGAAAAAGGAATTATTTTAGGAAAGACGTTGCTTGAAAAAAAATAATAATTTAGATGATTTTGATTTTAATGCAAAAAAACTAATAATAAAATATTTACCAATACTTTTTATTTTCATTATGTTGTTTAGAATACTTCTATTTTCTTTTTTTAAATTATATATATCATATATTTGACAAATTTCGTAAATAATAACCAAAACTTTACTTTTTATAGTATAATGTATACACAAGGTAGCTGCTACTTTGAAGAATGGAGGTATATGATATGAATATTGAATTCAAAATAGCAACTTTAGAAGATGTGGAAGGTATTATCAAACTGTGTAATAGATGCTTTGATGAAACTACTTCTTTGGAGTATGCAAGAAGAATTTATCAAGAAAATGAAAATGATATTAATCAAATTTACGTTATAGGTGTAATGGAAGGAGAAATTGTAGCACATGCTAAAGTAAATATTATTCCAACTATTTATGAAGATATGAATACTTATGCAATATTAAATCATGTTTGCGTAAAACCAGAGTTAAGACGTGAACATATTGGAACAATGTTACTTGATGAATGTTTTAGATTAGCAAAAGTTCATAACTGTAAATGCGTAGAACTATGGTCTAAGAACTTTAGAAAAGCTGCTCATGGTTTATATCACAAATATGGATTTGAAGTTATTGACGCTAAATTCTTTTCAAAAAATATTTAATGAATTAGGGGTAAATTATGAAAATAAGTAATGTTTATGTAGGTGGTTGGTTTCAAAGAACAATGCTTCAATTGTCAGAGATTTATGATTTTTTGAGAGATTGTAAAACTCAATTAAATCTTGATACCAATAAACTTAATGAATTTCGAAAAGGTCTAGAAATAGGAAGAATTGATTATGGAGTAGCCGGTGAAGAATATGTTGAATTTACGACTGCTTTAAATATAAGAGTTAAAATCTTTGAAGATGGTTTAATAATTTTAAATAATCAACTTGTTAGTGAAGATACATTATTTGCTGATATTGATCATGCAACAGATTATTATGAGAAACGTTTGTCACCAGCAATCAATTATTTATTTAGTTTAGGAGCTCCAGTTCCAAAAGAACTAGCTAATATAGAAACTATATATCCATATTTTATTGTGTGTGAAAATGCCACAAAAGAAGAAATGGAGTCTTTAATTTCAAGAACTGAAAAGCAAAAATACTTTGAATTTAACAATGAAAAGTATGATGTTACTAGAGGAGACAAGTACTATTTTATAAATAATAAAAGTCAAACTATTGGAAATATTGAACGATATATTGAAGAACAGATCTTTATTCGTGAATATAAGGGTCAGTTACATAGATATTTAAATCTTCATCGTATAATTTGGGAAAAAATAGATAAGGTTAAGGAAAATGCTAGAGTTAAAGGCTCAGATATAGTCAAATTTAATAGTAAATTAGAAGGTTATGCTAAAACAATAAATTTAATTGATGGAAGAATTAATCAAATGAGTACCTATCTACCAACTAGAGAAAAAATTGCTAAGGGTGATAAAGAGTTAGCTGAATTTCTTGCTATATCTGGTTATCGCTATGAGACCTTGAAAGATACACTTGATTATATAAAATCATTATGGACAATGACAAAAAATTATGTTGTATCAGCCCAAAAACTATTTAATGATTTACAAAGTGACATAACTAATAAATCAATTAGTAACTTAACTATTGTAACATCGATGGGTGTTGGTGCTTCCTTAATAGATTTGTTTACCTCATCGAGACCATCACTTAGTTTATTTGGTATTATCTATTTCTTTGCTTTAGCTATTATTGGTTGGTGTGTAAATAAAATTATGTCCGTCATAGCTAAAAATAGAATTTATGAAGTTAATGACATAGAATATGACAAGGATATTAAATGAAACGATACTTTAATACAGTTAAAACTCTTTTAAAGATAGCAAATGGTAAATTTTTTGTAGTAGTTCAAATGTTTGTAAGCTGTGGCTTGTACAACTTTTCAAATCTCTTACCACCAATTGCGACTGCAGGAATAATAGCAGCAATAACAAATAATAATTTTAATGGTATTTGGTATTATGTAATACTGTATCTGCTTTTTTATATTCTTTATTTTACAATGTTAAATTGGAATTATTACACTTATACAGTTCTTGCTAATTATTATCATTTGGAAGTTCAAAAAAAATTATTTGATCATGTAGTCAACAATGATTCTATTTTTAATAAGATTTCTAAGGGTAAAATAGTTGATACAACAAGTGATGATGTTAGATATTTAGTTGATATATTAAATGCTGCTAGTGAGGCCTTAATGAGGTTGCTTCAATTAATTGTTATTTTTATTGTCTTCAGTTTTTATGATATTGGTGTTGCCTTTATGACTTTGTTTATAGATTTTATTTATCTTATATTAATGAACAATAATTCAAAGAATGTTTCAAAGTATTATGAAGGAACTAGAAAGTATGAAGATAAAGTTATTGATACTTTAAATCAAATGTTAGTTAATTTAAAGCAGATTAAATCATTAAACTTAATGCCTAGTCTGGACAAAAAATTAGATAGAACTAGAAAAAAGTGGGCTCAAGAATATCAGAAAAAAAGAAAATTTATGACCAGTAGATATTGTAAAATGCCTTATGTAGTTTATATTGGAAAAGTACTTTTATATATCTATTTAGCATTTTTAGTTACAAGTAATAAAATGACTATTGATAAATTGGTGTTATTAATAAGTTACTTTGAACTTACTATTACTTGTACTGATTCTATGCTTAAATATTTATTGGATTTAAGTAATTATGATATAAGAATAAAAAGAATAAAGAATATTCTTGATTATGATTCTCAAAATAATATAGATTTTGGAGATATAACTAATGATTATATAAGTGGTACTGTGTTATTTGATAAAGTGAATTATAGAATTAAAAGTAAATCGATACTAAATAATTTATCATTTAAAATATATCCTAATGAAATAACTGCTATTGTTGGACATTGTGGATCTGGTAAATCAACTATCATTAACTTATTGTATCGTCTTGATAGGATAAATTCAGGAAGTATATTAGTTGATGATGAAAATATTTATAATTACACCAAAAAAGCATATTCATCTAATGTATCTGGTATTTTTCAAAAGCCTTTTGTATTTGAAATGAGTATACGTGATAATTTATCATTGGTAGATAGTGACTTTGAAAATCAGCTAGAAGCTTGTAAAAGAGTTGGTATACATGAATTTATAGAAACCTTACCAAAAGGTTATAATACTATAATTAAAAATGATGAAAGAATATTTTCTGAAGGTCAAAAACAATTATTAGCTATAGCAAGAGCGTTATTAACTAAATCAGAAATATTACTATTTGATGAAGCAACGAGTAACATAGACTTAGAATCAACTTCAAAGGTAAGTTTAATTTTGAAAGATTTAAAACAAGATCATACTATTATTATGGTTACTCATAAACCTGATATGATGAAAATAGCTGATAGAGTTATTGTTTTAGATAATGGTAAGGTAGTTGCTAAGGGATTAAATCAAGAAGTGTTTGATAAGAGTCCGTTATATAGAGAACTTAGAAACAGAACTTTTGCTAGTATTAGTGATAATATTATGAGTCAAATGACAGAAACAAAATAAAAGTTTTGTTGTGTTAAATTAATAAATAAAAAACTACTAAGAGATATTTAAATCTATTCTTAGTAGTTTTTTGTTAATCATCTAAAGAATTCATCAAAAGAAAGTCTTTTAGTTTGATATGTTCAATAACACTAGTTGAGTAATCAATTTCATCATTTGTGATTAATATCTTTTTTGAATTGTTATCTATTTTATTAAAAGCCCTAAATTCTCTTTCATAAGCTTTATCTTCTGCTACACTATATGTTACTTGAATGTAATATTTTTTATTATCTTTAAAAGCGACGAAATCTATTTCTTTATTGTTATTATTAAAGACATTAACTTCATATCCCATATAAATAAGTTCATTATAAACAATATTTTCTAGATTGTGACTTATATCATATCTATTATCGATACATAATATAGAATTGAAAGCAACATCAGAATCATAAATCTTGAAATAATAAGCTAATTCCTTTTTAGTAGCAGTAGAGTAAGGTTTAATCCTATCGATTATATATGCTTCTTCAAGATAAGATACATATTTTATTATAGTATTGATGAACCATCGACTTGTTCACTTTTTAAATAGCTTTCGATACTTCTACTCGAAAAAATTCTTGCGTTAGACCTTAAAATATAATTTGTTATTTTTTTAAATAACTCAGTATTTTTAATGTTAAATCTAACGATTAAATTTTTGTTGACGATAGAACTATAAATATCATTAAGATATACTAATCTATCTTCTTTGCTATTAAATTCTAATAGTTTTGGAAAACCACCACAAATAAGATAGTCAGTTATAGTATAATCATTGCCAGTTTCTTTAGAATAATCGATCATTTCTTTGTAAACAAATGGTCTTATTCTAAATGAAACATATCTTCCACTAAATTCCTTAGTAAATTCTTTTGATAAAATTTTTGAATTTGATCCAGTAATAAAAACAGAAGTGTTGCGTAATCTTAAAGTTTTACAAGCTTTTTGCCAGTCAGTAACTTCTTTAATTTCATCAAAAAATACATAACATAAACCAGATTTTCTATTATTATCAACATAATCTAATAGTTGTTCACAATTGGAAATATTTGATATTATTCTTTCATCTTCAAAATTAAGATAGATTATATTATCAGTTTTTTCCTTTATCTCATTCATTATTTGTTCTAAAATAATTGATTTGCCACATCTTCTAATACCTGTTATTATTTTGATTAAATCAGAATCGTAAAAGCCACGGATTCTTTTTAAATAGTGTTCTCGTTTAATCAAATTTATCACCTCTAAACTGATTATAGTGAACAATTTTTGCATTGCCAACGAAATTGTTCAGTTGTAAATTTTTAATCTATCTTTGGTAAAAGCTAAAAAATATGATATAGTATCTATAGAAATTGGTGATATGTATGAAAGATTTTAGAGAGAAACTTTCCTTGGTACCAGAATTACCTGGCAGTTATCAAATGAAAAATAAAGATGGGGTAATTATCTATGTCGGGAAAGCGAAAAATTTAAAAAGACGACTTAAAAGTTACTTTACGAGAACAGTTACTGGTAAGACCGCAATGTTAGTGGAAGATATAGATAATTTTGAATATATCGTTACTAGTAGTGAACTAGAATCTCTTATTCTAGAAATAACTTTAATAAAAAAATATGACCCTAAATATAATATTCTTTTAAAAGATGATAAAACTTATCCCTATATTGAATTAACTAAAGAGAAATATCCTCGTCTTAAAGTAGTACGTAATGCTAGAAGTAAAAGTAATCATAAACTATTTGGTCCTTATCCCAATGTCGCTGCTGCTAGAAAAACGGTCTTAATGTTAAATCGTCTTTATCCGTTACGAAAATGTGAACATTTACCGAAAAAAGAATGTCTTTACTATCATATTCACGAATGCCTAGGTTATTGTATTAAAGAAGTAGATTCTAAAACTATCTTTGAAATGACCGAAGAAATAACGAAATTCTTAAATGGGAATAATAAAGATATCATCAATAAGATTAAAATTGAAATGGAAAAAGCTAGTGAAAAGTTGAATTTTGAACGCGCTTTAGAACTTAAAAATATGTTAGATGACATAAATATTACTTTAACGAAACAAAAAATTGACCTTAAAAAAAATTATAATCTAGATTTATTTGCTTTTACAAAAGAAGAAAATTACTTATCAATTACTATCTTCTTTATAAGAGATGGTCTTTTATTTGGAAGAAGTCATGATTTATTATCATCGTTTGGTGATGTCTCAGAAGATTTATTACGATATATCATTAACTTTTATGAAAAGAATTTAAAACCAAAAGAAATACTTGTTCCTAAAGAGATAGATAAAGACTTATTAAGTGAATATCTAGCAGTAAAAGTTAATACCCCACAACGAGGTGACTTGAAAAAACTACTTGATTTAGCAACTGAGAATGCTGCTATTTCCTTAAAAGAAGAAATTGAAAAAGAAAAAAGAGATGATGACTTAAAGCAAAAAGCTTTAAAAGAATTATCAAGACTTTTAGGAAAAGATGTTTCAGTAATGGAAAGTTTTGATAACTCACATCTATTTGGAACTTACTATGTTGGCGCGATGGTTGTTTATCAAGACTTTATTCCTTTGAAGAATAGATGGCGTAAATATAAGATTAAAAGTGAAGCGAAAGATGATTTAGGAGCAATGCGCGAAGTTATCTATCGTCGCTATTTTAAAGCAATTATGGAAAATGATTATCTTCCTGATTTAATAGTAATGGATGGGGGAGAAACCCAAGTAAGTGTGGCGAAAGAAGTCTTAGCTTCCCTAAACCTTTCGATTAAAATAATTGGTTTAAAGAAAGATAATCATCATAAAACTAGTTTGATTATTGATGAAGATTTAAATACTTTAGAAGTAAGTAAAGATAGTCCATTATTTATCTATTTAGCAAAGATGCAGGAAGAAGTTCACCATTTTGCTATTACTTATCATCGAAATTTAAGAAGTCAAGGTTTGTTTGCTTCTTACTTAGATATGGTTGAAGGAATTGGTGAAGTTCGTAAGAGGGAATTATTAAAAAGATATGGTTCATTAAAGAAAATGAAAGAAGCATCACTTGCATCTTTAGAAGGAGTCTTACCAAAAGATGTAGCAAAAAATTTATATGATGTCTTACAAAATGATGAAGGAGAAAAAAATGAAGAATAAAAAAGGGTTTACAATGATTGAATTGTTAGCAACTATTGCTATTATGGGAGTTTTAGCAACACTAGCAGTTGTTTCAATGAGTAAGTTTATAAATCATACTAAAGATACTACTTATCAAGAGTTTGAAGAGACACTTAAAGATTCAACGGCTAACTATTTACTATATAATACGGGATTAATTCCTGATGTCGGAGGTAGTTATAAAATAATGGCATCTAAGTTAACTAGTGAAGGTTATTTAGATAATCTAACTGATCCTCAAGATAAAACTGCTACTTGTAATAGTAACAGTTACGTTATTGTGAAAAGAAATAGTGATGTTGATTTTAATATGGACTTAGAGTATAAAGTATGTCTTGTTTGTTCTAAATATAAAAGTAGTACTTGCAGTTAAAATGGAGTTGATTAAAAGATGAGTAAAATAAAAGTCATGGATGATGACTTAGCTAATAAGATAGCCGCTGGGGAAGTCGTTGAAAGATGTTTAAATGTTGTTAAAGAATTAGTAGAAAATAGTATTGATGCTAAAAGTACTAGAATAAGAGTATCTTTAAAAGATTCTGGTATTCTAGAAATAACAGTAGCAGATGATGGGGTAGGAATGGATGAAGATGATGCCTTACTTGCTTTTTCTCGTCATGCAACTAGTAAATTAAAAAGTTTAAATGACTTATTTCATATCGCTTCTTTAGGTTTTCGTGGTGAGGCGCTTCCTTCTATCGCTTCTGTTTCGAAAGTAGAGTTAAGAACTAGTGTTAATGATATTGGTACTTATCTTTATCTAGAAGGTGGAACACTTATTAAGAAAGAACGTTATCCTTTAGAAAAAGGAACTACTATTACCGTTAAAAACTTATTTTATAATACTCCGGTTCGCTTGAAATATTTAAGAAGTTTATCAACAGAATTATCTTTAATTATTGATTATATGAATAAGATGGCTTTGTCTTATCCAGATATAAAGTTTATTTTAGAAAATAACGATAAAGAGTTATTAAATACAACGGGGGATGGTAACTTATTAAAAGTTATTTATGCTGTCTATGGAATAGATGTTGCTAAAAAGATGATTGAAATAAGTGGAGCGAATGATGACTATGTCATTAATGGTTATGTTTCTTATCCTGAAGTTGCTAAAACTTCAAGAAATGTTATGACAACTTTAGTTAATGGAAGAGTAATTAAAAATCAAGCATTAAATAGAGCAATACTAGATACTTACCATACTTATATTCCTAAAGATAAGTTTCCAGTTGTTGTTTTTAATATTGAAGTAGATCCTATCTTAGTAGATATAAATATTCATCCACAAAAGATGGATATTAAATTTTCTAAGTTAGATGAATTACTAACACTTGTTACTAGTTTAATAGAAGCAAAACTAAAAGAAATATTATTAATACCTCATGCAACCGTTAGAACAAGAGAAACAATTTATGAAGTAGAAGATGCTCTTCCTTTAGAAAAACCAACTAGTATCTTTGATGAAGATGATTTTACTCCTATTGAAAAGCAAATAGAAGAAGTGAAATTTGATTTTAGTAATGAAAGTGAAAGTAAAGAAGAAATTAAGGAAGAAGAAACATCCAATGAAGAAGTAATCTATCGTATTAAAAAGATGCATCCAATAGGTATTATTCATAAGACTTTTATTGTAGCAGAAAATGAAGAGGGTATGTATTTGATTGATCAACATGCTATAGCAGAGCGAATTAACTATGAAAAGTTTATGAAAGAATTAAGTAGGGAAGATAAAAATACAACAGATTTATTAGTACCAATTAAAATAGAATATCCAAAAGATGAATTTCTAAAGATTAAAGAATATTTAGATGTTTTAAAAGATATTGGTGTTTATTTAGAAGAATTTGGTGACCATACTTTTCTCGTTAGAAGACATCCAACCTTTATCTATAAAGGAAGAGAAAAAGATTCGATAGAAAAGATTATTTCTATTCTGCTTGAAAAAGGAGCATTTTCTAAAGAAAAGTTCATTGAAAAAACAGCTACTACTTTGGCTTGTCGTCTTAGTATTAAAGCAAATGATTATATATCACTAGATGAAGCAGCATATCTTTTAGATACTATTAGAACATGTGAAAATCCTTTTACTTGTCCGCATGGAAGACCAACTATAATAACATATAGTAATTATGAATTAGAAAGACTCTTTAAAAGAGTAATGAATTAGGTGAGAAAATGATAATAGCAATTGTTGGACCAACAGGTGTTGGCAAAACGGCATTAAGTATTGCTCTAGCAAAATACTATAAAGCAGAAATAATTAACTTTGATGCGATGCAAGTTTATGAAAAAATGGATATAGGGACAGCTAAAGTTACTAAGATAGAAATGGATGGTGTTAAACATCATTTACTTTCTTATGTAGATATAGATACTAACTATAGTGTTTATGATTATCAAAAAGAAGCTAGAAGTTTAATAGATAAATTATTAAAAGAAAAGAAAAATATTATTATGGTAGGAGGAACAGGTTTATATTTAAAAGCTACTTTATATGATTATAGATTTAATAAAGAAGAAAATACTACTAACTATGATGATTTATCAATAGAAGAGTTATTAAATAGAATAAGTAAGTATAACTATATACCTAAAGATAGTAATAATAAAAGAAGACTAGTAAGGGAGTTAGTAAAATTAGAAAATAATGAAGAAATAGCTAATAATGGTGATAAGTTATTATATAATGCTAAGATAATAGGACTTACTACTGATAGAGAAACACTATATGATAGGATTAATAAAAGAGTAGATATAATGGTAGAAGATGGTTTAGTAGAAGAAGTAAGTTCTTTAAAAGATAAATTTACTACTTCTAAAGCTTTAAAAACAGCTATAGGGTATAAAGAGTTTATTCCTTATTTTAATAGTGAATGTAGTTTAGAAGAAGTAATAAATAAGATAAAACAAAACTCTAGACACTATGCTAAAAGACAATATACTTTCTTTAATCATCAATTACCAGTTACTTGGTATCAGAGTAACTTTACAGATTTTAATAAAACTGTTAATATGGTTATAGATGATATAGATAAGGATGATAGATAAATGCAAAATGGGGAAGTTAGTGAAGAAACGATTAAATATTTAGTTGACCATATAAATAATGAAAAGAAAAATTTAGATTCTGTTAGTGCTGCCGAGTCTTCTATTAGTTCAGTTCTGGAAAATTTAGATGGCTTAAAGCTTGTGTGGGATACTGTTGGAGGGGCGAATAGTATTGGTAAAGCTGATGCTATTGCTGATAGTTTAGATACCTCAAGACTTAAGTCTCTTTTCCAAGAACAAATGTCTCAAGATGTTAGTTATACTAAAGTAACAGTACTTGAAAGTACAGTTTATCATCAAAGGAGTAAAAAATGAGTGTAATAAGTGAAAAAGAAGCAACTTCGCTTGTAACTGAAATTGGTTTTTTGGTCAGCTCTTATGGTCAGAGTTTGCAAAGCCTTGAAGAAAAAGAACATATTCTTTGTTCTAATGCAAGTATTTTAGCAGGATATGATGGAGCAAAAGTAGCAGGCTCCAATAGAAGTGAAGTACAAGAAGACTATACTAAGTATTATTATGATAGATTTAGTATTAAGGGTGCTAATGAGATAGTTAGTAATAGTACTAGTATTATGAATGAAACTGATAGATTACAAACTAGTGCACAAGAGTTAATTAGTCAAATGAAAAATATGGATAATTCTTTAATGATAATAGCTATTTATATTTCTAATATTGAAAATTGCTTGAGGTCAGGTCGTATTACTTCTAAAAAACCATATTCAAAAATGAATATTTTAGATAAAATTAAATGTGCTAACGAAGTGATGAAAGCAGATAAAGAACTTAATTATGCTTATCTTAATACTACGGCAGTTCTTAGAAATGGTAATGTAAGTATTCAGTTACATGATGGTAAAATATTAACAGCTAATACTGAATATTTTGAATATTATAATAAATATGGTATTAAAGTAATAGCTCCAATAGCAAAAGTAGCATACTCTAAGGCTTTAGGAATTTTCTACCTCAAAAATATGAATGAAGAGGAAAGAGATCGTTACTATTATTTAACAGCTCAATATCATAGAGATATTATGGGTGAAACAGATAAATATGGTGATAATTTTAAAAAGTTAGCAGTTGATCCAATAAATAAACTTACTTTGGAATATACTGATTATGATCACGAAGAAATTGAAAATAGTAGTTGGGCAGCTTTCTATAATAATGGTAGTAAAGATATCAATATTGATATGACGTATGCTGACGCTAGTGGTGACAATTACCATTTTCAAGTAGAAACATATTCTCATGAGTTAGGACACTCTTATGATCACTCAATAGGGTCAGACAAGCAATTTTCTCTTGGTACAGAAGAATATGCTGATGTTTTTAATCAAATTAATAAAAATGATAGTGAATTTGAACATATCAGGGAATATGGCCATTCAAGTCCTTCTGAGTGTTTTGCTGAATCTACAATGCTTTATTATAATAATCCATCAGCATTAAAAGAAATAAAGATTGATGGACATGGTGTAAATAATTTATATGAATATATGAAAAATATATTAGAATAGGAGTAATTATGTTAAAAAATACTGAAGAAAAATTATCAATAAAGAGTATAAGTAAGGGGAAAAGAGTTTTTCTAACTTCAGGAATAGTTATTACTTCACTATGTCTTGGTTTGGCTAATAAAACGCCTAAAAAATTTGATGACCCATTCAATAACTATGCCAATTTATTTGCAGAAAGTTCAAAGAAAATAGCTGGAGAGAAGTTTGATCCTTTATTTGAACAATTTTATAAAACTGGTACTGTTAATATTAATAACAAAGGTTATGAAATTGCTGATTTGTATATAAAAACTATGGAAGATGACAAGAAGTATTTAACAGAAGCAGGAGAAAGTATTGATTTACTTACTAGTATTCCTTTAGTTGGGGAGAAAAAAGCTAGTGTAGAGTTAAGAAAAGCAGACTTTTTATATGATATATATAAAGAAGGATATATAAATGATAATGTCTTAGAAATTGATAATGAGAAGTTAAAAGATTATCTTGAAGACTGGGATGGTAAAGAACATAGCGAAGTAAGAAGACTAAAAATAGAGCAAGAAGCTAGTAAGGAGTATCACAGAAAATATGGAAAAACAAGATAAGATAGTAGTGAGTACTAATGGTGAAGAAAAGGTAATATACCCATTAGTAGAAGTAGATAGTGTTGATAAAAAATATATAATATATAGTTACTTTACAGAACCTGATAAAATTGAAGAAGATACTTATCTAGGAGTCTTAACAGGAGATACAATACTACCAGTTTCTAATGATGAACTAGAACAATTCAATAATTTATTTCAACAAATTATTATATAAAGCATACACAATTTAGTTGTATGTTTTTTCTTTCGAAGAATAGGAAAAATCTTCTTATTGTTAAATGTCAAATATTATGATATCATTAAAATGTCAAGAATACTGATAAACGATAATGGGAAGTAGGTGTTAGTATGTATCAAGAAACTCTAGTTAACTGCGAATTAACCTGGGTGGGGATACTTACTAATTTAAATAAAAAATTCATTTTCTTTTGTCGTGGAATAAAGATAGATTAAATACTAATTATAGTATAAATCTATCTTTTTTGTGTAAAACTAAAATAGAAAGAGTAGGTCATTAATAATGAAGAATAAAAAGAAAGATTTAGTTTTAATATTAATAGTTTTTATTTTATTAATCGCAATAGTAGGAATCAGCTATGCCGCTTTTAACTATGTAGGAACAGGCCAAAAGTTAAATACCATTACAACAGGAGCTATTTCTATGAATTATATTGAAAGTAGTAATGTTATTTCTATGAGTAATGCTTTGCCGACAACAGATGCTACAGGAAAGAAAAGACTAAATATTGGAGAATACTTTGATTTCACAGTAAAGTCATCAATAAAAGGTAATACTGATATCAACTATGAGATAGCAGCAAAAGAAGAAAGTGGAAATACTTTTTCTGGAAAGAATATAAAGTTCTATCTAACAAAAGTTAATTCTGATGGAACAGAGGAAGAAGCAATGCCACCAAAGACCTATTCAGAAGATACAACCAGTAATGTCTATACAGGAAGACCAGCCGATATGATGAGTTTATTTGTTGGAAACTTAAATCAACAAGGAGATACAGAAATTAAATATCGATTAAGATTATGGGTAGATGAAAACTATAATCCCCAGAATGATAATGGGGGATTAGTATATAAAGTAAAAGTAAATGTTTATGGACAAACCAGTGATACAGTAGCAAAAGCAGAAGATACCTATTGTAAAGATAATGGTTTCAATACTTTATCAGATTGTATGCTAGTAATGAATAATCATGAGTCATCTATAGATATAGCTAAAACTAATATCAAATCCAAAGGAACACCAGACTTTAGTAAAACAGCAACAACAGATGAAGGCCTTTTCATGGCTGAAGATGATGAAGGAGAAAGCTATTATTATAGAGGAGCAGTAAATAATAACTATGTATCCTTTGCCGGATTTACTTGGAGAATAATAAGACGTAATGGAGATGGAAGTGTCCGTTTGATTTACTCAGGTAAATCAACAAGTGATACAGGAGAAGCTGTAACAATAGGTAATTCGGGGTTCAATAGTAAATATTGGGATCCAACCTACGTTGGCTATAAATACAATGAAGATTTTGAATTACATGAAAATAATGGAACAACAGGATATGACTGGTTTACTAATACACAAAAATATAACTATGGAACAGGGTATACCTTTGATGCTTCTACTAAGAAATTTACTTTAACTGGAACAATAAAACAACTAACATGGAAAGATAATCATGATGAAATAGTAAAAAGTCAGTTATATAGCTGTTTAAATACATCTTGTAATGTTGTATATAAAGTAACTGGATATAGTAATGATACAACAATGATAGTAAAACCAATAAGCTATAGTTCAAAGAGTTTAGCAACGGCACAAACAAATAATACAAATTCAGCTATTAAAACAACCATAGATAACTGGTATAAAAATAATCTAATCGCTTATACTTCAAAATTAGCTGATGAAACATTTTGTAATGATAGGAGTATAGCAAGAGGAACAGGATACAAAACTGATTCATATACATACTATGGTTCATATAATAGAAATGCAGATAGAAAAACACCAAGTTTGAAATGTGCACAAGCTAATGATAAATTCAAAGTATCTAGTGCCAGTGCAAAATTAGACTATCCAGTGGCACTAATTACAGCAGATGAAATGGCAATGGCTGGTGGTGTACTCGATACTGCAAATACAAATTATTATTTATATAATGGACAATATCAGTGGTCTCTTTCGCCTGGTTACTTCATTTCTTACTCCTCTCAGGCGAACGTCTGGTATGTTCTTCCCTCTGGTAGTTTGTACCCGTACTACTACGTGGCTTTCTCCTTTGGGGTCCGTCCAGTTATTAACCTGAAAGCTGATACATTAATAACTAAAGGTGATGGATCATCTTTAAATCCATTTGTTATTAAATCTTAGGAAGGAGTAAAACATGATGAAAAATAGAAAAAAATATTTGATATTGATACTAGTAACTGTTTTATTAATAACGGTAATAGGTATCAGCTATTCAGCATTTGTCTATTCAGGTATAGGTCAAAAGGCAAATACTATTACAACAGGAGCAATCAGCATGACCTATACGGAATCTACTAATTCTATAGCATTAAGCAATGCTTTGCCGACAACAGATGCTACAGGAAAGAAAAGACTAAATATTGGAGAATACTTTGATTTTACAGTTAAATCCTCCATAAAAGGTAATACTGATATTAACTATGAGATAGCAGCAAAAGAAGAAAGTGGAAATACTTTTTCTGGAAAGAATATAAAGTTCTATTTAACAAAAGTTAATTCTGATGGAACAGAAGAAGAAGCAATGCCACCCAAGACTTATTCAGAAGATATAACCAGTAATGTCTATACAGGAAGACCAGCCGATATGATGAGTTTATTTGTAGGTAATTTAAATCAACAAGGAGATACAACAATAAATTATAGATTAAGATTATGGGTAGATGAAAGTTATAATCCACAAAATGATAATGGTGGATTAACATATAAAGTAAAAGTAAATGTTTATGGACAAACAAGTGATACTGTAGCAAAAGTAGAAGATACTTATTGCAAAGATAATGGTTTCAACACTTTATCAGATTGTATGTTAGTAATGAATAATCATGAATCATCAGTAGATACAGCTAAAACTAATATCAAATCAAAAGGAACACCAGACTTTTCTAAGACAGCAATCACCGATGAAGGCCTTTTCATGGCAGAAGATGATGAAGGGGAAAGTTATTATTATAGAGGAGCAGTAAAGAATAATTATGTATCATTTGCAGGGTTTATCTGGAGAATAATCCGTCGTAATGGAGATGGTTCTATTCGAATGATTTACTCAGGTAAATCAACAAGCGATACAGGAGAAGCAACTTCCATTGGAAACTCAATATTTAATAGTAAATATTTGGATCCAGCTTATGCAGGATATAAATATAACGAAAAATTCTCATTATATGAAAATAATGAAACAACAAGTTATGTTATGTTTACTAATACCCAAAAATATAGCTATGGAACAGGCTATACTTTTGATGAATCAACTAAGAAATTCACTTTAATCGGAACAATCAAACAATTAACGTGGAAAGATAATCATGATGAAATAGTAAATAATCAATTATATAGTTGTTTAAATACTTCTTGTAATGTAGTTTATAAAGTAACAGGATATCAAAATGATACAACAATGACAGTACAACCAATATCATATAGTAGTGATAGTTATGCTGATGCAGTAATAAATAATACAAATTCAACTATAAAAAACACTCTAGATACATGGTATAAAAAAAATTTAACAAATTATGCCTCATATTTAGCAGATGAAACATTTTGTAATGATCGGAGCTTAAATTCTGGATTAGGATATCTAATATCGCCTTCAACAACTTATGGAGCATATAATCGTATTTATAGTAGAAGGGCACCAAGTTTAAAATGTGCTCAAAATAATGATAAGTTTAAAGTGTCAAATGAAAATGCAAAACTTGATTATCCAGTGGCACTAATTACAGTAGATGAAATGGCAATGGCTGGAGGTGTATTAAATACATCAAATACAAATTATTATTTATATAATGGACAATATTTCTGGACACTTTCCCCATTTAACTTTGCTTCTAGCTATTCAGTTACGACTGTTTGGCGTCTGGACCCTTCAGGTAGGCTTGGCTATGTTGATGTTGCAAATTCCTATGGAGCTCGTCCAGTCATAAATCTAAAGACAGATACACAAATAACAAAAGGAGATGGAACTTCTTTAAATCCCTATGTGGTTAAATCTTAAAAAATAAAATACTAGAATAGAAAACGACAGAATTCTCGTTTTCTTTTTGTTATGATGAAAATGGAGGTAGGAATGAAAGTTTATCTGGACCTTGTCTTTATACTTAACTTCTGTTATGATTTTCTTCTTCTATTATCTGTAACTATTGAAACTAAAATATATCCTAATATTAAAAAAATAGTATTAGGAACATTTATTGGTTCTTTAACTCTTTTGCTTTTATTTCTACCCTTAAATAATTTTTCTTTACTACTAACTAAAATATTAACTAGTATCTTGATGGTATTAGTATCTTTTGGAAGAAAAAATATTTTAAGATATCTAAAATCATTTTATGGAAATAGTATTATTCTAGGTGGTATATTATATGCTCTTGATTTGAGTTTCAATAACTCTAAAAATACTACTATCTTTTTATTACTAATCATAATTGCTCCCTTAATTCTTTTTCTTTATCTGAAAGGAAGAAGAATTGATATTATTAAACAAAACTATTTACATAATATTAGTTTTAAATATCAAGATAAGACATATAATCTAGTAGCATTTTTAGATACTGGTAATAAAGTACAAGATCCATATAAAAAAAGAAATGTAATAGTAGCTTTTATTGATGACTTAGATACTTATGATATTGATACTATTTATGTACCATATGAAACACTAAGTGGAAAAGGAATACTTCCTTGTATAAAAATAGAAGAATTAAAAATAGATGGTCAGTTGTTAGATAGTAGTAAATATCTAGTAGGAAAAAGTAAAGAAAAAATTGATTTATATGGTGCTAGTTGTATAATGCCAGATATATTAAAGGAGGAATAAATTTGATTAGCTTATTGCTACTGATTGGTAGTATTATAACTCATAGTAGTTATCTATATTATATAGGAAGTAGTGATACCTTACCTGAACCTTTATCGAAAGAAGAAGAGGAAGGGTATTTGATAAGAGCTGAGGATGGAGAAGTGTTTGCTCGTGATAAATTAATTGAGCATAACTTACGTTTAGTTGTTTTTCTTGCTAAAAAATATGAAAATACTGGAGTGGATTTAGAAGACTTAGTAAGTATTGGAACGATTGGTTTAATTAAAGGAATAAATACTTTTCATAGAGATAAAAATATAAAACTAGCAACTTATGCTTCAAGATGTATTGATAATGAGATATTAATGCATTTAAGAAAAATAAAAAAAGTAAAAACAGAAGTGTCAATTGATGCTTCACTTAGTTATGATCAAGATGGTAATGAATTAAGACTTGAAGATATTTTAGGAACAGATGCTGATTTAGTAACTAAGGGAGTAGAAACAGAAGATGATAAGAAAATAATGATTAATGAAGTATTAAGATTAGAACCAAGAGATAGAGATATTATGATATTAAGATATGGTCTTTTAGGACAAGAAGAAAAAACGCAAAAAGAAGTCGCTGATATGTTAGGAATAAGTCAGTCTTATATATCAAGAATAGAAAAGAAAGTAATAAAAAGACTAAGAAGTTTAGTCCATTATAGTTAGGAGATATTAATGATGAATGTTAGACAGTATTTTTTTGAAAAACAATTAGAGTGGGGATTTTTAGAGAAGTTTGACCATTTTGCTTACCAAAAATTATATCAAATTAATAATAAAAATTAGCATTGTCTAGTTTTTTTTCTTGTTATTTTAAAAAATTGTGTTACAATAACTAAACAAGGAGGTATATTTTTATGATGAATGATATACAAGATGATTATAAAGAAAAAATCGCTTCTTCTCTCGAGCTAATGGTTAATTGCTTTGAGAGGATGAATTTAACTGCTGAACAAATTATGGACCAGATAAGTGATATGCCAAGAATATTAAGAAATAAAATACTTACTACGGCTTCATTAGCTGGTAAGAAAGAATTAGCTGAAAAAATTGGTACAGCCAATGAAATGATTAAGCTAAAAAATATTGATAAATTTAAAGAATCAGTTGTAAATGGTACACATGAGAGATTTTTATCTAATATGACTTGGAGTGATAAAGCTTTACTATTAATGGATATGGGATTATTTAGTGCTATACTTCCAAGAGATTTAGAATTATCAGAAGAAGACCAAAAGTATCGTGATATTGTTAAAAAATCTATGGATAAAGACATAGAAAAAATGGGATTAAGTCAAGATATTTGTCTTGCTCACCATGTACAAGGTCGTGATGACTTTAGTGTAAAGACTGATTCTCAGTATATTCCACGTAAAATAAAAAAATAATTATTAGTAAATAAAAAGTGTCTTAAAAAAGCAAAAATCAGGTTCGTTTTGTTTTGACGTTTACCATCTATTTGTGTTATAGTAGTAATAGAATAGAAAGGTGAGGTAAAGTAGAATGAAGAAGAACATGTCGAAAAAGAGAGTTGTTAAAAAAGAAGAAATAGGTTCATGGGTATATATCCTTTTATTAACTTCTATTACAATTCTTGGCTGGGTTCTAGGTAAATTTGATTTTACTATTGGAAAAGCAACCTTAACAGTAGCTGTATTTGCTTATCCATTCCGTTACTTTGTAGCTAATATTATTACTAAAAAATATGGTTATAAAGAAGCGATGAATGGTATTAGTTATTCTGCTTGTTTACTACTATTATTTGCTATCGTAGCAGGTCTTTTAGGAGAACAAGATATCAACTATATTCCACTTACAGGTGAATTATTCGGTTATATGTTAAGTCAAATGCTTAATTTATCAATTTATTACTACTTATTAATAAATTCTGATAATAGTAAATTCCCATACTTAGGGGCATATGTTGCTGCAATGCTTGCTGATACACTAGTTAGTATGTTATTTGCCAGTCGTTTAGTAATACTAACAAACTTCTGGAGAACATATTTTGTAACTGTTTGTATTGAAGCAATCATTTCTATTTTCTTAATTTACTTTGATAATAAGAAAGTATATAATCCAAAGAAAAAATAGATAAATAAAAAAAGTAATCTACAAAAAGAACTGTAGGTTACTTTTTTCTTGTTGATTAGTTGTTTGATAATTGTTGTTACTAGGTATGTTGTTGGTTTCTGGTTCATTAACAGCATCAGCAATTCTAAATAAAGTTCTAGCATTAGATACAAGTGGTTTAACTTGATAAATAATAGGTATTGCTTGGTTAATAACATTTAACGTCTTTTGGGTATTGTTTAAAATATTACTCCAGTTAACTCTTTTAAAAGCACTAAGACCGGTCCCTGGCATTTGATAGGGATTAAACTGATTATACATTTTTACCACCCTTATTTTAATATATGTTAGTTTTACTATCTTGTGTCATTTTCCTAATAATGATATAATTTAAATAGTAGGAAGGTGCTTAAATTTATGGAAAAAGCGATGCAACCATTTATCTATGTTTATCATGCAGTTATGTATGTATTTTCACTGCCTTCGAAGATTTTGTCATATTCTTATAAAGGATTTCTTGCCTTTTTATCACTCTTTAAATTAGAAAAATCTACTAAGAGTAGTGATGAAGAAAAACAAGAAGCAGCAGAAGTTAAGAAATTAATGGAAGCTAGAAAAGAAAATGTAGAGCCGATTAAGGATGAACCTTTGTTTTCTTTTAGATATAAAGCTAAAGGGGTTAATGGAAAAGTCTTTAATGGGACGATGGAAGGTAATAGCTTATCGGATGTTAGAGAGTTTCTAAAGAATGAAGGCTATGAAATAATTAGTATTGAGTCCCGTAAGTCTTATGATATTGATATAAATATTGGTGGTAAGTTTGGAGCTGCTGATTTATCATTTACTTTGACTCAGTTATCAACTTATATAAAAGCAGGTATTTCTCTAATTGATTCGGTTAGAATTTTGGAAAAGCAAGCCGAAAAACCTGAACATAGAAAAGTCTATCAAAAAATGGTTTATGAGTTATTAAAAGGAGAAAGTTTATCAACTGCTATGCAAAGACAGCAAGATAAGTTTCCTAAATTATTAATAAATATGGTTAAGACTAGTGAACTTACAGGAGACTTAACATCAGTCTTAGATGATATGGCTGATTATTATACTTCAAAAGAAGAAACTAGAAAAACCATGATTTCAGCAATGACTTATCCCGTTATTGTTTTGTTAATTGCTGTTTGTGTTGTAATCTTTATTTTAACGACAATTGTTCCGAAGTTTGTTGACATGTATAGTGCTAATGATGCAGAAATACCTGCTCTTACACAAATGGTTATGAGTATCAGTAACTTTTTAACTCATCAATATGTTATTTTAATTGTAATAATTGTGGTAATAGTAGGAAGCTTTATTTTTCTTTATAAACATGTTCAAGCTTTTCGTAGGACGGTTCAAATTATTATGATGCATGTTCCTGTTATGGATAAAATTATTATCTATAATGAGGTTTATAACTTTACTAAAACTTTTGCTTCCTTATTAAATCATGGTGTATTTATTACTGATAGTATGGAAATACTTGCTAAGATTACTAATAATGAAATTTATAAAGAACTTATTAATAAAACAATAATTAACTTAAATAAGGGTGCTAATATATCAGAATCATTTAAAGGGTCTTGGGCTTTTCCAGTGGCAGCTTATGAAATGATTGTAACAGGGGAGTCAACTGGACAACTTGGTCTAATGATGGAGAAGGTAGCAAATTATTATCAAACATTACATAAAAATTTAGTTAAACAGTTACAGAGCTTACTAGAACCAATGATGATTGGTTTACTAGCTTTAATAGTAGGTGTTATTCTATTATCAGTAGTTATGCCGATGTTTGATATTTATGGAAAGATTCAGTAGGTGGTTTAATGGAAAGTATTTATTTAATCTTTTTCTTTCTTTTAGGGCTTGCAATGGGCTCTTTTCTTTGTGTTGTGGGACTAAGACTAGGGAAGGAAGAAGATTTTATCAAGGGAAGAAGTTATTGTGATAACTGTCATCATGAGTTGAAAGCTTTAGACTTAGTTCCTATTTTTTCTTATCTTTTTCTAAGGGGTAGATGTAGGTATTGTAAGAAGAAGATTAGTCCTTTATCTTTCTTTTTAGAACTTTTTACAGGCCTTTTATATATGATTGCTTTTTACTCGTTTGGTTTTAGCTTAAAGCTTATCCTTGTTTTACTAGCGATTAGTTTAACAATGATTATCTTTGCTAGTGATTTGACTTATTTGATTATTCCAGATGAAGTTTTAATTTTCTTTGGTATAAGTTTCTTTATAATCGAAGTGTTACAAAAAGGTCTTATTGGTGGTATTTCTTGTTTAGCAAATGCTCTTACTTTGTTCCTTATAATGTATGCGATAATGTTAGCTGGTAATTTTCTTTTTAAAAAGGAAAGTCTAGGTGGGGGCGATATTAAACTTTTATTTGTGATTGGTTTAGTTTTAGAACCACTTCTTGGCGTTATTAATATTTTTTTAGCTAGTTTGATTGCTCTTCCTATTTCCTTACTTCTTTATCGTAAAAATAAAGAACATGTTATTCCGTTTGGACCTTTCATCTTAGTTGCTTTCTTAATAATTCTTTTTAGTAAAGTAACAACTACGGATGTGATTAATTTCTTTTATACTTTAGCTGGTTAATTTTATAAAAAATCGAAAAAATACTTGACGAAAATATGTTTGATGTTATAATAGAAAACGTTACTTGAAAAAGTAGAGTTTTCTATTTTTTTGCCATCTATGAAAAGTAATTGCAGTATGATATAATAAAAGGACACTTAAAGGAGAGAAAAACAATGAAAATAACAAACAATTTAGATGGAAAAGCAATGTATTTACAAGTAAGAGATGTTAAGTATTTAAGAGAAATCTTTAATTTTAACTTTCCTAATGTGAAAGAAATAGAGAAGAAGAAAGATACTGATTTTATCTTTATAGATGATGAGACATTAACTTCTAGAGTTAAAGACCATGACGAAATTTTAGAAGTAAGTGATTTCTTGAAGATGAACTTTAGTGAATTTGAGCAATATTTAGATGATGCAGAGCAGATTTATGCTATCTCTAAAAAAATGAAAGCACCATACTCAAAAATACAAAAGAATAAGTATGCTTATAAAAGTGCAATGTTATCTTGGGTAGAAAATTCAAAAAATACTTTATCTTTTGATTTACCAATGACTATTAATATGCTAGATGAAGATTTATATTATAAGAGTAATGGGGAATACTATGTAGCATCAACTCCACTTCCTGATACTTATATGATGGGAAGAATTGATAATGAAAAGTTAGATAATGGTGATGGTGAATTTTCTCAATTTGTTAATAAAGAATTAGCAGATATTTTAGGATATAACTATGATGATTTGGGAGAAAATGTTACTATTAAGAAAACTAAAGAAAATGGGGAGAAGAGATTATATTATACAATTAGAAAGAAGTGATTAGATGAAAGTTGGTATTTGTACTTTAGGATGCAAGGTTAATACGTATGAAAGTGAATATTTAGAACAAGAATTAAAGAAGAGTGGTTATGAAATAGCTCCTGTTGATGAGATTTGTGATGTCTATATCATTAATACTTGTACAGTAACGAACCAAGCTGATGTTAAGAGTAGAAAAATGATACATCGTTTTCGTAAGAATAATCCTGATGCTTGTATTGTAGCGATGGGGTGTTTTATTGAAACTAATTTAGGAAATATTGATTCAGCTATTGATATTGCAATTGGTAACAAAAGAAAAGGTGAACTTGTTAATTTATTAGATGAATTTTTTACAAATAAAAGTCAGATAGTAGCAAAAGATGGCTCAAAGACGAAGTTTGAAAATATGTATCTAGAAAACTTTGAGGGTAGAACAAGAGCTTTTGTAAAAGTACAAGATGGTTGTGAGAATTTTTGTAGTTACTGTATAATTCCATATGCTCGTGGTAAATGTTGCTCTAAACCTTTAGAAAATGTTGTTAGTGAAGTTAAAACTTTACTTGCTAAAGGATATCAAGAAATAGTTTTAACAGGGATTCATACAGGAAACTATGGTGTAGATATTAATACTAACTTTGCTGAACTTCTAAGAAACTTGGTAAAATTAGAAGGCTTAAAACGTTTAAGAATATCTAGTATTGAAGTAACAGAATTAACAGATGAAGTATTAGATATTATTAAAGAAAATGATGTTATTGTAAATCACTTTCATATCCCACTACAAGCTGGTAGTGACAAAATTTTAAAATTAATGAATAGAAAATATGACCTTGCTTATTATGAAGAAAAGATTAATAAATTAAGAGCTATACGTCCTTTAGTTTCAATTACCACTGATATTATAGTAGGTTTCCCAAATGAGACTGATTTAGATTTTGAGGAAACAATCAAAAATGCTAGAAAGTTTAACTTTGCTAAGATTCACGTCTTTCCTTATTCTGTTCGTACTGGAACAAAAGCTGCTACTATGCCACAAGTTGATGGTAATGTCAAAAAAGAAAGAGCAAGAAAGCTATTAAGAGTTTCTAATGAACTATCTAAAGAATATCAAGATAAGTTTCTTGGTAAAGAAGTAGAAGTTTTAATTGAAAAGGATAATGAAGATATCTCTTTTGGACATACTGGTAATTATCTAGCGGTAAAAGTAGCTGGTAGTCATAGACAAAATACTTTTGTTAAAGCTAAAATATTTGCAATAGATGGACTAAACTGTTTAGCTAAGGAGATATAATGGCAGAGATAAAAGGAAAATTATCAAAGATTATTTTTCAAAATAGTCAGAATGGTTATACAGTTGGCCTTTTAAAAGTAAAAGAAGCGGATGTTGAATCATTAAAGAATAAGACTGTGACTTTTACTGGGTGTTTACCGGACCTTAATGAAATAGATACTTATGTTATGACTGGTGAAGTAACAAATCATGAAAAGTATGGTGAACAATTCCAGGTAAAATCTATTGATAGAATTATGCCACAAGAGACTGATGCGATGATAGATGTTTTATCAAGTAATTTATTTAAAGGAATTGGTAAGAAAACAGCCGAGAAGGTAGTATCTTTATTCAAAGAAAAAACTTTTGATGTAATACTTAATGAAACTAGTAGCTTATTGTTAGTTCCGGGAATAAATGAAAAACAAGCAAAAGTTTTAAAAGAATCGTTAAAACAATATCAGGGTAGTTATGAAGATATCTTAAAACTTAATAAACTGGGGTTTAGTACTGCTGATAGTATGAAGATATATCACTTTTATAAAGATAAGATAAATGAAGTTTTAGATGGTAATTTATATAAAATATATTATGACATTGATGAAATACCTTTTGCTAGAGTAGATGCAATATTTACATCTCAATATGCTAAAGATGCAATGTATCGTGTAGCTAGTAGTATTATCTATATTATGCGTACTCTATCACAGACTTATGGACATACTTATTTCTTAGAAGAAGAAATTAATTCTTATTTATATCGCGTTTTAAAAGTAAAAGTTAGTCAAGAAGCAATTGATGAAGCTTATTATAGTTTGCTAAATGATGGATTAGTAGTTATTCGTGATGAACGTTTATACTTAAGTGAAATGTATGAAGCAGAAACTTTGATTGCTAGTCGACTTCGTATGTTAGCACATGAAGAAAAAATTTCTTATAAAAATCTAGATGAAAAGATTAAGGAAATAGAAACACATTATGGGATAGTTTATACTGATGAGCAGTTAGAAGCAATAAGACTTGCTCTTACTTCTAAAGTAGCAATTATTACGGGAGGACCAGGGACAGGAAAAACGACTATCTTAAAAGGAATTCTTGATTTATATAAAATACTTATTGCTTCAAATAAACTTCGTTTAGAAGAACAAATAGCCCTTTTAGCACCGACTGGTCGAGCTAGTAAAAGAATGAGTGAAGTAACAGGAGTAGAAGCATCAACTATTCATCGCTTTCTAAGATGGAATAAAGAAGCTAATCGTTTTCAAATAAATGAGTATAATAAAAGTAGTGTTTCTTTTGTAATAATTGATGAAGCAAGTATGATAGATACTCAACTTTTAGCTAATCTTTTAAAAGGATTAAGTGCTTCTTGTCATATTGTTTTTGTAGGAGATGCTAATCAGTTGCCATCAGTAGCGGCTGGTGATGTTTTAAATGATATGATAGAAAGTAAAGAAATACCAGTCTACGCTTTAAAAAATTGGCATCGTCAAGGAACTGATTCTGCAATAATTCCTTTTGCACATAAAATTAATGAAGGAATATTAGATGAAGGACTTTTGAATAGTAAAGAAGACTTAGAATTTATTTCCTGTGATGATGGTGATATTATCAAAAAAATCGAAAAAATTTGTAAAAATTATAATTCTGCTGAACTTCAAGTTTTAGCACCTATGTATAAAACTAGAAATGGTATAGATATGCTTAATACGCATTTGCAAAAGTTGTGGAATGCTAAGAGTCCAGTTAAAAAAGAATTAGAAGGTAATGGAGTAGTTTATCGTGAGAATGATAAAGTTATTCAACTAGCTAATATGAAAGATGAATCTGTTTTTAATGGTGATATAGGAATTATTGATCGAATCAAACTTTTAGGTAGTAAAGAACTATACATAGATTATGATGGTAACTTAGTTAAATATACGAAAAGTATGATTTCTAATTTTACTTTAGCTTACGCTATTTCTATTCATAAAAGTCAAGGAAGCGAATTTGATGTGGTTTTAATTCCTTTCACACTTGAATATAGAAAGATGCTATATCGTAAACTTATTTATACTGCCGTTACTAGATGTAAGAAAAAATTAATACTAGTTGGGGATATAAAAGCTTTAGAACAAGCTATTAAAAATAATCAAGAGCAAAAAAGAAGAACGTCTTTAAAATTTTATTTAGAAAATGGTATACTTTAAAAAAAATTACTCATAATAGGATTAGGGAGGAATATTATGAGTAAAAAAATGATGATGACTTTGTCAGTAATGGCAGGAATGGCTGGTGGAATGTATTTATATTTCAAAAGTAATCCTGCTAAACTAGAAAGTTTAAAACATAAGATGATTGCATCACTATATGATTTAGAAGATGATATGATGATGTAGTCATCTTTTTTAGTACGGGAAAAGTTAAAATTTTAGATAATTAAGTCAAATCTATGGTTAGTTTGCTTTGTTTATGATATAAATTAATTGAAAAAAATTAAATTTATACCAATTTTGCATTTTCGGTATAAAAAAATGGCCAATTTGTTAAATTCAACTACTAGAAATGCCATTTTCGGCAATTTTTATGTCTGAATTTGCAAAATTGCCTGTTTGCACAATTAATATCTCCTTTGATATGATGACAGCGTCAACGTTGATTTACACCACAACTAAAGGAGGTCTTAATGACAAAAGAAAAATTTATAATTCCCTTATATGATACAACTATTAAGTATTTGATTAAAAGTGAAAGAACTGGTCCAATAATTTTTAAATTAATCTATTCTTTAACAGGAATTGACTTATCGGATTACATAATGATTGATCAAGAGTTAAATACTGGTAATAATAAAACTAAAGATTATCGTTTGGATTTTCTTTTTAAGAAAGGTAGGACTTTAGTTAATTTAGAAATTAACTATGAACTTAGCGATTGGTCAAGGAGAAAAGGTTACAATTACTTATGGCGTTTAGCAGGAAGTGGTTATGGTACTGGTGGTAAGTATACCGAAAAGGAAGTAATTCATATTGCTATTAATAATGCTAGTTTTAAAGAAGATAAAAATGCTACTTTATTAAAATATCGCTTTAAAGAAGATGATTGTAACACAGTAATAACTGGTGTTAAAAGTTATGAGATTTATTTAAAGAACTATAGTGGTATCAAATATAATGGAAGTAATGAAATTGAAACTTTACTATCAATGTTAACAGCGACTAGTAAAGAAGAAATGAAAGAAATAGTAGGAAACTACAAGGAAGGAGCAATAATAATGAGTGAATTGGAAAAATTAACTTTAAATGACGAGTTTAATATTTATTATGATCATGAAGCAATCTATAAGAAAGATCTTAACGAAAAATATGATGAAGGACGAAAATCTGGCTTGGCTGAAGGTGAGGTAAATGGTTCTAATAAAGAAAAACTAGCAATAGCTAAGTTAATGCTTCAAGGAAAAGAATCATTAGAGAAAATAGTCAAATATACAGGTTTAAGCATTAATCAATTGAACACGCTTTTATAATTTAAATAATTATTTGATTTTTTAGAAAAGGAGAGGTAATTGTGGATGAATTAAATATAAATGATGAGTTTAATATTTATTATGACCATGAAGCAATCTATAAGAAAGATCTTAACGAAAAATATGATGAAGGAAGAGAGTCTGGACTTGCCGAGGGCTTGGAAAAAGGAAGAAATTCTGGCTTGGAAAAAGGACGAAAATCTGGCTTGGCTGAAGGTGAGGTAAATGGTTCTAATAAAGAGAAACTAGCAATAGCTAAGTTAATGCTTCAAGGAAAAGAGTCATTAGACAAAATAGTTAAATATACAGGTTTAAGCATTAATCAATTGAATACACTTCTATAGTATTAAAGAGACTTTCCGTCTCTTTTTCTTTTCCTTGAAAATTAATACATACCAAATAAGACTAGGACATATAATGTACTAATTGAGGAGGACATTATATGATAAAGAAACAAAATCTGTGGTTTTTAACACTGTTTAGTTTAATTCTAGTACTTAGTGTTTACTATATTACTATGCCGAATGATTTGTTAGTAGCAAAAAATGCGGTAACTACTAAAAAAACAACTACAAAGGAAGAAACAACCGTTAAAGAAAGTGATAACTTGACAGCACTTAGAGTAAGTAAAGAAGAAGAACGTGAAGAAGAAAAAAGTGACTTGAAGAAAACAATGACGAAGGAAGATGCTACAACAGAAGAGAAAAATAATGCATATGAACAATTAAAATATCTAAATGAAGTAGAAGGAACCGAAGAAAAACTAGAAAAGAAAATAAAAGAAAAATATAGTCTTTCTAGCTTTGTTAAAATAGATAATAGTGAGATTAAAGTAGTAGCAGTAGCAAAGAAGCATGATACTACTCTTGCTAATAATATAATGCGTTTGGTCCAAGAAGAATTTAAACAAAAGAAAAACATTACTGTTAAGTTTGAAAAATAACTAGGATTTTACCCACAACAAAAATCCTTTTTTTCATATGATACTATGAATAAGTGCAAACAAAGGAAGGGAAAGGGGAGAAGATGTTGTGTTAAAGAAAATCTTAACAGTACGAGAAAAAGAAGTGTTTGAACTATTGATTTTAGGAAAAACAACGAAAGAAATAGCAAAAATCTTGAAAATTAGTGAAAAAACAGTAAGAAATCATATCTCAAATGTAATGCAAAAACTAGGTGTTAAAGGACGAAGTAGTGCAGTAGTAGAATTATTAAGACTGAAAGAAATTCATCTTTAAGTACCATAACGGTACTTTTTTTAAAACTTCATCATAATATTTACTAGGTGATTTTATGTTAAGACGAAAGGCTTTAAGAAAAACATTTATTACAACAATGAGTCTTTTTATCATAATGACTATTTATACCATACCAATAGAAAGTAATCTAAAAGTAACACCTGTTTCTAAAGAAATAGAATATGTAACTTCCCTTGGAAATCATTCTATTTATTTACTTGATGAGAATAACTACCTTGTAAAGATGAAGATATTATTAGATAGTAAAGATTTACAAGAAAATATAAAAACAATCGTTAGTTACTTAACCGAATCAAATTCTCTAAAATATACTGATTCATTAAAACCAGTTATACCAGCTAAAACCAAACTAAAAAATATAACAATAGAAGATAAAAGAGTAACTCTTGATTTTTCTAAAGAATTTAAAAATATCTCAAAAGAATTAGAAAAAAGAGAAGTTGAATCTTTAGTTTATAGTTTAACTGAATTAAAAGCTATTGAAGAAGTAGAAATAAAAGTAGCAGGTCAGTTATATGATACTTATCCTAATAGTAGAGAAAAAATAACGTATCCTTTAAAAAGAGATTTTGGTATTAATAAGACTTATCAGTTTACAAAAACAAATGATATTAGTAAAACGGTTATTTACTATTTAGAAGATATTAATGATAACTCTTACTATGTACCAGTTACGAAATATAAAAATGATTCAAGAGATAAAATAGATATAATAGTAGAAGAGTTAACGACAGGTTATATCTATGAACCTAACTTAATGAGTATAGTAAGAGAAGATTTAACTTTACTTGATAAAAGTATTGATGATAAAGTAATGACTCTTAACTTTAATGATGCTTTATTTGATACAACAGGTAAAATTAAGGAAGAAGTATTATATACGATTGGTTATTCTATATTTGACAACTATGATGTCAATGTTATTTCTTATCAAGTTGATAATAAAGAAGTAGTAAATCTTGAAAGACAAAAAATGTCATAGCTTATTGCCATTTTTCTAAACGATATGGTATACTTTCATTGTAAGGTGGTTATATAATGGAAGAGTTGAAAAGTAAAAATCGTGTTTTACTAGTATTAATTTTAGCCTTTTTAATTGTTATTGTTGCATTTTCAGTTTCAATCTTTTCTTTCGCTCAAAAAGGAACTAAAGATAATGTCGTTAACTTTGGTAGTTTAGCATTAACATTAAGTGAAGGAACCGAAATAAGTCTTTCTGATACTTATCCAATGACGGATAGTGAAGGAGTTGCTCTTACTGGGTATTCTTTTACTTTAGAAAATACTGGTACAGCAAATGCAACTTATAGTATTTATCTAGATAATGTAGCAATAGATAGTTCTGATACAAAACTAGATGATAAATATGTTAAATATGCTTTAGTTAAAAACTCTAGTACAGCAACAGCTAAATATTTAACAAGTCTAGGAAGTGATAAGGCAAGAGTAATTGATACTGGAACATTAAATAGTAGAGCAAAAAATACTTATAATTTAAAATTATGGGTTACAGCAGATATAGATGGCGATATTGCCAATCAAGTCTGGAAAGGAAAACTTAGAATTACAGGAGAACAAGTTCATTAGAATTTGTTTTTTTAGACTAATTAACTTTATCAGTAAGAATTAAACTCATACTTTATAATAGGTGAGAAGTATGAATGAAATATCAATTAAAACTCTTAGTAACTTAGCTAGTCTTAATTTAATAGATATAAGAAGAAATTATTTATATGTAAGAGGAAGTCTTAAAGGAGCGATTAATATTCCTTATCCGATATTAAGAGAATATCCAGAGAAGTACTTATTAAAGGATGAAGTCTATTACTTATTCTGTGAAAGTGGAATAGAAAGTAAAAAATTAGCTGATTATTTAACAAGACTAGGGTTTAATGTGTTTAGTATTAAAGAAGGGTATCAAGAAATGAAATATTAATTGAAGAAAAGATATTTGTAATATATAATTTAGTTAAGGTGATAAAAATGGATTACATAATAATTGGATTATTAATATTAAATTTAATCTTATTAGTTATAAGCTTGATGAAAAATATTAATGAAAGAGAAATAACTACTAGATTACAAGCTTTAGAAATAAATACAATGAAGGAGTTACAAACTTTTAAAGACGATTTGAATGATAGTCTTCATAAAGATTTTGAACATTTAAATGAACAAGTAGAAAGAAGACTTCTAGCAGTTAATGAACAGGTTAATTTACGACTTGATCAAAACTTTGAAAAGACTAATAAAACATTTACTAATGTAGTAGAACGACTTAGTAAAATAGATGAAGCCCAAAAGAAGATAGATGGTTTATCTAGTGACATTATTTCTTTACAAAGTGTACTTACTGATAAGAAAGCAAGAGGTATTTATGGCGAGATTCATCTTAAACATCTAATGAGTAATATTTTTGGGGAGAAGAATGATAAAATCTACAAGCTTCAATATCCTCTTCCTAATAACACAATAGTTGATTGTATTTTGTTTGCACCATCACCTTTGGGAACAATCGGTATTGATTCTAAATTTCCTCTAGAAAACTACCAAAGAATGGTTGATAAAGACTTAACAAAAGAAGAAAGATTAATAGCAGAGAGAAATTTTAAGATTGATGTGAAAAGACATATTGATGCAATTAGTAATAAATACATAATAGAAGGAGTAACTGCTAAGCAAGCGATAATGTTTCTTCCTGCTGAAGCAATATTTGCTGAAATAAATGCTTATCATCAAGACTTGATTGACTATGCTTATAAAAAACGAGTGTTCATAACATCACCAACTACTTTAATATCTACATTGACAGTTATTCAAATGATACTTAAAAATATTGAAAAAGATAAATACACCTCTATTATTCACGAAGAGTTAAATAAATTAGGTTTGGAATTTGCTAGATATAGAGAACGTTGGGATAAGTTATCGCGTAGTATTCAAGCGGTTAATAAAGATGTAGAAAATGTATCAGTTACTACTGATAAAATAACTAGAAAGTTTACAGCCATTAACCAAGTAGATATAAAAGCTTTAAAGGAATAGAAGGAAGAAGTCTAGTTAGATTTGTTCCTTTTTGCTATTATAAAGAGTAATTTTTATAAAATATATGTAGACTTTGATGTGACTTAATGATAAATTATGTGTTACATAAGCAATTATTTATGTAGTAGTGCACATAATATTAATGCCTTATGATATATTGGTTAAAAATGTAGGAGGTGTAGAAGATGAGTTTATATAGATTTTTTGCAAGTGATAAAGAAATGCCTGAACTTGATAATATGCATGTTACATCAGATAAAGTAAAGAATAGCATAAGTGTTATTGATGAAAATCATGCTCTTAGAATAAAAAAAGAAGATGATTTATATTATGCTAGTCAATATACTGATAAAGAATTTGTAAATTATATTGAATGGCATTATAATGACGAAGATGCAGAAATTATTATTGATTATATTAAAGACTTATTAAAAAATAGATTTTCTTTATATTTATATAATACTTGGAATGATGATAAATCACCAGTTAATGTAACTAAAATTAATGTTAATGATTTATCAGTACAAAATATTAAAAAACTATGGGGACAAGAATCTTTTTCTAATAATGAATGTCTTCAAATTTATAAAGAATATTAATTATTAACTAATAAAATTAAAACTCTTACGAAAGCTGTAGGAGTTTTATTTATGTCTAAAAATAAGTCTTTTTCTTTGTATAAAAATATTAATAATTTGTATACTAAAAATAGATTGGAATAAAGTATATTAGGTGAATAATTTGACTAGAATAATAATATATCTCTTAGGAATTCTATTTACTACTATCGGTATGTTTTATGTGATTTGTTATACCAATCTTTTTACTTTTGGTTATTCTTTTAAAGAATATTTAATCTTTATGTTAACGCATTATAAAAATTATAGTTTATTACTAGGAATAATTCTTCTTAGTATTTCTATTTATAGAAAGGATAGGGAAAGATGATTTATATCTATGATATTTTACTTAATTTAAAGAAATTTGAAGATAGTTGTGAGTTTTATGAATGGTGTGATAGTGATGAAGTAGAACATATTAAGAAAATCCCTTTATTTAAAGTGTCAAAAACAATGATAGAAGATTTGTTTACTAATAAAATAAAAATTGATATTAGTTTTCTTTTAAAGATAAGGAATAAAGCTTTATGTTATTTTAATGGTGAAGTGAAAGAAATACCTTATGCTGTTCTTTTATCTGATGGGAGAAAGTGTTTCGCTTTAGAGTTTGATAGTAAAGGTAATAGTACTTATAAAAGTTCTCTTATAATAGATGAAGAGGAAGAAGTAATTGAAATGACGGAGGAATTAGTAGAAACACCGATTAGTTATAAAAAAGAAAATATAGCCAAGAAAGATTTATATCTTACTAGAAAAGAACAAGAAAATAGAATTTTTCTTTTAAAAGAACTAGCAGGAATAAAAAATCAAGAGGAAGAAATATCTTATCTATATGAAGAATATTTTGAAGATGAATTAACTAATATAAAGGATAAATTTACTGTATTAAAAGAAAATATTTATAAAGGAGATAGTGCTTATATAAATGATTTGAAAAAGTTTTTTTCAATGATTTCTAAGAAAAATGTATAAATTTTAATAATTGCTACATCATATTAAAAGGAGGAAAGTATGAAGAAATTAATTATATTAATAAGTATTATCTTACTAACAGGGTGTACTGATATTATGAATACGCCATCTAGTAAAGTAGAGGAGTTTTTAGGAAAGTATCAAACAATGGATACTTCTATCGTAAAAGAACTTGATGATACGATTGAAGAGATGAATGCTAGTGATAATTATAAGAAAGAGTATAAAAGTCTTTTATTAAAGCAATATCAAAATTTATCTTATAAGATAAAAGATGAAAAAATAGATGGAACAACAGCAAATGTTGAAGTAGAAATAGAAGTATTTGATTACTATAATACTTTAGAAAATGTTAATGAAGATATAGATAAAAATAGTGATGATTTCAAAGATGAAAAAGATAAATCAAGGAAAGAAAAGATAGAAGAATATAAGATAAAGAAGTTAAAAGCTACTACTAATAAAACTAAATATACAATAATTTTTACTCTTACTAAAAAAGATGGTAAATGGACTTTAGACAAAGTAAGTGATGATGACATTAAAAAGATTCATGGTTTGAGTGAGTAAAATCTCTGTTGTAAAATGTCAAAGATTATGATACGATTAAGATGTCAAAAATACTGATAATAAAAAATAGGAAGTAGGTGATTAGTATGTATCAATTGACTCAAGTTAACCAGAAATTAACGTGGGGGGGGGTACTTACTAATTTAAGAAAAAGACTTACTTTCTTTTATCGTGGAATAAAGATAGATTAAATACTACTAGATGGTATAAATCTATCTTTTTTGTGTAATACTAAAATGAAAGGAATAAGTCTTTATGAATAAACAAAAGTTTAAAAATATATTAACTATCGGAACAACTTTTATCTTACTAATTACTGTTATTGGTATCAGTTATGCTGCTTTTAATTATTCAGAAATAGGTCAAAAGTTAAATACCATAACTACTGGTGCAATCTCTATGGAGTATGTTGAAAGTACTAATGTCATTTCTATGAATAATGCTCTTCCAACGACCGATTCCACTGGAAAGAAATTATCAAATTCCGGAGAATATTTTGATTTTACCGTTAAATCATCAATCGTTGGAAATACTGATATTAACTATGAGATAGCAGCCAAAGAAGAAAATGGAAATACTTTCGATGGAAAGAATGTTAAGTTTTATTTAACAAAAGTTAATTCAGACGCTACTGAAGAAGAAGCGATGCCACCGAAGACTTATTCAGAAGATTCAACTAGCAATGTTTATACAGGACGACCATCTGACATGATGAGTTTATTTGTAGGTAATTTAAATCAACAAGGAGATACAGAAATTAAATATCGATTAAGATTATGGGTCGATGAAAATTATAATCCCCAGAACGATAATGGTGGATTAGTTTATAAAGTAAAAGTAAATGTGTATGGACAAACCAGTGATACGGTAGCAGAAGTAGAAGATACTTATTGTAAAGATAATGGTTTCAATACTTTATCAGATTGTATGTTAGTAATGAATAATCACGAATCTTCAGTAGATACAGCTAAAACTAATATTAAAGCTAAAGGAACACCAGATTTCTCTAAAACAGCAACCACTGATGAAGGACTTTTTATGTCAGAAGATGATGAAGGAGAAAGTTATTATTATCGAGGAGCAGTCAAGAATAACTATGTCTCATTTGCAGGATTTACTTGGAGAATAATTCGTCGTAATGGAGATGGTTCTGTTAGAATGATTTATTCAGGAAAATCAACCAGTGATACAGGAGAAGCAACCACTATAGGAAAATCACCATTCAATAGTAAGTATTGGGATCCAACTTACGAAGGATATAAATACAACGAAGATTTTGAATTATATGAGAATAATGGAACAACAGATTATAACTGGTTTACTAATACATTAAAATATAACTATGGAACAGGATATACATTTGATGTCTCTACTAAGAAATTTACTTTAACAGGAACAATAAAACAACTAATATGGAAAGATAATCATGATGAAATAGTAAAAAGCCAGTTATATAGTTGTTTAAATACATCTTGTAATGTGATATATAAAGTAACAGGATATAACAGTGATGATACAATGATAGTAAAACCAATAAGTTATAGTTCAAAAAGTTTAGCAACAGCTCAAATAAATAATACAAATTCAACTATTAAAACAACAATAGATACTTGGTATAAAAATAATCTAATTGCTTATACTTCAAAACTAGCAGATGAAACATTTTGCAATGATAGAAGTATTTCAAGTGGAACAGGATATAAATTAGATTCATATACATTCTATGGAGCATGTAACAGAAATGTAGATAAAAGGTCACCAAGTTTGAAATGCACACAAGCTAATGATAAATTCAAGGTATCTAATGCAAGTGCAAAATTAGACTATCCAGTGGCACTAATAACAGCAGATGAAATGGCAATGGCTGGTGGTGTATTTAATACGGTAAATACAAATTATTATTTATATAATGGACAATATCAGTGGTCTCTTTCGCCTGGTCGTTTCTATCCTTATCACTCTTATGCACTTGTCTGGTATGTTGCTCCCTCTGGTAGCTTGAATCCTTGGCGCCGCATGACTGATTCCTTTGGGACTCGTCCAGTCATAAATATAAAAGCTGATACGTTAATAACTAAAGGCGATGGAACTGCTTTAAATCCCTATGTGGTTAAAATATAAGAGGGGTGGAACAATATGATTAAAATTAATAAAAAGTATTGGTATCTATTATTTTTAGTAATAGCTATTACGCTAATAATAGGTACTAGTTATGCCTTACTTACAAAGAATATAGTTGGTAGTAGTAATAAAGTTATCTATAAGATAGGTGATTTAGATGTAAAACTAGATGATTCTAGTTCTAAAGATATAAGTCTTACAAATGCTATTCCTCAAGAAGATAGTGAAGGACTAAGTAGTGAACCTTATAGTTTTCTCTTAATAAATAATGGTACTACAGATTTAAAATATACTATTTATTTAGAAGATGATAAAGAAGCTAAGAATAAATGTGGAACAGATTGTGAATTAGTACCATATAAATTCATAAGATATAACTTAGCAAGTGATAGTGAATCATTAAAAACAAGTAATTTATCAACTATATCAAATGCATTATATACAGGAACAATTAAAAGTAAAGCAACAGATAAATTTAATTTAAGAGTATGGTTATCAATAGATGCAGATAATACAGCAATGAATAAATACTATTTTGGAAAGATAAAAGTAGTAGTAGGTCAAGGTGATAGTTATTGCAAGGATAATGGTTTCAATACTCTATCAGATTGTATGTTAGTAATGAATAATCATGAGTCTACTGTAGAAAAAGCTAAACAAAATATAGTAGCAAAAGGTACTCCAGACTTTAGTAAAACAGCAACAACAGATGAAGGACTTTTTATGGCAGCAGATGATGAAGGAGATAGTTATTATTATCGAGGAGCAGTAAAGAATAACTATGTATCATTCGCAGGCTTCATCTGGAGAATCATCCGTCGTAATGGTGATGGAAGTATTCGTATGATTTATGCTGGTAAAAAGACAAACGATACAGGAAAAGCAACTATTATAGGAGGCTCTGCTTTTAATGATAAATATTGGGATCCAACTTATGTTGGCTATATGTATAATGAAGACTTTGAATTACATGAAAATAATTCTACTACTAGGTATGATTGGTTTACGAATACACAAAAATACAACTATGGAACAGGATACACCTTTGATAAATCAACTAAGAAATTCACTTTAACAGGAACAATAAAACAACTAACCTGGAAAGATAATCATGATGAAATTGTATCAAATAATTTATATAGTTGTTTAAGTACAAGCTGCAATGTACTTTATAAGATAGTTGAATATTCAAACGATAAAACTATGATAGTACAGCCAATCTCATATAGTAGTACTAATTACAATGATATTTTGCTAAATACTCAAAATTCACCATTAAAACAAACAATTGATGAATGGTATGGCAAGAATATTATAAATTATGGTCAGTATATTTCTGATGAAATATTTTGTAATGATAGAAGTATACTTGATAATGATAAATTTACTATATCTGATTATATATCATATGGTGTATATAATAGATTATTTAAAAAAAAACAACCACTTTTAAAATGCAATTCGAAAGAGGATAGTTTTATGGCTAAAAATATTAATGCACATTTGGAATATCCAGTTGCTACTATAACCGCAGATGAAGTGGCAATGGCTGGTGGAATGATGAATTATGAAAACAATAAATTTTATCTATACAATGGAATTTCATATCATACTATGTCGCCATCATATTTTTCTCCTAGTAGCACTATTTCTGTAGTTAGTAATGTTACGGAAAATGGAAATTTGACACCATATTTTGATGTTACATTTGTGTATGGAGTAAGACCAGTTATAAATTTAAAAGCTGATGTTACAATATCATTTGGAGATGGAACAGCAATAGCACCATTTAAAATAGCAACTAATTAGTAGCCTTTATGTAAAGAGGTTACTTTTTTACTTTAAAAAAGAATAGGTCCGTGCTAAAATTAAAATGTAAAGGAGAAGATGAAATGACTGCACATATAGAAAGTAAAAAAGAAGAAATTGCTAAAAGAGTATTAATGCCTGGTGATCCGTTAAGAGCTAAGTATGTGGCTTCTAAGTTTTTAACTGATGCTAAATGTATCAATCAAACTAGAGGAATGTTAGGCTTTACTGGTAAGTATAAAGGTGTAGATGTTACTATCTTTGCGTCAGGTATGGGTGGACCATCTATTGGCATTTATGCTTATGAATTGTATAAATTTTATGATGTTGAAAAAATAATTAGAATAGGTACTTGTGGTAGTAATAAAGAAAGTGTTAAAGTACGTGATTTGGTCATAGCTGATGCTGCTTATACTTTGTCAAGTTATCCTAAACTATTCTTTAATGATACTAAACAAATATTTAAAGGAGACACTAAACTAGTAGATTCTTTATATAAACATGCTAAAGATTCTGCATATAACGTTCAAAAGGGTACAGTAATGACTAGTGACATCTTTGATGTTTATGTTGATAAAGATACATACTTTAAAAACTACGATAGTTCAGTTGATACGTTAGTATCAGAAATGGAATGTGCTATTCTTTACTGTATGAGTGAACATTTAAAGAAACAAGCTGGTTGTGTTTTAACTGTTGTTGATTCAATCTACGAAAAAGCTTATTTATCAAGTGAAGAACGTGAAAAAGCTCTTGACGATATGATAAAAGTAGCATTAGATACAGTTATTGAATAAAAATAAATATTTAGTAAATACTATGAAAAGGTGATAAGAATGCAATATACAAGAAAAGATTTAGGTGCTTATAAATTGCACTTTATAAAGACAACTAGTTATAAGACAATAACTGTTAAGATTCATTTACGAGAAAAAGCCATAAAGGACAACATAACAAAAAGAAGTTTTTTGAATAGAATACTCTTTTTATCTAGTAAAGACTATCCTAGTAAAAGAGAAATTACTTTAAAACAACAAGACTTATATGCTGCTAATATTACGCATGGTCTAAGAAGACTTGGTAACTATTTTGATACTTCCATTACCTTAAAAGTATTAAATGATAAATATACGGAAGAAGGAAATTTTAAAGCATCTCTTTCTTTTTTATCCGCTATTTTATTTAGACCAAAAGTTAAAGATTGTGCCTTCTATAAAGAAGAATTTGATATTGTCTATGAACGGAAGAAAGCAAATATTGAAAGTTTATCTGACGATAAAGCTCGTTATGCTGCTGTTAGATTAATGGATGAAATAGATAAAGATAGTCCGGTTTCTATTAGAGGTGCTGGTTATTTAGAAGATTTAAATAGTATCACTTTAGAGAATCTTTACGAATATTATGAAGCGATGATGAGACATGATTTAGTTGATATCTTTGTTCTTGGTGATGTTTCAGTTGATGAGACAGAGAAGATGATTAAAGAGTTATTTCCCTTTGATACTTTTAAGAAAGAGAATGATGATATTCAAGTAGATGTTACTCCAAATAAAAAAACTAACTATGTTGAAGAAATATCTGATGCTAAACAAAGTCAGTTAGCTTTAGCTCTAAATTTAAAAGACTTAACTGATTATGAAAGAAAATATCCACTAACTTTATATAATATAATCTTAGGTGGAGGAGATAATTCTTACCTTTTTAAAGAAGTTAGAGAAAAGTCATCACTTGCTTATTATATCGGTAGTGTTCCTAATAAATGTGATGACTTAATATTAATTAGGTCTGGGGTAACACCAGGAATGGAGAAGAAAGCTTTAGATTTAATTGAAAAAGAAATTAAAAACTTGAAAAAAGGTAACTTTACTAATGAAGATATCGTTAAAGCGAAAGAGTACTTTACTACTGCTCTTGATGATATGTTAGAAAGTCCATTAGAAATAATTGATTGCTATTATATGATGGAAGTTTTAGGCGTAGATGATTTTGATACTAAAAGAGAAAAGATGTTGATGGTTAGTAAAGAGGAAATAGTTTCTGTTGCTAATAAAGTTGGTATTCATACCATATTCTGTTTAAAGGGGGTAAATAATGACTAAGTATGAAATAAAAGGAACTGATACTTACTATTATCGTGAGTTGCTTCCCAATGGATTAGATATTATTCTTCTTCCTGATGATAATGATAAAAAGAAAAATTATTTTATTAATTTTGGAACTTACTATGGAGCTTTAACTAACTCTTTTGTTCCTTATGGTAAAAAAGAAATGGTTGATTTTCCACATGGTATCGCTCATTTCCTTGAACATAAATGTTTTGAAATGGAAGAAGGCGAAATACCTTTTGACTTTTATTCTAAGACAGGTAGTTATGTAAACGCTTATACTAATTACGATACAACTTGTTATGTAGTTAGTGGTAGTAAGAACTTTAAAGAAAATCTAGAAGAGTTATTAAACTTTGTTCTTAGTCCTTACTTTACGGATGAAAATGTTAAAAAAGAACAAGGAATTATTACCGAAGAAATTCATATGCGTGAAGATGAACCTGATTATGAAGTGTTCTATACTTTAAGTAATAATTTATATAAAGAATATCCTCTCAAATATCCAGTAGCAGGTAAAGATTATGATATTAAAGAAATTAATAAAGAATTATTATATGATTGTTATAATACTTTCTATCGTCCTAGTAATATGTTCTTAGTAATAGGGGGAGTATTCAATAAAGATGAAGTTATCCCTTTAGTTAAAAATAAACTAAATAAATTAGGATTCAGTGCAAAAGAAGAATTTAGTGTTAAGAAGAAAGAACTAAAAGAACAATTAGCAGTTTTAAAGGAAGAAGAAACTATTTATAAAGATGTTAAGTTAGAAAAGATTGCTATTGGTTATAAAATGGATAGAAGTAAATTTAAAATTTCTGATGATATGATTTTAGATTTGTATCTTAATATGCTTTTATCTGTTAACTTTGGTAGTACATCATTATTCCAAGAACAGGTAAGAAATAATCATTTAGCAATTAATACGGGTTATAATTTTGATAAAGCTGGTAATATCTTAACATTCTTAGTAGAAGCTGATGCTTTAAATGAAGAAGGTTATACCTCTTTATTAGATGAAAAATTAGCTAATTTAGAAGTTACGAAGGAAGACTTAGAAAGAATTAAAAAAGTATGGATTTCTTCCGAAGTAATGAAAACTGATTATAAAGAAGCAATGGTTAATAACATTGTAACTGATTTAAACTTATATCATGATTTTTGTGATCATTATATTGATCTTATTAGAGAAATGAATATTGATACGATGAATTCAGTAATTGAAAGTTTAAATTTTAAAAATAAAGCATTTGTTAGAATGATTAGTAAAGAAATGGAAAAAGGTGAGTAATCATCTTTTTATTTTTAAAAAATGTATATCAAAAGTCTTAAAAAATGTATATTAAAATCCTTAAAAAATGTATATTTTGATTGTAAAAAATATAAAATAATGATAATCTATAGATAAGAGGAGGGTGTAATAATGGCATTTGATAAGAAAATGTATAAACAGAGATTAATTGATAACATGGTTGAAAGATATTTAGAAGTTTTTGGTGCTATTAGTATAGAAGGACCAAAGTGGTGTGGTAAGACTTGGACTTCATCAGCTCATTCAAAAAGTATTGTTATGTTAGATGATGAAAATACTAGAAATTTAGCACTTTATGATATTAATTTAATTCTTAATGAAGAATCACCAGAATTAATTGATGAATGGCATTTAGTACCAGAAGTTTGGGATGCGGTAAGAAGAAAATGTGATGAAGATTCTAAAAGTGGTAAGTATATTTTGACTTGTTCGACAGAACTAAACGATGAGAAAAAGAAGAAGGTTTATCACTCTGGTGCTGGAAGAATAGGAAAGATAAAAATGTATCCTATGAGTCTTTATGAATCAGGTGATTCCAGTGGTCAAGCTTCTTTATCTAAAATGTATGATGGTACACAAGAAAATGTCTTAGTAAAAGAAATTGATATTAGAAGTCTTGCTAATTTGATTGTACGTGGTGGTTGGCCAAGAAATATAGAAGTATCACAAGAAAATGCTAATCTTATTCCTAAAAGTTATATTGAATCTATTTTGGATAAAGATATGAATGACGATAAAAAAAGAGATAGGACAAAAATGCTAATGCTTTTAAGGTCACTAGCTCGAAATGAATCTACAGTTGTTTCTAATCAAACACTTATAAAAGATATTAATGATAGTGAAAGTGAAATGATTGAAAGTAGAATTACTTTAACAGATTATCTTGATGTTTTAGATAGATTACATATAACTTGTAATCAAGATTCTTATAGTATTAATTATCGCTCTCCTAAAAGAGTTGGGAAAGCTCCTAAAAGACATTTTGTCGACCCATCATTAGCTTGTGCTACTTTAAATTTAACGGTAGATAAATTAATTGGTGATTTGAATACTTTTGGTTTTTTATTTGAAGCTCTTGTTGAAAGGGACTTACGAATTTATATAGAATCACTTGGAGGAAACTTGTATCATTTTAGGGACAATGTAACTGGTTTAGAAGTAGATTCAATTATTGAGTTTGCTAATGGTGATTATGCAGCTATTGAAATTAAACTTGGTAGTAATCAAATTGAAGAGGCGAGAAAAAACTTGTTATCCTTTGAAGAAAATATGCTTAAAAAACCTAAATTTATGTGTATAATTGTAGGAAATTATAAAGCTGTAGTAAAGGATAAGGAAACTGGAATTTATATAGTACCAATAACTGCTTTAAAACAATAAAATTTTGTTGCTTTTTAAAGACGATTATAGTATTCTCTAACTAAAGGATGGGAGGAATGTTTAATGGATGAAAAAGTAGAAAAAAAGAAAGGAAAAAGCAAATTAAAAGTAGTAATAATTATCTTATTAATTGCCATAATAGCAGTAGTAGGTTTCTATTTTTATAATAAGAAAAATAAGGGTGATAATGGTAGTATTACTAATGATAAGACGGAAGTATCATCATCTTACAAAATGTCTGGTAATGGTATAGAAAACTTTGATTTGTCATTTCTAAAACTTGAGAATAAAGATGCCAATATTTTATATAGTCCCTTATCAATAAAATATGCTCTAGCAATGTTAAGTACTGGTACTAATGGAAGTAGTAAAGCCCAGATAGATGCTATTATTGGTGATTATACTTCTAAAAAATATATAAATAGTAATAATATGTCTTTTGCTAATGCTATCTTTATTAAAAATAGTTTTAAAAAGAATACCAAGAAAGATTATACTGATAAGTTAAGTAATAAATATGATGCATCAGTTATTTATGATTCTTTTAAAACACCAGATAAAATTAATAGTTTTGTAAGTGATAAGACTTTCGGTTTGATTAATAATTTATTTGATAAGGATATTTCTAAGAATAACTTTTTCTTAGTTAATGCTTTAGCGATTGATATGGAGTGGAACAAATGGTTACAAGCTACTAGTCAAAGTGATTCTAAAGATTTTTATAACATCAGTTATAATCATGAGAAATATAATGACTATATTGAACCTATTATGGAAAATAAATATCAAACTCTTAAATTTAATAATAATAGTGTAAATGCTAAAGCTGTACAAATAGGAGCTTCTATTAATAACTATGATATTATTAAAGAACTAGGCGAAGAAAATATTCGTAAAACAATTAAAAGCGAATATCAAAACTTTATAGATAAAGATGAATGTGGAATTAGAACTAATCCAGATACTAATAAAGATGACCTTGATGTTGATAAGTTTACGGATAAATTTATTAGTGAATTGAAAGAAAATTATAAAAGAGTAGATTCTTCAACTGATTTTATGTTATATACTGATGATAAAGTTAAGGCTTTTGCAAAAGATTTAAAAACTTATAATGGAACAACTCTACAATATGTTGGTATAATGCCTAAGACTGATGATTTAGCAAGTTATGTTAAAAATTTTGATAGTTCTGATATAAGTGGAATTATTAAAAATTTAAAAGAAATCAAAGCAGAAAACTTTACTGAAGGGAAAGTTACTAGAATCACTGGTTATATTCCACTATTTAAATTTGATTATCAATTAAAACTAAAAGAAGATTTAGAAAAACTTGGTGTGGTTGATGTTTTTGATGAAAAGAAAGCAGATTTATCTAATATGGTAACTGGTACTAGTAATTATATAGATTCAGTTGATCATAAAGCTAATATTGAATTTTCTAATGAAGGAATAAAAGCAGCTGCTGTAACAGTTGGTGGTGGCTTTGGAGCAAGTAATTGTAGTTTTGAACATTTATATGATGTTCCAGTAGAAGAAATTAATATTACTTTTGATAAACCTTATCTATTCTTAATAAGAGATAAAGATACTGGTGAAGTATGGTTTGTTGGAACAGTTTATGAACCAATTACTAATGAGTAAAAGTGCATTGATGCATTTTTTCTTGCACTTTTTTAAGTAGCTCGTTAGAATAAGTTTACAAGAGGTGTTTATATTATGAAGGACAAGGAAACAGAAAAGATAAAGACAGTGTTATCATTTTATATGTTAGCAAACAATCTTAAATATCTAATCGTTGATGAAAGAGAAAGTGTTGCTAATCAGGTATATGGTAGTATGATTTTAGCAACAGCTATTAATTCTGAATATAAAAGAGTAGATAATTTAGGAGAAACTATTAGAATAATCTTGCTTAAAACAATAAATGATTATTCTAAAGATAAATTGTTTAGTATCTTAAAGAAGATGGATAAAGGGAAGGAATATATAGCAAAGTTATCTAATTATGAAAATATGCGATGTCACTCTTATAATGATTTTGCTTTTGATTGTATAGAATATGAACTTGAGATGGAAAAGTTTCTTAATGTAGCTTATCAGAAGGGTTTAACTTCTGCAGATGATAAGAAGTTATATGAAACAGCTAAAAACTATGGCTTGTTTGATGAGATTGGTAATGATGATAAGAAAAATTTAGAGATATTTAAGTTTTATTGTTTAAATACCGTTTTAAAAAATAAAGATAGAAGTGGTTGGGACGATTATCATTGGAATGTTTCAGCTGATAGAAGAGAAAAAATTTCAGAACATGTTGTGGGAACGATTGCTTTAGCAACAGCTCTTGACTCTGAGTTTGATTTTAGTGCTAATCTTGATGAAGTTACTTCTTTATTATGTATCCATGAACTTGGTGAAATAGAAATAGGAGATATTACTCCTTTCGATGAAATTACTCCTGAACAAAAAGAAGCGATAGAACATAAGGCAATTATTGAAGTGATTGGTGATTTAGCAGATAAGGAAAAAATGGCTAAGTCAATATTTGAATTTGATGAGCGAAAAAGTAATATGGCTAAATTTGCTTATTACTGTGATAAATTAGAAGCAGATATTCAGGCTAAAATTTATCAAGATATGGGATATCAGCATCCATTAACTGAACAAGATAATAATGTAGTATTAAAAAACGAAAAAGTAAGACAAATGGTTACAGAAGGTGCAACTACTGCTTTTGATATTTGGTATGGTTGGGATAAGGATATTTATAAAGACTCAAAGGTACTTGCTAAAACTTTGAACTATATTAAAAATAACAGAATAAAAAAATAAGATAAAGCCTATTGCGTAAAAACAAAACATTTGTTATAATAGGAAACGTCAAAAGAAAGTGTTCCGCTTTATTACTATATGTAAACATATGAACACTGGGTATAGTTAGGAGGAAAAAATGATGAATATAATTGACAAAATCAATGAAAAACAAATGAATCCTGAAATTCCTGAATTTAGAGTTGGAGATACTGTTCGTGTTGATGTGAAAATCAAGGAAGGTAAAAGAGAACGTATTCAAGCATTTGAAGGATTAGTTGTAGCAAGACGTGGTGGTAGTGTTTCTGAAACATTTACTGTTCGTAAGATGTCATCTGGTGTTGGAGTTGAAAGAATTTTCCCAATTCATTCACCAAAAATTGATAAGATTACAGTAGTACGTCGTGGTCGTGTTCGTAGAGCTAAACTAACATTCTTAAAAGGAATGGTTGGTCAATACAAGATTAAAGAACGTGGACAAAAAACAAAGAAAGAAAACGAAAAGTAGATTTAAAGTCTACTTTTTTTGCTAAGGGTGAAACATGGAAAAAATGAAAGAATTAATACCATATATAGTTATACTTATTCTTGTGATACTTTTAAAACTATTTATAGTGACACCGATTAGAGTTAATGGTACTAGTATGATGAATACTTTACATCCTAAAGATATAATGATTCTAAACAAAACCGCTTACCTTACTAAAAATCCAAAGAGATTTGATATAGTAGTGGTACGACTAGAGGATGAAGATATTATTAAAAGAGTAATTGGTCTTCCTGGAGAAGTTATTGAATATAAAGATAATACTTTATACGTAAATGGTAAGAAAGTAGAAGAAAAAGTAAAAGGTTTAAAGACTGCTGATTATAAGAGTGAAAAGATACCAGCTGATTCTTACCTTGTAATGGGGGATAATAGAGAAGCATCTTATGATGGAAGAGCTTTTGGATTTATTAAGAAAAAACAAATATTAGGTAGAACATCTTTAGTAATACTTCCTTTTAATAGAATAGGAAATAAAAATAAATAGTTCTTTAATAGTAAGGAACTATTTTTATTTGATGGAGTGGAAAATGTATAAATATAAAATGAAAGAAAATTATGATGATATTTTTCTTGAAAGTGATGGTAAATCTTACTGGTCTTTGGTTTGAAGGGTCAAAAGGTGAAAATAAACATAGTAATAAAGAAACAATTTATACTGATTTACCTATTTTTAAAGAGACTAGTCGGTGGTTAGATATTTATTTTAGTGGAGAAAAACCAGATTTTACTCCGAAATATAAACTAGCGGTTTTAACACCTTTTCGGAAACAAGTTATTGATATAATGTTAAAAATACCATATGGAAAAACAACAACTTATGGTAATATTGCTAAGGAGATTGCTAAAAACAATAATATTTCTAAAATGTCTTCTAGAGCTGTTGGTTGGAATCCAATTTGTTTAATAATTCCTTGTCATAGAGTGATTGGTAGTAATGGAAGTCTAACGGGATATGGTGGTGGATTAAATAATAAAATAGAACTATTAAAAGAAGAAGGCATTAGCCTAGACCAAAAAGAAAAATAGTATTGCTACTATTCTGTAATTCTTCCTATTCTAAATTGATAGATAGATTTATCACCAATAACGGTTTCTTTTAAGTTAGCTTCAATACCTTTATATTGAAAATATTCAGAAACTTTGGCGCCATCTTCTTCTTTATTAGTTCTTGTTTTAATGATACCATCATACATATTAGTAACGTCTTCATCAGTTAAATCGCTATTATTTGCTTGCATTGCTAGCTTAATTATTTCTTTAGTATCATCATTTTCTTCTTTATAATAAATAGTCATAATTTCTACTTTCTTGTTTTTTACTTGAAAAACATAAGTTATATTATTAGTTGTATACTCGTAAAGAATATCTTTTTTATTTATTTTATCTTTATCAATTTTATATTTATCAAGGTTTTTTGCTGTTAATAAATCATTATAACTACTAACTAGCTTGTCAATGCTAACACTTTTAATAGTTTCTAGTTTAGTCATTTCTTCAAAATCTATCTTTTGGTCTTCTTTTTTCTTATTATTTAGATAGGTTTTAGTTACTACTGTACCGAGAAAATAGGCGCCAGCTCCTAAGACAATTGCTATTATAATAACAAGTATTTTTTGCTTTTTGGTTAATTTTTTTCGCTCTTTTTTTGGCTTTTTATCTTTTTTCTTTTTAATCACTTTACTTCACCCTAAAGGTAGTATAACATATTTCGAAAAAAACTGTTCATTTTCTTTATTTTTATGTATAATATTACTGAAAGGAAGCGGAGTATGTATCTTTCTAGTATTAGGAGTATTGATTTACATGGAATGGACAGAATTACTGCTAAAATAACTGTTGATGAGTTTATAAATGATTTGATAAGATTAAGAGAAAAAGAAGGGGTAATTGTTCACGGAATTGGCACAGGAGTATTGAGAAAAGAAGTAAGTGAGTACTTACGTCATGATAGACGGGTGTTAGAATATAAGCTTGATTTTATGAATCCTGGTTGCACAATAATTAAACTTAAAGATAATTTGACAAAATAAGCAAAAAGATGTATAATATGAGCCACAGAGGAGGGGATTTCAATGTATACAGAAGAATATGATAAACGACCATTTCCGTTTAGAGATTTTTTACTAAAATTTATTATTATTGTTATCTTTGCCTTGTTTTTGATTTGGTTAATACCAAAGTTCACTAGTCCAAAGACAAAAGCAACTGAAACAACTTCATCAAAGGTATTTCAAAAGAACCTTGCAACAATGAAACAAGCAAGTATAGATTACTATAGTAAGAAAGCAAATTTACCAGTAGATGGTAATAAAGAAGTTATTACATTACGTCAAATGATTAGTAAGAAAATGTTGTCAGCATTTACTGATAATAAAGGAAAAGCTTGTAATATTGATAAAAGTTATTCAGAAATTTACTCAGAAAATGGTGAGTATGTTTTAAAGGTAAAACTAAAGTGTAGTGATGAAGAAGATTATGTTTTAACTAAAGTAGGAAGTTATTCATACTGTAGTACTGAAGTCTGTGAAAAGGATCTTAATAAAACTGATGAAAAGGCCAAAGATTCTACTAGTACTCCTTCTACTGATAATTCTAGTAATAATAGTACTAATAAGACAGATAATACAGAAAAGACACCAACAACTGATAATAAACAACAAGAAACTAAGACTGATAACATTAAGGAACAAAAAACAGTTACTTATAGTTATGAGTATCAGAAAACAGCAGCTGGAGTTTTCTCTGAATGGTCCGATTGGTCAGGTAAAGAGAAAAATAGCGATAGACTTAAAGAAATAACTTGTGGTAGTACTGATAGTAATTGTTTAAAAGAAATAAAGATTTCGACTGCTAGAGAAGTTATTGGTAAGACACCGCTTGGAAATAATATTGTAGCAACAGTTAGTTATTATCAAGTAAGAACAAGAACTTATACTCCAGGAGCAACTGATACAAAATGGAGTAGTGCAAATGATCAATCTCTTATTAGTGCTGGTTATAAAATGACTGGAAATAAGAAAGAGATAAATTAGGGGAGAGGATAAAAAATGAATAATTTTATAGAATATTATCAATTTCATGAAAAGGATAAAGATGGTAACGACGTATGTATGTATTGCTTTGTTAAGTTAAATGCAGGCAATATAACATTTCACTTTACCGATGATTTTGGAGAAGCACTTGATGAGTTAAGAGAGTTTGCTTATAGCAATAATATATATAATCCAGCTGACTTACTTGAGTCAGACAAATTACATCTTCAAGTTAGTAATCAAAATTTCCGTGACTTTCTATTGAAAAAATATAGATGTTCAACTGAAGCGGTAGATAATTTTCACGATAGCATTGGAGAAGATACAGTAGTAACAAACAAACTAGATTTTGCAACTATATTAAATAGTAAAGCTGTTATAAATGGTAGTCCAGAAAATGAAGAAGAAAATCCTAAAAAGGCTGAAAGAAAAGCCAAAAGGGAAGCTAGAAAAAAAGCTATCAAAGAAAAAGGTTTCTTTGGTGCTATTAAAGAAAAACTAGGGAATTATATAACAGAAAATGGTATAAAGAAATTTGTTATAAGAGCAGGCTTAATTTTTGGAGCTATAACAGCTCTTGGAGTAGGTGCAGGTAAACTTAAGTCTTGTGGTAGTAAATCAGGTACAACTGATGACTTAGTAGTTGAATATAATAACGATGATAATAACTATACTTATAATCCGCATATAGATCCAGAACAATATGCTTATGATGGACAAGATCCACAGGATTTAGTTAATCAAGACAAAGATGTAGTTGATATGGTACCAACTGTTACTCCAACTCCTGATTACTCTAAATTTGATAACTGCTTAGCTAACAGTGATGCTGTAACTAAGAATTATATGAATAAGTTTAGATATAATCTAAAAAATTTCAATAGTTTAGCAAGAAACTATGTTGATTCTAGTAAGAATAGTCGTTTAGGATTAGATACTTCTGATTATACAGTATTACAAATGGCTTTATTAGGAGAAAACTTTGGTGATAATGTAACTAACGTTTCTAAATATTGGAATTATAGTTATGAAGATTATAAACAAGTTAATAGCCAAATTAAGCAATTAGCTACTGTTCAGAAGGATACAACTGGTTTTTCTAAAGTATTAAAAAATGCTGATGATCAAGCATTCTATGAAAAATATGAAAATTTAATCATTGATTTAAATAGAACTACTGATGATGATGAGAAAATTGAAAAAGCAGAAACAATTTTAGCACAAATTAAAGAAGACTTTAAACTTGCAGATGATCTTACTGGTAAAGAAAATTTATTTAGAGGAAATTCTAAATATATTGCTACTATGCCATTAGTAAGAAGTTTCTATGATAGAGCTAAAAATTGTGGTTATGATAATGCTATAGATTCGACAGAAATGGCTGAATTAAGTCAAGCTTATAAAACAGTTGTAAGAGAAAATATTACTGCAGCATTAAATTCAGTTAAGGTAAACTTTAATGCTAGTCCAAGTTATACTGATTTTGCTGAAGCTATTAAAAGTGAATTAGAAGCAAAGAATTTATATGTAATTGATGATACTCGTGATATAACTGATACTGCTTTATATCAAAAAAACAAAGAATTACCACATAAAGTTGTAGTTGCCGAAACTACGGAAACAACAACTGAACCAGTTGTAACGGAAACTACTTCTGATAATTATGATTACTATGCTGCAAGTTCTGCTAGTGATAATTATACTTATACAGATGATACCTCTTCTAGTGATTCTGATACAAGTTATGATGACTCATCTTCTGATAGTTCATCTGACGATACAGGTAGTGATGATTCTTCATCAGATACTGATGATAGTGATTCTAATGAAGATGATAATACTAACGAAGACCAAGACGATAATAGCTCTGAAATCGATGGAGATCAAATTATCGAAGGCGATGAAGGAGAAAATGAAAATACTAACACTGATAATTCATCATCAGACGATACAACTACTGATGATGACCAAATAATTGAATCAGAAGAAGATATTGCTGGTTCTATTAATGACACTATAAATAGTGGTGGAACTGCTGAAATACCAGATGGTTGGCAAATCGATGATGATTATAAAGATGGTAATACTATCGATGGTAGTGTTAGTGATATAACTATTGAAGGAAATACTGATACTAGTAGTAGTGATATCTCATCAGCTGAAGAAGAAGTACCTACTTATGAAGAAAATAATACTTCAGATGTTGCTACTTATTCAACTGATACTTATACTGAAGAAACACCAGTTTATGATGATACTGCTACTCAGGATGTAGAAACTTATTCAGATGTATCTAGTTATGATGAAGGTACAACTTCAGATGTAGATACTTACTCAACTGATACTTATACTGAAGAAGCTCCAGTTTATGAAGGAGAAGTAGCATCAAACGAGGCTAATAATGACCAAGTAGTAGCAAGTATGACTCCAGATGCTGTAGTTGATCAAGTATTAAGCTATAATGCAAATGGTATCAATGCTGTACCAGTTTACGATGCTAATACAGGTAGTTGGCATACACAAATAGTAGATGAACCAACTCAAAATGAGAATGTATCTCGTATTTCAATGTAGAAAATTTTAAGGGATTTTATCCCTTTTTTTTGTTTTCAAAATATGGTATACTTTTATCAGAATAGAGAATAGTGGGTGAATAAAATGGGTAGATTATCAGTTTTATTAGATGGAGATGGAACTAAACAAGAAAGAATAACAGCACCATCTTATCTAACAGAAGAAAAAATTAATGAAGTAAATAACTTTCTAATAGAAAATAATAATTCTTTAGAAAAAGGTTATGTTGATGTTTTATCTGCTTATTTATTACAGGTAAATGGTTATTTTAATCAACTATTAGTTCGTGGTGAAGAAATAGTAGGACAAGATGGCCTTAAAGAATATAAAGAACAAGCACAAAAACTAAATGAACAGGAAAATGATAAACGAAAAAATAATTTAGAAGAAGTCTTGAAAAAATATAACGAATTATATAAAGCTTGTGATGCTTCGATAAAAGAGGAGTTATCAAAGAATCATGAGAAAAAACAATTAGCAGAAACAGTTTCTACAATAAATGATTTATTTTCTAAGATTGATGTTTCTTTTATGGAAGCAGATAGTAGTATAGATTCTGTTTTAGCACCACTTGTAGAACTTTATAAAAAAGCACTAGGTGAGGAAGATAAGAATAAACTAGCTACTCTTACTTTACTATTAGATGAAGAGAAGAGAATACTAGCAAATGATAAAGAAAATCGTTTTATAGAGGCGATAAAGGCGGCTTCAAAAGAAAAAGTATTTGATTTATTTGATAAAATAAATGACCAAATAATTGGTAAAGAGTATAAAAAAGTCGATGATTTGCTTTATGCTAAATATAAACTTGAGAATGGTGGTTGTTACTATGCCATCATCAAGAATGGCGATAAAGTATTAAGTGAGGAACAAGATTTCAAAACCTTTACTAACTTCGTTATGAGTCAAGAAGAAGTTGATAAAAACTTAAAGATTATGATTAATAATATTATTGCTTATTACGATTTAAATGAATATACAAGATATATTGAAATGATTTATAAAAAACAAATGACCAAAGAAGTAGATGATTCTATCGCTCAATACAAAACAAGACTTACTACTATGGAAAATGTTTTGAAAAGTCAGTTAGAATTTATGGATGATATAGCACCTATCTTAAATGGTAAGACAAGTCCTAAATATCCTAATATTTTCTATAATGATTCTTTAGTAAAAGACTTTTATCCAGTATCATTAAATGAAACTAGTTTAATAAGTGATGAAGTAAAAGAACAAAGAAAATTAATGGTTCGTTTAGCTGATGATGCCGTACCTAATAAGATAACAACTAAAGATGCTTTAACAATCATATATGGTAGTAAGATAGCTAATGATTTAGTAGAAGACTTTCAATTACCAATTGAAGAAGAAATTGCTCCTAAACCAGTAATTCAAGAAGAAAAGAAAGAAGAGATAACGTCGAGTAAAGCTGTCCCAATGACTACAAATTATCAGAAAATAAGTGATTATATCGCTACTAGAAAGAAAGAACTTAACTTAATAAGTATTAACGGTGATAGTAGTGTTAAAATATCTGAAGATAAAGGAACAATGTATCAAAATGTAAATACTATCTTTGATTTGAATGTAGCAGCAGCAATATCAGATAATCAATATAAAAATGGTCAAGGCATCTTTGCTATTACACATTATTTACAAACAGGAGAAGCTAATAGATTTACTTCTAGTTTTAATGCTAGAAACTTAGCAACTAGTGTTAAACCAAATGCCTATACATCTTTATTACTTGAAAATATGATTAAGTCTTTTGCAGGAAGTGGTAAGAAATCAGCAGAAGATGCAAGTTATATGGAAAAAATGCAACAAATATTATCTTTTGTTAAAGATGAATTATCAAAAGAAAACTTTTCTGCAACAGATATGCGTACTAGATTTTTACAAAGTGATAACTTGTTACAAGAAGCTATTAAAAAATTTGATTATGACTATTTAGATCCAACTAGTGAAAATTCTAAGCTATTTGATCAAGCAATCGAAATAGGTGTAAACAATAATAATCAATCAGCTTTAAGAATAAAACAAGCCATAACAGATATAAAAACAATTGCTAAAGATGAGCTTTTACCTCAAAATACACAAAGTCAAGCACTAGCAGCTTAAAAAAAATCAATGACGGAGTATAAATTTATCGGAATAAACCACTAGGATGGCAAATTCCTGATAATGCTGTATTCAAATTATTAGCAGTATATAAAATTGGAACATTAGAATTAGAATTTTCAAACATAGAAAGATCTAATTCTTTTTCTTTGCTATTATAAACAAAATCATCGTTATTATTAAATGTTTGTAAGTAATAACTTAATATAGAAATACCATTTAAAAACATTTCATGGAGTTTGAGATATTGTTCTATGTGATTTGCTGAATAGGCTTTAAGAACACTAGAGAAAGTAGAAGCAACACAATGTTCAATATGAGCTTCCATAGAAGAATTACATAAAGAATCTTTCATATTTTGAATACCTCTCCAGTGATTAAGAATATATTTTTTATATTCTTCAATTTTTTGTTTTCTAGCTTCTTTTGTTTTACTATCTATTAACTTATCCATTTCAGCTATAAAAGCTTTTTTTGTCATTCTTATCATAAATAATATCAGCAATTTTTTGCCTTAATTCTTTATCGGTAGTAGAACGATTTATTTTTTGCTTTACGTGAAATTCACAAGTGTTGATAGTTACTTTATTGTTTGAATATAATTTCAATTCAGAAGCACCAGAAAGAATCCAGGAACCAGCGTCACTAAGTAAATTAATATTTTCAATAACTTCAAAATTGTAAATATCTGGAATAACTTTCATAAACTCTTGCCAAGGCTTATCAGAAGAGGTGATAAATGTATGCTTCCAAGCAATCTACTTCTTTTACCTTTGCGTTCAATACCAGTAAAAGTAACAAAACATTTAACCATAATCCATTTCTTTTTGTTTGGTTCAGTCTTATCTTGTTTATGAACCCATTTTTCATCAACCATAACATATAAAGTTTTGCCATGTTTAATTTCATCATATTTGACTTTACCTATTTTAGCTTGTCGTTTAAAAAGATAAATGATTTGTTTTGGAATAGATAAATTTTGTTCCAAACATTGTTTTAAATGTAAAGCATTTAAGGAAGAAAAGTCAGCAGTATGGCTAGGATTAGACCGAACAGAATCTTGAATAAGAATTCCACGTACTATTGGGTCATAGTTTTTGTATGATTCAAGACCTAAAACATCATCAATACAATTATAATATTCGTGTGTATATTTATCTTGATATAGTGTTCGATAGAATGTAACATCCCCAAAGATAGTGTAGATAGTTCTCTTTACATTTGATTTATTAATATAGAACTGCTTTTTTCTTTTTTCGGAATTTTTAAATTCTAAATCTACTGCTTCAATAAATTCTTTTAGGAAATCTGTGGATAACTCATTAACTAATTCTTGCAGCGAAAATGTTAATTTGACATATATATTTTTAATATTACCGAAAATAAATTTATTTATAATATTAGTTATTTTTTCTTTAAATTTGTTAACTAGATTGTTAATAATTAAATTTTTTGTACTAATTTGTAAAAGATATGGTAAAATATACATTGAAAAGACTCCTTTTATTTTGGGTTTATATAGGTACATTGTACCGCGAGTCTTTTCTTTTTTTGTGTATTCCGATAAATTTTTACTCCGTCAATTCAATTTACTACTTGTATATTTTCAAAATATGTTATATAGTATTAGTAGAAGTTCAGATATAACTTCTAGTCATTATATTTCTTTACCACCTTGTTTACAGTTCGCCCAGAGTTAAACTAGGTCTGAGATAGCAATGACTTTTATGACAAAAAAAGGAAGAGAACACTCTTTACTTCTCAAATATAGAAGTAAAAGCTAGTGCCTTTTCCTTTTTTTGTGGTTACACCGTATTCATAATTATGAAGAATAAAAATACTTTTAACAATAGATAAACCTAGGCCAGTACCATATAGATTTCTTTTATGTTTCTTCGCTGATTTGTAATATTTATCAAAGATATTTTCTAAATCTTTTTCATCAATACCTTTACCGCTATCAATGACTTCAACCTTATATCTATCATCAACCTTAGAAATATTAACAATAACTTTCATATCATCACCAGTGTAGTTGATAGCATTGATAATTAAATTGTAAAGAACTTGTTCAATCTTCTTTTGATCAGCTTTTATAATTAATTTCTTAATATTAGTATGTTTGAACTTAATTTTATAATTATACTTTTCTTGATAGATAGTAAATCTTTTTAAAATGTTATTAACTAACATAATTAAATCAAATTCTTCGATGTTTAAATTATCCATTGATTGTTGTAATTTTGAAAGAGTTAGAATATCATTAACTAAAAGAGCTAGTCGATCAGTCTCCTCAATAATGATATTTAAATTAGCATCACGTTTATTATTATTATTATAAGTTAAATCTCTTACCATTTCAGCATAAGCTTTAATCATTGTAAGAGGTGTCTTCAAATCATGTGAAACATTTGCTAGTAAATCTCTTTCTAACTCCTCAGTCTTAGAAAGTTCAATCATCATTTCATTTAAAGAATTATTTAAGTCCTTAATCTCTAAGATATCACTATTACTATTAAATTCTTTTTTCATCTTTCCTTTAGCAATTAAAGAAGCTTTCCTAGAAATATCAACAATTGGGTTAGATAATCTTTTAGAAATAAAATAACCAATTAATAAGGAAGAAGAGAGAATCAAAATACTAATAATTGTTAATTGCTCTTTTAGAATCTTAGCAGTTGAATCAAGCGGTTCTAAGGAAGTAGATAAGAAAGCATATAAATTATCATCTAACTTAATTGCTTCTAAAATCGTTTTATTAGCAAACTGTGGGTTTTGTAAGTTATAAGTTTCTTCTTTTTGATTACTATTAATAAATGCTTCTTTTAACAAACTTTTACTAAATAGGCAATTGCCACTAGAACTAGAACGATATAAAGTAGAATTGCTAGAAGTTATTTCAATACATAAATTTTCCTGATAAGAAATTTCATCTAATGTATTATAAATATTTTCTCTTTTATAACCAGTAAGTAATTTAGTAGCAATCTGTTTTATATCTTTTGTTTTGGTATATTGATAATACTTATTGATAAAAATTACTTGAAAGAGCCAGAGAAAAACGATAATTATTAAGGAAAAAATAATTAGATATTGCCATATCTTACTTCTTAAACTATTTTTCATCATTAAAACGGTATCCTATTCCACGAACAGTTTCAATTAAATCACGATATTCACCAAGATGATTTCTAAGCATTTTGATATGGGTATCAACTGTTCTATCATCACCAAAGAAGTCATAACCCCAGATGTATTTTAATAACTTTTCTCTGTTAATAGCAATCTTTCTGTTTTGAATAAAATATTCTAGTAACTCAAATTCTTTTGGAGTAAGATAGATTTCTTCATCTTTAATAGTAATGGTGTGTTCTAGAAAATTCACAAATAAATCTTTATAACGATAATTTTCTTTTTTGGTCGAAACACGGTTTAAAATAGCTTTAACTCTTGCTACTAATTCTTTAGGAGAAAACGGCTTGCAAAGATAATCATCTATTCCTTTATCAAAACCAGTTAATTTATCAATTTCTTCTCCGCGTGCTGATAAAATGATAGTAGGAACTTTATTACTATTATCTAATTCTTCTAAGAGTGTAAAACCATCCATATCTGGCATCATTATATCTAGAATCATTAAATCGAACTTTTCCTTTTCTATTAACTCTTTCGCTTCTTTTCCATCTTCTGCTTGAGTGGTTAAATAACCTTCATTATTTAAATACTCTACAATAACCTCTCTTATATATTCTTCATCATCAACAACTAATATTTTAATCAACTAAACCACCTCACTTGCTAGTATAACTTATTTCTGTGAAATTGTGGTGAAATTATTTAAATATTTCTTTACTTGATAATAGTTATAAATAGTAACAAAAATAACGTGAATACTAGTAGAAATAATATAGCCCCATAGACCTATTCTTAAAAGTGAAAAGAAAAGAAGAGTGATAGTTCTAATGATTGTTCCCAAGATAGTAGCTTTTAAGTTATCTTTACTTCTTCCCATCGCATCTAAAGAGAAAGCAAGGGGAGCTTGAATATACTGAAAAAGACAGATAGGAGCAAGAACTTGAAGATATAAACTACCTTGATTAGTATGATACATTATTTGTAAGAAAAAAGTAGGCATTATAAGAAAGAGAATAGTAGCTGGTATGCCGATTAACAAAGAAAAAATAATCGCTTGTCTAATCTTATTTTTAGTATAGGTTATCTTTTTGTCACTAATTGCTTTAGCAATGACAGGTAGTAAGGCTTGTGAGATAGCTAAAGTAAAGAAAGAAGGAAGTAATACTAAAGGTAAGACATAACCTTGTAAGATGCCATATTGATTAAGAATAAAGTCTGATGAATAGCCACTATATTTTAAAGTGATTGTTAAAATAATTGGTTCTAAAAAATAACCGATACTACCAATAAGCCTTGAAAGAGTAGTAGGAATACTGATATCTAGGGCATCCTTAATATAAGACCTTTTAATATGAAACTCTTCTAAACGATAAGTAGCATTTTTAGGTAGAAAGAAAAATAAAACAAGAATAGAGGTTAACTCACTAATTACATTTGATAAAATTACAACTGTTACTGTTATTTCTAGTCCTTTAGGAAGAAAAAGCGGAATAAGAATAAACATAAGAGCAAGTCTTACAATATCTTCTAAGCAGTTAGAAAAGACGTGGGGGAACATTTTTTGTTTACCAAAAAAGTAACTTCTAACAATCGAAGAAGTAGAAGTAAGGGGGATAACAACTGCCATAGCAAGAATTGGCAAGTAAGCTCTTTCTTCTTGTAGTAATTTATTAGCAAGAATTGGTGCAAAAAGAATTAGAAAAACAATTAAGAAAATATTAATTACTAAGGAAGTAATAAGTAGTGAAGAAATCAGTTTCTTGTTATTTCTTTTATCTTCCGCGACCATTTTTGATAGAGCGATTGGTAGACCAAACTGCCCAAGACCAATAAAAAGTGAAAAAGTAGGAAGTACTAACATATAAAGACCAATTCCTTCACTTCCCATTAATCTACTCATTACAATTTTAATAAGCATTCCTAGTATTTTGGTAATAAAACCACCAATCATTAAGATAATAGTGGACTTAATAAATGTCTCTTTTTTCATAACTTTCTCCTTTGTAAATAAGATGTAAAAGTTTTTTAAAAAAAATATTATTCCTTTTCTTATGCTTAGGGTTTATGATATAGTTAATATAAGAAGTGTAAGAGGTGAATAAAGTGCAAGAATTAATTGATTTTTTAGCTAAGAAGGAAGTCTTAATCATTTTTATCATTTTAATGATTGCTATTTTTCTATATATAATTCTATGGGTTATCTCTTTTATAAAGAAGAAGAATGAAAAGAAAAAGTTAAAAAACAACACTCAGGAATTGACAAAATTAGCAGAACAAGTAAAACTTTTAGAAAAAGAACAAAGAGAAGTACTGCCACCTGTTTTTAGAATAAAGGAAGAAATAGTTGATTTTCCAAAGATTATTAAACGTGAGAAAAAACAAGTGAAAGAAAAAGTTGTTCCTATCAAGAAAGAAGAAATTAAGAAGGAAGAACCAATTAAAAAAGAAGAAGCTAAAGTAGTAGTTAAAGAAACTTTTGTGTCACCAGTAGCAACTTTACCGGTTGTAACGGAAGTAATAGAACCTAAGAAGGAAGAACAGGCTATTACAAAAACAATCAAGTTTAATGATTCTTTAGAAGAAGTAGAGATTTTAGATGTTACACCAAGTCCTGATTTAATAACATATAAAGATGAAGTTTATACCCAAGAAGAAGCTAGGGAAGAGTTAAAACGTCTTGAAAGAGAATTAATTCTTCAAGATAAAAAAGAACAGGAAGAAAATGTTATTACACCTATTAATAATATAGTAGAACCAAAAGAGGTTAAGGAAGTTACTAATGAGGAAGTAATACCTGTTCTTGATGAAATGTTAGAAAATACAAAAGAGAATATTACCCTAACTAACTTTGAACAAGACCAAGAAGAAAATGCTATTATTAGTTTGGAAGAATTACTTGAAAGAGGAAGAGTTATTACTCAAGAAGAAATTGTAAAACACGAAGATGATGGTAATGAACCAATTACTTTGCAAGAGTTAGAAGAAAGATGGAAAAATGATAAAGAAATCGTTAGTATGAAAGAACAGGAAAATACTAAGGAAGAAGAAATTGAATTATTAGAAGTTACACCGGAAGTAGAACAAGCTTCTATTAAAGAAGAACCAATCTTTGAAATACCAGAGGAAAGAGTAAAAGTACCAACTATGGATGAGTTATTTGCTAAATCTAAAAAGCCATATACACCAAGTCCTGTGATAAGTCCTATTTTTGGAATAGAAGAAGAAAACTTATCTAGAAATAATTCTTTATCCCTAGAGAACACCGCTAATTATGATAAATTAGATGCAGAAATTAGAAAGACTAATGAGTTTTTATCAAAGTTAAGAGAACTACAGAAGAAATTAGATTAATAATAATGTACTAGGATATTACTCTTATCCTAGTAATTTAGTTTATACTATATAAAAATTAATAGTAGATGAGTCAGTTATGAAAAAGAAAATAGGCTTAATAATTTTGCTAATAGTGTTTCTAATACTTGGTGTGGTTATTTATAATTTATATACTTATAAAGTAGCAACAGCTACTAAGGTTTCTTCTTTAAATAAACAAATTAAGACTTTAAAAAGTGATATAAGTAATCTAAAAAAGAATACAAAATGCGATAATAACTGTGATTCCTTTAAAAACACTATAAGTGATTTAGAAAAGAATATTAGTGATAATGAAAAGTGTAGTACTTGTAATGTTACTGTAAATAACGATAAAGGACAATTAATTACTGAATAACTTGATGGAATGGATGTATTATATGTAACTAATGTTGTTAAGACTGATAATTACTATACATTAAAAGGAGTTATCTATACTGCTTATATATTAACAACTAATGAAGTAGAAAATATTGTAAAGAATGGTAGCTATGCTATTTATGGTGATACTTATACAGTTAAAGCTAAAAAGGATACACGTAGTTATGAATTATATAAAGGTGACCAAAAAGACTATGAAATCGTTCCAATTGGTGATTACTATTGTTTAACACGTGGTGGTAATCAAATAGATAATGCTTGGAAAAAGACTAATATCCACAAAGAGATTGTTATTTCTTCTAACACACCTATATCTATTGGCTATGACTATGCTAATCACTATAAAGTTGCTGATGATGTTTTTAAAAATTATAAATCGCTTACTAGTGTTCCTGATACTACTAATCCACCTTTTTACTATGCTTTTAAATTTGAATTTAAAGATGGAAAATGTGTAGGTTTATATAATGTTATTACTGGTTTAACTCTTGAGAATGGTCATCCATATTAATGAAATTTAGAACTTGAATAAGTTCTTTTTTTAGTTTATACTTTTTTAAGGAGGGAAAACTATGAAGAATTTAACTATTTTACCAGCTGATCAATATTTAGTTATTAATAAAACTGTTCTTCATAGTGAAGACCGTAGACTTTTAACGATGCTTTATCAACCGATTATTGGTTATACAGCAGTTAGTTTGTATTTTACTTTAATAGATGATTTAGATTCTTTAAAACAGATGAGCGAAGACTTAACTCATCATCATTTGATGGCGACGATGCAATTAAAATTAGAAGATATAATGATTGCTAGAGAAAAGCTAGAAGCAGTTGGTCTTCTTAAGACTTATGTAAAGTCTGGAAATGTTAATCATTATGTATATTTATTATACTCACCAATTTCTGCTAATGAGTTTTTTCACCACCCAATCTTAAATATTGTTTTATATAATAATATTGGTAAGAAAGAATATTTGAAAAGACAAGAATTATTTCAAGTGCCAAAGATTAGCCTAAGAGATTATCAAGATGTAAGTTTATCTTTTGATGAAGTCTTTAAAAGTAGTAATTTGAAACCATTTGAAGTTTTAGATACGATTGAAAAACGGGAAGAAGCGAAGATTACTTCTAAACAGGTGATTGATTTCAACTTATTAATAAGTTCTATTCCTAGTTCAATGGTTTCTAATAAGTGTTTTAGTGAAGAGATAAGAGAACTAATCAATTCTTTAGCCCTGGTTTATAACTTTGATACTACTAATATGGCTTCCTTAGTACAGTCAGCATTAAATGAAAAAGGCTTGATTGATAAGACACAGTTAAGAAAGAGTTGTCGTAATTATTATCAATTTGAACATGCCGGAAGTCTTCCAACTTTAATTTATCAAAAACAACCAGAATTCTTAAGAAAACCAGAGGGAGATAATTCTAATTGGGCAAAGATGGCTTATACTTTTGAAAATACTTCACCTTATGATTATTTGAAGAGTAAACAAAAAGGAGCAGAACCGACAAAACGTGATTTGAAGCTAATAGAAGATTTAATGCTTGAACTTAAATTGTCATCTGGAGTAGTTAATGTCTTAATCTCTTATGCTTTGAAGCTTAATAATCAAAAATTAAATAGAAGTTATTTAGAGACCATTGCGGCTCAGTGGAAACGACTTAATATTGAAACTGTCGAAGAAGCAATGCGCCTTACTGAAAAAGAATATAAGAAGATGAAGAAAATAGCTATATCTACTAATACTAGTAAGAATAGTAAACAACTTCTAACTAATAATAAGCAAAAAGAGATTTTACCAGACTGGTTTAATGAAGATTTACAGACTAGTTCTTTGGATAGCAAGGAACAAGAAGAGATGGATGAGTTATTATCATCTATTTAAAAAGGGGAGAGAGGAATGGAAAAGTTATCATTTTATTATAGTGCAATGAAAGGTGGAAAAACGACTAGAATCTTTCAAAAAATCCATGATTTAGAAGAGATAGGACAATCTGTTTTACTTATCAAGCCGATGATTGATACTAAAGGAGCAGAGTTTATAGTAAATAGAAAAGGGGAAACAAGAAAAGTTGATATCTTACTTAAAAATGATGAAAAGCTTTTAGTAACTGAAAGACTAGATGATCTTTTTAGTTGCAATCATATTATTGTTGATGAAGTGCAATTTTTAAATGCCGAACAAATAGAAGATATCTGGAGAATTAATAAAAGAATGAACATTCCTATCTCTTGCTATGGACTTAGAACCAACTTTCGTGGCGAATTGTTTGAAGGTAGTGCTAAACTAATGGCATTAGCAGATGATATTGTTGAGTTAGAAACTAATTCTATGTGTGCTTGTGGGTGTGGTGAAAAAGCAAAGTTTAATGCCAGAAAAGTTGATGGTGTCTTCACTAGAGAAGGTAATGAAGTAGAAATAGATGGTGCTAATAAAAAGATAGAATACGCACCATTATGTGGCCCTTGTTATTATAATAAAGTGTATGTTAAGAAAAGAAAGTAAATAAGATGTTACATTTTAGTAAATGTGTGCTAAAATGTAATTATGTCCTCGTAGCTCAGTAGGATAGAGCGATTGCCTCCTAAGCAATAGGTCGTTGGTTCGATTCCAATCGGGGACACCATTTAAGATATTACCCTTATTTTATAAGGGTTTTAATATGCAAAAATAACTTTACCCCTTAATTACCCCTTATTTTCAATATTATTTAATAAAAGTACTGCTGCTTTTTTCTTAATAGGAAACATATGATAGTATGTCTTTTCTACTATTCTTATAGTATCACCAATGCGTTCTGCAACATCTCTACTATCACATCCCAGATTTATTAGTAATGATACGTGAGAATGTCTGAAGCCGTGTAATGTTATTTTTTTAACATTAGCTAATTTTATGTATTTATTCAAGTATCTTCTTAATGTAGTAGGAGGAATATATTTTACATTTCCAAACACAAACATTTTTTCATTAAAATTATATATTTTCTTTTCTTCGTTTTTATAGTCAATTAATTTTTTTAAAAGATTCTCATCTATATCTACTAATCTTATTGAGTTGTTAGTTTTTGGAGTCGTTATTTTATAAACACCATCTAACACTTTTGATGTAAATGTTTTATTTATTCGTACCCTTTTATTTTTAAAATCTATATCTTCCCAAGTTAGTGCTAACATTTCTCCAGTTCTAACACCTGTATAGTATAGAAAATTAAAAATAACATAATATAATTTATTATCTACAACATTAATAAAGTTTTTAAATTCTTCGTATGTCCAAAAGTTTGTTTTAGCATCTTCTTCTGTAATTATTGTTTCAATTCTATATAATTGTAGAGTATTTACTATTTTAAAATCAAAATTATAATTGTCTCTTGCATATATAAGTATTTCTTTTAAAGTTCTTATCATTGTATTCTTATGTTCTGTAGTTATATTCAGACTAAGTAACTGTTCTTTCCAAGTATTTATTGTATTTATTCTTATTGCAAAGAGCTTATATTTTTCAAAAAATGGAATTATATGGTGTTCGCATCTTTTGACCACGCTATAAAAAGTGGTTGATTTAATTTTTGCTTCTTTATAAAGTAGCCACTCTTTATATACTTGCATAAAGGTTATATTGTCAACATTAATTGTATTATCAGTACCTTTATTTGCTTCTTCTAAGAACTTTCTCTCGGCTTCCTTAGCTTCACTTTTTAATTTATATAATTTACTTTCTTTTTGTTTTCTGTTTCCGTATATATCGGTATAGTAACATCTGAAAGCATAACTCTTTCCATCTTTTGTCCATTTTTCCTTTTTTTCTCTGTAAACTGGCATTTTTTTATCATCCTTTCTATTGAAATCCAATAGAGATTTTGATATAATGTAATAGAAAAATCATAGGCATTATATCAATCCTATTGGTATTTTGTTTCTAGTCTCGCCAGACTTTTATGGTTTTTCATTTGATCTCGTATTAACGGTACGAGGTCTTTTTTAGTTTATTTTTGTCAATCTTTCTTTAACATCATTAATGTTGCGCATTGTTGCATAGTCTGTAGAAGTTTCAATATTTCTATATACATATTTAACTGCTATAACTGTGTACATACCTATTTCTCCTCTTATATCAGTAAATCCGTCTTTAGCGTAATAGTATTCTAGTACTGTCCCATAATAGATTAAATTTTCTGTAATAGTATTATTAGCAAACGGATTATCAATATTATTTTTTATGTAATTAAGAGCCTTTTCTATTTCATTAGTATTTGCATCTTTTGCCTTATTTTGTCCTTTTTTTACTAGATAATTTAGTTTTTCATTAGAATTCGCTTTTAATTCATTTTCTTGAATGTTGTTTGTTGAATAATTGCTTTTTTCTTTTTTTATTTCTGATGACCTTTTTTTATCGCTAGAACTCATGCTATTATTAAACGTAGAAGATATACCTCCAACAACAATAATAATTGCTAGGAAAAATAAACCAATTCCCATAACAATAGAATTTGATTGAATTTTTAGACAATAAGGGCAAATTTTTACTTTTTTATTTATTTCCTTTTTGCAATGTTTACAAGTTTTTGTTTCTTTCATTTTTATCTCTCCTTTATTACAAAAATATCTATTCAAAACACATGTGCTAGCATGTTTTAATTAAATGTAATTTTACCAAAGTTTAATAATATGTAATTATTAAATAACTCAGCGAGTAGAAGTATTTTCTAACATTCTATATTTATAATTTGACTAGTATAACATTACTTGCAGCGTTTTTTAGTCATTATTTGAATATGCTTTTAAGTCTTCTTTTTTTATTTTTGATAAATCTTTTCCAAAAAAACAATCATACTTAATGTTAAAATAATTTGCTATGTTTATAGCAGCCTCTAGTGGAGTATCTATTTCTCCTTTTTCCCATCGTGATATAGATGAACGGTCAACTTTAATTTCATCTGCTATTTGTTGTTGAGAAACATTGAGAATGCTTCGGACGTGTTTCAAGTTTTTATTAAAATATTTTGCCATTATAGATACCTCCTTCCACTAATATTTTATCATATTGATTGTAAAATACAATCATAAAGTGAAAAAATGCACAAAAAAACATTGACTTTGTGAAAATATGCACATGTAATTGAAATAGATAGGAGGTGCTAGAGTATGATTAATTTAATTTCTAAAGAATTGCAAGCAGCTAGAATTAGAAGTGGTTTAACTAGAAAAGAAGTTTCACTCAAGTTGAATGTATCATATGAAACTATAAGAAAATGTGAATCTGGCGAATTCAATTATTCTTTAGAAATGGTTGAAAAACTATTAGGGTTATATAATGTCCCTTTAGAAATTTTTTTTAGAAATATTTGTGAAAATATGCACAATAATTAGAAACAAATTATAAAGGTCTGGCGAGGCTAAAAACGAAAGGATTGATAAAAATGAAAAAGAGATTAAGATTAAAAAGTTGGGTTAAAGATTTAATGATTATTATTGTAATGATAATTATGTTTATATTTTTAGCTCATTTATTATGCGAGAAAGCTGATGATTTTGAAAATTGGGGAAAGAAATGTGATGCTACTAAAGGGGGAACTTGTAGCTATACAGAGGTTCGTAATTATATGACAAGAGGTAGATAAAATGGGAGCAAAGAAAAAATTACTTACAGCTTCTGAAATGCTAAAAATACTTAACAAGCAGTGGGCAACAACTAGTGATATGGCTTTACTTAGTGGAAAGTGTATAGCATACGCTAGAGCTGATTTTAACACTCTTACAGAGTTAATAACATCTGATGGTACCAAACTACCAAGTAGATTAGTTCCAATGCAAGAAGTGGTTAATTTTTACCACATTAACATATCTTATTTAAAAAAAATATCTAAACAATAAATTTTATATTAGTATCAATAAACTTATAAAAATAATCAAACAGAAAGGAATAAATCAAAAATGCAAGAAAGCTTTATATTTTATGACAGTTTCAGGGAAGTCGGTAAAGATATGGAAGAAAAAAGTAGATTAGCCTTTTACGAGGCAATTATAGATTATGCCTTAACTGGTAAATTAGATGAGACTAATTTACCTAAAGAAATTAAATTATTGTTTAAGTTAATTAAGCCACAAATTGATGCTAATGTTAAAAGGAGAAACGGTGGTAAAAAAGGAGGTAGACCTTCAAAAAAGAGTGAAAATGTAGAAAAGTCAGCTGGAAAAACCAATGATATTGAAGAAGAAAATTATGAAAAAACCACTGGCTTAGAAAATAAAAACCATAGGTTTCAAAATGAAAAACCTAATGTAAATGTAAATGGTAATGTAAATGGTAATGGTAATGTAAATGTATATGAGTACATGCAAGAGCAATTTGGTAGAACTTTAGCTCCAGCAGAAATAGAACTCATAAAATCTTGGGATTATTCTGAAGAAATTATTAAGCTGGCAGTTGATGAGACTGTTCTTAATCAAGTAAATAGCATTAAATACACAGATAAAATACTTTACGAGTGGGATAAGCAAGGTTTAAAGACCGTTAATGACATTAAAAACAAACTAAAGCAACGAAGAGAAAAAGAGGAAGACATTGATACTTCTGATGTGAGTTATTACAGGAGTTTAGAATAATGCTGGGAATTGAAGAAGAAATACTTGGTAATTTAATCTTAGAACCTGATAATGTTGCAAAACTAGTCATTTCAGACGAACATTTTGAAGATGCTGATAATCAATTTATCTTTAAGCTTTTAAAAAGACAGTATAACGATGATAAAACAATTAGCTTGACTGGTTTATTTGAGAAATACAAACATTTATTTAATCAGAGATTTCCACAAGATAGAATCTTATCAAAGGTAGTCAAGATTAGTACTGATGCTATGGGAACTGACTTTGAGTATAATCAAGAAATTTTATTTGAGAAATATGTGAATAGGCTGATTCTAGGTTCGATAGACAAATTCAAGAATAGTAAAATAACTCAAGATGAGTTGCTTGCAGATATTCATAAGTTTGAAGCTTTAACAATTAAATCTTCAGCAAATAAATTAACAAGTAACGAGATATTTAAACTAATAAATTCTAAGAATAAAAACATTAAATTTAGATTTAATAAATTAGCTAAATATTCAAACATTCAGGAGCATGATCTAGTTATTATTGCTGGACGTCCTGGTACAGGTAAGACTGGGTTCTTGTTAAATTTACTAGAAGACTTAGCTAATGATTATAATTGTATTTTATTCAGTATGGAAATGGCTGATAAGCAGATTTATCAAAGACTTGTTGGAATAAATACAAAAATTCCAATTGAGTATCATGATAATCCAGCTACTGATTATCAGAAAGAAATGTTACTAGAAGGTGCTACTGAAATAGCTAGTAAAAACATCAAAGTAATTAGTAGGAGCCAAACAATCGCTAGTATTCGTAAGAGAATTATTGAGGAGAGTAAAAACGGACATACTTTAGCATTTATTGATTATGCTGGACTGATTGGCTCAAATGAAAAAAGTATATCCCTTTACGAAAAAATGACAGCAATTGTTAAAGAATTAAGGCAAATATCACTAGACTACAACTGTACTATATTCTTAGCTGCACAGATAAATAGAAATTCTGAAAAGGATAAGGATAAAAGGCCTAGAATCAGTGATCTAAAAGATACTGGTGAATTAGAACAGTCTGCTACTACGGTATTAATGTTGCACAACGAAAATTACTACAAGGGTATTCACTCGGATATTGAAGAAATAGAAGTAATTATTGGCAAGAATCGTAATGGTCAAACTGGAATATTAACACTTGAATATAATCCTAAAAACCAAAGATTTGATGAGGTTGGTACAAATAAAAATTATCAAAATAAATGGAGGAATAGTTAGTATGGATGATCATGTATATGTTGCAGAACATTATTTACAGATACCATTTGATAAGTTTATGACTAGTGTTATGAAAGATAAGCAAGAATTAATTAATCAAAATAGGAACTTAACTGTTGAAAACGCAAGGCTAGAGAATGAAAAAAAATGGTTGCTTATGGTAATTAGCTCATTAATACAAAAAGAAGAGAATAAAGAGGAGGAAATAGAAATAATATGAAAATTTTAAGAAATAAAGAATATGAGGATTTACAAAGAGAAAGAAATGAGAGTGAAAGAAGAGAGTTTGATTTAAGGAAAAGACTAATTCATGCTTGCAAAAAAAATGAAGAATTAAAATTATCCAACGAAGATTTGGTAGCATCAAATAATACTTTGATTTTAAAGAATAAAAATTTAGAAGTACTAATAGAAGATAAAGAAAAATCAGTTAAGCAGTGGTCTGCTCGTTTAGGAGGACTTACAAAGTACAATAATAAATTAAAAGAAGATAATCAAGTATTATCTAGTGAGATATCTAATCTAAATGAGAATATATCAAAGTTAACTTCTGATTTTAATCAAAGAAATGATGACAATACTATTCTTGCTGAAGAAGTAATTAACTTGCGTAAGCAATTGAAAAAAAGCAAGGAAGAAAAAGAAGTACTTCAAGCTTCCTTAGTAAAATTAAATGAAAAGGTTAAAGTTTTATCAAGTTCAAAAAATGTAAAGAATTATTTAAGAAGGGAAGAAATAAAAAATGAAAGTAACTAATGTAAATTTGAAGAAGATTGATAATCAAGAGAATCTAAAGGCTTTTGCTACGATTATTTTAGATGATAGCTTAGCAATTCACAATTTAAAGTTAATTCAAGGTAATAATGGTTTATTTATAGCTTTTCCAAACTACAAGGGGTCCAATGATAAATACTATGATATAGTGCATCCGATTGTCGGAAATCTAAGAAAAGAAATAGAAACAGAAATAATTAATTCTTATAATAAGTAGTTTTATTTAAAAAGCAAGTACTTATTGTATTTTAATCTAACTTCATTCTTTCATCGCCTCCTTCGGTAAAAAATTGAAATGAGTTTGCACTTGCTGAGTTTGATTTCAAAATCTAATGGGAGTTGGTGAATTGATGGATTTAGAAGAAAAATTAGAAGAATTTATTGAAAAGATGGAAGATGAAGAAAAATCAGAAGCTACCATCAAGAAATATAAAGCTAATATAAATTCTTTTATAGAATATACAAAAGACAAAGAATTAAATAAAAAAACTGTTAAAGAATTTAAGAATAAATTAGATACCGTAGATGAGTTCTTAGCTAATACTACTAATGGTTATTTAATAGTACTAAATAAGTTCTTTAAGTTTATTGATAGAAAAGACTTGTGTGTGAAGATAATTAAACAACAAAAAAGATTTTCACTTGAATATTCTTTGAGTAAATCAGACTATCATCGGCTACTTAGAATGGCTAAGAAATGTGGGCAAGAAGATAATTATTTAATTCTAAGAATTCTGGGTGAGACAGGCATTCGTATATCAGAATTATCATTCTTTAAAGTTGAGGCAATGGATAAGACTATGTCTATTAGAAATAAAGGCAAAGAAAGAGAAATATCAGTTAAGTTAGATTTATTAAGACTACTAAGAAAATATTGTAGAGATCATAAGATTAAATCAGGACTAATAATATTTAATCCTGATACTAAAAAATCTTATGCACATTCAACGATTTATCGTAGACTTAAAAAATTAGCTGGTATGGCACGAGTTAATAAGGAACATGTACATCCACATGCGTTTAGACATTATTTTGCAAGATGCTATTTAGAGACTTATCCTAGTGATATAGCAGGTCTAGCAGATATACTTGGACACAGTTCCATTGAGACAGCTAGAATTTATACTAAATTAACAAATAACGAAAAAGAGTTAAAACTTAGAAACGTAAAATTTTAGGAGGAAAAATGATAGAAAAAAATATTTTAATAGAAAGTTTTAAAACTATGAGAAAAAGTCAAAAAAAGGAGTTTACAGATTTAATATTAAAAGAAATTACTGATAATTATAAATTAACGATTGAAGAAGATATTTCATATGATAAGCAGATTCCGAATAGAGAAAAAACTACACCTAAACATGCATTTAGTTCTAGAAACGATAGTTTAACAGAAGAACAAATTGAGTTCTTAATTAAAAGAGAGTTAAAGTTACAAAGAATAGAGCAAATGTTCAAAGGTATTGTTGATCTAACAGAATTAGCGGAATTGGTAAGTGAAGATGAATAAGCTAGAGAAAGTTTTTGATAAAAATCAATATATCAAGGATAGAGGTATTAAATCATATCAAGAGAATAAAAAATGGGTTGATTTATGTGACGGACGTTGGGTAGACGAACTTGAAAAAGAAGGATTTAAATTTTTATCACAATGGATTACGTTGAAAGAATTTGCAAAAAAAGGAGGGGAAAATAGATGGAAGATATCTTAGAAAAAGAAGGTTTTATTAAATATAACACTGGAATCACTTATATAAAAAATAATAATAGAGAAATGAATATTACTTTATATGCTAATGAAAATAATCAAATTGAAGCAATAGAATATAATACAAAATTCTTTGTTAAAAAACTTAGTGATGATGTTGATTTTGTTAATTCATATTATGATCAATTAATATCAGAACTTAATGAATATAGGAAAGAACATTTAGAATTAATAAAAAAAGGAATTATTTAATCTTATTTAAAAATTCCTCTATGTACTGTCTTATTATGCTTTCGTTGATAAAGACTCTATTTGGATAATTAGAAGAACGTAAGAGGTTTGAAATTTTAGTTATTAGTTCATCTATATCCTTGTCATTTTTATCATTCATTTATTTTGATTCATTCCTTTCTTTACCCAGATTATAGCATAGAAAAATGATTAAAAAAATTGAAAAACTATTTTAATAAGAAAGTACAGCTTAAAGCCTTATAAAATAAGGGCAAAATTAAAAAAACTTGGTGCAATATAATATCAGGTTCTATTGCATTCGATATAGGAGGAGAATATGTGGTTAATAATGCTATTGATTATAGATATATTACTTGTGTATTCCATTATGGCAACGGTTAACTTAATTAAGTTAAAAAATCAAAATATAGTTGACCGTGAAAGATTTGAAAACACTTTAAATACATTGATTAATCTTGATCCTAAACTAAAAAAATATATGGAGGTTAGAAGTGAAAGCAATTATAAATGACAAAATTTATGATACAGATAACTGCGAATTGCTACTTACATACAAACGTGAAATTCTAAATACTAATAATTTTGAGTTTATTAAATACAAAACGGAATTTTTTAAGACAAAGAAAGGGACATATTTAAGATACACAAGTAATTCTTTGTCATTCTTTTATAAAGATATTAATGAATTAGTTATTCTATCTAAAGAAGAAGTGAAAGAGTTGCTAAAAAGATTAAATGAAGTAGATTTATATCAAAAAGAGTTTGGAAAGTTAGAGGAAGGTTAATATGTGTAAATGTGAATTAGGCAAATGTACTTATGCTGATAGTCAGTTATTTGATGGAAAAATCAATTGCTCTATTAGAGGTATAACTGCACCATTGAAGAAATGCCCAGACTTTGTTCCGTTCGTAGAAATCGAAGAAACAAATATAAATCAAATCACTTTTGTAAATGCTGAAGTTAATTGCCCAGTTTGTAATGCAATTGTTGAATTGGATGATATAGAAACTGATGAAAGGATAGAAGCTACTTGTACAAATTGTGATACAAGATTTATATGCGAATATTATTCTGATTAAAAAAAAGAAAGAAGGTAAGAATATGAAAATAAGTGATAAATTTCCAGAAATAAATTTTTTTATAGAGAATCCAACAGCATACGAAGTATTATACCATCAAGGCGATAAAATACATAATGAATATCCATTAGAAGTTAGCGAAGCTAAAGAAATATTTGATTATATAGATTATTTAGAATATATGTCTAAAAAGCAAAAAGAAACAATCAACAATGTAATCGAGCTTATGGAAAATTTTATTTCATCTGAGACATATAAGAAAACTAATAATATTATCGCTTCTGATAACTACATACAAGTTTTGAAAATATTAAAGGGAGTATAATGTTGGTGGTTAGATGTGAATAGAATATTAAATTTTATAATCTCGTGTATAGTATCAATAATCTGCGTGTATTTTGTTATTTCATTTATTTATTTTCTTGCTGTTGGTAATATTACACCGTTATTGATATCTATTTCTCTTTTGTTATTTATAATTATTTATCAGATATTTAATGATAATTTTTAAATAATAACTACAAAAACATTAAAAAAAGAATATAAGATAGGATGGTAATTATGAAAAGTTATGATTTTTTACTTTATATATTAGCAAATATATTAGGACTAGTGGGTATGTTTACAATGGGAATTGGAGTTGGATATGCTTGGGGAACTTACAAGATTAATAGTTGTAAGACTATGTCACCGAGTGAGGCTTTCAAAAATAAAGAATGTAGAGAATTCTATTTAGGTAATTGAGAATAAAAAGGAAAGGAATAAAATATGAATAATAGAGAAATAGTAAGTGTAGTGATAGATGAACTAGAAAAGAGAGCTATAATTAAAAAGAATTGCTCAACGTATAAAAATACTGAGAGAATATTATATGATTACCCGAAATTAAAAGAGTCAATTAAAGATCGTAAAGAGCAAATAAAGGAATATAAAGAATTTGGATTACCTAATAAATCAAAATCTATAACTGCATTTTCAAAGTCTAACGGTCCAAAGCAAGAACCAGAGGATTTGTTAGAACAAACAGTTAAATCTTTAACTAAGGATATTTATAAGACAGAAGTAGTGATTAAGTTTATAGATAGAGTACTTGATAGATTTAAAAATGATCCATATATATCTATCATCACTTTATATTACTTTGAAGGCAAGACGCATGAACAAATAGCTGAAATATTTGATAAGAAGTCTAGTTCTACGAAGTCTATTGCTTCTACTACAATAGCTAGCAATAAATATAGATTAATTAAAGAATTACAAAAATATATATTTCCAAATGATTATCTTTATCAGCTGTTAGGGTATTGACAAAAATGAAGAATGGCTGAAAATGACCACTATTTTCAATTAAATATTTATATGTTAAGATGTGTATAGTGAATTTATTATGATTAAAGTTCACGTTGAGAGAAAACAATGTTATCTCTCTTTTTTTGGTGAAAAATGAAACAAAGAAGAAAAAGAAGAAAACAGTTTGATTGGCCATCTGAGATTGCTAAAGGTAATACCAATGCCTTTTACAAATCAACCGACTACGATATTTGGCGAGAGAAGGTTTTAGGACGCGACCATTACGAGTGTCAATTCTTCGCTGGCAAATGGGATGATGGAGTACACAAGCCTTATAAGATCAAACCTGTAAGAGCTAATACTACTCATCATAAAATCCCGATTAAGCAGAGACCAGACCTTTGCTTAGATGTTAACAATGGTGTGTCACTGTCATTCGAAGCTCACGAGATTGTGGAAGACCGTGCTAGGTTCAAATTTAAAAAGAAAAAGAAGCTCTTGACGGAAGAAAAATGGTAGTTTTCTTTTTTTCAATCCCCCCGGTCAAAAACTGAAAAAAATTAGATTTAAAGGCGAGCGGGTGTGTGGTTACTGACTGTTGATATTTCTCACGCGTGCGTGCGTGTGAAAGGGGTAGGAGGTATGATAAAGTGGGTACTAATAATGTAAAATTAAAGAAATACCCTAAAACAATTAGAAAACTTACTGAGAATGATTTTGCTCTAATTAAAGAAGATATTACTAATCAGTTAGAAAATTTAGCAAAGTATGGTAAATTTTATGATGATTTAGTTAATGAATATCTTTGCTTACTTTCTATCCGTGAAGGATTAAAGGAAGATATTCAAAATCAAGGAATAAGGTACAAGTTCACTAATGGAAATGGTAAAGAACAGGAGAAAGCTAACGAATCTGTAACAAGTTTAATTAAAGTAGAACAGATAATGTTGAAGATAGTCAATGATTTAGAAATTAATCAAGCTTTATCAAAGCCACCAACTTCAACTACTTCATCATCTAATTCAATTAATGGAGATGATGAAGATGATCTGTTGTAAAGAAATTGAAGATTATCTAAAGTATTATGAAAATAATAAACTTGTTTTCAATGAGGAGAGAAGACTATTAATTGAAAACATAGTTAAGCCTACATTAAAAAGAGATGATATCTTTTTTGATAAAGATACATACTACAAATGTCTTAGATTTGTTGAACGTTGGTATTACAAGCTCTTTCCGTTTCAAAAATTTCTATATGCCTTTGTATTCATGTATAAGAATGATATTCCGGTTTTTAGAACGTTTGTAGTTTTAGAAGGTCGTGGAAATGGTAAAGATGGATTTATAGTTCCTCTTTTACATTTCTTCACTACACAGTACTACGGCGTTGAAAATTATAATGTTGATATAGTTGCTACTTCGGAAGATCAAGCAAATGATAGTTATGATGTTGCTTACAATGTTTTAAAAAATAACGAGCAACTGATGAAGAAATATTTTTATTGGAATAAAGAATATTTCGTTAATAAGGTCACTAAATCAAGATTTAGATTTAATACTTCCAATGCAGCAACTAAAGATGGAAAAAAAGATGGAGCAATTCTTTTTAACGAATATCACGCATATCTAACTGATAAAAATATTAAAGTTTATCAAGGTGGTTTAGGTAAAGTTAAACATGGAAGAATCTTTATTATTACTTCTAATGGTGATGTTCGTGGAGGTCCATTAGATGAATTATTAGAGGTATGTAATAAAGTTTTAAAGACGGGAGATAACAAGTTACGTTATTTTCCGTTTTTATGTAAAATGAACGATTTAAAGTCTGTAGATAATCCGAAACTTTGGGAGCAAGCTAATCCATCTTTACCGTTTTTACCAGAATTGGCAGATGCAATTATGATTGATTGGATTGAGCAGCAAGAAAGACCTTCTAAGAGAAGTGAATTTCTCAGTAAGAGAATGAATTTACCTACCGAAAGGGATGATTTAGTAGTTACCTCTTGGGATAATATTCTTAAGGCTTCGTATGAAAATGTTGAAGAGAAAATACCAAGAAAAGTACCTGAATATGATGGCTATCAGCCTGCAATTATTGGAATTGACTTTGCTTCATTAAGAGATTTTGCTAGTGTCGGTATCTTAACTAAAACTGATGAAGGGGAACTGGTTTGGAGACAAAAAACAGTTATATGCTCTTCTAATAAGTTTTACAAAGATATTAAATTTCCTTTTGGAAATCAAGGTCAAACTGGATTTGATGACTTTATAGTAGTAAATACTCCTACAATTAACGAAGAAATAATAGTTAACTGGGCATTAGAATACTTTAATGATTATGAAATTAAAAAAATCATTCTTGATAATTATCGTTACCAGTTGATTAAAAAGGCATTTGAAGTTAGTGGTATATCGGTTGAAACAAAAGATAATAAAGATGGCTTGATTAGAATGATACGTTATCCTGCTTCCATCGCAGCAATAGTTGCTCCTAAATTAGAAAGCCTTTTTGAAAATGGTAAATTAAATATAGGTGATAGTGCAATTATGAGATGGTCAATTAATAATACGTGTTTAAAAACAAAGAAAGATGGAAATATGTATTTTGAAAAAGTAGAGCCTAAATTAAGAAAAAATGACCCATTTATGGCTATGATTTGTGCTTTAAGTGGCGAAGAATTGTTAGAAAAAACAGTAGAATATGTTTATGTTTAAAAAAAAGGTGGTGATAATATGGGTTTATTTAGTTTTTTTACAGCGAAAAAAACTAAAGCTGAATTGGAAGAATATATAGAGACTTTATTAACAGCAAAACAGCAACAGCTTAACATTAAAAGGCATGCCATTGAACATTCTATAGATATTATTGCAAAAACTATAGCAAAATCAGAAATACAAGTTTATAGAAAGAATAATCTTGGCAAAGTAGAAAAATCAGAAGATAGTCAAGAGTATTATAAATTAAATGTTCAACCAAACAACAATGAAGAAGCTACTTCATTTTTTTATAAAGTTATTAAAAAATATCTTGATGAGCAAGAGGCATTAATAGTGTGCTTAGATGGTTCCTTATATTTAGCAGATAGTTTTTTAGTTACTAACTCAATACTATTACCTAAAGAATTTTACAATGTACAAATTAGTGATAGTAAAGGCAATTCAATAATTCTTAAAAAGAAATTTTCATCTGATGAGGTTATTTATTTAGATTTAAAATGTTCTAAAATTAAAGAAACTTTGGATGATTATTATAAGGATTTAGGAAACTTAATTAATGTAGCGAGAAACCATTATTCAATGACTAATCTTCACAAATTTAGGTTAAAAAATCCAGGTGGTCAGCCGACTTTAAGAGATCCAACGACTAAGAAAGAGATTTCTTATGAGGAATACAAAAATAAAATTACAAGAGGTTTATTTGATGAAGAAGACGCAGTAATTCTCTTATCCGAAACTTTTGGACTTGAAAGAATTGATTTTGGGCAAGTAGCTAGTTCTGATGAATGGTCAAAGTTAGAAAAGAAATGGTCTGATAAAGTGGCGATGACTTATAACATACCACTTGATATCTTTTATGGTAATAAGACTGATAAATCTACTTCTACTAACGATTTTATAACTTTTGGAATTCTTCCTCACTTGCAAATAATTGAAGATGGTTTAAACGCAAAAATTATTGGAAAAGAAAATTATTTAAAAGGTGAAAGAATTAAAATAAATAAATTTAGCATGAAGTATTTTGATATTTTGGAAAGTTCCACTAGTATGGATAAATTATTTTCAAATGGTTATAGTCATAATGAAATTAACGAATTTATTGGCTTACCTAGAATTGATGAAGAGTGGGCTGATAAACATTACATAACTAAAAATTATCAGAATGCTGAAGTGGCACTGGAAGGAGGTGATGGCGATGGAAACGAATGATAAATATTTTCAATTTGTGAAAATAGATGAGTCTCTAACTGATTTGTACATTTATGGTGACATTAGAAAACCATCACTAATAGAAAATTGGTTGGGAATTGATGATGAAACAAGAGTAGATGCTTATAGCTTTAAGGATGCTTTAAATGAAGTTGATACTCCTAATTTACGAGTAAGAATTAATTCAATGGGTGGACAAGTCTCTGAAGGATTAGCAATTTATAGTCTCTTATCCGATTTTAAAGGACATCTAATAACTCAAGTCGATGGATTTGCTTGTAGTGCTGCAAGTGTTATTTTCATGGCTGGGGAAGAAAGAATAATTCCTGAAAGTGGTTTACTTATGATTCACAATGCTTGGACTGAAGTTTCTGGAGATCCTAATCAACTCAGAAAAGCAGCTGAGGACTTAGATATAATTACTAAGCCTAGCGTTAATATTTATGTTAACAAAACAGGACTTACTGAAGAAAAAGTAAAAGAAATGATGGATAATGTAACTTGGATGGATTATCAAATGGCTTTCTCTAAAGGCTTTGCTACATCTATTCAAAGAAATGATAATGTTCATCAGTCAGTAAAAGATATTAATTCTTATATTAGAAATCTTGTTAAGCAAAATGCAGAATTAAAAGAGCAAATTAAAAATAGTCAAATTGAAACAAAGGTAGAAAAAGGTTCATGGGAATCTTTTTTTAATACAAAAAAATAGAAAGAAGGTAATATTTATGGTATTAAATGATAATAAAAAAGAATTAAAACAAAAAGCAATCACTATGCTAAACGAAAGTGAAGATAAAGCTTCAACTCTGGCTGAAGTTGTAGAAATGTTTGCTACTGAGCAACATAAAGATTTAATTAATGAAATTAAAGACCAAGCAACAAAAGCTAGCTCTGATGTTGAATATGCAAGTAAATTAGGATTAAGAACTCTTAGTCAAGCTGAAGAAAAATTCTATGAAAATTTTAAGGATATTAAACAAGCTATTACTGGTGCTCAAATCGATTTAATTCCTACTTCAATCATTGATTTAACGTTAGAAAATGTAAAAGTAGATGAGCCAATTCTTAAACTTATAACATTTGCTCCAGCTGATGTAAAAAGATGGATTGTGGCTGAAAGAACAGGTAGTTATTCTTGGGAAGGATTAACAGAAAAGTTAAAAGGAGAATTATCTACAGGTATTAAAGGCCTAGCTACTGATTTAGGTAAATTAGATGCTTTCCTTGTTATTCCAAAAGCAATCAGAGAACTATCTTATCAATTTATTGATAAATATTTCATGGCAATCTTAAGTGAAGTATTAAAAGAAGGATTAGCTTATGGTTATCTTTGTGGAACTGGAAAAGACCAACCAATCGGTATTTACAAACAAATTGATAAATCAAATGAAGATGGTACTCACAAAGATAAAGATGTTGTTGTAGATTTAACTAATTTTAGTCCAAAAGGTTTAGCTAAAGCAAAAGTTTATTTAACAAATAAAGGAAGAAGAACTATTAACAAATTATATTTAGTTTGTAACCCAGAAGATGAAGCTAATTATGTAGCTCCAGCAATTTATGACAAATTAGGCAATTTAGTTAGTTCTTTCAAAAATCTAGAAGTAATTTCTTGTACTGAAAATCCTAAAGGTAAAGCTGCTTTAACTCTTGAGGGTAAATACACTATGGGAATGAACGGTATGCAGATTACTGAATACAAGGAAACTTTAGCAGCAGATGATGCTGATTTAATCGTTGGTAAAGTTTATGCAAACGGCCGTGCAGTAGCTGATAATGTTGCTTATGTATTTGATGTAACTAAATTAGAAGAATTCGTTCCAGAATTTAAAATTCTTTCATCAACACCAGCTACACAGGCAGTCAATGCAGGGGCTTAAGCCTCTGTATTGCTTTTAAGGAGGGAAAACAAATGTATATAGTTGTTAATAATTTTGTTGATTTAGTAGACAACAACCACAACTACAGAAAAGGAAGTTTATATCCTTTTGAACAAAAGGAAATTGAAGAAGGTAGAATTGAAGAACTTTCTACAAAACAAAATAAGCAAAAGAAAGTATTAATTAAAAAAATAGAAAAATTAGATGAATTAACTGTAGAGCAATTAATTGAATATGCTTCAATAGAGCAAATTGATTTAAAAGATACTATTTTAAATGAAATTAATTTAATTTTAGAAAATAGAAATAAGTCTAAAGATAAATAATGAAGTTTGATAGTAGATTAGTTGCTGAGATTGTAAAAGAAGTAAGAGAGGAACAACTCATTGCTCCAACTATTCCTGATAATAATTTCGTTAAATATGTCCAAGAAGGCATGTTTAATATTAATAGCTTAGTTGGAAGTATGGTTGATTATAATGAAGATTTAGATGCTAGATCATTATTAAAAAATTATGTGTTATATGCTAATTATAAGAGACTAGCAGAATTTAAAGAATTGTATATGAGTGATTATGTTGCACTTCAAATTAAATATAACAACGATACCGAATTACAATGATGGTTCTTTTCTTCTTTACAAAATCAGGCAAGTAGACGAGTCGTTTCCTATTGAAAAAATTCAATTACTATATGATAAGCCTTTTTATTATCAAGAATTATCATTAAGTGATGACATTATTTTTGAAAATGATAAAAGAGCAAGAAAAATAAAGCAAAAAATAAGAATTGCACAGGATAAAAGTATTACATCTCAAAATGTTCTCAAAATTGGTAATGAATATTATCAAGTATTTAATATTTATCATTTTAGGAACTCTGATGGCTATTTACAAAGTGATATTACTCTACAAGATTATCCATCACCTGAAATTTGGAAGGAAGAATAATGACAAAAGAAGAATTAGAAACAATGTTTAAAGATTTAGATGTAACTTTCAACGAGGGAATTCAATTTATGGAAAATAATGATAATTATCCAAGAATTGTCTATTTTGAATATTTATGGGAAGATATTTTTTCTTCAGGCAATGTTTATACAGAACTTGTTAATTATCAAGTTTCTTTTAGGTCACGTGTACCAAGAGATCCAAAACTAGTAGAATTAAAAAAAGTACTGAATGATAAAGGATTGCATCCTAAAATTTCTCATGAATATATTAAAAATAAACGTGAATTTCATTCTTATTTTTCACTAGAAATTAAAGAAAATGTTTGCTGAAAATTCTGAAGCATTTGAATCACTATTTAATGATATTCAAAAATATATAAAAAAGGTAGAATCACCACTTGCAATTTTAGAGGTGGGTGCTAAAGAATTTGTTAATGATTTATTAAAATTAACTAAACCATATTCTAAAATTTCATCTAGTAATTATACACACTTAGTTGATACTTTCAGTTACAAAATAAATAAAGAAGAAATTGAAGTTGGTTGGGGTAAATATTATGGAAGAATGGTTGAAGATGGAACCAAACTTACACCTAAGCAACCACATTTAGCCCCATTATATGAAAAAAATAAAAGTAAATATTATGAAAAAATGAAAAGTAGTTTTTATAATTAAGGAGGAAGATTTATGTCAATTAATAAGAAAAAACCTATGCTTAAAGAAACAGTCGGTGCTCAGTATTATGCTTTTAATTCACCAACTGAAAACGGTGACATTGATTATTCATCTTATGAAGATGTTATCAAAACGGAAACCGTCAAAAAGATTGGTGTAACCGAAAACGGTGGTAACACCAATGTTCGTGCTTCAGGAAAAGATTATGGTAATTTTAATAACACTTCTAGCATAGACTTGGCTGTTGAAGTTGTAGCTTTCCCGCCAGAAGACTTAGCTCGCATGCGTGATGATGTTGTACCTGAAACAGGTCTAAATTCGTCAGGTGGTTCCAAGGAAAGACCATACTTCGCTTATGGAAAAGTTGTTAAGAAAACAAACAATAAAGTTAGATATGAATGGTATCCTAAATGCCAATTATTAGAAAATACAGATGATATTGAAACTAGCGATGATACTTTCTCAGAGCAAAATGATACAGTTACTATCAGATGTTATCCATTTGATGAGGAAGGCAACATCCGCAACTACGTTGATAGTGAAATGAAAAATTTCCCTAAAGGACTTACAGAGGATAAATTCTTTGCAAAGCCAATTGTTACTAATAATGATTTAACTACAGCGACTGCTGGTGCATAAGAAGGTTATATTTAACTTTCTTTTTTATTTTGGAGGTGAAAAAATGCAAATTTTAACTTTAAAAAACGGTGATAAGATTGAACTTCAATGGAGCTTTCTAATTATGCAGTATTTAGAAGACTATGAAGGCGGATTGAAGCAGTTAAAAAAAGATATGCAAGCTAAAAAAAATTTATTGAAAATACAAAGTCTACTCTTATATGCTGCTGTTAGAGCAAATTACGACAAAAAAGTAAGCTATCAAGAGGCTGTCAGATTAGTTAATGTTAAAGATTTAAAGATGATTAATAGTTTTTTTGAAGAAAATCTCAAAAATCAGGAAGAATTTAAAAAAAAAGACCAGAAATTTATTCCACGGAAGAAGAAAAAGAAAAGATAAATTGGGCTTCAATCAAATATACAGCTCTTACTATAGGATCATCGATAAATGAAATGATGAAATTAGATCCTATTGAATTTTATCAAATGGTAGAGATGTATATTGCTATGGAAAGAAGAAAATATGGCAAGTGATTTAAAAAAAGTAGGTTTGGTCTTTAATGCAGATGGTAGTGCAAATTTTGTTAAATCTTTAAAAAATGTTAGTGCTTCGCTACAAGAAAATTATCAGGATTTTCAATTGGTAAAGTCACAATATGATGAAAATACAAAAACGAGTCAAAAATTAGCCGATAAATTATCTTACTTAAATAATGCATACGACATTCAAAAAAATAAAGTTTCTTTGTTATCAGAAGAATTGAAAGAAATGGAAGAATCTGAAAATGCAGATGAAGTGGCAATCACAAAAAAAAGAACAGCTCTCAAAGCAGCAGAAGGGCAGTTAAATAGGTACAAGACTCAAATTCAAGATGTTTCCAAAGAAATTAAAAATGGAACCGCTAATTTAAAAGATTTTGCTCAAAAAGTGGAAGATGTAGGTCAAAAAATAACAGAAGCAGGTAAAAAGGCTTCTCTTTTAAGTGCTGGAATATTAGGGGCTGATGGAGCTGCTATAAAATCAGCTATGAGTCTAGAAACAGCAGTTAACAAATTTAGAGCATCAACTGGCTTAACAGTTGAAGATACTGAAAGATTAAAAAAAGTTTTAAAAGAGATTCACGACGATAACTATGGTAATGACTATGCAGATATAGCAGAAAAAATGGGATTGGTTAGACAAAGTTTAGGTGATATTTCGGACACCGATTTAAAGTATATAACAGAAAACGTTTATATGCTTCAGGACGCTTTTGATGTAGATTTTAACGAAACATTACGTGGAGTTAATGGTCTTATGGAAAATATGGGACTGACAGCCGAAGAATCATTTGATTTAATTACTGCTGGTATTCAAAATGGTTTAAATAAATCTGATGAACTCACTGATAATTTGGCAGAGTATACTCAAATTTGGGGGCAAGCTGGTTTCTCGGCAAAAGAAATGTTTGCTATCTTAGATAATGGTATGTCTAATGGTGCTTATACTGTTGATAGAGTTAATGATTTTGTGAAAGAATTTACTATCACTTTAGCTGATGGCAGGATAGAAGAAAATTTGTCTTCTTTTTCAAAAGGAACTCGCAATCTTTTTTATGAATGGAAAAAGGGAAAGGCTACAGCAAAAGATGTTTTTTATTCAGTGATTTCTGATTTTGATAATATGGAAAATAGTCAAGAAGCTTTAACTTTAGCTTCAAACTTGTGGAGTGCGCTTGGTGAAGATAATGCTTTAAAGGTCATTAAATCACTTAACGATGTTAATAGTCTTTATGATGATACTGCAAATGTTGCTAAGGATGCCAACGATGCGATTTATGGTGGTCAAGAAGCTAAGATGGAAAATTTAAAAAAGAAATTGGAGTCTTCCTTTACTTCTGTCGGAGAACAAATGTTAGCCAATTTTTTACCTTTTTTAGAAAAAATTATGAACAAAGTAGAAAAGTTAATAGATTGGTTTGATAATTTAGATGAAGGGACCAAAAACATAATATTTACAATTGGCTTGCTGATTGCAGCTATAGGTCCTACGTTAATAATACTTGGTTCAGTTATTGATGGCGCTAGTAAGGTCATTAAATTAATAACTAAGATGTCTGGAGTTCTTGATATCTGTAAAAAAGCTATTGGTGGTGTTTCTACAGTTCTTAAATTTTTAGCAGCGAGCCCAATAACATTAGTGGTGGCAGGAATAGCAATGATTGTTGCTGGTTTAGTTTATTTGTGGGTTACTAATGAGAATTTTAGAAATGCAATCATTGGTATTTGGCACGGAATAAGAGATTTATTTACACAGTTTGGTGACTTTTTAAAAGGAATATTTTCTACTGACTGGTCAGACTCTTTCGAAATTATTGGTGAGATAATCAATGCTTTTTTAGCAAATGTTTCTAATTTTTACAATTCTATTTGTCAAATTTTTCAAGGAATAATTGATTTTGTAAAAGGAGTTTTTACTGCTGATTGGAGCCTTGCATGGGAAGGAATTAAGAATATTTTTGGTGGCGTATTTAATGGCTTATTATCAATAGCAAAGATACCTTTAAACGGGATTATTGGTATGTTGAATATTGTGCTAGATGCCATTAATTTTTTAATTAAAGGCTTAAATAAAATTAAATTTAATGTACCTGATTGGGTACCTGCTATTGGTGGAAAGCAATTTGGTTTTAACCTAAAAAAACTAAATAAGATTCCGTATATGGCAAATGGTGGAACACTATTAAATGGTGCAGCGATTGTTGCAGAAGCTGGTCCAGAATTACTCTTGCAACAAGGAACTAAAACTAAAGTTGTTCCTTTAAATACTAAAGCAAAGAACAGCACTGCTGATACTACTAATAATTATTCTAGAGACAATAACGTTAACTTCAATCCAACAATAAATATTAATAGTTATAGTAAATATATTGGTCCCGCAGACGCCGCTAGACAGACTAGAAATGAACTAAAAAAATTAGTTTTGCAATTAAAGAGGGGGTAATTTATGGAAAAGTTGATTTTTGAAAATTCCTTTGGAGACAAGATAACTATGACTGACAAATTTCCATTCTTTTTAGAAGAATACGATGGTATTCACGGTAAAACGTCTGAATTATATGGTGTTAGCTCTGCTTTTGGAGTTGGTGAATTATATATTGGTCGAAGCGTCAATAAGCGTAACATAACAATAACTGGTATCATTAAAGACAAATTTATTGAAAGACGACAATTTTTATATAATATTTTTCCAGATGACGATGAAGGAATTCTTTACTATTACGAAAAGAATTTTTCAGCAAAAATTAGGTGTAGAGTAGAAAAGCTAGATATTATAGAAGGTGACGCCATCAAACGATTTACTGTATCATTGATGGCTTTTAATCCTTTTTTTGAAGAAATAGAGGAACATATTCTTTCATTGACAGCTTGGGAAAAGAAATTGTCTTTTCCATTAGAAATTCCTGAAAGTGGACTCGAAGTTGGTATCAAAACTGAAAACACTATTGCTTCAATAAACAATCCTACTAAGATTGAAACTGGGTTAAAGATAATTTTTAAAGCATGTGGAGTAGTTGTTAATCCAGTATTAAGAAATATAAGTAGTAATGAAGAACTATCGTTAGATTTTGAAATGCAAGCAAGCGATAAGATAATAATTACAACTGCTATTAATGATAAAAATATTTTATTAGAAAGGGATGGAGAGATAACTAACATTAATAATTATTTGAAGTTCGGTACAAAATATTTGCAAATCAAACCAGGACAAAATTATTTTAAAGTTTCTGCAAAAGAAGGTGCTAAAAATCTGATTGCAGAAATAAGTTACTCTTTATCTTATGAGGCTATTTAATGAAATGGAATGCGATAAACACAAACATTAAAGGAATAGGTCGTGACATAGTTTTTGCCAATGACAAGTATTATTTATGTCATTGTGAACCTAACGGTATAGCCATTAGTGATGATTTAAAAAATTGGACTAATGTAGAAATAAATACTAAGCAGTTCGACTGTGAAAAGATTGCATACGGAAATGCAACTTTTATTATTGGAGGAAAAGCTCGCGTTTTAGACTCCGAGAGGAAAACTTATATAGGTATTTCTAAAGATGGTAATGACTGGAATTATAAACAACTTTCAAATTTGATCGCAAACTTTGATTTACAGGTTCTTAAATTCATCAATGATCGTTTTGTTATGATGACTTCTTACTTTACGAATTACATAGATGAAGGCTATTCTACATCTACTTACATTATTTTTGAAACCAAAGATGGTACAGATATCAAATCTTACGAGTATGAATATAGAATTAATTACGATTATCTTCAAGGTGTAAATGACGTTGTTTTTTATAATGGGAAATATGTTGTTGTCGGAGCAAAAGGACTAGTAATGGTTTCTGAAAATTTAAAAGATTGGAATGTTATTGAAACCAATATTCAAGAAGATTTATTGAGCATTGTTGCTGGCAAAGGAATGTTTGTTGCTACAGGTACTAACGGAATTATAATAACTTCTAAAGACACCATTAATTGGCAAAAAAAGACATCTAGTGTTGATGTTAATTTAATTAAATCAAGATATGCCAATGGTTTATTCGTTGCTACAGGTAGTAAAGGAACAGTAGTTACATCGTCAGATACTAATGTTTGGGAAAAAGAACCAGTTCCTTTTAAAGCAACGATTTATGGTTTGACTTTTAACGATGATAGGTATGTTATCACTTCTACACAATACGGAACGACAGGAACTATACCAATTGCTTTTTCAAGAGTGTCAAGAAAAATAACCTATGCTTCAGATGAAGCACTTTATGTTTTTGATAAAAATTTAGAATTTAAAGGAGTAATAGATGGTTTTATCAGTTTGCGTTGGCGCAGAAAATACTATGAAGCAGGTGAATTTGAACTAGTAGTAGCTCCGTACGAGAATAATATTAACTTATTAAAGAAAGATAATATAATTATTCGTTCTGATTACACTGAAGCTGGCATTATTGATACTATTTCCTTTAATGACGATGGCAAAAATGTTGAGATTAATTGTTCTGGATCATTTTTGCTTTATTTGACCAAAAGAAGAATAATTAAAAAAATGATTAACTATAATGGTAATATTCTAGATGGAGAAAAAACCTTGCTAAATAAAATGACTCCGTTAGCAGAAAATTTTGAGATAGAACCCACTACAATGTTGAGCGACACAATTCAATTTCAATGCACTTATAAAAATGTCTACGACTTTATTTGCAATTTGTCAAGACTCTCGAACATAGGAGCAAGAATAGTCCCAAATATTGAAAATAAGGTTTATAGGTTCGAAAATTATAAAGGAATCGATAGAACACATAATCAAAAATTAAACGAAAGATATGCTTTTTCTACAACTCAAAAAAATGTTGAAAAGTTAAATTTAACAGATACATCTATTGGCAATTGTAACTATTGCTTAGTAGGTGGAGCTGGTGAAGGCGATGAAAGGGTATTAGTTGAGATTCAGGAAGGAAATTCTACAGGCTTTGACTTGTTTGAAATTTTTTTGGACGCCAAAAGTGAGAGTAAGGATAATTTAACAGAAGAGGAATACAAAGAAAGTTTGAAATCTTTAGGTTCAGCAAAACTTTTGACGGAGCAAAGGAGCATAGAAGTCACAGCATATGCTACAGATTATCGTAATAAGTGGGAGCTAGGTGATATAGTTGATATTCAAGATGACAATTGGAATATAATTGAATCGCTTAGAATAACCGAGGTTGAAGAAATAATTGAACAAGGTAAGCGAGAGATAAAGCCAACGTTTGGTACGCCTCTTGCAGAAAAAGTATCATTAGAATAAATAAAAAAAGAAGCACTTTGTTAATAGTTACTTCTTTTTTGTATGGAGGTGTAAAAGAGATGAAAGTTATCGTTTCAAAAGATGAAGTCTTATTAGAACAAACCGAGTTGATTTTGTCTGGTGAATATAAAATACATAAATTCAGTTTTGAATTTAGTGAAGAATATTTAGATGAGTTCGTGTATAAAGCAATCTTTGGTTTTGAAAATAAATGGTTAGAAGTCCCAATTATTAACAATGAATGCGATATACCTAATGAATTTTTAGTTAATCAAGGTTTAATTATTTTTGGAGTTTATGCTTATCAAATAGTAGCTGATAAATTAAATCTTAGATATTCACCAAAGCCAACAAATCTATATATTTCTAACGGTTCATATAGAGAAAGAATAGATTCTCCAAGGGAAATTTCTCCAAGCGATTATGAAAAATATATGCAGGCTCTTCAAAATGGTCTGAACAAAGTAGAAAAAGCATTGATAGATTTACAAGAAGCTACTAGCAGTGCAAATACTTTGGTTAATGAAATATCTAGTAAATTAGAAAATGGAGACTTTATTGGTCCAAAAGGTGATAAGGGCGATTGCAACTTTGCAACTTTTGAAATTAATTTAAATACTGGAAATTTAGAAATGAACAAGAATGAAGGCTTATTGCTTGATTTTAAAATTGAAAACGGAAACTTGGAGGTGTTAATTTAAATGGCAACAACTAAGCAAATTTTGGGAAAAGTAGTTATTACTAATAAAGGTGAATGGAACTCATCAAATGTTTATGAAGTATTGGATGTGGTAAGCTATCAAGGAAGTTCTTATATTTCAAAAGTATATGACAATAATAGTTTGCCGACGGAAGATAGTAAGTGGCAATTATTGGCACAAAAAGGTGATACTTATGAAGTTAGCAAGACTGATATAGAAAACATTGCTAAACAAATAACTGAAAATGCTAATAGTAATTTTAATAAAAATGTTAATGAAAAAACAGAAATATTTAATTCCAATGCAGAAAATGAAACAACTAAATTTAATGAAAACGCAAACACTGCAGTAGACAGTTATAATACTAACGCAGAGAAAAAACTTAAAGATTATAATGAAAATGATACTACTAAATTAAAAAAGTACAATGATAATGCTAGTACAAAATTAAACGAGTATAATACTAATTCATCTGATAAATTGAAAGAATACAATGACAATGCTACAAAGGTATTTAATAATTATAATACTAATGCTACTACTAAGTTAGATGAATATAATATTAATTCAGACACTAAACTAAAAGAATACGATGCGCATAGTGAGGAATTAAATACCAAAATCAATTCAACTAAAAATGAATTAGAGAGAGTTAAAAATAATGTATTAGAAACAGGAATGGGAACAGGAAATTTTAGTCACTTAGAAGATAGTGCAATGGCTGAGCTTCAAGAGCTAAGTATTGATGGTGTGCTAAAACAAGAGACAACCAAAGGGTATAATTTATATGACGTTAATGATAAATACCTTACAAATTCTAAATTTATGATAGATGCTAAAGACTGGATTACTTTAACATATGATAATTCGGATAATGATAATGCAATGTTTTTTAATTATTATACTAAAAAATCTGCCTTGTTGAAGCCAAACACTCAATATATTGTTGTTCTTGAAATAAAATCAGCATCTTCAAAATTAAATACAACAAATTCTTATATTAATATATGTGGTTCAGAACCTTCAACACAATGGGCAAACAACAATCATATTAATTTTTTAAATAACTCTGGAAAAGTAATTATACAAAAAATGAGTACAAAAGAAGAATTTGACGATAGCATAACTTTGATGAATCGTGATTTCATTCAGGCTGCTGCTAAAGATAGTATTTCAATAACGTATAGAGTTTCTGTAATTGAAGATTTAAATGTAACGTCAGATACTTTTGTTTACGAAAAATTTACAGGAGGACAAGCAAGTCCTAGTCCTGATTATCCACAAGAAATTAAGACTATTACTGACAATTTAAAAATTATAAATAGTAATGATAATTTATTTGATGCAAACAATATAAAAAATTCTAATTGTCTTCTTGAAAATGATGGAACAATATTGATTAGTGGTATCACTAGTGAAAATGGTTATTGCAACACTAATGTAACTTTAAAAGAACTTTGCCCCAATTTAAAAATAGGACAAAAAATTTATTTTTATTGTGAAACAGATTTTTATGTAAATGGAAATTTGAAAGATACAATGTTTTTAAATAAATCAAATATTTATCTTAATAATAAGTATAACAGTAGAATTATCTCAGAGGATGATTTAAATAGTAATGTTATTTTGTACGGTGGATATAATAAAAAATCTCATATAAAAATAAATATTAGCTATAAAGATAAAAAAAGTTATATTCAACATTTACATTCGCAAATAACTGCCAATCTTCCAGAAGGAGAATTTATAGGTAAGTTAAGTGATACTGATAAAGATACATTGAATGTAAAATACAATGAAAATGATGGGCAATATCATTTGCTTTTGAATAAAAAAATTAGTAAAAAAATCTTTAATGGTGGGTCAAACGAACATTGGGATAGTTATACTACAAATGGTTTGTTGATTTTTAGGACTATCATGGGAGAAATTAAAAGCTATAGCAAAAGAAAAATAATCAGTAATTACTTCACAAATATTGAATCAGAATCCATAACTGAAAATGGAAAAATTAATAATATTTATCACAATTATTTTAATTTGGAATTTTCTAACCAATCATGTGCAGACATTGAAGCATTTAAAAAATGGTTAGCAACGCATAATACCGAAGTTTATTATATTCTTCCAGAACCTTATGAAGTTGATCTAGGTATCTGTGAAATGCCTATAACTTACAATGAAGTAACAAACATCTTTACTGACAGTGATTTACTACCACAAATTAATGTTAAGTATTATAGAAATTTCACTAAAACGATACAAAACTTACAAATAAATAATGATACTTTAAAAAATGAACTTGTATCCATTGAAAATAGATTAATTGCTTTAGAAAATGCAAATACAACTGTAGTTAGTAGTGAGTCAACAGAAGAAAGTGAGGTATCAAAATGATTTACGAACTAGATAATGTTTATTACTTGAAATCAGGAAATACTTATGAGATAGCTAACAGTGAAATTAAACACAACTATGCTAGAAACAGAAACGTCTTAGTTATAAGTGGAAGCGACTCTTATCAAAATTTCTCTGAAGAAGATGAAAAAAAGATGAATTCTTATTCTTTTAAAGAACTAGAATCAAAAATATTAAATGTAGGTGGTGAGTAATTTTGGAAAAATCAGGCTTTTTCAATTCATTAGGAAACGACAGAATTTATGACGCGAGTGATATCGCGTCATTTTTGTCTAAATTCTTCACTAATGGTATTTTTAATAATTCTCTTAAAGTGGGTTCTAATAATAATATGACTGTTACCGTTGAAAAAGGTAGTGCAAACATTAATGGCTATGTTTATGAGTTGACTGATAAATTAAATCTAGATATTAAAGCAGCTGATGAATTACTTGATAGAATTGATTCGGTCATTTTAAGATTAGATTTAAGTGAGAGAAATATTAAATTAATGATATTGGAGGGTGGTTTATCATCAGAACCAGTATCACCAGTAATCACGCGGAATAACAATGTTTATGATTTGAGACTCGCAAATATAACAATAGCTGCTAAAACAGTAGAAATTACTAACTCTATGATAAACGACACAAGATTAGATGGTGAATGTGGAAATGTTACTCAGGCAGTCTTATCGCTAGACACAAGTAATCTATTTAAACAATACCAAGAATGGTTTGTAACTTGGTTTGAAAATATAAAAAATCAACTATCAACAGACGTTGCTGGTAATCTTCAAAATCAGATAAATAATATATTTAGCTTGATTGGAACAGGTGTGAATGAATATGAAGTTGATCATAAGTATTCTGCTGGTGATTTAACAATTTACAACAATATTATTTATGAGTGTATTGAAGACACAAATGGCAAATGGGATGTATCTAAATGGTCTATCTTACAGTTGATTACAGACACAAAAAACATTAATGACAAGTTGTTGTTAAATGTACACAAGAAAATAAGGGAAGCTAGTGGAAAAATTGGCTGGAAAAATAAAAATCAATTAGATAAAGCAATTGAAAATTTTGAGATTACTCTCGAGACATCTGACTACGATTACTACGAGATTATCTACAGAGGTAGTATGAGTAGCGATAGCTCTGAACGTTTATCTACTGGTAAGATTCCGAGAGGTTGTGGCACAAGATTATTTATGACATACGCTTCAGGAGACACGTGTAGAATTCGTGAAAGAGTCGTGTCATTTATATCTGATACTACTCTTAAAATCGGACCAAATCTTGGTGTAGATGGAAATAGCACTTGTATACCAATATTGGTATTACTTTATAAAGAATAATAGAGGTGAAATTAAAAATGGAAATAATAACAAACTTACAATTTTCTCACGATTATTGGGAAATTGCGTTGCCTTTAATGCTAATGGTAGCAGATATCATAACTGGCTATTATCAGGCCTGGAAGAATAAACAAATTAAATCATCCAAAATGCGTGATGGAATAGGAAAGAAACTAGCAGAAATTATTTATATAGTGGTGGGAATAGTAATAGGGCTAGCATTTAACATTAGATTTATTGGTCAATTCATTAGCTTGTACATTGTATACATGGAGTTGGTGAGTATTGCCGAAAATTGTAAAAAATTGGGTGTAGAAATGCCAGAAAAAATAAAAGAGAAATTAAATAATGATGAAACGCAAAATTAAATCTAATTATCAAAATGATTAGACTTTTTTGTGCATTTTTTAGGAGGTTAGAAATGACGATAGTTAAGGAAGACAAAAATTTATCAAAGGAAGAAGCTAAAATAGACAATATTGAAAATGGAATTTTAGAAGATGGAAAAGGAGATGACATTTAATGGAAATTATTGAAATGTTGGCTCCACTTGGTTACAATTGCAGACCTAATTTAAAAAGAACTGGTCTTAGAGGTATTACTATTCATAATACTTCTAATAATAGTGTTGGTGCTAATGCAATAGCTCATGCTAATCTACTAAGAGGTAGTTGGAAAGATAGATTTGTGAGTTGGAACTATGTAGTTGATCAAGATAGAGCAGTTAGATGTGTTCCTGAAAATGAAATTGCTTGGTGTCAAGGGGATGGTGCTAAAGGAATCGGCAACACCCAAACTATTTCAATTGAAATTTGTGATAATGTTGATGGTGATATTAGAAAAGCTACTGATAATGCAGTAGAGCTTGCTAGTATGATTTTAAAAAGTTACGGAGTTACAGATGCTGGAAAATATTTATTTCAACATAATTTTTGGACTGGTAAAGACTGCCCTTATGACATTCGCAGAAATAATCCATACGACTGGAATACTTTTGTTGGCAAGGTTCAAGAAAGATTAAATAGTACTAGCTCTAATAATCAAGCTGATCAAATATTAACCGTTGGTTCTAAGGTTAAATTCAATGGTGTATTTAAAATAAATCAAATTATCAAACCTAATAACAAATATAAGAATGGTGCTGTAGGCTCTTATTCCACTTGCTATGGTGCCCCAGTTGGAGTAAATGACTTTATTCCTTGCGAACCAATTGCTATCTGTAGCTCAGATGGAAGTAATGCAAATTACAACGGAGTTGCTAAAGTCGGAAGATACTGGAAATGTGACAAAATTTTTACAGTTAAAAACGTTGAATTACCAACCAAGTATACAAAAAATGGAGTAGCAATACTTGAAGCTGATGGAGTAGAGTTTAGAGTAGATTGTGGAGTTTTATATGAAATAAGTAATAATTAAAAGACTCAAGTTACTAATTATAGTAGCTTGAGTTCTTTTTTTGTTTTAGTTATTTTTCAAATATTTAGTTTCATAATTTTCTATATAATATTTTGTGTCAATTATATTATCATTTTCGTCATTAATGTTTTCTTCGTAAAATTCTACAATTAATGGTACTTCACCAACTTTAGTAAATTCAAGTGGAACTCTATACATACATTTGTTTTCCGTTGAATATTCTTCAAGATACTCATTATTACCATTACTTGCTATCATATCGTGATAATCTCTAATATCTTTGCTATACTCTTTCTTAAACTCTTCGCTTACTTTATTACCAATATAAACTCCTAGTTCTTTCCAAGTTATTTCTTTTAATTTTTCCATTTTTTCTCTCTTCCTCTCAAAATTTTTTTTTGCTTCAAGTATGAATTCTCTTTTGGTCATTCCTAGATCACTCAGTAGTTTGTCCAGTTCTACTTTTTCATTATAGAATAAGTCTGTGTTAAATTGTGCTTTTACTTTTCTTTTAATTTGCTCTTTTCGATAATTGACATTATACTCTTTTTTGTTAAACTTTTCCATCATTGACAAGTGAAATTCTATTATGTTAAAATAATTAGTGAAGAGGAGCTTTAGCTCCATCTTCTAAAAGTTTTTTTAGCCTTGTGTTTTCTCAGAATTTGAAAATGCAAGGTTATTTTTATTTTTCCTAATTTAATAGAAAATTTCACTCTTTCATCTCCTTTCTGATATTAGTATATCACACAACCTAGGTTGTGTCAATATGTTTTTTTGTTTTTTTTAAAAGTATTATGAATGGTGTAGTGAGAGCAAAAAGCTCAGGTTACAATAATAGTAGTTTAAATTTTTCTATTGAGTTCTTCGTTATTGATTATTGAAATTCTACATCTTATTTACATACTAAAATTATGACCTTGTTTGATTTTTAATGCATTTTATTAAATGAATTTATTGATAAATAGCTATTTTTGTAGTAATATGTTCCTTGTTAAAGGAAATATTTACCCCCAATCGGGGACACCATAAAAGCTATTACCCTTATTTTATAAGGGTTTTAATATGTAAAAGTAACTTACCCCTTAATACCCCTTATTTTCAATATTATTTAATAGTGAAATTTGTACTAGATGTGGAAATTATGATAAAGAATATATAAAGACAGTTGCAAATTTATTTTCCACTCCCATCATATTTAATGGAAGCTTAGAAATATTACATACTCCTAAGCAAAAAGATAATTATCAAGAATCGATAAATGAAGTATTACAAGAAGAAAACACATTGCTTTCTGAAAATATGGTTGTTGGTTCAAAAAAACTAAATAAGATAATAGTTAAATAAACTGTTCATTTTGCAATAAAAAGGAAGAATTGGCATAGTAACTTAATTTTAATGATTTTTTTGATATTTTTGTTGCTAAATGAAGTTAAATATAGTATATTAACATTGGTGTTGAGGGTATACATATAATCAAAACACCCAAAAAGTTATTGTTCTTGTTCTTACAAGAAATCTGTAAAAGACTCAGTTTTTGGTGTAGACTGAGTCTTTTTGTAATTATTAGTTTAAATTAATAAATAATATGATAAAATTAAATCATAATAGGAGGAGGGATAGATACAAGTATAAAATCAAACGACATAAATATGTTATAATTTGGAGGAGTTATGAAAGAAAATATTAAAAAAATAATTTTCTTGGCAGTAGTTATAATATCATTAGTGATAATTTATCCATTAAATACTTATGCTATATCTGATTATGATTTAGTTAGTTTAACACCTAGTAAAAATGATAATTATGGTTCTTACGATTATGTGATTGATAAGTATGATATTAATATAATTGTTAATGAAAATAACACTTTTGATGTTACAGAAACAATTGATACTTATTTTAATGTTCCAAAGCATGGAATATTTCGAACGATTCCATTAAAGAATACTATTAAAAGATTAGATGGTACGACTTCTACTAATCGTACGCAAATTAAAAATGTTAGTGTTAATGCAGAAAATAGTACCTCAAAAGAAGAAGGTAACTATCAAATAAAAATCGGCTCAGCTAGTGAGACTTTAACAGGTGAAAAGGAATACATTATTAAGTATACTTATAATCTTGGTAAGGACCCTGTAAAAGATTATGATGAACTTTATTATAATATAATTGGTAATGAATGGGATACAGTAATTGGTAATATAACTTTTTCCATTACAATGCCAAAAAGTTTTGATTCAAGTAAACTTGGTTTTTCAGCAGGTAGAGTAGGTTCAACTGATAGTAGCAAGATTAAGTATAGTGTCAGTGGAAACACTATCACAGGAAGTTATAATGGTATTCTTTGGGAAAATGAAGCCTTAACTGTAAGGTGTGAATTACCAGAAGGATATTTCGTTGGGGCGGGATTAGATATTAATTTGCTTAATTATATAGTTTATTTGTTTCCTATTATATTCTTAATAATAGCAATACTATTATGGTATAAATTTGGTCGTGATGACCAAGTTATAGAAACAGTAGAGTTTTATCCACCCGAAGGATTTAACAGTCTAGAAGTTGGTTTCTTATATAAAGGCGAAGCTGTAAGTCAAGATGTTACTTCCTTGTTAATCTATTTAGCTAATAAAGGTTATATAAAAATTGTAGAGACAGAAGAAAAATCACTATTTTCTAAAGCCAAGGGTTTTAAAATTATCAAGTTAAAAGACTATGATGGTGATAATGTTAATGAAAGACTATTTTTAAATGGTTTATTTGCAATGAGAAGGTTAAATACTTCCTCAGCTGAGAATAGTATTAATCAAAACACTATCCCAACTTTAGAAGTAACATCAGCTGATTTGTATGATAAGTTTTATATAACTATGAGTAATATTTTACTTAATATTAATAATAAGGAAAATAAAAATAAAATTCTTGAAAAGTCCGCTTCCAGTAAAGCAAAATTTATTATTTTTATGATTATTGCAACTTATTGTTTAATTACTATACCACCAGTTTTAGAATATGGAGAATCTAGTTTATTAGTGGCATTGTTATTTCCAGGAATAGGTTTTACAGTTATGTTTAAAATGTTACTTGATCCTAAACTAAGAAATTCTTCAGGTAATAAACTTTCTTATGCATCAGTAATATTGTTTTTCCTTATCTGGGGCTTAGGCTTTGGTGGGCTTCCATGGGCAATGATGGTATTACCAGCCTTACAACAAGATTCAATTTACTTAATAGGTTATTTTGTTGGAATTTTCTGTGTCTTAGGAATGGTTGTATGTTTAACTTATCTACCTAAAAGAACGTCATATGGTAATGAAATTCTAGGAAAAATTAAAGGATTTAAAAACTTTTTAGAGACAGCAGAGAAGGATCAATTAGAAGCGATGGTTGCTAAGAATCCAACATACTTTTATAATATTTTACCTTATACCTATGTTTTAGGTGTTTCAGATAAATGGATAAAGAAATTTGAAGTTATTTCGATGCAAGCACCAACTTGGTATGATGGCTCTGATACTTTTGATGTAGCTACTTTTGGAACGTTTATGAATTCTACAATGAGTTCTGCTACAAGTGCTATGTCATATGATTCTTCAAGCAGTTCATCAGACTCTGGTGGTGGTTCTGCTGGTGGTGGCTCAGGTGGTGGAGGAGGTGGCTCTTGGTAATCAGCCACTTTCATTTATTATCTATTAAATTGGGAGGAGTAAACTAATGGATAACATTAAATGTCCTAATTGTGGACAAGAAAATCAAAACACAAATCTTAGATGTATATATTGTAATGCAGAATTAAAGCCTATAGAACAAAGTAGTAATTTTTTAAATGTAGATTATTCTCAAGAAAATGCTAAAGCTATTCAGTCGAATACTAAAAAAGCTGGTCATATAGCAAATATTATTTTGGTAATTGTACTTATTCCGTGGTTCCTTATTGGTATAGCTTTTGTTGGAATTAGTTCATATTCAATGATGAATGATAATGGTAAGTCTAAAGGTTATTTAGAAACTGAAGGGAAACTTGTAGATTATGTTGATTGTCAGTATGATGAAGACGGTGCTGAATTATGTAATGGTTTATATGAATATACTGTTGATGGTACTACATATAAAGGTTCACCTAATTTATTAAGTGGTCGTTCTGGTTTTAAAAGCAAAATTACTGTTAAGTACAATCCGAATAATCCTAGCGAATATGTTATGAACTCTGGTTGGAATACTTTACTAATTGCTGGAATAATAATTCTTATAATTGCTTTAGTAATATTCATTTCTGTTAAGAAAGCTTTAAAGAATATGGCAAAAAAAATTAATGAAACAGTAAAATATAATCAGGTAGCTAATACCTAAAATTATATTTTTTCTTTCTTCTAGCAAAAAGTAGAAAAATTTATGAAAATCACTTGCACCTCTTAAAAATTTATGCTATCATTAAATAGCAATGAAAGTTCTGGACCCTTAGCTCAGTTGGTTAGAGCATCCGGCTCATAACCGGGCGGTCGATGGTTCGAGTCCATCAGGGTCCACCATTTTTATTCGCGGGTATGGCGGAATTGGCAGACGCGCTAGACTTAGGATCTAGTGTCATAGACGTGCAGGTTCAACTCCTGTTACCCGCACCACTAATGATAATACTCAATTTTATTATAGAGTTGAGTTTTTTTGTACAAAAAAGTATAATAAATGTAACAACTTATATATTAACAGGAGGATAAGATGGCAAAAATTATTGTTTATGATTTTGATGGAACCTTAACACCATATGCATTACCCAAGTTTGAACTGTTAGAAAAAAGTGGTCTAGAAAATGGCACTTATAATCCAAAATTTTTAGAACTGTCAAGAAAAAGAGCTAAAGACAAAAATATTGATTTATATACTGCTATTTACGAAACATATTTTGAAATTGTCAAAGAAGCTGGTTTTAAATTAACTGATGAAAACTTCTCTTTTGGCTATGACAATATTGTTTATAATAGGGGAGTACCAGATTTTTTAAAGATGCTATCTAGAAATAATGTTGCTAATTATTTGTTAAGTTCAGGTGTAAAAGTCTTTTTAGAAAAAGTTTCTATTGCTCAATATTTTAAAGAAATATATGCAACTACCTTTATTTATAATCAAGACTTAGAAGTGACTGCTTTTGATTTTTTAATGAGTGATAAAAACAAGGTTGCTGCTTTAAAAGAAATATTAAGAAAAAATGAAATTACTGATGAAGATTGTTCTGATGTTGTGTATATAGGCGATGGATTAACAGATTATTATGTAATGAAATATATTAGGGAACATGGTGGTACTTCTATCTTTGTATATTTAGATGCAAATAGTAAAGATATGCAATCTATTAAAGAAAAAGATGTGGTTGATTTTTATATGAAAGCTGATTTTTCTTCAGGCAGTGAGTTAAATGATTGTGTGAAAAGGTTATGCAAAATAAAAACTACTCAAAGTTAAGTAGTTTTTTTGTAGTTTTATTTTCTGATTGCTTGTTTTTTGTCATTTGAATTTTTATAAATTAATGCTTCGTTTTGATAATATTTATTAGTAGCTTCTATAAAACAAGCATCATCCTTTTTATTTATTCCTAGTATTTTAAAAGCTGTTTCTATATTTGTATTTTCTTCTTCCTGCATTAAGTAATCATTTAATAATAATACTTTATCTAAAGAATCATCTTGTAGTAGCAAATAACTACTATAAGTAGTTCCTAAATAATACCTAAATGTGTAGGCTGGATTAAAAGCTTGTTCTACATTTTTCTCCTTTTTCATTTTGTTATCAAAGTCTACTAAAATATCTGTAAAATATTTCTTGGTTAAATTAGGAAAGTTTAATTCTTCTCCATACATTGAAATAAAATCATAGCTATCATCATCTAGATATCCAATTTTTTTCTTTAAATTTAAAAAGTCACTTTCAAGATTTAGTTTATTGCAGTAGCTTGAAAAATCATCATATTTTTGCAACCTTAATTTAGCAATGTCTTCTCTTGAATAACCTTTGTTATCAAGAAAGTCTAAAAATTTATTTTCCATAAAAATTGAAATAAATTCAGAAAAGATTGGAGCAAGTTTATAATTATCGATATTTAAAAAGTGAAAAAATTCGTGAACTATAACACTAGAGTCTTTTATTGTACCATTAAACTTTACTGTATAGCTAAATAGACCACATTCATTTTTAACTCTTTTACTATCTATCTCATCCATATTGTGAAAATCAAAATTTCCTTCATTAAAAGTCCTTGTAAAATAATATAAATAGTTACCACCTAATTCAGAAAGAAACTCAGTAACCAAGTTGAGTGTTTCTAGTCCACTTATTTTTTCTTGCGGTTTTAAGTTAATCTCATCAGAACCAATCATCTTAAATAAATCAAAACGTTTATTTCCTTCTCTTATGAGATTAATATTCATATCTAAATTAGAAACATAAAAGGTATTTTCATATTTTTGTAAATACTCATCAAGTCCTTCATTAAGTTTAGAGTAATTCATACTTATCCCCCTTAATTTTTTTTCTTTCAGTATTATCTCTCATTGTTTGGCATATTATATCACGTTTTTACTGTTTTGTCTAGAAAATAAGGGTTTAAATATAGTTTCTAAAATGATAAAATCATAATGAGGAGTAGGTGATATAATGTTTGATGAATATTCTTCAAAAATTAAAGAAATGCAGAACTTTGATAAAAAAGATATCTTAACAGATGATTTTTTACTATATAGTGATGATAAAATGAAGATATATTATGCACCTCACAATGAGAATATTAATTTGAATGCTAAGATATTTATCATTGGAATAACACCTGGTTGGACGCAGACAGCTATTGCTTATGAAACGGCACATAAGGGCTTGATTGCTAATTTGGATGATGAAAAAATAAAAATTAATTGTAAAAGAAATTCTCGCTTTGCTGGAAGTATGCGAAAAAACTTAGTAGAAATGTTAGATGAGCTAGAATTAAATAAGAAACTACAATTAAATTCTTGTGAAGAATTATTTAATGGTCACGATGAATTATTGCATACTACTTCGGTTATACCATATCCAGTCTTTATTAATGATAAAAATTATACAGGCTCTAATCCAAAAATATTAGATAATAAGATATTAACTTCATATATGAAAAAATACTTTTATAAGGAAGTTAGGTCATTAAGTAATGCTTTAATCATTCCGTTAGGAAAAAGTGTGGAAGAAATATTAAGATTATTAATAAGTGAGAACATTATAACAGAAGACCAATGTTTACTTGGTTTTCCTCATCCATCTGGTGCTAATGGACATAGAAAAAAACAGTTTGAATTCAATAAAATACAGTTACAAGAAAAAATTTATAAATTTATTATTGAAAATATTTGACTTTTTTCGACAAAATGTGCTATTATTTATTTGAGGAGTTACTACAGAGATTGAGATAAAAATTGGATTATCTTAAAACGATGCGGTAACCATAAATTATTACTTATCTTTGTTTTTAGAACTTCTCTATATTTGGTATAAATAGTAGGTGTAAAGAGGAAAGAGTTACTCCGATCACTTTTTCCTCTTTATGCCTACTATTATTTTAATACGTTTGAATAGGGGACACGGTAAAATATTAATCTTAACTAGAGACTTCATGGTTGGTGAAAATGAAGAAGACATATTTTATTACTACCCTTGTGAGTAGAATTGTGCAAAGTAATTCCGGGATAACCGTTATCTACAATAAAGTAAAACAAGGGATGGTACCGTGTTTTTGACACTCCTATGATTAATTTCATAGGAGTTTTTTTTAGTACTAAAATTCAAAGGTATTTAATGTAGTAAAAAGCAAAGAATATTAGTAATAGATAGGAGATACAAATATGAAAAATATTAAAGAAGATAAAGTTTTAATGCCACTTAACCATAGTTGTGCACATTTACTTGCTGAAGCAGTAAAGAAATTATATCCAGAAGCCAAATTTTGGGTAGGACCAGTTATTAGTGATGGTTTTTACTATGATATTGATTTAGGGGGAAAGACTTTAACTGATGAAGATTTACCTAAAATTGAGAAAGAAATGAAAAAAATTGCTAAAGGAAATAAAAGAATAGTAAGACATGAACTAACTAAGGAAGAAGCTTTAGAGATGTTTAAAGATGATCCTTATAAAATTGATCTTATCAATGAATTTCCAGAAGGAGAAGTAATTACTTGCTATACGCAAGGAGAATTTACTGATCTTTGTCGTGGACCACACGTTGAAAGTACTAAAGAGTTAAGAAACTTTAAACTACTAAAGTGTAGTGGTGCTTATTATAAGGGTGACTCAAAGAATAAAATGCTTCAAAGAATTTATGGAGTATGTTATCAGAATGAAGAGGATTTAAAAGAACATTTACAGATGCTTGAAGAAGCTAAAGAAAGAGATCACCGAAAACTAGGAAAAGATTTAGGAATCTTTATGATGTCTGATCTTGTTGGAAGAGGTCTTCCTCTATGGTTACCAAATGGATATACTTTATGGCGTACTATTCAAAACTATATAACCGAAAAGGAAGTAAGTCATGGTTATCAACATGTTCATACCCCAGACTTAGGTAGTGTAGAGTTATATAAAACTTCTGGTCACTGGGATCATTATAAAGATGATATGTTTCCTGCCATGGAACTAGATGAAGAAGCTTATGTATTACGTCCAATGAATTGTCCTCATCATATGGTTATCTATGGTAATAGACTTCATTCTTATCGTGATTTACCAATTAGAATAGCAGAAATTGCCAATGACTTCAGATATGAAGCAGCTGGAGCTGTTAAAGGTATTGAAAGAGCTAGATCATTTACCCAAAATGATTCGCATATCTTCTGTACTAAAGAACAAATCGAAGAAGAATTTAAGGGTGTATTAAACTTAATTCTTGAAGTTTATAAAGATTTTCATATTACTGATACGAAGTTTAGATTATCTTTAAGAGATAAAAATGATAAAGAAAAATACTTTGATGATGATGAAATGTGGAATAGTGCTGAAAGTGCTTTAAGAAAAGTATTAACAGATTTAGGTGTTAATTTTGTCGAAGCTGAAGGTGAAGCGGCTTTCTACGGACCAAAACTTGATATCTTGATTAAACCAGCAGTTGGAAATGAAGTAGCATTATCAACTATTCAGTTAGATTTCTTATTACCAAGAAGATTTAACTTAACATATGTAGCAGAAAATGGTGAAAAACAAACTCCAGTAGTTATTCATAGAGCTGTTCTTGGTTCTCTTGATAGATTCATTGCTTTCCTTCTTGAAGAGACAAAGGGTAATTTACCTTTATGGTTAGCACCAGTAGGAGTAGAAGTCATTCCAGTATCTAGTGAACATCATTTAGAATATGCTAAGAATGTCTATGAAAGATTACTTAGTGAAGGAATTAGGGTAGAACTAGATAGTCGTAATGAAAAACTTGGTTATCGTTTAAGAGAAGCCCAAACAAGAAAAATCAATTATACTTTAATTTTAGGAGATAATGAAAAATTAGATAGAACAGTTAGTTATCGTTTACATGGTGAGAAAGATACTACAACTGTTAGTATTGATGAGTTTGTTAAGTTATTAAAAAATGAGATAGAGAATAAAGATTAAGTTAAGAAGCTTAGTCTTTTTTTATGTAAGTATCAATTATTAATCGTATGCAAATATCATTAAAATTGACAAACTATGATAATTATGCTATAATAACGACAATTAAATGGGGGGTATTGATATGGTTCAAGAGAAAGAAAGAGAACTAAATGATTTATTAGTTAGAATGAAAGATATTTATTCTAAAGCAAAGGTAAAAGCAGAAAAGGAATATGAAGAAGAAAAAGAAAAAAGCTTTTTTCCACCAAAAACAGTTGATGAGCGAATAAAAAGAGCATTATATCATGATATTATTGATATTTCTGATGAACAAATTGCACCAAGAAAAGAGTTTGTTGGTGATGATAGGGAATATAATAGCTATCTAACAGAAGAAATTTTAAAAAGTGTTGCAGATAAAATCGATTATGTTACCAAAAATAGATGCTCGATAAATCTATATAATGAGTATTATTGTTTTCATACTCATTATGATTTTAAAATGATTGAAAAAAATGGTATACCAAGTTTATTGTGTTATACAGATTCTAAGATGGAGAGTAACTTTTTTATTATCGATAATAAACCATTTAGTGATGTTTATTATCAGTATGAAAATAACTATAATGATATTATGAAAAAAGTTAGTAGATATTTTGACGATGAAGAAATGGAAAAAATGAGAGAATATCAAGCAAGTTTTGAAAAAACAAAACCAAATAATTTTGCTTCATCAATAGATGATGAATACACTAAACTATATTTTTCAATTGATGATGATAAGTTTGAACCTTTCTTTAAAGAACTTGGTCAAGAAATGATAGAAAATAATATTGAATGTTTTACAAAGGGTAGAAAAAGAAAGAGTAATGATCAAATAACTCTAAGAATATATGATGATAAAGATTTTGATAGAATTTATGCAATAGCTAAGAAATATAAAAATGATGTTAAACAGCAACCATTTATGCCTGTGACAGAAGATGGAATAGGTATCACTTATGACCGTGGAGATAGTTATAATGATTTTATGACACTTTTATTAATGGATTATTTTGCAACAGCAAAAGATGTTAACTTAACAAGTTTCTTATCATTTGTAAAAGAAAGAAGTGCAGAATCAAATATCAAAGGTTATATGTACCGTAATTTATCTTTAGCCTTAAATAAAGAAACAGCCGATATTAATGATATTAAAAAAATTAGTGTCGATGAAGCTAGAGCAAAAGAAATATCAGGGTTAGAAAGAGAATTAGGAAATAAAACATATAATTATTTAACTTATCTATCTGATTATATCGTTTCTTCATATTGTCAGTATGGAAAAGATTATACTAGCAAATTATACGAAGCAGCTTTAAATTATGATAGAGATAAAGTTATATATAGAAGTAGTAATGGTATAGAGTTTACTAAAGGTGATTTACTTGATAATTATGCTTTCCAAAGTCAAAAAAAACAAAAGGAATCTTTGGAAGAACAAATGGAAGAATTATCAAATCTTGATAAACAATATAGAAAAGAATATGAAGAAAAAGGTTATGCTGGTATAAGTGAAGTAACTAAAACAAATAAAAATTATCACTTTAGTAGTGAATTACAACCTCTTTTTGCAAAATCAAAAGGAATAACATTAATGTATCGAAAAAACGGTACACTAGATACTAGAAAATATAATCTTGCTTTAGAAAAGTCTTATCAAGAAGAAGCAAAAGTTAAAGTTAAAACTATTTAGAAGAATGTTCCACATCTGGACATTCTTTTTGTATCTTTATTAATTACAATAAATAGAAAATTTGTTATAATCATATTATGATAGGTAGTTGGTAATGATATGATGAAACAAAGGGATAAATCAATTGATTTAATGAAAAGTATTTTAGTTGTACAGATGATAATTGCACATATAACTTTTTTCTTTTCAAGGAAAGGCCAAATGTCTCTTCTTGGAATATATACTAATTTAGTAGCTTTCTCTGGTTTTATGTTTACCTTTGGTTATGTTTGCTATAAAGCTTATATTGCTAAGAGTAATGTTAATCTTGGAAAGCATTTAATAAAAAAATTTATACTAACAATTATCGCTTATTATATATCTGGTCTTGCTTATACAATTTTAATCAATGGAACTTTTAGTTCAAAAGTTTTAGTTAGAATTTTATGCTTTCAAAAGATAGCAAAATATTCAGAGTTCTTACTAAGCTTTGCTTTTATTTATCCACTAATTTATATTTTTAGTAAGGCTTTTAAGAAAATGACTGGTATTCATTATTTAGGATTAGCGTTAGTATCTTTTATTTTTACTTTCTTTGATTATACTAATATTAAAATTCCTCTTCTTGGTATTTTTATAGGAACTACTTCTTTTGCTTGTTTTCCTATCATTCAATATAGTAGTTATTTCTTAGCAGGGGATTATTTAGCAAAGAAAGATAAGATACTTGATAAGGCTATTTTAGGAATAGCTCTTCTTGGTTTTATAGTATTCATTGGTTCTATTTATACCTTTAAACAACTTCCAGAAAGGTTTCCACCATCTATTTTTTGGATTATGGGTGGTTACTTATTTGTTTACACTTACTTTATACTAAGTAAATATCTAGCTAGTTGTTTAAAAGAGACAAACTTAATTTTATCGATAGGTGCTAACTCCTTAATATATTTAGTGATAAGTAATTTAGTTATTTTTACTTGTTATAATATCTTATCTAAGTTAGATATAGTATTTACTGGTTCTTATCAATTGTTACTTGTTTTAATAATTTTTCTCCTTTGTCTTACTTGTTCCTATTTATATATTAATATTTTGAAGAAACTAAAAAGTCATCAACATCAGTAGGCCTGATTTTGATGACTTTTTGTTACTCGCTTTGTGTTCCGTGATAAAGTTCTTCTTTTAAAGTATCAAGATTTTGATTCATTAAAGTGACATAATCACTATTACTTTTTCTAGCTTCTTCAGTTAATAAATTCATATGTTTAAATGATACTAGTGAAACAACATTTGGATATTTATTAATGATATTTTGAATATTTGCTGTTGTTTTATCTTCTTCATAAGTAAATATCTTAGTAATTTTTCCTTGCTTGATTAAATTATCAATTTCTTTTAAATCTTTATCGGAAGTATCATCATTAACTAGATAAACTTTTACTCCATATTTTTCTAAGTATTTATAAGCAGAACTTGTTGTTACGATAGCCTTGTAAGGAGCATTTTCTACTGCTAATCTAATATCAGCATCTAACTCTGAAACAGTTATTTTCAAAGTTTCATAATTTTTATCTATTTCTTTACGTAAATAGTTATTTTCAACATATTCTTTTAGACTAATTCTAACATTCTGACACATCATTAACATGAAAGAAGGATCGTTCCATAACTCATCAGTATTGTTACTATTTTCTAAAACGTAAGAACTATCAATGATTTTTAAATTACTATTATAATCAAGTAATTCTACGGCAAGATTTCTTTCTCTTTCAATTAGTCCGGTGTAAATTAGTAAGTCTTGATTTGCTAAGTCCTTTTTTCTTTTAGTTGTTAACTTATAAGTGCTAGTGTTAACACCATCAGGATAAATCGAAGAGATTGTTGCATGTTTTCCATATAAACTCGATATAATATATTCATTCGGATAATTAGTAGTTATTATTGAAATATCTTCCATATTATCTCTTCTACAACCACATACTGTCAAAAGTAGTGTAAAGCAAATTATTATTTGCAAAATTAAACGTCTATTTTTCTTCATTAGTTACTCCTTCTTTCTTTTTAATAACTGGTACTGGATCATAACCAAAACTTGCTCCTGGATGACATCTTAAAATTCGTTTTATTCCCAGATACACTCCTTTAATAGTACCATACTTGTTAATTGCTTCAATCATATAATTAGAACAAGTCGGATAAAAGTGACAACTAGAGTGACAAAAGCCGGGAATTTTTTGGTATATATGAATTAATTTTATTATTCCTTTTTTCACAGTATCACCGTATTTTTATTGTACTATAGTTTCCTAAAATTATCTAGTTAAAAGAAGAGAAAATAACATAAAAAAGACACCGATTATAAAAAAGAGATAAGTCCTTTTATATCTTTTATAAGAGATTGATTCTTTTAAAAGTTCAAAGGTGGCGATATGAATCATTAAACCAGCGATGAATGATAGTAAAATACCCATTAAAAAGTTATTCATATATTTAGCAAGAACTAAATAAGCAATGATAGAACCGACTGGTTCAGAAAAACCAGAAATAAAAGTGTAAAGAAAAGCTTTTTTCTTATTTTTAGTAGCAAAATAGATGGGAATAGCAGTACTGATACCTTCTGGAATATTGTGAAAACTAATCGCTAAAGTCAAAGATAAACCTAAACTCTTATTAGCAGAAGCGGATAGAAAGGTAGCGATTCCTTCCGGGATATTATGAAGAACAATAGCAAGCATCGAAACAAAACCTAGATGGAATAATTTCTTATTTTTGATATCACTACTATCAGTACTTGGAAGAAACTTATCAATTAAAATAGAAAAAATAATACCAATGACTAAAAAAATTAGCAGAAATAAAAGAGCGGGAAAGTTTTTAAAAGTAGTAGTTAGTAAATGATAACTTTCTGGTATTAAATCGATAAAAGACACAGTAATCATCACTCCACTTGCAAAAGCAAGCGAACTGAGAATAATTTTCTTCTCGTCTTTTAAATTAAAAAGAATAGGTAAAAAACCAAGTAGAGTAGAAAGACCTGCTAGGGTAGATAAAGTAAAAGCATATATCGTATTAGACATCTAATCACCATTATCTTTTATGATGAAAGTTTATTAAATATGTAATAATAGTTAATTTTTATTAGATTTCTTAAAAATACGTGCTATAATGAACCTATTGGTAGTACTTAGGGAGAAATAACATGGAGATAGAAAATACTAGCTTTGAGAAAGAACTTTTTAATGCTTATGAAAGAGAAAAATTGATTTCTTTTAATTTGATAAAATATAGCGAATATGCTAATTATTTGTCGGGTGATTTTTTTAATACTTTATTGACAGAATTTACAAGTTACTATAATTTAGAAAGTGGAGTATCTAAAGATGTTCTTTTAAAGATATTTATTAAAATGAAAGTTCAACAAAAACTTTCTGAAGAAATTAGAAAAGGTGACATAGATTTAGAAATTAAGTTAATAGGTAAATACCAAATATTAACTGATAATATAATAGCTAAACTAAAAATAGCACCAAATATGATTGATTCTGAGACTATTTTGATTAAAGCTTTAGAAGAATATAACACTGATAGAATCTTTTCTTTATATATTTTAGATAAGATTAAAGAAGAATTAAATAAAGATAAAATAGAAGAAGACTTTGATTTTTCAAAGATAATTAAAGAAGTAACTCCTTTAGAAGGGGTAATATTACTCCTTAAATTTGGTAGTATAACGAAAGAAAATTATTCAGATGAAAAGCTAGCTGAGTACTTAAAAATCAGTCCGGAAACAGTAACTGAAAAGATTAATCATGGAATGACTTTATATAAGAAAATAACAACTAATAAACAGAAAGTATTAAAAACAAAAGGATAGTGAGATAGATGATTAGTATGAAAATAAACCAATTAAGAGAATTTAGTAGAGAAGAATTAGTTTTACTTTTTGCTAGATTTAGAGAAGAACTTGGTACTAGCTATAGTTATCTTTCTAGTTATGATGATATATTTAATCTTGCAATAGATAAAGCTGCTTCTGATATTTTGAAAAGTAATAATACTGATGAAAATCTTGCAGTAGAGAAATATTTAAAAGAAAATATTGATGAGTCAATTGGTCTTGTTTTTACTAGTATGAAAAATGAAAGATTAAAGATATTTAACGAGTTTTCAGGTGCTAATATAACTTTTACTAGTAGTAATAAAAAGAATACTGAGGAGTTTTTAAAGATAGCTGATTTTTTCAAAGATATTTGTTATTCATTGACTCAAGATGATGCTTTAGAAATTATTAAAAGCAATAAAAAATTAGAAAAAGCGATTAAACCATTGGTTGATAAAAATATTAAAAAAATTCGTAATACTGACTTTTCTTCTGTAACAGATAATGAAACATTAATCTCTTTTATGGAAGCTTATTGCTTAAAAAAAGATATTTCTTTAGTTGAGGATGCAGAGTTAATTAATGAAAATTATGAAAAACTGTTAAAAGATAATAGTGATTCTCCTTATGTATCCGATGCAGTAAAGATGTATTTAAAGTCGATTGCTAAACCAATATTATCAGCAGAAGAAGAACTTTACTTGGCAAGAGAAATGAAAAATGGAGACAAAAAAGCCAAAGATGAGCTTATTGAAAGAAACTTGAAATTAGTAGTTAGTATTGCTAAAAAATATATTGGAAGAGGAGTACCTTTCTTAGATTTGATTCAAGATGGTAATCTTGGTTTAATGAAAGCAGTTGATATGTTTGAACCGGATAAAGGGTATAAACTCTCAACTTATGCTACATGGTGGATTAGACAATCCATTACAAGAGGTATTTTTAATAATGGTAGAACGATAAGGGTACCTGTCCATTTTCATGAAAGATTAGTTAAATATAGAAAAGTAACTGATGAATTAGAAGGTAGATTAGGTAGAGAACCGACTATCGAAGAAATAGCTAAAGAGTTAGGAACATCTCTTGATTTTATTAAAGAAATTTACAATGTTAGAAATGATTCTATTAGTATTAATACATTTGTAGGAGAAGACGAGGATTCAGAACTTGAGTATTATATTGCTGATGAAAAAGTATCAATTGAAAAAGACTACGAGATGAAGGAACTTAAACAAAAAGTAGAGGAATTAATAGAAAGTACCAATTTATCTGAACGAGAAAGAAGTGTAATTAAACTGCGATTTGGAATAAATCAACCTGGTGATACTGCCCATACTTTAGAAGAAATAGGTAAAAAATTTGATGTTTCTAGAGAAATGATAAGACAAATAGAAAAAAGAGCTTTAAAAAAATTAAGATTTGCTAGAAAAGTTAAAGGTCTTGAAGCTTATTTGGACAATCCGAGTGCGGCGTTAGATAATCTAGATAAACTAAGACAAGGACTAGTTATAGAAGATTCTGGAAATAATAAGACTAAATCCTTTTATACACAACCTGAGAAATTATTACTTCCTGATTGTCTTAATGGTTATCAAAAAAAGGAAATAATATCAGTATTGGAAAGCATGTTTGATAATAAACTTCGTAATTTACCGGATAGTTTTAAAGAAAAATTAAAAATGTTATCTGTAGATGAGTTTTCTTCTATAGAAATAAATACGTTTAATAATATTATTGCACCAGTAGTGAAACAGGAACTTGAAAATAATAAAGAAAAAATAATAACTCAAGAGGAAGATGAAAATATAGAAAGTGAGATAGAATTAATGAACAAAGTTAAAACATTTACGGAGATTTTTGAAGGATATAAAATAGAAGAAGTAATTGAAAATATAGAAGGTTTAAAACCTAGTAATTTGGAAATTATTCATAAAAGATTTGGTGATAATTATGATGAAAATATTCTTGATAGTTTAAATCAAGAAGAAAAAGCTAAATTTCATAATATTATTTTAAGAATAAAAAGAAAAATTGATAAACAAAATCAGGAGAAAAAAGACCTATCAGTCAATATGGATGATAGTTTAAAGAAAGATACTATAGAAGAACAATCACCAAAAATAATAAATGAAACTGCCAAAGAAAATATGGAACAAGAAATAAATAATACTACGTTATTAATTAATAAGGAAGAAAGTGATGTAATAATGAATAATAATTTAGAAACAGAAACTAATCAAAATCAAGTTCTAGAAACACCAGTTAAAATTAATGAAAGTAACATAGAAGTAGAAAACAATGGTTTAGCAAAATCATTATCTACAGTTGATAGCTTATTAGAAATATTTAATAAACCAGAGTTTGTTGATTTATTAAAAGAAACAACTCCTCTTGAATATGTTGTACTAGCTCTTAAATTAGGGTATGCGACAGGAGAGAGTTATTCAACTAGTTCTATATCAGAATTCTTAAAGATTGATCAAAGTCAAGTTATTGAAAGCGCTAAGAATGGTTTGAAAGCTTATAAAGAAAAAATTATAAAATCAATTGATAGTATTGCTGAAACTGATGGGGTTAAGACTTATCAAAAGAAGAAATAAACACTTCTTTTTCTTTTGGCAAAATTTATCCATTAGACTTGCCTCATTAAGTAAATTGTTGTAAAATATAATTCGCTTTGAGGTGATGATAGATGCTTGATGAGATAAAAAGAAGAAAAGAAGATTTATTAATTCTTAAGAATTATGTTTATAAAGAAACAAAAAATATTGAAAGTTCAATGAGTGATATTTTAAAAGATGTTGATGCATTAGCAAATACTTTTGCTTTTAAAGATGAAATCGAAAGAATAACACTTGCTTCTATGTTGGTTACAAGAGGTTATTTATCTAAAGATAGTTCTTATACTTATGATACAAATATGAAAGAGTCGAGACTTATGGCTAATCATTTATTAAATTATAGTTGTGTTTCACTTGAAGGAAAAGGTTGTTGTAGACATACTTCTGCACTGATTAAACTATTACTAGATGAGCTTTTGGTTGAAAGTGGAGTTGCTATGTTAAGAAGTGGTTTAGCAGAAGATAAGAATATAGAGAAATTAGAACTAATGATGGATGACTTTTTTAGAAATTATAGTAAAGCTAATCATGCAGCTAACTATGTTAGATATGATGGAGATGTCTTTATTTTTGAACCATTAAAGAATTCGTCAATGCTCGCTTTTTATTCGATAGATAAAAGCTTTGTTAAAGCATTTGAAAATTATGGTAAGCAGCTTTCTTTTAAACTACTTAATACGAATGTAGAAGAATATAATACGAAGGATGAGTTAGCATTTGTTTATAATTATGATTTGTTTTCTTCTACTCCTAGAGAAATGGGACTTGATAAAGTTACAGAATTGGAAAAAGAAAAACAAGACTTGATTTTGCAAAAATATGACCAAGCTTTTCTTACTATTCTAGGAAATCCGGAATTATTAAGTGATTTTCGGGAAAAAAATGAAGAAAATGTTATGAATATAAATAAAAGTTATCAAAAAATATTGATAAATGAAAAAATGGCATTAAAGAAATAGAAGATGTAGGTGATGTATTTGAAGAAAATTAAGAAAATAGAAGAATTAAAAGAATTAAGAGAAGCATTAATATATAAAGAACATTATTTAGAACAAGATGAATATCAAAAAATGAAAAATGATTTAGATATAGTTTTAGAAAGAACTAGTACTTTAATTGAAAATGTTTTTCCAAATCAAAAGATAGAACAAGCAATATTTGCTTCTGATCTTATCAGTATGGGTTATTTTTCGGTGACTGGAAAATATACATATAATGATAAAACAACAGAAATTGGTTTTTATAAGGATTTATTTTTTGAACTTGCTCTTGTTCCTTTTACTGGAGAAGGGTGTTGTAGGCATAGTTCTGCTTTACATAAACTGCTTTCTGAAAGATTAGGAATTGAAAATGAAATGGTGGTGGTTGATACCACTAAAACAGAAGAAGATATTGCTAGGATAAAGATGTTTTTGAGTGAGTTTCATCATAAGAGATTAGGTGAGAATCATGCTGCTAATTATGTTACAATTGGTGCTGATAAGTTTTTTATAGAACCACTTTATGAGAGTGATGGTACTTTACTTTCTTATAATGAAGAAGGATTTTTAAATCACTTCTGGCCAAAACTTATAGAAGAAAATAGAAACTTTTTATATAACTATTCTTCATATTATGAAGGAAGAAAACCAATTACAGAAACTTCTGCAATGTCCGTTAAAAGACAAAGAGAATTTATAAGTAAATATAATAAAGTTACACATACTATTCAAAATAATCTTAATTTAATTAACTTTTTTAAAGCTCAAAATGGGCAATATGTAGAAAATATTAATAATAACTATCAAAAAGTATTAGTTAAAGAACGAAATAATGGATTTATTAATTAAAAAAATGCAACATGATGTTGCAAAATTATTAGTTAAAGAAAGATGGAATTAAAATGAATTATAATTTAGAATGTGAAAAAATATTAAATAGTATTGATTTAAACCATAAACCAACTTTATTATTACATTCTTGTTGTGCTCCCTGTTCATCAGCAGTTTTAGAACGAATTAGTAAATACTTTTCTATAACAATTCTTTTTTATAATCCGAATATAACTGATTATGAAGAATATCTTAAAAGAAAAGAAGAATTAAAAAGACTTATTAAAGATGTTAATTATCAGATTGAAATTATGGATTGTGATTATGATAAAGAAAAATTTATTGAAATGGCTTTAGGACTAGAAGATAAAAAAGAAGGCGATATTCGCTGTTATAAGTGTTATAAATTAAGACTTGAAAAGACTGCTATGCTTGCTAAAGAAAATAACTTTGATTATTTTACAACTACTTTATCAATAAGTCCTTATAAGAATAGTAAATGGTTAAATGAAATAGGAGAAGAGTTAGCTAATAAATACAATATCAACTATTTATATGCTGATTTCAAAAAGAAAAATGGCTATAAAAGAAGTATAGAACTATCTAATATATACCATTTATATAGACAAGATTATTGTGGTTGTATTTATTCTAAAGTAGAACGTGATAAAATTAAAGCCCTTCAAGATTAAAAGGAGGAATAAAAGACTCATCTTGGGTTTCTCCTTCTTGGATATAAGCATTTTTAACTCCTAAGTCTAAGGCATAGTTAATGATATCGTCATATTCGCTATCACTAACTTTGTCATTTAGAAAGGTAAAAGTGTCACTGTGATTAACAGGTGTATACTGATTCATAATACTAAGATAGATATTATCTTGGTATTTTTTGTAGAGATAACTAATTATTTTCTTAGTATCAGTACCTTTAGTTGGCAGGACTAAGCATCTTACGATGATACCTTTCGTCATCATACCATTACTAGCAAATTTATTTTTTCCTACTTGTTTATACATTTCCTCAAGGGCAAGACTAGCAATTTCAAAATAGTTTTTAACTTTTGATAAATCTTCTCCTAACTTGTTATCAAAATACTTAAAATCTGTTAAATATATATCGACATAACCAGCTAGTAATTTAATAGTAGCCACACTTTCATATCCACTAGTATTATAAACGATAGGAATAGAAAGCCCCTTTTTTCTAGCTAGTTTAATCGCTTCAATAATACTTGGTACAAAGTGAGTAGGAGTTACTAAATTAATATTATTAGCATTCTTTGCTTGTAGTTCTAACATTAATTCACTTAGTCTTTCAACGGAGATATTAATACCAAAGTTATCATTAGATATTTCTTTATTTTGACAGTAACAACACTTTAGATTACAACCACTAAAAAAGATAGTACCACTTCCATTAGTACCAGAAATAGACGGCTCTTCAAAATAGTGAAGGGCACTTCTTGCTACTTTTAAGGTGCTAGTATTAGAACAAATTCCTTTGTTAATATTTCTGTTGATATGACATTTTCTTGGACATAATTCACAAGAGTTATATAATTCATTCATTTTTATTCACCGATAATACTATACTATTAAAGTAAAATTGTGTAAAGAAAACGTTTAAAAAAGTAAAGTAATAGTATATAATATTGGTAGAAAGAAGTGATTAGTGTGAAATATTATTGCATTGGTATTAAAGGAACAGGAATGGCTACTCTAGCTTCAATGCTTTATGATATGGGAAATACTGTTTCAGGATATGATGATGCAAAGGATTATAAATTTACAGAAAAAGGATTAAGAGAACGTGGAATAGAGATATTCTATGATTCAACTCATCCTCTTGATAAAGATACAATTGTAACAGCTTCTAAAGCTTTTAGTGATGATCATAGAGAGATTAAAAGAATTAAAGAACTAGGTCTCACTTTTAAACCTTACAATGAAGTGGTTGGAGAAATTACTGCTAAGTTTGATACTATTTCTGTTTGTGGAACTCATGGTAAAACAACTACTACCTCTTTATTAAAACACTTATTTGAAGGAAGTATTGGGTGTAACTATTTTATCGGTGATGGTCAAGGTCATATTGATTTAAAGAATAAGCTATTAGTAATTGAATCAGATGAATTTAATCGTCATTTCTTGGCATATCATCCAAAGACGGCGGTTATCACTTGTGTTGAGTTAGAACATACAGAAATATATAAAGACATAGTTGATACTATAGCTACTTTTGAGAAATTTGCTAATAAAGCAGAATTAGTAGTAGCGAATGGTGATGATGAAAATATAAGACAAATTAAGTTTAATAATGAAGTTATTTTCTATGGTGAGAAGGAAAACAATGATTATATCATTAAGAATATTAAACTTGATAGTGAAGGTTCATCTTTTGATTTATATGAAAAAGATAAGTTGATTTCTAATTTCTTTGTTCCTCTTTATGGACATCATATGGTAATGAATACTGTAGCAAGTGTTATTGTAGCTTTAAGAAATGGTTTAACTAGTGAAAAGATTAAAAAGTTATTAGAAAACTTTAAGAATGCTGCAAGACGTTTTGCTATTGAACAAGTAAAAGATACTATTATAGTAGATGATTATGCACATCATCCAACTGAAGTTAAAGTAACTTTACAAGCTATCAGACAAAAATATCCTGATAAAAAATTAACTGTTGTTTTTAGACCTAATACTTATTCAAGAACTTCGGCTTTCAAAAATGAATTTGCTACTGCTTTAAGTGAAGCTGATAAAGTTTATTTAACACCTATAAAATGTGATCGTGAGAGAAAAGAAGATTATCCACCTATATCATCAGATGATATAATCAAGTTAATTCCTAATAGTGAATTAGTAGATGAAGAATCTATTTCTAAAGTATTAAAAGATAAAGATGGTGTAGTAGCATTCATGGGTTGTGCAACAGTAGCACATTTAATTGAGAACTTTAAAGAATTATTATAAGTCCGTATTTTACGGATTTTTTTCTTATTGTGAAATGTCAGAATAGAAGTAAATACTGTATACTAAAAAAATATAAGTACATAATGCAATATAAATTGAACCACCATATATTGAACAGTACATATGGTGGTGGAGAGGGACAAATGGAATTGTAAAATTTAAAGAAAATAATATATATATGTTCCAAATAACATACATATATGTTATAATTGCATGTAGAAAGGAACTGATATATATGAGTAAAGAAGAACAAATTTTAAAACTTATAGAAGATAATAATGGAGTTATTACAACTAAAAAAATTGCTCAAAATGATATTAACAGAGTATTTTTAACTAGACTTGTTAATAAAGGAAAATTAGAAAGAGTAAAAAATGGTTTATATGTACTACCTTCTACTTGGGGTGATGAATATTTTAATTTAACTTATGGAAATAATGCCGTATTTTCGTATGAAACTGCTTTATACTTTTTAAATTTATGTGAAACTGTACCAAGCACATATCATATTACAGTAAATAGAGGATATAATGGAAGCTTAAAAAAATGTAATAATGTTAAATTACATTATGTAAAAAATGAAATATTTGGAATAGGAAGAATGACTATTAAAAGTCCACAAGGACAAAATATTCTTTGTTATAATGCAGAAAGATGTATATGTGATTTATTAAGAGATAAGGATAATCAAGATATTGAAATTATAAAATATGCTATTACTGAGTATTTAAATAATAAAAAGGAAAGAGATTTACCAAGACTTATGGAATATGCTAAAAAGTTTAATGTCGAAGATGATATAAATAAGTATTTGGAGGTGTTAATGTAGTGTTAGATGCAGAAAATTTAAAAATAAAAATTAAAACTAAAGCACATGAGAATAATTTAGAACCTCAAGATATAATGCAAATGTATTTTTTTGAAAGATTATTATATCGTATATCAAAAAGTAAGTATAAAAACAATTTTATTCTAAAGGGTGGACTTTTACTATCTTCAATATTTGGAGATGAACGTAGAACTACTCAAGATATGGATACAATGATAAAAGGTTTACCATTGGATACAAAACAATTAGAGAATATTATCAATGAAATAATTTCTATTGATTGTGAAGATGATATTAATTTTAAAATTAAAAATACAAAAGAAATAAGATTGATAGATAAATATGGTGGATTAAAAGTCAGCTTAATAGGATTTAAAGAACATCTACAAGTACCACTATCAATTGACATTACAGTAGGAGATCCAATTACTCCAAGAGAATTAGAATTTAAGTATAAATGTATGTTTGACGATTCTTACATTAATATCATGGCTTTTAATAAAGAAACTATAATTGCGGAAAAATTTGAAACTTTTATAACTGATAATATTATGAATACAAGAGCAAAAGATTTTTATGATTTATATATACTTTTAACTAGATTTTATGTTGAATTAAATAAATCTACTTTAGTAAAGGCGATAAAGAATACTTTTAAAAGAAGAGAAACAAATTATGACGTAGAAAAAATTGTAAAAACTTTTGATTTAATTAAAGAAAGTGATAAATTGAAACAAAATTTCAAAAACTACAAAAATAAAAAATCCTATGTAGAAAATATAGATTATGATGATGTTATGAATTCTATTGATTTAATCATCGAATTATTAGAAGAAGAACTGGTTGTAGTTTAAATTTTATTTGGTGGTGCGACGGGCATGTCGTTTAGTTAATCGGTGAAAGTTCGCAATGAAGGTAACTTCAGGAACAGGTAGTCTACTGACACATTTAGGTCAAAGATCGGACCTTTTTTCTTTTTCCTAAAAAATGTATTAGAAATATTTGCTCTATGAAATATAATTAAATTATCTACTTAATTGGAAAGAAAATGACTATGAAGTTTAATGATAAGTTATATATAGTACCTAATAAATTAAAAGAATCTATATTAGAGAAGATATCTTTAATAGATATTATTAAGTAGATGAATGTGTCCATTCTCCAATTGAAGTTAAAGTAATGCTACAAGCTATCAGACAAAAGTCTAATGAAAAAAATTAGATCTAATACTTATTCAAGAACTTCGGATTTTAAAAATGAATTAGTTACTGGTTTAAGTGAATTGAGAAATTTAAAGAATTATTATAAGTCCGTATTTATCATACGGCTTTTTTCTTATTGTTAAATGTCAAGGATTATGATATCATTAAGATGTCAAGAATACTGATAGTAAAACAATAAGAAAGGTAGGGACAGTTAATGGTAGTAGTAGAAAATAACTGTCAGAAATTGAATGTCAATTTAAGAAGTAGTAAGTCTACTTTCTTTTGTAATGTTTTAAAGATACAGAATATCTAGCAAGGTATAAAACTATCTTTTTTGTTTAATACTAAGATAGAAGGAGTGTTTAATCAGATGAAAAAATTAATAGATAAGCTTTTTAATACAAGAGTATCAACTAGTTACATGTTTATTTTATTTGGAGTAAGTGCTTTGATGTTAGCAGGTTATTTTTCCTATGCTTGGTTTACGGTTCAAGGAGTACAACAATATAGTGTGGTAACAGGTAACTTAAATGGAACAGTAGCAATCGGAACGAGCTCTGTAGCAATTAATGGTCAAGGAGTAATAACTTATACACCAACAACAGATAGTGACACTATCACTTTAACAGTAACAAATACAAATGATAGGACAGTTAAAAACTCAATCTATTACTATAATCTATCTGACACTCCTATCGAAATAGGATATACTTCTGATAGTCCAACAGTACCATCAACTATAGGAGTATCAGTAGATCAAAATAAAACATTAACTTATAAAATAAAAATAAATAATGCAAAAGGAAAACAAATTAAAATAGGTTCATCAATGGGATTAAATAATTCTAATTTAACCCTACCTAGTGGAACAACAGAATTTTCTTTATTAAGTAATCCAACTGGAGCAGAAACTTTGGTAGCAAAAGCTAATCCAGAAGATTTAGATTATAATACAGCAACAGATGATCAAAAGAATCAAATGTGGACATTTTCACATGAAGAAACCGAACAATTAGGAGCAACAACTGATTATCGCTACATAGGTAAAAACCCAAATAACTATGTAAAATTCAATGATGAGTTATGGCGGATTATCGGAGTATTTGATACAGATGACGGTACTGGAAAAAAAGAAAAAAGGCTTAAAATTATGAGAAATGAATATAGCGGTTCATATGCATTCAATACAAGTAGTTGGAACTCATCAACAGTATCTAGCATTTTAAATAATAATTATTACAATAGTTTAAAGGATATTGCTAAAGAAATGATGGCGGATGCTAAGTGGTATTTAGGAGGAGTTGGTGATTTTATGGAATCATCCAATGGTTTAACATTGCATTTTTATAAATATGAGAGAGGAACATCAGTATTTAACAGTAATATCTACAGTACAAACTGGATAGGAAAAATAGGACTAATTTATCCAAGCGACTATGGTTATGCAACAAGTGGAGGAAATAGTGTGAATAAAAATAATTGTATGTTAAAGGAAATTTATAATTGGGATAGTGATTGTAAAAATAATGACTGGCTATTAAAAATGTCAATGGGAATGATTACACATCAAACATCATCTGCTCAAAACCTTTTTGGTATGAATTATTTAGGCTATTTTAGTTATTATAATACAAATTATGAAATGAACGTTTATCCAACCGTTTATCTAAAATCCACAATTAAGATAATGGGAGGAACAGGTAGTTCTACTGATCCATTTATATTGGGGTAGAGATTAAGGTCAAAGATTGGACCTTTTTTCTTTTTTTCTAAAAAATATATTGACGAATATTTGTTCTATGAAATATAATTGAATTATCTACTTGATTAGAAAGGAAATGACTATGAAGTTTAGTGATAATTTATATTATATAGTACCTAATAAATTAAAAGAATCTATATTAGAGAAGATATCTTTAATAGATAATATTTATGATATACATTTTGATACGTTAGATGAGTTTATGGAAAAGTATATTTGTAAGATAAAGAAGGAAGCTATTGTTTATCTACTGGAATTAGGTGATAGTTTAGATATTATTAACTCTTATCTAAAAGTATTACCTAGTATTGATATTAATAAAGAATATAGTTCTAAGAAATTAAATTTTTTAAAAGAAAGAAAACAGTTATTAATAGATAATAATTTATTTGTTGATATTAATGATTATACTTATTTGACTGATAAAGAAATAATTGTGATGGGTTATCCTTTTCTTGATGATTATTTACTAGATATATTTAAAAAGCTTAATGCTAGAGTAATAATAGGGGAAGAAAAGTGTAATATTAAAGAAGTGTATGAGTATAAGACTAAAAAGGAAGAAATAGTAGCTTTAGCTCTTAGAATAAGAGAGTTAAATGAAAAAAATATTCCTTATAGTAATATTTATATTGCTGGGGTAGATGATGATAGTAAGTTTTTAATAGAAGATATATTTAAAGATTTTGATATACCTTATCAAGAAGAAAGTATTTCTTTTTTAACTACTATTACAGGAAAGAAATATTTAAATAGTAAAGATAATACTATTATTAAAGATGTTGATTTATTAAAAAGAATAATTAAAATAGAAGAAGACTTGTCTTGCTTTGAAGATAGTAAATACTATGATTTACTGTTAGAAAATGAATTAGAGAAAGTTAAAGTACCTTGTAAAAGAGAGATTGATAGTGTTAACTTCTTAGAAGAAGTCTTTGAAGTACCTTATCTTCTTAATGATGATGATTATCTATTTCTTATATCATTAGTACAAAATAAATATCCGAAGATATATAAAGATGATGATTATTTATCTGATAAGCAAAAGAAGAGTCTTGGTTTAATAACTAGTATGGAAAAAAATAAGAATAGTAAGTTTTCTTTTCTATATTCCTTATCTACTGTTAAGAATTTTACTTGTAGTTATGCTTTATCGACATTACAAGATGAGTGGCTAGCATCATCTATCTTTTCTGAGTATAATGTTGTTACTAAATATGATGATACTTATCTTGATAAGTATAGTGATAAATATAATCGAAAGTATCTAGGGGAATTACTTGATAATTACTATATGTATGGTGAAAAGGGTAAAGATTTAGATTTGTTATTTTCAAGCTATCACTTTTTTGACTACGAAACATATGAACACGACTTTACTAGCTTTAATATACCAAAAGAAGAATTAGTTTTGTCTTATTCTAGCATTGACGATTACGCTTTATGTCCATTTAAGTATTATCTAAAATATATCTTGAAACTAGATGAGTTTGAAGAAAGTTTCTCTCAGAAATTAGGAATTGTTTATCATGCGGTATTATCATCATCTTATAAAGATAACTTTGATTTTGAGAAGAGCTTTACTTATCAAAAAAATAAACTAGAATGGGATAGTAAAGAAGAATACTTTATTAGTAAATTAAAAGATGAACTTAAGCTAGTTATTGATTGGAATAAAGAAATGGAATTTCATTCTGGACTTACTATGCCATTACTTGAAAAAAGAATAGAGTTGCAACTTAGTGATGATGTTAAGATTAAAGGATTTATTGATAAGATATTATTAAGAGAAAAAGATGGTAATACTTATTATGCTATTTTTGATTATAAGACAGGTAAGATAAGTTTTAATCTTGATTATTTAGATTATGGCTTACATCTTCAACTTCCTATTTATGCTTATCTATTAGAAAAGAGTAATCAAAATAAGAAGATGGAATTAGCTGGTTTATTCTATCAGATGTTGTTAGTTAAAAATAATGATATAGAAGAGCGAAAGAAAAGCTTGAAGGTGTTTGGAATGGTAGCTGATGATATGACTACTTTGGAATTATTAGATGAAGAATACGAAAAGAGTAACTGGATTAAAAACTTATCAGTTACTAAACAAGGAACTTTATCAAGATATTTAAAAACGATAACAGAAGAAGAAAAGCAAGAAATGTTCGAAAGAATCGAAAAAACGATACTATCTTTTGCTAGAGGTATTAGAACCTGTAATTATAGTATTAGTCCAAAGATTGAAAATAAAATAAATATAAGTTGTATGTATTGTCCATTTGCTTCTGTTTGTTATCATGAAAAGAAAGATGAAGTAATTATTGAGAAAAAAGAAGAAGAGGTGAAAACTGATGCCTAAATTTACAGAAGAACAACAAAGAGCGATTGATTTAGAAGGAGAAAATATCTTAGTAAGTGCTGGAGCAGGAAGTGGAAAAACAGCTGTCTTATCAGAGCGTGTATTAAGAAAAGTAATGGAAGGTGTACCAGTTAATCAACTCCTAATCTTAACATTTACGAAAAAAGCAGCTAGTGAGATGAAAGAACGTATTAGAAAGAAACTAAGAAAAGCTAATCTTACTAGTCAGTTAGAATTGCTAGATAGCAGTTTTATTACTACTTTTGATGCGTATTCTATGGCGATAGTTAAAAAATATGCTGATAATTTAAATATTTCTCGTAACTTAGAAGTAATGGATGATGTTATTTTATCTTTAAAAGAAGATGAAATAATAGATGAAATCTTTAAAGAATATTATGATAATAAAGATGAGAGATTTTATCATTTCTTAGATGCTTTTACCTTTAAAGATGATAAAGAGATAAAAACTAAAATTAAGAAAATGCTTGCTTCCTTAGAATTAGTGCTTGATCTTGACTCTTATTTAGATAGTTACTTAGATAATTATTATAAAAAAGAAAGTCTTGAAAAGTATCTTAATGAATACTTGAAATTGATTGATGAAAAGGATAGTTACTTAAGAGAATTAATTAATGATTTCCTAAGAATGATTGATGATAAGTATCATGCTAAAGTAATTGATATTACTAGTGGTTACCTTAATAGTCAGAGTTATAAAGAGATAAAAGAAAACTTAGAATTTAAAATACCTAACTTACCAAGAGGTAGTGAAGAAGAGGTTAAAAATCTAAAGAAAACTATTAATGAAAAACAAGAAGAGTTAAAGAATTTAATGATTTATGATGAAGAAGCTGATTATATTAAATCTTTAGAGAATACTTATCCTTATGTTTCTATGCTTTTAGAAATAATTAATAAACTGCGAAAGAAGATTTGGGAGTTTAAGACGGGTGAAAATGCTTATACTTTTTTAGATATTGAAAAACTAGCTATTAAACTAGTTAAAGACTATGAGGAAGTAAGGGAAGAGTTAAAGAATAGTTATCAAGAAATATTAATAGATGAATATCAAGATACTAATGATATTCAAGAAACGTTTATTTCTTATATAGCTAAAAATAATGTCTATATGGTTGGAGATATTAAACAGTCGATTTATCGTTTCCGTAATGCTAATCCGATGTTATTTCAGGAAAAGTATGATAATTATAAAGTCCATAATGGTGGAACAGTAATTGATTTATCAAAGAACTTTCGAAGTAGAAGAGAAGTAATTGATACTATTAATAATTTATTTTGTCATATAATGGATCAAGATATCGGAGGAGCTAATTATCTTGATGGACATGCGATGATATTTGGTAACTTAACTTATGAAAATGCTGCTAAAGTTGATGATAATTGTGATATGGAGATATTAACATATAATAATGAAGATAAGACTTTTGAAACAAGAGAGAAAGAAGCTTTCTTAATAGCAAGTGATATTAAAAAACAAATAGCTTCAAAAAGATTGGTCTTTGATAAAGATAAAGAAGTATTAAGAGAAGTAGATTATCAAGACATTGCTATCTTACTTGATAGATCAACTGACTTTACTTTATATAAACAAGTATTTGAATATTTAGGAATACCAATTACTTTATGGCAGAGTGAAAATGCTAAGGCTTCTTATGACTTAGAGATAGTTAAAAATTTATTTTTACTTGGTAAGAAAATATACTTAAATGAATATGACACTTTATTTAAACTTACTTATGTCTCTCTTGCTAGAAGTTTCTTATATAGTATGGATGATGTTGATATTTATCATACAATAATGGAAAATAAGTATAGAGATAGTAAGTTATATAAAGACTTTTCTAAACTTGTTAAAGACTATGAGATACTTTCTCCTATTAGTTACTTTAATAAAATATTAGAAATAACTGACTATACCAATAAGCTAACTAAAATTGGTAAGGTAGCTGTTTACCGATCAAGACTTGAATACTTCTATAAAATGATTAGTAATTTAGAAAAGAAAAATAAAGATTTACTAGAAGTTACTGATTATTTAGAGAGCTTATGTAATACGGAATTAGAAGTTAAATTATCTTTATCTAAGAGTGATAGTAATAGTGTTAAAGTAATGACGATTCATACTTCTAAAGGACTTGAATATCCACTATGTTATTTTGCTGGTTTTTCTAAGAAGTTTAATGATTCTGATAATAAAGAAACAGTTTTCTTTGATAGAAATTATGGTATTGTTATACCAGATATAGAAAAAGATACAGATTTAATAACGAAAAGATTAGTTGTTGCTAAAAATAGACAGGAAGATATTAGTGAAAAAATAAGACTATTTTATGTAGCATTAACACGTGCTAGAGAAAAGATAATTATTGTTATGCCAGAGCAAGAAGAAATAAAAGAGATGAAAGATATCGTTTCCTGTGAAGAAAGACTTGGTTATCGCTCTTTTATGGATATGATGATAAGTGTTTTAGAAGAGTTTAGTAGTAATGTTACTAATATTAGTGAAATACCAGATATTAGTAAAGCTTATTTGAATCGTAAAGAGATAGTTAAAGAAGCTAAAGGAGAATTATCACCGATAACATTTATTAAATCTAACTATCAAATCTGTGAAGAAGAACAAGCTAAGTTTTCTAAAGAGACAGTTACTAAACGAACAGAAGAAGAATTACAAGCGATGGAATATGGAACTCATATTCATGAACTTTTTGAAAGATTAGATATTAAAAATAAGATATTACCAAAGAATATTAGTCTAAAAGAAGAAAAACTTTTAACAGCTTTTCTAGAACAAGATTTCTTTAAAGATTGTAGTGATATGAAAATATTAAAAGAATATGAATTTATTACTTATGAAGATAATACTAAATTACATGGTAAGATTGATTTATTATTGATAGGTAACACTTCTGCTATAATAGTTGATTATAAATTAAGAAATGTTACTGATAAAGCTTATTTGAAACAGTTAACGGGTTATAAGAAAGTAATAGAAAAGAAACTTTCTTTACCTGTTACTTGTTATTTATATTCTATCTTAGATTCCAAATTTATAAGAATGATGTGATAAGAATTTTTCTTGTCAAAAAAGTGATTTGTAAGTCAAATTAATAAAAAATAGATTAAAAAATGAGTAATATATGATAATATATTAAGCTACTAGTTTGGGGGGAAAATAGATGAAATTTGGTTATAGAGGAGCAGATTTGGGAGAATTAGTCTCACACTATGAAATTTCTGATGATGAGATAGAAGTTACCTTTTTAGATAGTTCTAAGGCTAACATCCCATTCACAGAAGAAAATGGAACTAAATTATTAGAATATATGATTGAACAAGCAGAAGAGCGAAGAGATAATTCAAAAATTTATAATGTGAAAGGTAAATTAAAAAGAGAATCTATTAAAGAAACACCAATTAGGACAAAACAATTTGTGAAAAAAATATAAATAGGGGAGAATAAAATGATTGAATATAAAATATATAAAGAAGTTTATGATGAAATACTATCTGGTAGGAAAACGATAGAATTTAGATTATTAAATGATAAATCAGATAAAATAAAAATTGGAGACATAATTAACTTCAGTGTGCTTAATGATGAGATGTTGAATCTTAAAGTTATAGTGATTGATAAAATTGTTTTTGATGACTTAGATGAACTATGGAATAATAAGGAATATTTGGAATCAAACATATCTTTTGCTAATAAAGAAGAGTTTGTTAACGCCTTTTATAATATCTTTGGTGAAGAAAAAGTAATTGCTAGTAAAATAGTTGGTATTAAATTTAATGTTATTGATTAAATACTTATCATTATGAATAAAATACAATATATTAAGTATAATATTAATGTGATTAATATGAAAAAAATAGATAAAAAGCAACTAGCTATTTCTATAATTGTTCCATTACTACTTGGAGGAATAGTAGGTTTCTTAATAAAAGATGCTACTAAAAGTTATGATGGATTTATACCTAGTTATGTTTTTCCAATAGTATGGTCAATTCTTTATATATTAATGGGAATAGCAAGTTATCTAGTAAGAAATTATAAAGAATTAACTAATATTTATAAAATTAATTTATTTGTTAATTACTTATGGCCGATAATCTTCTTTCTTTTGAATTTAAAATTTCTAGCATTATTAGAATTGATTCTTTTAATAGTAATTGTTATTTATATGATAAGTAAGTTTTATAAAAAGAATAAAATAGCTGCTTATTTATTGATACCATATATACTTTGGTTATTTGTAGCATTCTTTCTTAATCTTTCACAAGTAGTTTAGTGTGAATAATTAGTGAAAATGATAGTTGACTAATTATTACAAAAATATATAATAATATTTGTTACTTGAGTAGTAAAAAAAGCGAGTGAAACCAGCCGAAAGTGGTAACTAAAAAAGTGGTGATTCCAGCCGTTATATGGAACTTAAAAAAGTAGATTAGAGAGTAAACTCTAGTCTTTTGTTTTTTTGTGATAAAGTATCAATTTTTAGTAGTATTTTTCTAATTTTTATAGTATCCTTTAGTAAAGGAGGAAGAAGTGACAGAGGCATGGTTGATTTTCTTTATCATCCTAGTAATAATAGAACTTATAACTGTTAATTTAGTAACAATTTGGTTTGCTTTTGGTGCATTGGTAACTTCACTAGTTAGTTTATATACTACTGATACAGTAATATTACTAGCAGTTTTTACATTAGTATCATTACTACTCTTATTAATAACTAAACCAGTAGTCAAAAAACTAAAAGTAAAAAAGGTAGTAGCTACTAATCTTGACCAAGTAATAGGTAAAACTGGTGTTGTTACTGAACCTATTGCTAAAGATAAGATAGGAGAAGTGAAAGTTCTTGGGAAAAGATGGAGTGCTTATAGTGATAGAGAAATATCAAAAGATAAAAAAGTAAAAATACTATCTATTAGTGGAGTAAAACTAAAGGTAGAAGAGAAAGAAGAGTGATTTAATTTATGTTATGGCTTATTTTAATAATTATTATAGCAATTGTGGTACTTGGAGTTAAAGTAATACCACAATCAGAAGCAAAGGTGATTGAAAGACTTGGTACTTATCACCAAACTTTAGGTACTGGTCCGCATTATGTAGTGCCTTTTGTAGATAGAGTGGCTAATACCGTTACTTTAAAAGAAATCGTAAAAGATTTTGCTCCTCAACCAGTTATTACAAAAGATAATGTAACAATGCAGATAGATACAGTTGTTTATTTTCAAATAACTGATTCAAAACTATATACTTATGGAGTAGAAAATCCAATTAATGCAATTGAAAACTTAACAGCAACAACTCTTAGAAATATCATTGGTGAATTAGAACTTGATCAAACTTTAACATCACGTGACATAATCAATTCTAAAATGCGTTCTATTCTTGATGAAGCAACTGACCCTTGGGGAATAAAGGTAAACAGAGTAGAAGTTAAAAATATTATTCCTCCAAGAGATATTCAAGAAGCAATGGAGAAACAAATGCGTGCAGAACGTGAACGCCGTGAGAAAATTCTTCAAGCAGAAGGTGAAAAGAAAGCAGCTGTATTAATTGCTGAAGGAGAAAAGGAAAGTACTATTTTAAGAGCTGAAGCTAAAAAAGAAGCTCAAATTAGAGAAGCAAGCGGAAGAGCTGAAGCTATCATGAAAGTAAAAGAAGCCGAAGCAGAAGGAATCAAACTAATCAAAGCAGCCAAAGCTGATGAAGCAGTACTAAAATTAAGAAGTTATGAAGCAATGGTAAATGTTGCGAATGGAACAGCTACTAAAATAATAGTTCCTAGTGATTTACAAAACTTAGTAACAGCTGGTTCTATTTTAAAAGAAACAATAAAAGAAGATAGCAAGAACTAATTGCTATCTTTTAATATGTCTAAAATCATTTTAATAACGATATCTTCAATTTCTTTATAATCGAAATTACTGTGCTTGCGATAAGCTTCTTCGTGCGCTAAGTTATCAATTAGATTAACAATAATATGCATTTTTTCTCTTAGATAAAGATTATTGTAACCGTTATTACTAAATAAATTATATAACCGGTCGGAAAATGTTACTTCTTTTTCTTCAAATATTTTTTCAATATCAGTATCTAAATGTTCCATTGCTGTTAATTCTTGATGAGCTCTTTTTGAAGAAGTGTGTTGCTTTTTATTCATCTCGATTATCTCTTTAAAAAAGCTATATAAATCAGCAGGTAATTTTTCCTTTTCATCAATTAAAGAAAAGATTAGAAAGATTTTCTCTTTACAAAATAGTTTTATAACCATTCTTTCAATAATTATTGGTCTTCCAGCTGGTTACTTTCTTACTTCTTACCTATTTAAAGTTTGTTTAGATGAAAACTATGACTTTGGTGTTCATATTGAGTTATGGACCTATTTCTTAGCAGCTTTTGGGACTTACTTAGTATCCTATTTAGTTTCTAGACATCTTTCTAAAAGAGTAAATAATATTGATATGGTTTCAAGTTTAAAAGCTAATGAATAGTGAAAATTGGATAAGAATTTCTTATCTTTTTTTCTTGACAGAAATTAGTAAATGTCATAGTATAAGTAATGCAAAAAAGGGGGATACATTATGATAAATGAAAACTATTTCATAAATATGGAAGCAGTAAAAGCTTTGACTAAATATTTAACTGATTTACGCCGAAGATTTTGTCAATCTAGGGGCTTAACTATTAATAAATTAGCTGATTATACAATGCTAACTCCTATTAGTCTTAGAAATATAGAAAACAATTCAATAAAAATTCCCCGTTTAACAACCTTTATATCTTTAACTGGCTATTGGGGTTTTTCAGATGAGCAGATAATCGAGATTTATCATTCATTTTGTGATAAAAATAAAAAACTACGAATAGTAGATGAAAACCCAACTATTAGTCAGGAAACAGTACATATTAGAAAAAGTGAACTAACTATTTTACCAGCATTTTGGAATGAGAAAAGAAATTTATATGGATTTACTCTAAGTAAAGTTTCTAAGATAACAGGAATACCTCAATCAACAGTTAGTAAATTAGAACTTGGTGAAATAAATAATACTCTTAGTACTTTAATTCCTCTTTGCAAACTTTATGAAGTGCAAGATGACCAAGTACTTAGCCTTTATCACCGCACAATTTCAAGTTTAAAAAGGGATGAAATGGTTAACTTAGATAATTTAACTAAAGAAGAACTAGTTAATATAATTCTTGAAAATAAAGTTCAACCAGATAAGTATTATAGCAAGAATATTATCAAAGAAAACCAAAAAAACTTAAATAAAAGATAATGTTTTAGAGGAGTGATAATATGGTTAATGATAAATATGCAATGAACAAAGAGTCGGTAATAGATTTAACTAAATACTTAATAAATTTGAGAAAACAAGCAGGACATTTATCTCGAACAAAGTTAGCTTTTTATATGGATATGTCTCATTCTTGTGTTGAATATTTAGAAAAAAATACAGCAAGTATTCCTCAGTTTGAAACACTTTTGCGTTTGATAGGTTATTGGAAACTTTCAGATGAACAAGTAGCAGAAATTTATAAGGCTTTTTGTAATCAAGGAGAGAAGTTAAAAATTGTTGACAAGAATATAATAGTAAAATCTACTAAGGTAAAAATTAATAGAGATGAATTGTATAATTTGTCTTCATTTTGGTATAACAGTCGAAAGAATCTAAAACTTAATATAAGAAAGGTAACATTTGAAACTGGTATTTCTCTTTCTTCAATTTCGAATGCAGAAACAGGTAAGATAATTAGTAATTTATCAGTTATGATTCCATTATGTAAATTTTATGGCGTAACTGAGAGTCAGGTGCTTGATTTCTATCATCGTGCAGTTCCTAGTTTAAACGATAAAGAACAATCAAAAATTTTGATTAAAAATAATATTAGATAGGAGTAGATAAAATGGCTAATGAAAAGTATGCAATAAATTTGGAAGCAGTTAAGGACTTAACTAAATATTTAATAAATTTAAGAAAACAAGCAGAAGGCTTATCGCAGAGAGACTTAGCTTCTTATATGGATATGTCTGTTTCTTGTATTGAAGCTTTAGAACAAAATATAGTAAATATTCCTCAGTTTGAAACACTTTTACGTTTGATAGGTTATTGGAGACTTTCAGATGAACAAGTAGCAGAAATTTATAGAGCTTTTTGTAATAGAGAAGAAAAGTTAAAAATAGTTGATAAGAATTTAATAGCTAAAAATATCGAAGTAAGGATTAATAGAGATGAATTATATAACTTGTCTTCGTTTTGGTATAACAGTCGAAAAAATCTAAAATTTAATTTAAGAAAAGTAGCTTTCGATACTGGTGTTTCTTATTCTACAATTTCAAAAACAGAGAATGGTCAAGCTGGAAATAATTTAACAACAATAATTCCATTATGTAAATTTTATGGGGTAACTGAGAGTCAGGTGCTTGATTTTTATCATCGTGCAGTTCCTAGTTTAAACGATAAAGAACAATCAAAAATTTTGATTAAAAATAATATTAGATAGGAGTAGATAAAATGGCTAATGAAAAGTATGCAATAAATATGGAAGCAGTTAGAGACACAACTAGATACTTTACAAATCTAAGAAATCAATTTTATTTAAAAGGTGATTTAACTATTAGAAAATTAGCTGGATATACAGGAATTGCTCCTTCTACTATTGGAGCGATTGAAAAAAACAAAATATCAATGCCACGGTTGGAGATGTTTTTTCGCTTAGCTGGATATTGGGAATTATCAGATGATCAAATAGTAGAAATCTATAAAGCTTTTTGTAATCAGGAAAAAAAATTAAAAATAATTGATAAAAATATAAAAATGAAAGATAAAAATATTGAGATAATTTCCTCAACGTTAAATAGAATACCAGCTTTCTGTTATAAGAAACGTAAAGAAAATGGTTATACTTTATTAGAAGTAAGTAATATTACAGGTATCCCAGAAACGTCAGTTAGTAATATTGAAGGTAGTGATAAATGCAATAGTTTATTATCAATAATTCCTTTATGTAAGCTTTATGGTGTAACTGATGAGGAGGTTATTTCATTCTATCATAGAACTATTCCTAGTTTAGAAAGAGGTAGTTCTGTTAATTTAGATGATTTATCGAAAGAAGAATTAATTGATATAATACTTAACTGTCAAACTCAGACAGGAAAGTTTTATAGTAAATCTAAAGAAAAAGTCAAAACTATGGTGAAAAAGTAGGTGAGTAAAAAATGGTAAATAAAGAGTATGCAATAAATATGAATGGCGTAAAAGACTTAGTTGATTATTTTAAAAAGTTACGAATTCAAGAAGGTTTAACTTGTGAGAATATTAAATTATGTACTGAAGTAGCTGGTATTAAGGGGATAGAAGAAGGAAAAGTTAAACTTCCTCGTTTAGAAACCTTTCTTCGCTTAGCTAGTTTCTGGAATTTATCTGATGAACAAATAGTGGAAATCTATAAAACTTTAAGTGATAGAGAAAGAAAACTAAAAATAGTAGATGAGGCGCCATATTTTCAAGCAAGAAATATTCAAATTGACTTAATTAAATTTCAAGAACTACCTGAAAAACTGAAAATACTAAGGAAACAGCAAGGTTTATCTATGGCAGATGTTGAGCGTAAATCTGGCGTGATAGTTACAACTATTTATGAAACAGAACAAATGGGAATGTCTAATTCTTTAAGAGTTCTTGTTCCACTATGTAAAGTTTATGGTATTAGTAATGAGCAAGTTTTAGATTTTTATCACGGAGTAACCAAAAAAACAAATACTAAAAAGCCAGTTGATTTAGATGAATTATCTAGTGAAGAATTAAGAAAGATAATTTTAAAACAAAACACTAGAACTAATAAGTTTTATAGTGAAAAAGTAAAAGTACTACAAAAAGGAAGAAGTCGATAAAGTGACAAGAAAAGATTATGAATTAAATATTAAAGCTTTAGATGAATTATCAGATTTCTTTTCTTCTTTGAAAAAAAACTTAATTTTATCTAGAGGAATAAACGAAGCTGAATTACTTAAATATACTGGTTTATCTGCTTATTGCTTGCGTACTTTTGAACGAGGCATTAAACCATACTATCAACTAGAAACTATTTTTCGTTTAGCAGGTTACTGGGAGTTGTCAGATGAACAAGTAGTAGAAATATATGAAGCATTGCGTAATAAAAATAAAAGTTTAAAAATTGTTGATAAAAACTTTATGGTGAAAAAAAGAGAAATAGTTATGAACACAGAAGAATTCGATAACCTTAGTACTTTTTGGTACAATAGAAGAAAAGAAAAAGGTTTAACTTTGACAGAAGTAAAAGAAAAAACAGGTTTATGGCCTTCTGACGTTAGTAGAATGGAAAATTGCAGAATGAATATTTCACTTAACTATAACATCGTGCTATGTAACCTTTATGATGTAACAGATAATGAAATAGTAAGTTTTTATCATAAAGTTTTTCCAAGAATAGCTACAAACAAGGTTAATCTAGATAACTTGACTAAAAATGAATTAATTGAAATTATCTTAAAACAGAATGAAAAGACAAATAATTATTATAGTAAAGCTAAAGAAAAAAATAAGATAAAGCAAAAAATATTAAGATAGGATTTTACTTAGAAGAAAAAAGTAAAATTTTTTTGTTTTTAGACTTAAAAAACTTTAATTAATAAAATTTCTATGTTATAGTAGCAGAAGGAGGGAAAGTATGGGGTATATTGTCAAAAATACTAGCCAAGATGATGATACTAATAACTTAGACATTGGAAACAATGTTTATATACCAAATACTAAAGAAAAGGGTGTTATTGTATTAAAAATAGGAGTACTTTATCAAGTGAAAACAGAAAATGGCGAAGTACGTTCTTATTTAGCTAGTGAATTAGAAAAAATGTAGCAGGGGGGAAAACTATGAATGTAAGAATTAACATAGAAAAAATAAAAGAATTAACTAAAAATAATATAATTCTTAATAAAATTAGAAGTAATAAAATAGCTAAAAGTAGTAGTAAATATAATAGTGCAATTGAAGATATAAATAAAAACCATAATCACGCTTGGGATAGAGAAATAGAACTTAGAAATATTGATAATCTAAAAAAAGAAGCTTTATTTTATCGTGGTAATGTTATAACTTATAAAGAAATGTTTAGTAAGAGAAACTTAGTAGCAGCTAGTTTATTAGAACTAGGTTTAAAAAAAGGTGATACTATTCCGCTTTGTATGAGTAATACACCAGAATTTGTTTATACTATTCTAGCGGCTAGTTTAATTGGAGCAAGAGTTAAAATATTTGGATCACATTTTGATAAAGCTTATATCAAAGAATTGTTACAAGATACTAGTAAGAAAGTTTTTATTGCAACAGATGATAATTATTTAGAATTAAAAGATATAGTTAAAGAAATGGGTTACTCTAAAATAGTAGTGTCATCATTAAGTGAATCATTAAAAGATGGGGTTGATTTATTTTACGACTTTGATAAAAAATATCATTCTTTTAAACCTTATCAAGATGAAGATACTATCTCATTTGGAGAATTTTTAACTATTGGTAAAAATAAACAAGTTGAAAGAGCAAAAGTAACTTTAGATGATGATTTTTTAATCACTTATACGAGTGGTTCTACTATTGTTGGACTTCCTAAAGAAATAGTGCAACAACATAGAAGTTTGATTGTTATGGGACGACTTCATGATTATGACTTATCAGGACTTCCAAAGATGAAAGATGTTAGAATGCTAGCACATATTCCAACTTATTCAAATACTGATGTTATTACTAGTATGTCTGACCCTTTATCACAAGGCTGTAGTGTAGCTTTAGAACCAATTTATGACCGAGACTTCTTTAATACTTCTTTAGTTATAAATCGTCCGAATGCTGTTGCTGCGACGAGAAGTTTTTGGATACATGCTGCTTTATCTTATAAAAAAGAATTTCCTAATATAGACCAAAGAGGCTTATTTATTCCTATTTCAGTAGGAGAAAATACTTCTTTAGGAGAAGAAAAGTTAATCAATAAATTCTTAAAAGAAGTGTCCGTTGGTAAAGATAGATTACCAATATCAGCTACCTTATCAATGGGTGGTGGTGACTGTGAACACGGAGGAATATATTTCTCTTTATACCACGCTTATAAAAGTAAATTGGCTTGTACAAAGAAATATGGTTTAGTGCCATTTAAGGGACTTAATCAAGCAGTATTAGATGAAGAAGGTAATCATATCACTGATGGTAGTGTAGGTAGACTTGTTGCTATCGGTCCAACTACTATGCGTGAATATAATAACAATGAAGAAGCTACTAATAAGTTTTTTATTCACGATAGTGAAGGTAATGTTTATGGTGACTGTAAACTTTGGGCTGCTATCAAAGGAGATAATCGCGTTATTATTCATGGAAGAATTGGTAATGACTTTAAATTAAGTGATGGAAGTGTTGTTCCTAGTTATAGTTTAGCAGAGATAATTGAAGAAGATAGTAATAATATTTTATCTTGTGAAGTAGTTAATGTTAAAGACGAAAATGGTGTTGATACACCAGTAGCTCACTATGCTTTCCAACCAACTTGTAAAGATAAATTATCAGCAATCGTTGAAGCAAATGAACGTTTATGTGCAAATGTACCAGAAGAATTAATGCAAAAAATGCACTATTCACCAGTAAAAGATGAATTTCCACTTACTGGTTCTGGAAAGCGTGATATCAACAGTTTAACAGAACAAGGTTTAGAGGATACCTTTACTCTTAACTATATAGCTAAAAGCTCTAATGCTAAAAAGTACACAAAGAAGATTTAAATTCTTCTTTTTTTGTCGATTTAATGCTATAATGATGAAAGGATAGGAGTGGTTTTTAATGACGACAGGGTTGTTCTTCCCAACTTGTGCCATTTGTTTTTCAATACTACTAAATATAGTTTATTTTAGTAAAAGAAGACTTAAAAACGTTGAAAATAAATTATATCAATTTTTAGTAATAAGTAATTTATTTGCATTACTTTTTGAATATGCTTGTACTTTTGTTTCTCTTAACTATATTCCTTTTTTCAGTGATTTAGTGTTAAAGACTTATTTATTACTTTTACTTGTTTGGATTGGTACTTTTTCAATTTATATGATTTATATAACGAAGAAAGATCATCAAGTATCAAGACCATTTTGGATTGCTGCTATGATTGCATTTGCAATTCCAATACTTATTTTTCCAATCACCTTCTCAAAAGGTGCTTATGGACCAATCATTACTGGTATACCGGTAAATTTAGTTTATATTGCAAGTTTTACTTATATTAGTATTTGGGTTTTAACAGCTATTCTTAATAAGTCATTTAATTTAAATAAAAAAGTGGTGCCCTTGATGATTTATATTATTCTTGGAATTATAACTTCTATTGTACAAAGCTATGTACCAGGTTTGTTACTTATTACTCCTTCAGAAACTTTAGTTACCTTTCTTATGTACTTTACGATTGAAAACCCTGATGTCAAATTAATTGAAGAGTTAAATATTGCTAAAGAGAGTGCTGTAAGAGCAAGTAATGCTAAGACAGAGTTTTTATCAAATATGTCACATGAGATTAGAACACCATTAAATGCTATAGTTGGTTTTTCAGAAGCTCTTCAGGAAGAAGAAGGAATGCCAGAAACAGCTAAAGAAGATATCAAAGATATAATGATGGCTAGTCAGGGACTTTTGGAAATAGTAAATGGTATCTTAGATATTTCTAAGATAGAAGCAGATAAACTAGAGATTGTTAATACTACTTATGAGCCATTAAAAATCTTTAATGAATTAGTCATCCTAACTAAAGGACGACTTGGAAGTGAGCGACCAATCGAGTTAAGAGTTAGATTTAGTAAAGATTTACCAAGTTCATTATATGGTGATTATGCAAGAATTAAACAAATTGTTTTGAATTTATTAACTAATGCGGTAAAATATACTGAGAAGGGATATATTGATTTTGTAGTAGAAAGTGTCATTTTAAAAAATGATATTTGTCGTTTGATTATCTCTGTTGAAGATACTGGAATTGGAATTGAACGAGATAAGATTGATAAGTTATTTAGAAAGTTCGAACGTGTTGATGAAGAGCGAAACATAACTATCGAAGGAACGGGTCTTGGACTTGCTATTACTAAAAAATTAGTAGAGTTAATGCATGGAGAGATGGTCGTTCAAAGTATCTATGGAAAGGGTAGTAAGTTTACTGTTTCTATTGATCAGAAAATAGTAGATGTCAAACCTAAAGAAGTAGTAATACCGAAAGAAGAAGTACCAGTTAAAAGAAATTATAAAGGAAAGAGAATTCTGGTAGTTGATGATAATAAACTTAATCTAAAAGTAGCAGAGAGATTACTTAAAGATTATGGTGTATTTATAGATGAAGTATCAAGTGGAATGGATGCTATTAAAAGAGTAGAAATGGGCGTACCGTATAATATTATTTTAATGGATGATATGATGCCAGAGATGAGTGGTTCAGAGACTTTATTAAAATTAAAAGAAAAAGAAGACTTTAAGATTAAAACGGTGGCACTTACTGCTAATGCAATAGCAGGAATGAAAGAAAAATATCTAAGTATTGGTTTTGATGATTATTTATCTAAACCAATTCAAAGAAATGAATTAGAAAGAGTACTTGATAAGTATTTAAGGGAGGAAGAACAATGAGAGATGTAACACTATTAACAAGTAATGGAGTAAATGTAGCTAAAAGTTTGGAACTATTTGGAGATATGGCAACTTATGATAGTACCTTAAGTGACTTTTTAGCAGATATTAATGAAAAGGAAAATAAAATTAAATTATATAAAGAAAGTGGAGATATGGCTAATTATTCAATCTATGTTCATGGATTGAAAAGTGATGCCAAATACTTTGGTTTTGATACTTTAGCAAATTATGCTTATCAACACGAAATGGCTAGTAAAGAAAATAATCTTTACTTTGTAACAGAACATTTCAATGAGTTAATACTAGAACTAGATCGAATTGTTCATCTAGTTAAACAATATTTAGGTTTAGAAGATGCAGGAGTACAAACAACAATTACTGCTCCTCGTAAAGATAGAGCACTTATTGTAGTAGATGATTCTGCCGTTATTAAAAACTTTGTTTTAAAGATTTTTGATCAACAATTCGAAGTTTTAATGGCTGGGGATGGTGAAGAAGCTTTAAGATTAATAAATAATAACAACGGTCAAAAAATAGTTGGTATGTTACTTGATCTTAATATGCCAAATGTTAATGGTTTCCAGGTTTTAGAATATTTTAAAACTAATAATTTATTTGATTCTATTCCCGTTTCAATCATAACGGGTGTAGGTGATAATGCTTTAGTAGCGCAAGCTTTTGAGTATCCAATAGTAGATATAATTAGAAAGCCCTTTAATGAAAGAGATATAAAAGCCGTAGTAGAAAAAACAATACAGTATGCACATTAATAGATAAGTAAAGGCTAATTTTTAGTCTTTTTTCTTTTGAAAAACAAAAAAATTAAAAAATTACTTACGAAAAAAAATTAAATATGATATATTGTAAAAGCTTGAAAAAAGCAAGGAAGAGGTGTTTTATGAAAAAAGTAGATCTTGGTAAAGAAAATATTAATAAACTATTGATTTCGTTTGCCATACCTTGTGTAATTAGTATGTTAATCAATTCAGTTTATAATATTGTTGATCAAATCTTTATTGGAAAAGGAGTGGGTACGTTAGGAAATGCTGCTACTAATGTAATTTTTCCACTAGTAATAATTTTTAATGCAGTAGCCGGTTTAATTGGTAATGGAGCAAGTGCTAACTTATCATTAAAATTAGGAGAAGGTAAAAAAGAAGAAGGAGGTAAAATAATCGGCAATGCTGTTACTATCTCTATTATTTCAGCAATCGTTTTAAGTGTTATATCTTATCTTCTATTACCACAATTAGTTTACTTTTTTGGTTGTACGAAAAATGTTTATCAATATGCCGTAGATTATGGAAGAATAATCATTCTTGGAGCACCATTTATGATAATTTATTCTGCTCTTTCCCAAATTATTAGAGCAGATGGTGCCCCTAAATATTCAATGATTTTGTTAGTAGTAGGGGCAATTTTAAATATTATTTTAGACCCTATCTTTATCTTTACATTTAATATGGGTGTAAAAGGAGGAGCTATTGCTACAGTAATCGGTCAAATAGTTTCCTTTGTAATGGCTATTATGTATTTGAAACGGGTTAAGTCTGTTAAACTAACAAAAGACTCATTTAAACTTGATAAGAGTATCTTTAGAACTTTAGGACTTGGTTTATCATCATTTATTACTCAAATAACTGTATTAGCTTTATTTGTCTTTATGAATAATATGATGACTAGATATGGAGCAGCAACTAAATATGGAGCAGATATTCCTTTATCTGTGTATGGAGTTATTTCTAAAATAAATAGTCTTTATATATCAACTATTTTAGGTATATCTATTGGTGCCCAACCAATAATTGGTTTTAATTATGGTGCTGGTAAATACGATAGAGTTAAAGAAGCATTAAGAAAGGTTTTAGTAGTAAACTTGGTAGTAGGTTTAGTATTTAATATAATTTTTTACTTATTCCCACGTCAAATGGTAAGTATCTTTATAGCAAATAGTGACCCTAACTATAAATTATTTTTAGAGTTTGCTGTTTTAATATGTCACTCTTTCTTATTAGTTATGGGACTTAACTTCTTAGAAATGACAACTTCTATTGTGGTGCAATCTTTAGGAAATGTTAAGAAAGCTACAATGGTGTCATTTATTAGACAAATAATTTTATTTATTCCAATCGCTTGTTTTATGGCTAATTACTTACATAAAGGAATTTATGGTGTTTTAAATGCTGGACCAATCGCTGATACAATTACTTTCTTTATTGCAATAATTATTTTCTATTCTGAATATCGAAAATTATCTAAGAAAAATATTTTAGTTGATACCACTGATACACAAAGTGACACAACTTATAATGGTAAGAAAATAGTAGTTACCATTTCTCGTGAATATGGTAGTGGTGGTCATTATGTTGGAGAATTACTTGCTAAAGAAACAGGCCTTAAATTTTACGATAAAAATTTAATCAATATGATTAGTAAGAAGACAGGTCTATCTAAAGAGTATGTTAGTGAAAATGACCAAAAGCTTGCATCTTTCAAATATAGCGATAATAATGATGACAAAATCTTTATTGCTGAAAGTAAAGTGATTCAAGACTTAGCAGCCAAAGAATCTTGTATTATTGTTGGTAGATGTGCTGATTATATTTTAAAAGATAATAAAGATACATTAAAAATATTCTTATATAGTAGTGATCAAGATAAAGTTAATCGAGCTGTTAAGTACTATGGAATCAAAGAAGACCAAGCTATTAAAGAAATTAAAAAGGTTAATAATGAACGAGCTAAACACTACAAATATTATACAGAAAGAGATTGGTATAATTTGGCTAATTATGATTTAGCTCTTAATGTTGATCATTTAGGAGTAGAAGATACAGCTTTATTAATAAAAGAATATATTGATGAACACTAAATTTTTCTCTCATTTGTTTGACACTAGTAGTAACATAAAATATAATAGTTAATAGCAAGGAGTTAGAAAATGCAAAAAATAGAAAATTTAAATATAAGACCAATATCACAACTGATACATCTTAAATATAGCGTTAATAATTCAAAAATATTAAAATTTAAAATAAATAAGGAAATTGGTAAAAGACTTAAAAAAGATTATCATCTTAATAAGACTCAAGCTAAGATGTTGTTAACTTTTGAAAGACATACTATTAAAGAAAATTTGAATGATGGAAAAAATTGTGCCTTTGTAGGTGAACATTCACTTAGTAATATGCTTGATATAATTTACTCTAAATTAGCTTATGTGGAATATGATGATGAAGAAACTTATAAAGAAGAACTTGATAACCTTTCACTTAGTGAATTAGCGTTAGTAAATTATATTAGTACTAGACTAGCAAAAGGATATAAGAAAAGAACAAATAGTTTACTTCAAAGACTAAGAAGTGGAGAAGTTAGTGCTTATGATGCTTTAGAAACAGCAGTTAATATGCGAAAGTTTCATAACTATCTAGCAGAAAGTAGTAAAAATCATTTCTTAAATCAACCATATTTTACTAGTAAAAAGCAAGCGATGAGTCAGTTTAAAAAAGAACAGGAATATATGTTAACTTATAATAAGAATCTTTTATCACAAGAAGTAATCGGTGAGATAAATATTATTAAGAATAATCAAGAAGCTTTAAAACTTTATCAAAAAGTAGCAAAACGAAAATAGTATTTCTTTAATTGCTACTTTTTTCTATACTCTAAAATTATTTGTAGTATAATTATTAGTATGAAAGGATAAGAAATTAATGAAAGATGTAATCTTATATAGAATAACAAGACCATTAATAAAAGTATTTATGAAAATATTTGTTCGTCCGACATATATTGGTACTGAACTTATTCCAACAGATGTTAACTTTATCTTAGCAGGTAATCACACTAGTTATTTAGACCCACTTTTATTAATGTCTTCTACTAATAAAACTATTCACTTTTTAGCAAAAGATAGTTTAGCCAAAGGAATTAAAGGCCTTTTATTTAGAAGTATGGGAATTATTCCTGTTAATAGAAAGATTCACGATAAGAATGCCTTAAAGACAGCAGAGGAGGAATTACTTAACGAAAAAGTAATTGGTATTTTCCCGGAAGGAACCATTAATCGAACAGAAGAAGTTACTATTCCTTTCAAAATTGGTGCTGTTAAAATGGCACAAGACACTGATACTTTATTAGTACCTTTTACCATAACGGGTAAATATAAATTGTTTAGAAAAAGTGTAGTAATTGAATTTTATTCGCCTTATAAAGTTAAAGAAGACTTAACACTTGAAAATGATAGATTAAGGAACTTTATTGGAAATGAACTAAAACGAAAGAAGGTTAGTAAATGAGTATATTAGATATGAAATTTTTTAGATTTTTAGGTTTTAAAAAGAAACCAAATGCTCCTTGGAGTAAATACTATCAAAAGAAAGATATGAATCTTTATATTCCAGACATTTCGCTTTATGATAATTTTAAAAGAAATATGAAAAAGTATGCCAATAAGAATGCTTTTGATTATTTTGGAGCAAAGACAACTTATAAAGAATTACTAGAAAAGGTTGATTTATGTGCTAATTCTTTTCTAAGTTATGGTATTAGAAAAAATGATGTTGTAACTATCTGTATGCCAAATACTCCAGAGGGAATAATTTCTTTTTTAGCTTTAAATAAGATTGGGGCTATTTCTAATATGATTCATCCGTTAGCAAGTGAAAATGAAATCAAAGAAGACCTTATTAATACTGGTAGTGTTATGTTAATTCTAATTGATATGGATTATGATAAATTAAAAGCTGTTATTGAAAGAACAGATGTTTATAAAGTTATAATTGTAAGACCAAGTGATTCTATGCCTTTCTTTACGAAACTTGGTTATAACTTATCGATTGGTCTTAAAACTAAATTACCTAAAAACAATAGTAAATATATCTTTTGGGATAAATTTTTAAATAGTGGTTTAAATTATAAGAGTGATTATCATTTTCTTGGACGTAAAAATTCACCTGCTGTTATGCTTCATAGTGGTGGTTCAACAGGTACTCCAAAAGCAATAGTTTTATCCAATGGAAATTTTATCGCTTTAACAGAACAAGCTAAAATTGTTTTTGATGAGTTAACGGTAGGAGATAAGTGCTTATCAATTATGCCTATCTTTCATGGCTTTGGTCTTGGTGTTTGTGTTTATACTCCTTTATGTGTGGGAGCAGAATGTATTTTAATTCCACAATTTAAAGCTGATGAATTTGATAAAATTTTGATGAGGCATAAACCAGAGTTTGTGATTGGAGTTCCGACTTTATTTGAAGCAATGATGAAAAGTGACCGTAAAGACAAAATTAAACTTAATTATATAAAATATATTATATCAGGAGGAGATACCTTAAGTCTTAGTCTTGAGAAAAAGATTAATAAATTTCTAAGTGACCATGGTGCTGATACTAGAATTGTTCAAGGCTATGGAATGAGTGAATGTTTAGCAGCTGTTTGTTTAGGTTTTAAAAATGTTTTAGAATATGGTTCTATCGGTATACCTTTCCCTGGAGCATATATTGGTATTTTTGATAACTCAGATCAAGAAGTCCCTTATGGTAGTGAAGGAGAAATTTGTATCAGTGGACCAAATGTAATGCTTGGTTACTATAATAATGAAAAAGAAACTAATGCCGCCTTGCATATTCATAGCGATGGTAATGTCTGGTTACATTCTGGTGACTTGGGTGTAATGGATAAAAATGGTTTTATCAAATATACTGGTAGATTAAAAAGACTAATCGTTACTTCTGGCTATAATGTTTATCCAGTTCAAATCGAAGAAGTTTTAGAAAAGCATCAAGCTGTAATGCTATCGAGTGTAGTAGGAATTCCTCATCCTTATAAACAAGAAGTACCAAAAGCTTATATCGTTTTAAATAAAGGTTATAGGGAAACGGAAGAACTAGTTAAAGAATTAAAAGAATTGTGTGCTAAGAATTTACCACGCTATGCTAAAGTGTATGAATTTGAATTTAGAAAGTCTCTTCCAAGAACCATGGTTGGAAAAGTCGATTTTCGAAAACTTCAAGAAGAAAATAATAAGTTAAGGAAGAAAGAAAAAGATGAAGAAGAAAAGAGTTAAAGGAGAAATAGGTTATCGTTTACTTACTCCACTTATGCGTGTATTATTTCGAATTTATTATAATCCGAAAATTATTAATAAAGAAGTTATTCCTAAGGAAGGACCTATCTTAATAGTAGGTAACCATAAACATGTCTATGATCAATGCTTAACTATAATGGCTACTAAAAGAGTAATTCACTATATGGCAAAGAAAGAATACTTTGATGGCAAAATGGCTTGGTTTTTCAAACTAGTCGGTTGTATTCCTGTTGATAGAAGTATTAAAGACCATAATGCTACGGAAAAAGCTTTAAGTGTTTTAAGAAATGATGGTGCTATTGGTCTTTTCCCCGAAGGAACAAGAAATAAAACAAAAGATGTTTTTCTTTTACCATTTAAATTTGGAACAGTATCAATGGCTAAAAAGACTAATGCTACTATTGTTCCTTTTGGCCTAACAGGTGACTATAAATTTAGAAGTAAAAATTTAACTATTAGATATGGTACGCCTTTTAAAGTAGGGGATATGGATTTAGAAGAAGCAAATAATAAACTTTATCAAGAAGTAGAAAGTTTAATGAAACAAAATTTAGAAGAAGAGGAGAAATAGAAATGGTTTATCAAGATTTTTTATTAAGAATTATTGTGACTTTTGCATTAGGGTTTGCAATTGGTCTAGAAAGACAATGGCGAAGAAGAGTAATTGGTCTAAGGACAAATGTTTTAGTATGTCTTGGTTCTTTTCTCTTTGTTAGTTTTTCACTTCTTACTAATGCCAAAGACGTTTCACGAATAGCAGCACAGGTTGTATCAGGTATTGGTTTCTTAGGAGCTGGTGTTATTTTAAAAGATAAAGGAAATATCAAGGGACTAGATACTGCTGCTACTTTGTGGTGTGATGCTGCCATTGGTACACTTTGTGCTGCTGGTTTTCTTCTTGAAGCTTTAGTAGGAACGTTATTTATTCTGCTAGCTAATGTTGTTTTAAGAAATATTACTAGAAAACTTAACTTAAAGCATTTAGAAAAAACACAATTTGATAAGTATCGACTTAGAGTAGTAACTAATGAAGAACAAGAATTTTTAATAAGAACTTTAATCAGTCAAAGTACTAATAACACGGAAGCTAGTTTAGTTAGTGTTGATACAACTGATTTAGAGGATGGAAAACTTAGAATGTATGCGACTTTTAATATTCCTAGAGATGGCACTTCTTTACTAGAAGAACTTGTCAACAGAATAGTAATAGAGCCAGGTATTACTTCTTCTGGATGGAAGAAAATATCTGATACTAAAGATGTCGAAACGTTACTAGATGAAGAAGATATTTAATATGACTTTTTTTCGACTTTTTATCTAAAATCATCAGTTGAAACTACCCCAGGACCAGGTTCATCAACCAATTCGTTCATTTTAAATAATAATTTTTAAAAATAGAACCTCCAATAATTCATTCTTTAACAATTATTTAGATAATGTTATACTAAGATTGAGTATTATAGAGAGGGATAAAATATACAGCTTTACTATTAAGTCTTTATGACTTGTATATCTTTATTGAGTATAAATGTATGATAGAATTAAAAAATATTAAGAAAAATTATAAGAATCAAAAAGTCACAACTGAAGTGTTAAAAGGAATAAATCTTAAACTTGGTGAAAGAGGAATAACTTTTATTTTAGGAAAAAGTGGTTCTGGTAAATCGACACTTCTAAATATATTGGGAGGATTAGATAATTATACTAGTGGTGATTTAATTATCAATGGTAAATCTACTAAGACTTTTACAGAAAAAAATTGGGATGCATATCGAAACACTTATATGGGTTTTGTGTTTCAAGAGTATAATCTCCTTGATAACTATACTGTTGAAGATAATATAAAGCTTGCTATGGAGTTGCAACACAAGAAGTGTAGTAATAAGGAAATTAGTGAAGTATTAAAATTAGTTGAATTAGAAGGACTTTCTAAAAGAAAAACAAATGAGCTATCTGGAGGACAAAAACAAAGAATAGCTATTGCAAGAGCTCTTATTAAGAATCCAGAAATTATTCTTGCTGATGAACCAACAGGAAATTTAGATAAGGAAACTTCAAGACAAATCTTTGAAATCTTAAAAAAATTGTCAAAAGATAAATTAATAGTTATTGTTTCTCATGATGAAGAATCTGCTAGAAAATATGCTGATAGAACAGTAAGAATAGAGGATGGTTTAATTATTTCTGATGATAATACTGAAAAAATAGAAAATAAAAGCAAATTTGTGTTAGTAGATGCAAAACTTCCGTTCTTTTACACAATGAAAATGGGACTTGGAAATTTATTTCATAAGAAATTTAGACTTTTATTTTCAGTTGTACTTATTACTCTATGTTTAATTTGCTTTTGGACTAGTATTTCTTGTTTGGATTTTGATATTAATGATGCATATCTAAAAACATTTGAGAAAAATGGTAGTACAGAAGTTTATCTAACGAAGTATAAAAGTAACCTTGATTATGAAAAAGTAATGATAAACCAGTTGAAAAGTGCTTTTGGTTCCGATGTAGTGGTTTTGCCAGAAACACTTGAATTAGATCAAAACTTTGTAACTGAAGCTAATAAAAAAACAGGTCTAGTTTGGAATGAAGAGTATTCTGTCACTAATAACTTTAGTAATTTAGAGTGGACTTACTCATCAGCAGCAGGTGATAGTGCAATGCTTTATTTCTATATTGGTAACACTCCTACAGCTAAAACAATTAAACTTGTTAAATATAATGAACAATTGTTTAACGATTATAATTTGATAGGAACTAAGCCAGTTAACGATGATGAGATTGTTATAAATAGTTTTATAGCAGACCAAATTATATATGCAGGGATAGATAGTAAAACTACTAAAAATGCAAGTACTAGTACTGTTTATAAACCGTTATCATATGAACAGATTATAAAAGATGGTTTATATTTAAATTTTGGCGATATGATGTATGTAAAGGTAACAGGGATAGTTGATTATAGTAAATATTTAGAAAAGTACGATCAGCTTAAAAAGACTAAGACTGCTACTTATTGGGATTTAAGTAATAATAGTGATTCGTCTCTTCTTGATAAACAATACAATGATTTAATAAAGGATGGCGATTCTTTCTTATCACGAGTATATGTTACTAATGACTTTATAACCAGAATAGCAACTAAAGAAGAAAATGTATCTAACTCTTTATCAAAGATTATTTATAATGATAAAGAATATTTGATTAATGAATTTGGTTATATAAATAAAGATATAGATGTTTATACATCTTCTGGTTTAATTAAGAAAAATAGTTTGAATAGTAATGAAATAGTTATAAATCTAAATACTTTAAATGCTATTACTAATGGTGATTATGAAAAAAAATTAGAAGAGTATTTAGAAAATACAGAAAATGTTAATCAACAAGCTTTTTTAGAAAATTATTTAAAAAGTAATGGTATAATTGGTAAGAAAGTTAAATCAGGTATAAATAATAATAAATTATATTACGATTTAATAAATTTTACTGAATACGACATAGTAGGTGTTATTGATGATAAGTTGGATTTTAATTTTATTTATTACAGTAAAGAAGTAATGAGTAAATTAATTACTGATAATTTAAAATTAGAAAGGGTATATACCAAGGTTGATAAAGTCACTGACTTACAGAATATAATTAAATATTATCCGATAACTAATAGTAATGTAATATCAAGTAGTGAATATTCTAAAGAGTTGATAATAAATATTGGAGTTTCAGCTTTACTTAAACTTATTGGTAAGTATGGAACGATATTCTTCTTTATTTTTTCAGTTATTATACTTATGAATTTTATAACTAATAGTATAAAATATCGCAAAAAAGAAATAGGAATCTTAAGAGCAATTGGTTGTAAAAGAATGGATATTTTGAAAATATTTATTTATGAAGTTTTAATGCTAATGATTATTTGTTTAGTACTATCATTTATATTCATTCCAGAAATAGTAATTTCTGTTAACTCTGGTATCATTCGTACTCTTAATACTCAGGTTGATATTATGCATTTTGGTCTTTTACAAATGATTGGTGTTGGAGTTATTATGTTAGTAATTTCTATTTTTGCAAGTATTATGCCAATTAAAAGAGTCACAAAAATGAAACCAATAGATGCTATTTTAGATAGAAAATAAAGATATTGTATAGATATCATAAAAATGATAAAATTTAAGTGAACAATAAAAAGAAAGTAGATGGTAATATGATAAATATCTTAAAAGCTCAAGTTAACCAGAAATTAACCTGGGGGGGGGTACTTATTAAGTAAAGAACCTACTTTCTTTAATAGTGTAAAAAAACAGGATAGGAATCTAATCTTATTCTGTTTTTTTTGTGTAGAAAGAGGTAGTTTATGAGAATATTTAGAAAGCTATTTGATACAAAAATATCAATTAGTTATATGTTTATTTTATTTGGAGTAAGTGGCTTAATGCTGATAGGATATTTCTCTTATGCGTGGTTTACAGTTCAAGGAGTGCAGCAATATAGCGTAGTGACAGGTACTTTAAATGGAACAGTAGCAATCGGAAGTAATTCAGTAGCAATTAATGGGACAGGAGTAATAACTTATACTCCTACAACAGATAATGATACTATCACTTTAACAGTAACTAATACTAATGATAGAACAGTAAAAAACTCAATCTATTACTACCCCTTATCAGATAGTTCAATTGAGATAGGTTATACATCTGATAGCCCAACTATTCCAACGGTTGAAGGAGTATCAGTAGAAGCTGGAAAGACATTAACTTATAAGATAAAAATTAAAGGAACAAATGGCAAAAAAATTAAAATTGGTTCATCAATGGGCTTAAATAATTCTAACTTAACATTACCAAGTGGAACAAATGCTTTTGGAAAAATGAGTGATCCAATATCTATTGATACTTTAGTAGCACAATCAAACTCAGAAGATTTAGATTATAACAGTGCAACTGATGATCAAAAGAATCAGATGTGGGCATTTTCTCATGATAAAACGGACCAAACCGGAGCTTTAACTGATTATCGTTATATTGGAGCAAATCCCAATAATTATGTAAAATTTAATGATGAATTGTGGCGAATTATTGGTGTCTTTTATGTTGATGATGGAACTGGAACTTTGGAAAAACGAATGAAAATAATTAGAAATGAATCGATAGGATATTATGCTTGGGACAATAAAGACACGGCTGCTGGTGCTGAGACTAATTATGGTAAAAATAACTGGCCAGATGCAAGACTTAATTATTTATTAAATGAAGGACATGAGTATAATAGTGCAGGCGGAAGTTTATACTGGAATAGAAAAAAAGGCGTTTGCTACTGTTCATCAAATAATGGTATGACAAATTGTGATTTTACATCAACTGGTTTAACTGAAGAAGCAAGAAAAATGATAGGAAGTACAAAGTGGTATTTGGGAGGATTTGGTGAGAGTCCAAGTTATCTTTGGGTGTTAACATCAGAATGGTACAACTACGAAAGGGGAACTAAAGTTTATAGTGGTCATAGTACAAGTTGGGTAGGAAAAGTAGGCTTAATGTATTTATCTGACTATGGTTATGCAACAAGCGGTGGAACTACTACAGACAGAAATAGTTGTTTAGCTAAAGAACTCTATTATTGGGATAATAGTAAATATACAGATTGTGTTAATAATGATTGGATTTATAATGCTAATATATTTCAATGGACGATAACTCCTCAATCAGATAAATCTAATTATGTGTTTTTTGTAAGACCTGGTGGTTGGATATGCCCTTATGATATTGGTGAAGAATATGATAAAAGAAATGCTATTAGGCCAACTGTCTATCTAAAGTCAACGATAAAAATTTCATCAGGAACAGGTTCTTCAACTGATCCATTTATTCTATCAGAATAATTAAAGCGTTCTTGATAAAAATCACTATCTAGTATAATAGAATATATTAAATAGTGATTTTTTATATTTAGTATTTTGGATAAATTATGTTACAATCATCATAAATTCTATCAATGTTAAATAGAAAGAGGGATGCTAGATGAAACGTACATTAATGAATAAAAATACATCTATTATGCTAGTTGAGTACAACACAACTCTTAATGGAATAGAAAATATTTATGATATTTATAATATTGATTATGCACCACTATCAATATCAAATGCTAATAAGACGTTGGAAGCAAATTTATTAAAACAAATTAACGATTGGTTTAAGGAAAGAGGAATTCCTTCTTGGCGAAAAGATTTGGAAAAATTGCTTGAAAAATTAAATGTTTCATCTCCAGAAGAGCTTTTAAACAAGTCTTATGCACTTTCTTTGTCTGACCAATATTGGCTAAAGGAAGAAAATAGCAATGTTAAATGGCAAGATATCAACTTTTTTACTAATGATTTTGAATATGAAGCGTATTTAGAAGCATCATTAGATAGTTCTTCTAATCTAACAACATCTAAAGATAAAGCAATACTTCGTTCTCCCAATAATACCACTGATGGAATGCTTCAAAAAGGTTGGATTATTGAGAATGGTAAAAGAATTTTAGTAAAAGGAACATATACATCAAGTAGAGAAGAACCTTTTAATGAATGGCTTGCTTCTCAAATAAGTAAAAGATTAGGTTTTAACTATTGTAATTATTTTGTTCGCTGGACTGATAAAACGAAATTTATTTCTAAGTGTGAAAATTTTGTTAGTGCAGATGAAGAAATTATTTCTGCTTATGATGTTTTTAAATCTGAGAAAAAACCTAATAACATAAACGATTATGAATTTTATATCCAAACATTAGAAAAGCATAACGTTCCAAATGCTCGTAAGAATGTGGAAGATATGTTTATTTTAGATTATTTAATGCTTAATACAGATAGACACTTGAAAAATTTTGGAGTTATTAGAAATGTTAATACATTAGAATGGGTAAGAACTACTCCAATATTTGATACTGGTCAAAGTATGGAATGTGATAAATATCTTGATGAAATTAACTTTTCTTATGGTACTGGAAAGTTCTTTACTAATACTAATAAAAATTATGAAGATATTTTAAAAGTAATTGGAAAAGATATAGTTAATATAGATATTAAACGTTTAGATGTACTTTGCGATGAGTATCAGTCTTTACTAGAAAAGTATAAAGATAAATTGGATATGTCTGATAAACGAATTGAAAAGTTAGTTAATGGTTTACAAGAGAGGATAAGAAAATTAGAAAATCACATAGAGAAATTTAAGAACAACAATTAACTATTGAGTATTTATTAATTCAGGATAGTAATTTAAACATCCTGAGTTTTTGTTTGTTCGATTTTGTTAGTAGAACAATAACCTTTTCGTTAAAAGTAAATTGTATGCTATAATCTATATTATATAGGAAGTGATAGTTATGGGATTATTTGATTTATTTAGAAAGAAGAAAACCCAACCAAAAGGTGAAGATAATAATTTTACGTTTGTTGAGGAAACTCTAACACCAGTTGACATTAGTTCAAACATTGGTGATGTTGTAGAGAATATCAGTGATAATAGTGAAGAACTAATTACTGAAAATAATTATTCAAATATCGATGATTTTCAAGGAAATGTGAGTGATAATAGTGATGAATTAACTACAAAAAATAATTATTCAGCTACTGTTCCCAATGAGGTTTTTGAAAAAATAGCAGAAATAAATAATATTGAATATATTAGTGATATTATGGCTGAAAAAATTGAAAAGTATCCAAAATTAGTTAATTTATTGTTAGAGGGTAATATACCGCAAGATATTATTTTGTTACTAAGTTATGAAGAAAAACTAACTTCTCTTCCATTTAATGAGGAAGGTTTAAGATTTATTGAATTTTTTGAGTTAGATGAGAAAACTAAAAAGCTGGTTTCTTTATTAAAAAATGAAATTGATTATGATTCTATTAGTAGTGATTATCAAGGATGTTATGTTGATTTAAAGGAGCTTGAACCGGTAGAATTTCAAAATGTAATTGATTCATTGATTCCTAATATTAAAATTAATCTAGGTAGTGAAAAATTAACAAAAACATCAATGTTTTCTAATACTAAATTGTATTTTCCAAAAACAAAAAATAAGATAGTATATCATGACTTTGAAAAATTTATTGCTGGGAATATCGAGTTAAACGAAGAATTTATTGTTCAAATGCTTTATAGTTCTTTTTATGATTTAGATGAAGCTATTATTGATAAGATTTCCAATTGTAAAATAGTACTTTCTTCAAAAGAATTACAAAATAATATTGATAAATATACTAAAGAAAATAATATTGATGAATATACTCAATATGAAGTTGATTATGAATTAGTAAAATATAATCATCTTATTTATGTGACTGAAAAATCTTCACTTAATAGTGAAATGAAAGAAAAACTAGTATATCAAATTAAAAATATATATTCAGATGGTAATATATTTTCCGATTTTGAAGTAAAAGAAAAAATTCTTCCTTTTTTGGAAGGGTTGGATATTGAAGAGATTGAAAAATTAACTAATGAATTCAATCTTGATATTGAAGAGTATAGAGAAAAATTAATTGAGAAACCAGCATTTAATACAAAATTTTATATAGATGAAAATTTTAAGGACTTTGATAATATGTCTATAAGTAATTTGATTTATCATATTAATCAATTACCGGATGACTTAAAAGTAAGTATTTTGCAAGAACCTAGAGTATTAGAAAAATTAAACATATCAGATAAATTAGATGAACCACAATTAAAACAGTTTATATATTTACTATCTACAAGATTATCTCCTACAACTATGAAATTTGTTAGATCACTTGGTTTTGATGTTAAAGAATTTATGTCCAATGCAAATAATGATTATAAAAATTCTTTTGATATTAATCCAATAGTTAGTAAATATGGTATATATGATAGTTTCTATGAAGAAGTTACTATTAGTGTTGCAGATTTGGTAGGACATGATGCTGCACCAAAAGTTAACAGTGGTAATGGGATGAATATATTGCGTACTTTTGAAAACTTTTTTGAAGAAGGTGAAGATTGTTATCGTTCAAGATCATTAGAATTATTGGAATATGAGTCTGGAGAACAACTACTAAAAGGATTGGAAAGAAGAAATAGGGATACTATCGATATGTGTGTAAGGGAAATAGAAGATGGAAAATATATTATTTCAAGCAATGGTTTACATAGATTTACTGTTCTACGTTTTCATTATTTATTAGATTGTATGAAAAAAGAGAAAAGCGAGGAAAAACTTAGAGAAATGTATAAGATTCCTGTTACTCTTACTTCAAAAACAAATTTCAAGAAAACATATTGTAACTATTTGATTCAAAAAGCTAATCCTGATATTTCATTCATATCATTTGATTGGGATAATGATACAGCGACAATTCATTATGATTCAAGAAATGAAAGAAATACCATTGATGAAGAAGAATTATTAGATTTAGCAAGAAAATCTGTTGATACGTTAGATTCTGATTCTTTATCAGAAGTTCAACACTTTTATGATAATATTGAATCATTTCATAACTTTATGGATAGGTGTGTACCTAATTTTTCTGACGAACTTGATGCACCTAGTAAGGGAGGAACTAAATTATGATAAGTTTAAATGAAGTGACTAAAATAACTGATGATTTAATTCAAAAGTTTGAATTATCAAAAGGTGATCAACTATATGAATGTTATTTAAGCAATATTAAAATTGGTTATGCAATTATACGTAAAAAAGTAAGAGATGAACTATTTATAATTATTGCTCAAAAATATCAAAATAAGGGATATGGAAGTGCTGTATTTAAATTGCTATTATCCAAAGTTAATAAATCAGTTATATGTTCAGTTTCATTTGATAATATTAAAATGCAAAGAATAATTCAGAAGAATAACGGTATTGAGATTGGCAGAAATGGAAGGGAAATAGCATATATTATAGAAAATAAATATTGTTGAATATTTATATGATATTTGGTAAAATTTAGGTGAACAATAAAAAGAAAGTAGAGGGTAATATGATGAATATCTTAGAAGCTCAAGTTAACCAGAAATTAACCTGGGGGGGGGTACTTATATAAGGTAGAAAAAACTACTTTCTTTAATAGTGTAAAAAACAGGATAGGAATTTAATCTTATTCTGTTTTTTGTGTGTAGAAAGAGGTAGTTTATGAAAATATTTAGAAAGTTATTTGATACAAAAGTATCAACAAGTTATATGTTTATTTTATTTGGAGTAAGTGGCTTAATGCTGATGGGATACTTTTCTTATGCGTGGTTTACTGTTCAAGGAGTACAGCAATATAGCGTAGTAACAGGTACTTTAAATGGAACAGTAGCGATAGGAAGTAACTCCGTAACAATTAATGGAACTGGCGTAATTACTTATACACCATCGACAGATAGTGACACTATTACTTTAACAGTAACTAACACAAATGATAGAACAGCAAAAAACTCTATTTGTTACTATGATTTATCAGATAGCTCAATTAAAATTGGTTATACTGTAGATAGTCCAACTATTCCTGAAGTTACTGGAGTATCAGTAGAAAAAGGAGGTATACTAACCTACTATATAAAGATAACAGGAGCAACTGGTAAACAAATAAAAATAGGCTCATCAATGGGCTTAAATAATTCCAATTTGACATTACCAGTTGGAACCAATGCTTTTGAAAAGTTAGAACCAACTGGAGTGGAAAACTTAATAACAAATGCTAATAAAGAAGATTTGGATTACAATACAGCAACCGATGATCAAAAGAATCAAATGTGGAAATTTTCTCATGATAAAACAGACCAAACAGAGGCATTAACTGATTATAGATATATAGGAAGCAGTCCTAATAATTATGTAACATTTAATGATGAGGTATGGCGAATAATTGGGGTATTTGATGTTGATGATGGAACCGGTAAAGTAGAAAAGAGAATAAAAATAATAAGAAACAATGCTATCGGAAGTTATAGTTGGGACAATAAGAATACATCAACTGGTGCAGAAAGTGCAAATGGTAAAAATAACTGGACTGATGCAAGACTTAATTATTTATTGAATGAAGGACACGAAAGTGAAAGTTATGGTGGAAGCTTATATTGGAATAGAAAGAGTGGAAATTGTTACAAGGGAAGTGGTAATTCAACTTCATCATGTGATTTTACATCTACTGGTTTAACGATGGAAGCAAAGGCTGCTATAGATAATGCAAAGTGGTATTTGGGAGGGACAACAAGTGCAACAGGACTAGTCTCAAATTTTTACTCTTATGAAAGGGGAAATACTGTATTTAGTGGAAGAGATACATCTTGGATAGGAAAAGTAGGACTAATTTATCCTTCTGATTATGGTTATGCCACAAGTGGAGGAAGTACAACTAATAGAAATACATGTTTACAAACTTCGCTTGCCAGTTGGAATAACTATTCTGATTGTTATAATAATGACTGGCTTTATAAATCATCAGCTATGCAATGGACTATAAATTCTAGATCAGATATTTCTTATTCTACATTTCGTGTACAACAAAGTTATCTTAGTACAGCTAATAGCTATAGTAATCATACTGCAAGACCAACAGTTTATTTGAAATCTTCTGTGAAAATAGCATCAGGAACAGGTGAAAAATCAAATCCTTATGTTTTATCTGATGAATAATAATTTAGAAAATAAACATATTGTATAGATGATAAAAAAATGATAAAATTTAAGTGAACAATAAAAAGAAAGTAGATGGTAATATGATAAATATCTTAGGAACTCAAGTTAACCAGAAATTAACTTGGGGGGGGGTACTTATATAAGGTAGAGAAAACTACTTTCTTTAATAGTGTAAAAAAAACAGGATAGGAATCTAATCTTATTCTGTTTTTTGTGCGTAGAAAGAGGTAGTTTATGAAAATATTTAAGAAATTATTGGATACAAAAATATCAACAAGTTATATGTTTATTTTATTTGGAGTAAGTGGCTTAATGCTGATGGGATACTTTTCTTATGCGTGGTTTACTGTTCAAGGAGTACAGCAATATAGCGTAGTAACAGGTACTTTAAATGGAACAGTAGCGATAGGAAGTAACTCCGTAACAATTAATGGAACTGGCGTAATTACTTATACACCATCAACAGATAATGATACTATTACTTTAACAGTAACTAATACAAGCGATAGAACAGTAAAAAATTCAATCTATTACTACAATCTATCAGATAGTTCAATTGAGATAGGTTATACATCTGATAGCCCAACTATTCCAACGGTTGAAGGAGTATCAGTAGAAGCTGGAAAGACATTAACTTATAAGATAAAAATTAAGGGAGCAACTGGCAAGCAAATTAAAATAGGTTTCTCAATGGGCTTAAATAATTCTAACTTAACATTACCAAGTGGAACAACAGTATTCTTATTATTAAGTAATCCACCAGCAACAGAAACTTTGGTAGCAAATGCTAATCCAGAAGATTTAGACTATAATACAGCAACGGATGATCAAAAAAATCAAATGTGGACATTTTCCCATGAAGAAACTGAACAGTTAGAAGTAACCACTGATTATCGCTATATCGGAGCAAATCCAAATAATTATGTTAAATTTAGTGATGAATTATGGCGAATAATCGGAGTATTTGATGTCGATGATGGAACAGGAAAAAAAGAAAAGAGACTAAAGATAATAAGAAATGAATCAATAGGGGCTTACTCATGGGATAATAAAGATTTATCAACTGGAGCAGAAAATCATTGGGGAAAGAATAGCTGGCCAGAAGCAAGACTAAACTATTTACTAAATCCAGGACATGAAAGTGAAACTTATGGAGGTAGTTTATATTGGAATAGAAAGAGTGGGACCTGTTACTATGGACAATATAATGGTACAACATCATGTAATTTTACTTCTACTGGTCTAACAGATACAGCAAAACTAATGATAGGAGATGCAAAGTGGTATCTAGGTAGTCCTGCAGATTATTTTAGTTCAACAAATGGATTATCAACATCAGATTTTTATAAAAATGAAAGAGGAACAGCAGTGTATAGTGGACGCAGTACCAATTGGATAGGAAAAGTAGGATTAATGTACCCAAGTGACTATGGATATGCAACAAGTGGCGGAAGTAGTACAAATAGAATGAGTTGTATGACAGTAGAATTATATAGTTGGGATGATAGTAGCTATATTAATTGTAGAGATAATGACTGGCTTTATAAATCATCAAAAATACAATGGACAATGAGCTCGTTTGCTACTGATTCTGCTTATGTTTTCGATGTTTATGCTTATGGAGCTGTTCACAATACTTATGCCTATGCTGCTCTTGAGGAACGTCCAGTCGTCTATCTAAAGTCAACAATAAATATAACCTCTGGAACAGGTTCATCAACTGATCCATTCATTTTAGCAGAATAATAAATAAAGAAGACTAGTGATTAGCCTTCTTTTTCATATTTTCGATAAAGTCATAATAACTCTTGATATTTTTTTCATATCCAATCGTTTTAGGGTGATAATATTTTTTCCCTTTAAGCTTCTTTGGTAAATACTCTTGATAAACATAAGCCCCAGGATAATCGTGTGGATATAAATAGTCCTTAGAATCAGTTTTTATATTATTAGGTACATTCCCAGTGTTGCCGCTTCTTATATCGTTAATTGCTTCATCAAGTGCCAAATGTGCACTGTTGCTCTTAGGCGATAAAGCCATTTCTACAACAATAGTTCCAAGCGGAATTCTTGCTTCCGGTAAACCGATTCTCTCAGCTGCTGCTATTGCTGCCATTACTCTTGGACCAATACTAGGATTAGCAAGACCGATATCTTCATAAGCGATAACACTCATTCTCCTGTAAATACTATCTAAGTCTTCTTCTACGATAAGTCTTGCTAAGTAATATAAACTAGCATCAACATCACTTCCTCTGATGGACTTTTGAAAAGCCGATAAAACGTCATAGTGCCCATCACCATTTTTATCACTAAAAAAGACTGGTTTAGAATTGATTTGTTTAACTAGTTTAATATCAACCCTTTGGTTATTACTAGCAAAGAACGCAATTTCTAATAAATTATAAGCATAACGAAGATCACTTCCTGCTAGATTAGCAATATAAGATATAGTATCATCATCAATCTTAATTCCTTCAAGATAACTAGACTTAACTGCGTTATTTAAACCTTCAATAATATCAGTTGTTTCTAACTCTTTAAGTTCAAATAATTGACATCTACTTCTAATAGCCGGATTAATAGCATGATAAGGATTAGAAGTTGTCATACCGATAAGTGTTATTAAACCACTTTCTAATTGCGGAAGAAGTAGGTCTTGCTTATCTTTATTAAGACGGTGAATTTCATCCATAATTAAAATCATTCCGTTATAAATCTTTGCTTCTTCTACAACCATATCAAAATCTTTCTTATTATTAATAGTTGCATTTAAAAAACGATAGGGCATATCTAAATCATTAACAATTGCTTTAGCAATAGAAGTCTTTCCAATACCTGGTTTTCCATACAAAATCATTGAAACTAATTTCTTCTTTTCCACTAAATTCCTTAAAATAGCACCTTTTCCAATTAAATGCTTTTGTCCTAAAACATCATCTAAAGACTTTGGTTCTAATTTTTTTGCTAATGGTTCTCTATTCATAGATAATACCTCCCGGTACTTATTTTATCACGAAATTTCTTGTTTCAAAACAAAAACTTAGCTATAATAGGTAATAGAAATTGGAAGTGAATTTATGTTAAGAAACGAAGTAGATAGAACTAAATTAAGCCCTGTTATGTTACAGTGGATGAAGATAAAAGACGAAAATCCAGATGCGATTATTTTTTTTCGCTTAGGAGACTTTTATGAAATGTTCTTTGATGATGCTATTGTGGCATCTAAGATATTAGAATTAACTTTAACAGGGAAGCAAGCTGGTTTAGAAGAAAAAGTACCAATGTGTGGTATTCCTTTTAAAGCTTATGAAGCATATTTAGATAAATTAGTAGAAATGGGATATAAAGTAGCAATCGTTGAGCAAGTTGAAGACCCTAAACTTACTAAAGAAATGGTTAAGAGGGAAGTAATTCAAATCGTTACTAGTGGAACAAGACTAGATGGTTCGATTGATGACACTAAGAATAACTTTTTAGCATCGGTTACTTATACCGCCAACTCGTATGCATTAAGTTATGCTGATATTTCTACGGGAGAAGTTTATGTCACAATTCTAGATGATAGTTTACAAGAATTATTACAAGAGATTATTCGTCATGGTTTTGAGGAGATAATTGTCAGTGATGAAATTGACCGTAACTTTATTAATACTCTTCGTAAGACTTATCAGTTAAATGTTACGATTTATAATGATTATAATGATGATGAACAGTATAGTTATATTTATAAAGAGCTAAATGACTTACGAAAAGAAAGAGGAATTAAACACTTACTTGCTTATACTGTTAATACTAAAAAAGGTGATTTATCGCATTTACAAGCTGCAAAAGTGGAACTAATTAATGCACATTTATTACTAGATGAACATACTAAACGTAATCTTGAGTTAACAGAAACACTTAGACTTAGAGAAAAGACTTATAGTTTGTTATGGTTACTTGATAAAAATCAAACAGCAATGGGAAGTAGATTACTTAGAAAGAACTTAGAGTTTCCTTTAATAGATAGAAAAGAACTAGAACGTCGTTATCATTATATCGAAGTATTACAAACGGAGTTTATCTTAAGAGATGACTTAAAGAAAAGCTTAAATCAAGTCTATGACATTGAAAGACTTATCGGCAGAGTTTGTTATGGTAACTTAAATGCGAGAGACTTATTACAATTAAATTCTAGTTTGAAAGCTCTACCTACTATTAAGAAAATACTAGAAGAAATAAAATATGATAAAAAAATAGAAACTTTTGATGATTTAGTATCTTTATTTGATAATAGTTTGAATGAAGAACCACCGATTTCTCTAAAAGAAGGAAACTTAATCAAGAAAGGTTATAATGAAGAACTAGATGAGTTAAGAGACTTATCAAGTGGTAGTAAAGACTTCTTATTAGAACTAGAACAGAAAGAAAAAGAAAGAACTGGTATTAAGAACTTAAAGGTTGGTTATAACAAAGTCTTTGGTTATTATATTGAAATTAGTAAAGGACAATGTGATTTAGTAAAAGAAGAGTTTGGGTATGATAGAAGACAGACTCTATCTAATTGTGAAAGATTTACTACTAAGGAATTAAAAGAAAAAGAAAGTATTATTCTAGGAGCAGAAGAGAAGATAATTAACTTAGAATATCAACTGTTTATGCAAATTAGAGAAGTTGTTAAAAGATATATTTTACCGTTACAGAAATGTGCTAATATTCTAGCAGAGATTGATATGTTATCAGCACTTTCTTTTGTAGCAGATAATTATCACTTTGTAAAACCAGTCTTAAATGATAAGAATGAAGTAAAGATAATTGAAAGTCGTCATCCGGTAGTAGAAGAAGTAATGGCTAAGAAGAATGAAAAGTATGTTGCTAATGATATAATAATGGATAAAGATACGTCTATTTTACTTATTACTGGACCAAATATGGCTGGTAAATCTACTTATATGCGTCAACTTGCTATTACTGTTATTATGGCCCAGATAGGTTCTTTTGTACCAGCTAAGAGTTGTACTATTCCTGTTTTTGATAAGATATTTACAAGAATAGGAGCAAGTGATGATTTAGTTAGTGGTGAAAGTACCTTTATGGTGGAAATGAAAGAAGCTAACTTAGCGATATCACGTGCAACTAAGAATAGTTTAATTTTATTTGATGAGTTAGGTCGTGGTACTGCTACTTATGATGGAATGAGTTTGGCACAAGCGATATTAGAATATATTCATGATAATATTGGTGCTAAGACTTTATTTTCTACGCACTATCACGAATTAACAGAACTTGCAAGTAGTTTAGCTCATCTAAAGAATGTTCACGTTTCAGCTGTCGAAGAAGATGGAAAACTAACATTTCTTCATAAGATTAAAAATGGTTCTGTTGATAAGAGTTATGGTATTAATGTTGCTAGTTTAGCTGATTTACCTAAATCTTTAATTAAAAGAGCAGAAGAAATCTTAAATGTGTATGAAAATCAAGAAAAAAGAGAAACTATTTATACACAGACTAGCTTGTTTGACCAAGAAGTAGAAGAGCAAGAAGAAAAAGAAAATAAGTATCTTGAGAAAATTAAAGAAATTAACCCTTTAGAAATGAGTCCAATGGACGCTTTAAACTTTTTATATCGTTTGAAAGAGGAGATGAAGAAAGACGAATGAAAAAATCTTTACTAGCTATCTTTCTAGTTATTAGTTTATTAATAGCAAGTATTATCTATTTAAATACAAGAGAAGTAACAGTAAGTGTCAGTTTAACAGATGACTTAACTTTTCAAGTTTATAGTGATACTAGTCTAGATGATATTATTAAATCAATTAATGGTACTTATAAAAATGAAAAGTTAAATACCAAGAAGGTCGGAAAGAATGAGTATACTCTTACTTATAAAAATGATGATAATCGTCTTGCTAGTTATACTTTTACTTATGAAGTAGTAGATGATATTCCTCCTGTCATTTCCCTTAGTAGTTTATACTATGTTGATTTAGGTTCTGATGAAGACTTTGCTAAAGAAGTATTTTGTGGTGATAACTATGATGATAAACCGACTTGTCAAGTAGTTGGTAATTATGACTTTAATACGGTTGGTGATTATCCGTTAGTTTACGAAGCCCTTGATTCTAGTGGAAATGTTACTAGAAAGGACTTTACCATCTCTGTAAGAGAAAAGAAAGATTACCAAGTGCCTAGTAGCGAGAAAGAAAAAATAGCTTTTAAAGATTTTTATCAAGAAAATAAAACTGCTAATACCTTAATTGGGATAGATGTTTCTAAATGGCAACAAGATATTGATTATGAAAAAGTTAAAGAAGCTGGAGTTGAGTTCGTTTTTATTAGAATTGGTACTAGAAAAGGAATTGATAAAGACTTTGTCTTAGACCCTAAGTTTAAAGAAAATATTGAAGGCTTTAATAAAGTAGGAATTAAGACCGGCGTTTACTTCTATTCTTATGCTAAAGATAAAAAAGATGCGAAGAAGGAAGCTCTTTGGGTTTTAAAAGAACTTAAAGGTTATGACATTAAACTGCCAATCGTCTTTGACTGGGAAAACTTCTCTTTCTATCAAGAATTTAACTTATCATTTTACCATTTAGGAGAAATAGCTGATACTTTCTTAGAAACAGTAGAGAAAGAAGGTTATCAAGGAATGCTTTATGGTAGTAAATACTATTTAGAAAATGTTTTTACTAATAATACTTATCCTGTTTGGTTAGCACATTATACTAATAATACTACTTATCAGAAGGAATATAATATCTGGCAGAAGACTGATAGAGGAGTAGTAGATGGAATAAATAACTTAACAGATTTAGATATTTTATATAAATAACTGCTGGTTTTGGAGCATATAGACTTTGCCTTTTCAAGTGTGTTAGAATAATCTATAGGAGGGGGCACTATGTTAAATTTTATTATATGTGATGATGATCAGTTTTTTAGACAAGGAATGAAAAATCAAATTGATAACTATATGATGAGAACTGATATGGAGTATAAGATTTACACTTTTGCGGGATATAATCAAGATTTTGAAAAATTAGCAGGTAAAGAAATTGGCTTTAAAGTCTACTTTCTAGATATCAAAACTAACTATGGTTCAGGAATAGATGCTGCTAGATTTATAAGAGAAATGATTGAAGATTGGAATTCTATCATCATAATAGTTTCGTCTTTTAGTGAATATCGCTATGAAATAATTACTAATCGCTTATTTGTTTTAGACTTTATTAATAAGCTCGATAGTTGCACTAAAAAGATGGATGAAGTTTTAGACATAGTATTAAAAAGTTATCGTGGAAAGGATAGATGTTTAACTTATCAACGGAACCGTGTTTACTCAAGAATTGAACTTAAACATATTTATTACATCATAAGAGACCCTGATAGTAAAACATCAACGGTTTATGCCTCTCACGGCGAATATACTGTTCCGCTTAGTTTAATTCAGATAAAAGAACAGTTAGATAATAGATTTTTTCAAGTATATAGAAATTGTATAATTAATCTAGATAGAGTAACATCAGTTGATTTTAAAAAAGATATTATCAAATTTGATAATGGCAAGTATTTAGAAAAAATGTCTAGAGAGAAAAAACATCTTCTCTTAGGCTTACTTAAAGGAAAGAAGGATGAATAGTAATGTTACCAAAGAAATTAGAAGAGAAAATAATCGGAGAGATAAAGTCACTTGGTCTTGATATGATTGAAGAAGCAGGAAGTGGTCATCCAGGTATTGTTTTAGGAGCTGCTCCTATACTTTATACTTTGTTTTTAGAACATTTAAGATTTGCTCCAGAAGTTCCAGACTTTTACAATAGAGATAGATTTATTATGAGTGCAGGGCATGGTTCAAGTCTTTTGTATTCAGTATTATACTTTGCTGGTTATGATATATCTCTTGATGATTTAAGATCTTTTAGAAGACTTAATTCAAAGACACCAGGTCATCCTGAATATATGAAAACACCAGGAGTAGAGATGACGACTGGTCCTTTAGGACAAGGTTTTGCAACAGCAGTTGGGTGTGCCATTGCTGAAAAACATACCGCTTCTTTAATTAATAATAAAGAGAAAGTAATTGATTATAATATTTATTGTTTATGTGGTGATGGGGACTTAATGGAAGGCGTTAGCTATGAAGCAGCTTCTCTTGCGGGTAGTTTAAAACTTAATAATTTAATTGTGTTATATGACTCTAATAAAGTAACTTTAGATGGTAAAACGGAAAATGTTTTTGATGAAGATATTGCTGCTAGATTTGAAAGTATGAACTGGAATGTATTATTTACATCTGATAGTGTAGAAGATATTAATAATGCTCTTATTAAAGCGAAGTCTGCCGATAAACCAACTCTTATTGAAGTTATAACAACGATTGGTAAAGGTTCACTGCTAGCAGGTAGTAATAAAGTTCATTCTGGTCCTTTAGGTGAAGAAGAAATTTCGAAGATTAAAACTAGTCTTGGTGTTCGTGATATTCCTTTTACGATTAGTAATGAAGCAGTAGAAGAGTTTAGAAATTATATTAAGGAAAGAAATAAAGACTTAACAGTAGATTTTGATACTAAATTAGAAACTTTAGAAAGTGATGAAGTTAGTCTTTTGAATAAGTTGATGGATAAAGATAAATCTATTAAACTTACCTCACTTGATTATAATAAACCTGATGATAATGAAGAATTACTAAGAATTAGTGCTAAGAAAGTCCTTAATTCTTATGCCACTATTAGTCCATTAATTATTGGAGGAAATGCTGATGTTTCATCTTCTACTAAAATGTATTTAAATGAGTTATCACCATTTTCTAAGGATAACTATAAGGGAAGAAATATTAACTTTGGTGTTAGAGAACACGCAATGGCAGCGATTGCTAATGGACTAGCTCTTGCTGGTTATCGTCCTTTTGTCTCAACCTTTCTAAGTTTTAGTGATTACTTAAAACCAGCTCTTCGTCTTTCAGTTTTGATGAATCTAGCAGTTACTTACATCTTTACGCATGACTCTATTTCTATCGGTCAGGACGGACCAACACATCAACCAGTAGAACAATTAGTTAGTTTAAGAGCAACTCCTAATTTAGAAGTATTTCGTCCAGCTGATTCTAACGAAGTAATTGGTTCTTTTAAAACAATTTTTGAAAATAATAAACCTAGTTGTTTAATACTTGGTAGAGATAAGATTAAAATATTAGAAACAACTTCAATTTCTGCTACTAGTAAAGGAGCTTATATTGTTCATAATGAAGAGCGTAAACTAGACGGAATTATTATTGCTACCGGGGAAGAAGTGACACTTGCTTTAAGTGTTATGAAGTTACTTAAAGAAAAAGGCTATGACTTAAGAGTAATAAGTATGCCTTCAATCGAAAGATATAATTTATTAACAGCAGAAGAAAAAGAAGAATTGTTCCCAGTTGGAGCGAAGAAGTTTGTTATTGAGAAAGGTTCAAGTTATTCTTGGTATTCCTTTGTTTATAAAGATAGTTATTTATTTACACTAGATAAATTTGGTACTAGTGGAACTAAAGAAGAAGTTGATTCTTTCTATGGTTTTACGAAAGAAGAAATTTCTTTAAAGATAGAAGCTTTGTTAAAATAATTCGACAAAGTTCTTATGACTCTCTTGATATGATTACAGTGGTGATTATATGAGAGAGTTTTTTATTTTTGAGATTAAGGATGAGTTTAAAAGTTTGTATCAAGATAAGCCATCTATTCTGTATCAGATATTAGAACAAATTTATTTTTTAGGAGAAGAAAATGCTAAGTATGGTTATAGTTTATTTCATCAGTTGACTAAAAAGATTGATAAGGAGAAAATCGACCAACATATCTTTATTAAGTATCATCAATCTATTCCTTATAGTAAGAGAAAAGGGGTGCATTACTATAACGAACCAGGTCATGATGAGATTGGGTCTTTAATTGTGAAGAGAAGTTATATGAGATTAAAGACTAATTACTATAATTCTTTTTTTCTAAAGATACTTAATAGTTTAAATAATAATTATTTTATCTGTGACTTTAAAAACCAAGACTATTTTTTCTTAGAAAATTATAATGAAACTTTATCAAGATAAATTAATTGTAAAATTTCAAAGATTATGATATTATTAAGATGTCAAGAATACTGATAATAAAAAATAGGAAGTAGGTGATTAGTATGTATCGATTGACTCAAGTTAACCAGAAATTAACGTGGGGGGGGGGTACTTACTAATTTAAGAAAAAGACTTACTTTCTTTTATCGTGGAATAAAGATAGATTAATATCACTGATAATATAAATCTATCTTTTTTGTGTATACCAAAATGAAAGGAATAAGTCTTTATGAATAAACAAAAGTTTAAAAATATATTAACTATCGGAACAACTTTTATCTTACTAATTGCTGTTATTGGTATCAGTTATGCAGCATTTAACTATTCAGGAATAGGTCAAAAGTTGAATACCATAACTACTGGAGCAATAACGATGAATTATACAGAAAGTACTAATATTATATCTATGAGTAATGCTCTTCCGACGACCGATACGACTGGAAAGAAAAGACTTAATTCTGGAGAATATTTTGATTTTACCATTAAATCATCAATAGCAGGGAATACAGATATTAACTATGAGATAGCAGTGAAAGAAGAGAATGGAAACACCTTTGATGGAAAGAATATCAAACTATATCTTACGAAAGTTAATTCCGATGGTACTGAAGAAGAAGCAATGCCACCAAAAACTTATTCAGAAGACCCAACTGGAAATGTTTATACTGGTCGCCCATCAGATATGATGAGTTTATTTGTAGGAAATTTAAATCAACAAGGAGATACAGAAATCAAATATCGATTAAGACTATGGGTAGATGAAAGTTATAATCCACAAAGTGATAACGGTGGATTAGTATATAAAGTAAAAGTAAATGTTTACGGACAAACCTCAGATACCGTAGCAGAAGTAGAAGATACCTATTGCAAAGATAATGGATTTAATACTTTATCAGATTGTATGTTAGTAATGAACAATCATGAAATATCAGTAGAAAGTGCCAAGACTAATATAAATGCCAAAGGAACCCCAGACTTTTCTAAAACTGCTACTACCGATGAGGGTTTATTCATGGCAGAGGATGATGAGGGAGACAGCTACTATTATAGAGGAGCAGTGAAAAATAACTATGTATCATTTGCAGGATATACTTGGAGAATTATCCGTCGTAATGGAGATGGAAGTATCAGAATGATTTATTCAGGAAAAACAACGTCAGATACAGGAACTGCTACAAACATAGGTAATTCAGTGTTTAATGAAAAATATTGGGATCCAACTTATGTCGGATATAAATATAATGAAAAGTTTTCTCTACATGAAAATAATGGAACAACAGGTTACAATTGGTTTGCTAATACCTCAAAATATAACTTTGGAACAGGATACACTTTTGATGAAACAACAAAAAAATTCACATTAACCGGAACTACCAAACAATTAACTTGGAAAGATAATTCGGATGAAATTGTATCAGGAAAACTATATAGTTGTTTAAATACAAGTTGTAATGTAGTATATAAAATCACAGGATATTCAAATGATACAACAATGATAGTCCAACCAATTTCTTATAGCAGTGATAGTTATGCCGATGCAGTAACAAATAATACAAACAATACAATGAAGAATACACTAGATACATGGTATAAAAACAATTTAACAAGTTATACATCATATTTAGCAGATGAAACATTCTGTAATGATCGAAGTATAAATTGGGGTAATGGTTATTTAACGCCACCAACTACTACTTATGGAACATATGAACGTTTATATGAAAAGAAAGCACCAAGTTTAAAATGTGCACAAGATAATGATAAATTTAAAGTGTCAAATGAAAGTGCTAAATTAGATTATCCAATTTCACTTATTACAGCAGATGAAGTAGGAATGGCCGGCGGAATATATAACACAGCAAACAGTAATTATTATCTATATAATGGACAATATTTTTGGACACTCTCTCCGGCTAACTTTGAGTCTTACAGCTCTGTTGCACAAGTTTGGAGAGTGCTTCCTTCGGGCAGTCTGAATCCTTGGGGTTATGTCTCAAATCTCTACAGTGTTCGTCCAGTTATAAGTCTTCGTGCAGATATTCAAATAATTAAGGGAGATGGAACTGCTCTAAATCCATTTGCGATATAAATAATACAAGTGAGAAAAGAGATGATTTAAATATGAAATCTAAGATTAATAAACAAAATATATTTTTAATTATATTACTTATAATCTTGATATTTATTATTCTAGGAATATCATATGCATTTTTACAAACAAGTTTCTTTGCAAGTAATGATAATGTTTTAAAAGTAGGTAGTTTAGCACTTGTATTAGATGAGTCAGATGGTAATGCGATAACAGTATCAGCAGATGGACCATTGTCAGATAGTGAAGGTGTTAATTTAAATGATTACTATTCATTTAAATTAACTAATAATGGAAAAGTAGCATCATCATATACAATCTATTTAGATAATCAACCATTAGATGAAGGTGATGTCAGAATTGACCAAGAATATGTCCATTATAGTTTAGAAAGAGATGATTCTAATAATGTTGCTAAGTCTTTAACTGGAGAGCAAAAACTAGAAAGTGGAATAATAAATAGTAAACAAACTATCAACTATAAACTAAGATTATGGTTTTCAAGTGATATGACAGCTGAAGAAGAAAATAAAGTATTTAAAGCAAAACTTAGAATAGAAGCTAGCCAAAATATTAATACTATGGCATCATCTCTTAAACTTATCGATGAAGAAAAACAAACAGTTACTAAGATAGTATTTCAAGATAAAATAAATGATATAGAAAACACTACTAAGAGTTATGACTTATCAGCAAATGATAATAATAGTGTTATTGGTAAAATAGTATCTAACGATGATAGTACCAATACTTTATATATCCAAAGTAATGGTGAAATATTTGCTAATAGTAATTCTAGTTACCTATTTAACTATTTTACTGAACTAAAAACAATAGAAAATTTAACTTTGTTAAATACCTCGCAGGTTACAGATATGTCACAAATGTTTAGTAATTGTAAAAGTTTATTAAATATCGATTTAAGTAACTTTGATACGTCTAAAGTTACAAATATGTATGGAATGTTTAATATGTGGAATAAAACGGATGATGCTGCTAGTACTGGTAGCTTAACTTTATTAGACTTAAGTAGTTTTGATACCTCAAACGTGACAATAATGCGAGATATGTTTGCATACAATACGAGTTTACAGACATTAAATATTGACAATCTTAATACTTCAAAAGTAACAGATATGTTTCATATGTTTAACGGAGATAAGAATTTAACAACACTAGACTTGAGTAATTTTAATACTAGTAATGTAACTAATATGGGTGGGATGTTTTGTAATTGTAAAAAATTGTTCTCAATCAATTTATCTAGTTTTGATACATCAAAAGTAACAGATATGTCATCAATGTTTAATATGTGGGATACAAATCTTGGTACTTCTAGTTATGGTTCTTTAACTGAATTAGATTTAAGTAGTTTTGATACAAGTAAAGTTACTACAATGAGTGATATGTTTGCTTTTAATATTAATCTGCAAGAATTAAATCTTAGTAGTTTTAATACAGAAAATGTAACTGATATGTTTCATACTTTTAATTGGTGTAAAAGTTTGAAAAGGTTGGATTTAAGAAAAGCTGTATTTACATCTGTTTCAAATTATGATAATACATTTACGTTAGTAGCATCAGATATAAATATTATTACTAAGGATGCAACTACTAAAGCTTGGTTAGAAGATAAGTTGGGAGGAAAAGGAACTGTTACCATTGGATAGTATTTCAATAAATATATTGAGATACAAAAATAACTGTGATAAACTATAAAAGTAAAGAAAGTAGGTGAGTAATTATGAAAAGTTGTTTTAAAAATAGTTGCTCACTTTTTAAGTCTAGAAAAGTTAACTTAAAATTAACTTGGGGGGGGGTACTTATTAAGTAATAAACCTGCTTTCTTTAATAGTGTAAAAGTAATGGAATAGGAAAAAGCTTATTCTGTTTTTTTGTGCTGTTTGAATATTAGAAAGAGGTAAAAAATGAAAAAGGGACAAAATATATTTTTAGTTATATTATTAGTAATATTGATATTTATTATTTTAGGAATATCATATGCATTTTTGCAAACTAGTTTCTTTGCAACTAAAGATAGTGTTCTGAAAGTTGGAAGTTTATCACTTGTATTAGATGAATCAGATGGTAATGCGATAACAGTATCAGCAGATGGACCATTATCAGATAGTGAAGGTGTTAATTTAAATAATTACTATTCATTTAAATTAACTAATAATGGTAAAGTAGCATCATCATATACAATCTATTTAGATAATCAACCACTAGATGAAGGTGATGTTAGAATTGATCAGAAATATGTTCATTATAGTTTGGAAAGAGATAGTTCTAATAATGTTGCTAAGTCATTAACAGGAAATCAAAAACTAGAAAGTGGAATAATTAATAGTGGACAAACTATTAACTATAAATTAAGATTATGGTTTTCAAGCGATATGACAGCTGAAGAAGAAAATAAAGTCTTTAAAGCAAAACTTAGAATAGAAGGAGCATCAACTAATGAAGAAAGTTTAAATAAAAAGTGTCAAGATGCAGGAGGAAATTATTACGTAGATGGAGAATGTAGAAAATATTATGTATTAAAAAATAATATAGCAGTTGTTAGGAAAGGCACATATGCAAAATTAATAGTGAATTCTGATGACTCTTATACTTTATCAACTGATGGACTTACTTATTTGGGTAATTCTATAGCGATGACAGCTTCTAGTATGAAAAGTGTTGGGCACAATTATTATTATAATGTTAATATATTATCTATAGTTGAAAAGTTGGGACATAATTTGGAAAAAATACTTGAATTTGCACACAAAACAGTAATAGACGGAATAGAATATTGGCCAAAAACTCAATTCATTTATAGTCCTAATGCAACAGGAATATATACTGGAATTGTCGTTTCTAATAGTGAAAATGACCATTTTTACATAGAATCATATGATTGGGCAGAGTTTACTTTTAAAGATTATATGATTATAGATTTAACTTTAATGTTTGGAGAAGGTAATGAACCAAGTAAAGAGTGGTGTGATAAGCATTTAATTGATTATATAGAATATAGTGAAAGTGGAGTTAAAACTCCTATTAGTGATGTAAACTATACTGGTAAGACTAGTTATTATGATGTAATTGATATTTCTTGAAAAAAAATTAAAATTTTACTTTTTTAGGGTAGATTTTACAAATTCAGGTACTTGTTCGACCTGAATTTTTCATTTTGCCGGCTGAATTTAGTAAATTGAGGGGTATCTACTAGGGAAAAATGCAAAATTCCCGATTTGCTATTTAGTTTTGAACCTGTTAAGATGGTGCCACTTTTTCGAAAAAGCAAAAATAATCATCTTATGAAAGGAACCGAATATGAATAATAATTTTATTAGTATCTTATCAGATACAACTATGAAATATCTCATGAAAGAAGAAAGGACAAGAAATATCTATCTTGAGTTATTTAGTCATATAATTGGGATTGATTTATCTAATTATAAGATTATTGATAATGAGTTAAATAGCGGTAACAAAAGAAAAGATTATCGTCTAGACTTATTACTAGAAGAAGGAGATATTATTGTTAATGTTGAAATCAATAAATCGATGGAGAATTATACGACAGTAAAGAATCTTACTTATGCTTTTCGTCTAGCCGGTAGCAGATTAGAACAAGGTGAAAAATATACTACCAAAGAAGTAATTCAAATTAGTTTAAATAATGATAAGTTTGAGCATGAGGATACCGTTTTAGAGTATGAATTAATGAATAGAAAATATAATTTAGTAAAAAATGGTATCAAAATTTATGATGTATACCTAGTAAATTACAAAGACATTTGTTATACTGGAGCTAACGAAGACGAAATGCTATTATCAATGTTAACAGCACAAACTGATGAGGAGTTAAAGAAGATAACTGGTAATAGTAAGAAAGGACTGGTTATAATGGATGAGATTGAGAAATTGAAACTTAATGATGAATTTAATGCTTGGTATAATGCTGAGAAAGTGGAAGAGAAATGTCGAAATTCTGCTTATTCTGAGGGCTATTCAGAAGGCTATACAAAAGGCGCTGATAATGGTGTTACTATTGGAGAAAAGCATAAACAGTTAGAAATAGTTAAGAATTTACTAACATTGAATATAGACAAGGATACAATTATAAATGCAACTGGACTTACTCTTAATGAACTAGAAGAGATTTCTAACAATAAAAATTAAAGATATTAAAAATAAAGCAAGAAAGGATTGGTCATAATGGATGAGATTGAGAAATTGAAACTAAATGATGAATTTAATGCTTGGTATAACGCTGAGAAGGTAGAAGAAAAATGTCGAAATTCTGCTTATTCAGAAGGCGTTGATAATGGTGTTATTATTGGAAAAACAGAAACAAAACTAGAAATAGCTAAGCTGATGTTAAGTAACAATGAAAGTCTAGATAAAATTTCTACGTATACAGGACTTTCTATTATTGAACTAGAAGAAATTTCTAATAATAAAAACTAACATATGACATGTATAATTAGCTACAAATTGTAAAAACTAAAATAATAAATTTTTCAAAAAATTTATATAAATAATTGACAAATTATAAAATATCATTGTAAAATTTATTAGAAAACGTTGATGAAGACGAGTAGGAATACTTTACTTATAAGAGAAGCTGTGGTTGGTGAAAACAGTTAAGATAAAGTATTTACGAATAACACTTCGGAGTGCTTAAAGAACAAAGTAGACTAAGCCGGGTAGTTCCCGTTAACAAGATAAGCGATTATCTAACCGATAATAAATTGGGTGGTACCGCGGGTAAAAGACTCGTCCCTTTACTGGGATTTAGAGTCTTTTTCGTTTTCAAAAAAGAAAGGACTGATAAAGTGATAACTAAAGAAATGTTAAAAGATTATGCTAGAAAGCTAATGTTTGATATGGATGATAATGAATATGAAACATTGCAAGATGAATTTGCAACAATTCTTAAACAGATGGAATTAATTGAAAATATACCTAACATTAAAGAGATAGAACCATTATTTTATCCGTACATTTCAAACGAAGCAAAATTAAGAAATGACGAAGTAAATGAAATGGAAATGCTTTCTGTCAGTGAGGTATTAGCTAATACAGATCATCAAGTAAGAGATCAAGTAAAAGTACCAAGGGTGGTGGATAGTGATGAATTATAGAAAAAGTTTAATTAGCGATTTAAGATATGAACTTGATAATGGAAATGTTACTAGTGAGGAGTTATTTAATGAAGCAAATCAACTTGCCCATAAATATCAAGCTACTTATAATTCTTTTGTTACTATCTGTGATAAATGCAAGATAAAGAAAAGAACTAGTCCGTTAGCAGGAATACCATATGCTTTGAAAGATAATATTTCTACTAGCAATATCTTAACAACTGCTTCTAGTAACATCTTAAAGAACTATGTTCCAGTTTATGATGCAACCGTTTATAAAAAATTAAAAAATGCTGGAGCAGTCTTAGTTGGGAAAACAGTCCTTGATGAATTAGCGATGGGAGGAACTGGTACTACTGGACATACTGGTATTGTTAGAAATCCTTATGACGTAACAAGAGAAATCGGTGGTTCTAGTGCTGGAAGTGCTGCTGCTGTATCTTTAGGAATAGTTCCTTTTGCACTTGGAAGCGATACGGGGGACTCTATTAGAAAGCCAGCTGCTTTCGGTGGCGTTGTTGGTTTTAAACCGACTTATGGTTTGGTATCACGTTATGGTTTATTTGCTTTTGCATCAAGTCTTGACCATGTTGGTTGTTTTGCAAGAAGTGTTAAAGATGTAGCAACTGTTATTAACACTATTAAAGGTTATGACATTCATGATATGACAACTTATCAAGATGATAGTGATTTATTAGAAAATATTGATGAACCACTTGCTGGTAAAAAACTATTCTATATTAAAGAAATAGTTGATCGAAGCTTATATGATACTGATGATAAAGAACTAATGGAAGTTTTAGATAATTTTTATTCTTTATTAGAAAGATTAAAAACTAGAGGAGTAGAAGTTGTTGAAGTATCAATTGATAAAGCCTTATTAGAAGCGATATATCCAACTTATATGACCATCTCTTGTGCGGAAGCTACTAGTAATAATTCTAACTTAACTGGTATAGCTTTTGGAAATAGAGTTAATAAAGATGACGTTAATTCCTTAATAATTGCTACTAGAACAGAAGGCTTCTCAGAACTTATTAAACGTCGTTTTGTATTAGGAAGTTATATTTTACAAAAAGAAAATCAAGAAAAACTTTATCTAAATGCTTGTCGTGTTAGAAGACTGTTAGTAGAAAAATTAACAGAATTATTCACTACTTATGATGGTCTTATCTTACCTTGTAGTGGTGGAGCTGCTCCAAAGTTTTCTGATGCTACCGATAAATTAAGTGATAAATATTTATTACTAGAAAATCATATGGCTTTAGGAAACTTTGGTGGTTTTCCATCAATTACTATTCCATCTGGTTTTGTCAGTGATTGTCCGATTGGTATTAATATTACTAGTGGTATAAAAGAAGACAAGAAAGTATTAAATATTGCTAATGAAATAGAAAAATTAACAGGGCTTAAAGGGCAAATTGGAGGTGAAGAATAATGTATGATGTTGTTATTGGACTAGAAGTACATTGTGAGTTAGAAACAAATTCTAAGAACTTCTCTAGTAGTGAGAATAGTTACACTAAAATTCCTAATATTCATGTTTCACCTGTTGATTTAGGACTTCCAGGAATTTTACCAGTTGTTAATGAAAAAGCTTGTTATAATGCTTTACGAACCGCCATGGCTCTTCACTGTGAAAACCCTGATGTTATAATGTTTGATCGTAAAAACTATTTTTATCCTGACCTTCCTAAAGGATATCAATTAACGCAAGTTACCAAACCAATGGGAAGAAATGGTTATCTTGATATTATGGTAGAGGGAAAAGTTAAAAGGATACTAATTCATCAGTTACATCTAGAAGAAGATACGGCTAGTTTAGAGCATGATAAGAATTATTCATTAATAGATTATAACCGTAGTGGTGTTCCTTTGATTGAAATAGTAACAGAGCCTTGTCTTACTAGTAGTCTAGAAGCAGTTACATTCTTAGAAGATTTAAAAGATGTATTTTTATATCTTGGGGTGAGTGAAGCTAAGACAGATAAAGGACAAATGCGCTGTGATGTAAACATTTCTTTAAAAGAAAAAGGTAGTGACAGGCTAGGTACTAAAGTAGAAATGAAGAATATTAACTCCTTTAGTAGTGTTAAACAAGCGATTGAATACGAAATTAAAAGACAAAGTGAAGCCTTAGCAAATGGTGAAAAAATAATTCAAGAGACAAGACGTATAGATGAAATGGGAAAAACACACTCAATGCGAGAGAAAGTTGATGCTATTGATTATAAATACTTTGTTGATGCTAATTTACCGCCTGTTAAAATAACAGATGCAAAGAAACAAGAATTGAAAGAGTCAATTCCAGTCTTAAAATTAGATAGAATAATGACTTATCAAAATGATTTAGGACTAGATTATTATGACGCTAGTGTTATTGCTAAAAATCGTAAATTAGCTGATTACTTTGAAGAAGTAGTTAAGAATGTCAAAGATATATCTTTAGTAGTTAACTTTGTAACAACTAGTATTTTATCAACCTTAAATAAATTAGAAATAACTTTAGATGAGTTTTATATTACTCCTTCAATGTTAAGTAGTTTAATAAACTTAGTAAGTGCTGATAAATTGTCGCTAGATCATGCTAAGAAAATACTTTATAAAGCAATCGAAGAGAAGATAGATCCAGTTAAATTAATTGAGAAAGAAAACTTATCGCAAATTAATGATAAAGAAGAACTAGTTAAATATATAAAAGATGAATTTACTAAGTATAATTTACAAGTTGAACAATATATTAAAGAAGATAATATGTCAGTAATTAATTTCTTTATGGGAAAAGTAATGGTAGCTACTAAAAGACAAGCTAATCCTAACCTTACTAGAGAATTAATTAAAGAAGAATTAGAGAGGATGAAGAAAAATGATTAAAAATAAATATCGTGATTGCTATGCTGGTAGCTTAAGAGAAAAAGATATAGATAAAGAAGTAGTGGTAGTAGGGTTCATTGAAAATATAAGAGATCATGGTGGAGTAATCTTTGTTGATTTAAGAGACTTTTATGGAACACTACAATTAGTTAGTAATGATGATAAGATGTTTGATGATTTAACAAGAGAGTCATCTGTTACTGTTAAAGGAATTGTTCGTAAAAGAGATGAAGATGATTATAATGACCGAATTGAAACAGGTACTATTGAGTTATTAGTTAGTTCAATAGAAATACTTGGTAAAAGTAAGAATGTTTTACCTTTTGAAATAATGACTAGTAAAGAAGTGGCAGAAGATGTAAGACTTAAATATCGTTACTTAGACTTAAGAAATCCGAAAGTTAAATCATCTATTCTTTTCCGTAATAAAGTAATTCACTTTTTAAGAAACTTAATGGAAGAAGACGATTTTATTGAACTACAAACTCCTATTTTAACTTCATCTTCTCCAGAAGGTGCTAGAGACTTTCTAGTACCTAGTAGAAAATATAAAGGAAAGTTTTATGCCTTACCCCAAGCTCCTCAACAATTTAAACAATTATTAATGTGTGCTGGTTTTGATAAATACTATCAAATAGCTCCATGTTTCCGTGATGAAGATGCTAGAAGTGACCGTGTTTATGGTGAGTTTTATCAATTAGACTTTGAAATGGCTTTTGCTACTGAGGAGGATGTCTTACAAATGGGTGAGAAAGTTTTCTATGAGACATTTAAGAAATTTTCTAAAGATAAAGATATATCAGAACCACCATTTATTAGATTAACCTATAAAGATGCTATGGAAAAGTATGGTTCTGATAAACCAGACTTAAGAAACCCTTTAATAATAATTGATTTAACGGAAGAGTTTGAAGAAACTGAGTTTCGTCCTTTTAGAGGAGTACCTGTTAAAGGAATAAAGGTTGAAAATTTAGCTAGTAAGAGTAATTCTTGGTTTAATGAAGTAGTTGATTATGCTAAGAGTATTGGAATGCCTGGAATTGGTTATTTGAAAGTAAATGAGGATTTATCTTTTGCTGGTCCAATTGATAAGTTTTTAACAGAAGATGAACGTGAAGCTTTAATTCTTAAAGCTGGGTTACAAAAAGATGATGTTTTATTCTTTATAGCTGATAGAAAGAAATCCTTGGAATTAGCCGGTTCTATTAGAATGGAACTTGGTAGAAAGTTAAATCTTATGGATCCTAATAAATATGTTTTTGCTATTATTCATGATTTTCCAATGTTTGAGTGGGATGAAGAAGCAGAAAAATATACTTTTATGCATAATCCATTTAGTATGCCGAAAGGTGGAATGGAAGCACTTGATCAAAAGATAGAGGATATTTTAGCTTATCAATTTGATTTTGTCTGTAATGGTGTTGAACTATCTAGTGGTGCTGTTAGAAATCATGACTTAGAAATTATGAAGAAAGTTTTTGCTATTGCAGGTTATGAAGAAGATGAAATCAAGAAAAGATTTAAAGCTTTATATGAGGCCTTTCAATATGGTGCTCCACCTCATGCTGGTATGGCTCCTGGACTTGATCGTATTCTAATGATGCTTTTAGATGAAGATTCAATTAGAGAAACAATTGCTTTCCCAATGAGTGCTTCTGGAAGTGATATTTTAATGAATGCACCAAGTAATGTTACAGAAGAACAGTTAAGAGAAGTTCATATTAAAGTAAGAGATTAGTAAGAAGATGGCAATAGTCATCTTTTTTGAATTGTTTTACTGAATTAATTTTGTTGCTTAATTAATATAGAAAGTGTATAATAAATAGCACTATTAGAGGAGATGTGAAATTTGTATGAAAAATAAGGAACAAGAGATTATTGATATGATTTTGGAAATGAAAAAGCTTGGTTATCCAGATGAGAAAATTGTAGAAGATTTTGAAACTAAGTTATTAAAACTCCATAATTTAAAACTATCACAATTTTTTCCTGTAAACATTAAAGGAGCAGATGTAAAAGCTCATGGACAGGTCATAATAGATAGTGAAGATTTAGAGGGAAATTATGAATTTGCTACTCATGTTAAGGGAGCAGATGTAAAAGCACATGGTATGGTTATAGCAAATAGTGGAAATTTACTGTATAATTATAAATTTGCTAGAGATGCTAAAGGAGCGGATACATGGGCGCATGAACAAGTAATACTAGATAGTAAAAATTTGGAATATAATTACATATTTGCTAGAGATGCTAAAGGAGCGGATACATGGGCGCATGAACAAGTAATACTAGATAGTAAAAATTTGGAATATAATTACATATTTGCTAGAGATGTAAAAAGAGCAAATGTAAGAGCACATGGTAAGGTGATAATAGATAGTGGAGATTTGGAGTATAATTATAAATTTGCTAGTGATGTTAAGGGCGCAGATGTAAGAGCTCATGGTAAGGTAATAATAAATAGTGGTAGCATTGAATATAATGGGAAATTTGAACTTATAGAAGGGTCAGATATCGATGCTCATGTTACTGCTATTAATAATACTAAAATTCAAAAATGCAAAGAATCTTTAAATGAATGTTTGGATTCTATGATTAAAGAAAAGGTAAAAGTCAAAAAATAAGTAGTGCATAAGGGATAAACTATGGATGAATATAATAAATTAAAAAAACTTATTAGGACTAGTTTTGATTATGGCTTGATTTGTGATGAAGTAGATAAGTATTTAAAAAATAATGATCAAAAGTTCTTAGAAAATTATCAAAATAATTTTATGGAATATATTGATTTGGTTAAAGAACCAACAATGACTATTATCTTTATGCTCTTAAATAGATTAGGAACAAAATCACTAATTCCTGAAGAAAGATATCAGAAGTACAATGATATGCAAGTTTATATTTTGAAAAATTATACTTTGGCATTGAAACAAATTTCTAGTTATTGCGAAGAGGATGGCATTGAAAATTTTGGACTAGGATTTGTATATTTTACTCACAAGTTTACTGAACCATCAGTTTTAGAATATTTTGCTAGGCATTTTTTAGCTAATTTATTTATAATTGATAAGAGTGGTTTCTTAGAAAATGTTGTAAAGAGATTTCCACAAAAAGCTAAATTAGATTCTTATGGAATAAAAAGATGCATGATTGAATATATTGGGATGTATGATAGAGAGTTAGTTAATTATGTAACTGCTAATCAAAAACTATTAGATATTTGCTCTAAGAAAATAAATGTCGATGAGGCATATAATTCTAAAGATTATATTGAAAATACTAAGCTTAAATTCATTTACGATTCTAGTGTAGAAATATTTATGGAAGAAGCTAAATTACTAAAACAGTATTCTAAACTTATCAGTCCAGAAATAAAACGCCAAATTAATTCTATAGCCAAACAGTTGAATGTAGATTTGCAGGCAGAAGAATTGTGTTATTACTATCTACTTAAAAGAAATAGTTCCCTTGAATCATTTGAATTATCGGAGAAAGAAAAGAAAACAGTGTTTCAAAAATTGTTTAATACCTTTCAAGCTAATATGTATGGTGATAAGAAATTGAACATAGATGAAAATGATTTTGGTCATCGAAAATGTTTGAATATTCTTGATAAGATGTTTATGAGTGATAAAAAAGATAGTGAAAAAACGAAGGTAAAAAAAACTACTGAGTAGTGATAAAGAAGTGATATTTATTGCTTAGTTTTTTTGCTGTATAAAATTTATTCGAAAAAAAGTTTGACAAAATAATCATTATGTAGTATAATATTAGCAACTTCAGAGATAGGGGTTAATAAAAGGGGGTAACGGCTATGGAGAAGTCATACATATTTGAATATTTGGATGAGAACAATTTCAAGAAAAGAGAACGTTCCGTTAGAAAATATAATATGCTAGCTTATAAAAAATTAACATTTGAATATTATCCAACTATTCGTGCAGGAAAATTCTTAGGAAAATTAGTAGGGGAAGATAAAAATAATAACACAGAAAGTTATGAATTAAAATTACCTACTGATGAATCTTTCGCTAAGGTACATGGTGAAATTATTGTTCACTATACAGTATATCTTGATAAGAAAGTTGTATTGTTAACAAATATAACACCAGAAGGTATCCTAGATGAAGGACATAGAGCAGAACTTTCTACATATAAAGGTGTAATGATATCTAAGACAGATCCAGAAAGAGATATGTTTAAGATTAATCTACTTAATATGATGAATAAAAGATAATTTAGAAATATGGGGGAAATAAAAATGAAAAATTTAGATGTAAGAAGAAATAATTATATGAAAGTTGGCAAGTATGCAATTTATAAGGCAGGAACAATGCCAGTAAATAGCGTTAGAATGATTGATACTACTAAACAATTTGGATGCATGAATACTGCAGAAAGATTTTATGAAGAAGGACTTACTAAAGAAGAGAGGAAAGCTTTATTTTTAGAACATCGTCAATTAGTAAGCTTAGCAAATAATGGTGAGTTTGATCCATATAAATTTTATATGCCATCACAAACAAAAGACGGTTCAGCTACTGTTTTAACACAAGAAATGGTTGATGCTTATCAAGATGGTTGGGATTTAGATATCAAATCAGACATTTTAATTGTAACAGATAAAACACCAGGTGTTGTAGCAGGATATCCTGTTGCTGACTGTCCTGTTCTAATAGCAAGTGACTTGAAAAATGGTGTAACAGCAACTGCTCATTGTGGTGCTGAAATGATTGATAGATATTTACCACAAATGACTGTAGAAGCACTTCAAAGTAAATATGATAGTAAATTAGATGATATTTATATCTATATAGGTAGTCATGCTGGTGATAGTTGGACATATGATTGTATGCCGCCTTTCGCTAAAGAAAGTTTTTGGGAAGAGACTGGAGCTATTAAACAAACTAAGGATGGAAACTACAAAATTGATTTAAGAAAATCTTTATTATATCAACTAAATCCTGAAAAATTTGAGTCATACATTGTAAATAATGACGATACTATAACTAATAATAATTATTATTCAAATAGTGCAGCTAGAAATAACAAGGATAAAGCAGGTAGACAATTTACCGGTGCTTATTATAAGAAAAGATAATTGTTTGCGTTAGATTGGGGTAAATCAAATGCTTAAAACAGAAAAAGTAATTGAAATAAAAGATTTAAAAGTCTATAATCCTAGGGTAAAAGAAAATATTAAATTAACTACTTTAGGAGATTTGCATATTAGTCCATTAGTTAGTGAACGAAAGTTAGAACCAGTTATTAATCAGATAGAAAAAGAAGAAGCTGACTATAATATTTTCTTGGGAGATTTAATTGATAGTCCAAAAGATTTAGATAACGCTGATAGTAGAAGATTGTTAACTAATACAATCAAAAGATCAGCTACTATAGCACCAACCATCGTTATACTTGGAAGTCACGACTTTGTTCTTGAAAGTAAAAGTGGCAATGCCGTTGTTGCTAATGGTGAATTCTGGCAAGAACTAGATGATATAAAAGATGTTCATATTTTATTAGATAGAACATATCAAGATGAAAAAATGTTTTTTATGGGATATGTTCAAACTCTTAAATACTATTACAATAATATTGAGAAAACACATATTGAAGATTTAGAAGCTTTTTATGAAGATATGGTTACAAAAGAAAACTTATATAAAAATCTTCCTAAAGATGTTCCAACAGTTGGTTTAATTCACTCACCAGAATTTGCTAAAGATGAGAAAAATGTTGAATTGATGAAAGAATATAACTTATTGCTTGGTGGTCATGATCATGATGGTTGTGTACCATTCGGACTTTTCAACACCAAAAGAGGATTAATTAGTCCTAAGAAAGAGTTGTTTCCGAAAGATGTTCGTGGCGTTAGAACTCTTAGCAGTGGAACAGATTTACTAATTAGTGGTGGTATCGTAAAAATGGGTAATAGTTGTCCAAAGATAATGCAACCATTAAATTACTTATGTCCAATGCAAATGGAAACAGTAGAACTTACTAATGATGAAACTTATAAAGATAATATCAGCGTAAGTAAAAGACTAGTACGTACTAGATAAAAAAAATAAAGACGATCAGAAAATGACCGTCTTTAATATTCTTTCTGTATTTTTGAAATTGTATTTAGCAATTTCTTTTAATTTTTCTTCGCCATATTTTGCTACTATTTCTTCGCCAATTTTATCAACTTCTTTTGAGGCACCTTTTGGTAAGGGAAGATGAACACTATCAGCTAGTTTATCAAACTCTTTTAAAAATATATATCTGCTAATAATGGAAGAAGCTGCTACTGCCAAGTTTTTATCTTCAGCTTTAGTCATAAAAGTAATACCACGTTGAATTTCTTTGGCATCACTGATATATTCATAATATCTTTTTTCTCTTGCAAATTCATCAACAATAATATAGTCAACTTCAGGATTAACTTCATGCATTATTTGATATAAGACCTTGTTATGCATTATAGCTTTAATCTTATTCATATTGAAATCTTTAGTATAGTTTTTATTATAATCAACATTATTTAAAATAATGCTGCGATAAGTTAATTTTTTAGCAAGCGTAGGAGCAGTTTTTAAAATAAAGTCATCTGTTAATTTTTTGCTATCTCTGATACCTAAATCTTCTAAAAATTTAATATCTTCTTTCCTAACATAAGTAGCAGTTACTACTATAGGTCCGAAATAATCACCAGTTCCCACTTCGTCACTACCAACTGAGGAACAATTGTGATATTTACTATCATCAATTCTTTCCTTAGTAGTTGTTTCTACACCATCCATTTCTTTCCACATAGCAGCATCGACATCAGCACTTTTTCCTTGAAACATAACTTTTCCTGACTCATACATTGTGATAGTAGTATCCATATCAACAGCTTGGAATACAACATAAGGTATCTTTTTATCTTTAACTTTATCTTTATAATATTCAATCATTTTCGCTTTAGTTTTATCACTAACTTTAATTACTTCGTTCACATCTTTCACCTCTTTCAATTTAGTATAGCATATTTTCAAAAATATCGTTATAATAAAATTGGAAAGGATTGTTGTTATGAATAATATTAGTATAGCGATTGTTTTAATAATTATAAGTTTTGGTCTTTTAGGACTTAAACGAGGAGCTTTGAAAGAAGCAGTAATTGTTTTCGGAAATATCTTGGTAATAGCTATTGCTTATTTCTTTAAAGATATGTTAGCAAGCTATTTGATGAACACCTTACCAACTTATAAAATTAATTCAGTGTTGGGACCGCTTAGTTCTTTAACTATTATTTTCTACAAATTGATTGCTTTTCTAGCCCTATTAATAGTATTTCATTTCTTATTAAGAATAATTATCAACTTATCTGGTTTGTTAGGAAAAATAATGGATGTTACAGTAATTTTACTACTACCGAATAGAATAATTGGTTTTCTTTTAGGAATAGTTGAAGGCTATGTCTTGATGTTTATTGTTTTAAACGTTTTAATGATACCGTTAAGTAGTAATACAACTTTTATGGATTCAGGAGTTAGAAAATATATTGTGGAAGAAACACCAATTTTGAAAGATAGCTTTGGTGGACTTAATACTAGCTTAGAAGAAGTACTACAACTTGACAAGAATGATACTGAAAATAGTTTAAATTTAAAAGTAATTGACATACTATTAAAGAATAAAATTATTACAAAAGATGAAGTACAAGAGTTAGCTACTAATGGAAAGATAGTTAATGTTGATGGACTTGATACGGTAATTAATAAATATTAGAAAGGACTTGATAAAATGATATATTTAGAAGATGAAAGTAAATTTGAATCACTTGTTTCTAAAGGAGATGTTTTAGTAGACTTTTATGCTACTTGGTGTGGACCTTGTAAGATGGTAGGCGAAGTGTTAGAAGAATTAGATGAACACTTTGAAAATGTAAAAATCGTTAAGATTGATGTTGATGAGTTTGAAAGTATTGCTAAAAGTCATGGCGTAATGAGTATTCCTACTTTAGAAGTGTATCGTGATGGTAAACTAATAAAAAAAGAAGTAGGGTATCGTGATTATGATACAATTGCTTCTTGGTTTATTAAATAATTATTTCTTTACGATTAATTGTTTAACTTTAGCAGTAATAGTTAAATCTTGAAGAGCTTGTATTTCATTAAGAAAAGTATCATCTACTTCTACTTGATAAATACACTTTTCTTGATAACTTTTAGCTATAATATTCTTATTCTTAAAAAGATAGGAATATTTTTTTTCATTATTATAACTGAACTCACAGGTGATTAAGTAACCGTTTGTTACTTCTTCAAGAGTAGCTTTAGTAAGAACAGAAGTAAGTCCACCCGTATAAGCTTTTAAAAGTCCACCTGTTCCTAGCTTTATGCCCCCAAAATAACGAACAGATATTACTAATACATTAACAATATTAAGAGAGGTTAAGGTAAAAAGCATTGGACGACCAGCTGTATTTTTGGGCTCTCTATCATCACTATAACCACTAGTATTTAAAAGATTAAAAGCATAGCAGTAATGAGTAGCTCCTTTATAATCTTCTCTAACCTTTTTTAGATAGAAATTAACTTCTTCATTACTATTAACTTTATATAAAAGCGTGATAAACTTTGAATGTTTTATCTCTTCTTGATAAATGACATTTTCCTTAATTGTTTGCATTTACTTCACCATCTATATTTTATTAAATTTCTTTTTAAATGTAAAGATAAGTGGTATACTAGGAAATAGAAATGAAGGTGATATGATGTTCCGTGAAAAAGTTGATAAAAAAGAACTTAATAAATTTATAAAGACTTCTAATAAAGTCTTACAACTAATTTATATTTTAGTTTTTGTTTTAGTAGTTCTCTTAGTTACCTATGTTATTAAAGAATGGAAAGTCTTAGATTTCATCTTTAATATAATAAAAGTAATTTCTCCTGTTTTTATTGGCCTTGTTGTTGCTTGGCTTTTAGATCCGTTAGTTACTAAAATGGAGAAAAAAATGAATAGAGTAGTTGCGTGCATTTTGACCTATCTTATCCTAATCATTATGTGCGTTTTACTTTGTTATTTTGTAATACCATCTTTTGCTACGGGAGTAACTGACCTTGTTAATGCTTTACCTAGTTTGATTGACAAAGTTAAGAAGACTGTAGATAATTTCTTTGCTGCTAGTCATAACTCTTTAATAGCTGGTTATGAAGCGGATATTATTACAAAAATTGAAACAATTGGTAAAAATGCAACGGAGACTTTACCAACTTTATTAATTAAAACTATTAGTAAAGTGATAAGTGGCGGAGCAACTATTCTTCTAGGATTCATGATTGGCTTTTATATCTTGTTTGATTTTAAAAAAGTTGAGAAACATACTTTATCATTTATACCGGATATTTATCACGACAATGCTAAAGACTTAATGCGCCGAATTAATGGTAAGTTAAGAAATTATGTTCAAGGTGTTTTGATTGTTATGTTCTTTGTCTTTTTAACCCAGGCGATAGGGCTTACCTTATCTGGTATAAAAGCACCATTACTATTTGCTTTATTTTGTGCAGTGACGGATGTTATTCCTTATATTGGTCCCTGGATTGGCGCCTTACCCGCTGTCTTAGTTGGTTTTTCAATGAATCCACGGGTTGGTATTTTAACAATCATCTCTATAATGGTCTGTCAGACTTTAGAAAATAACTTCTATCAGCCTTTAATTATGGGTAAAACAATGAAATTACACCCCGTTACTATCATGCTTGGACTATTGATTTTTAACTACTTCTTTGGTATGATAGGAATGATAGTGGCGACGCCAGTTATTGCTAGTTTAAAGATAATTTTTGAGTTTATCGATGAGAAAACTGGCCTTGGTGAGAAGTTCCATTCTCTAAATAAAAAAGAAGTGATAGACTAAGTTGAGGTGACATGATGAAACTTTATTTAATATGTGGAAAAGCAAGAAGTGGTAAAGATACATTTGGTAGAACTCTAAAAAAAGAAGAAGAAAAAAATAATAAAAAAGTTTGTATTTTGAAATTAACTGCTCCTTTATATAGATGGTTAGAAGACTACTTTGATTATGATAGTACGAAAGATGAGAAACCAAGAGAATTGTTACAAACAATAGGTTTTGACTTACTTCAGACAAAGCTTAAAAAGAAAGATTTCCTTTTAGATTATTTGATTACTACTATTGAAATACTTGATAATTTTTATGATGTAGGAATTATTACTGATGGACGTTTAGTTCACGAAATAGAAGTGTTAAAAGCTAAATATCCTTCAATTAAAACTATTCTATTAACTAATGAAAAAGATAATTTGTTGACTGAAAAGGAAAAGAAACATAAGACAGAAACAGATTTAGATAGTTATAAAGACTTTGATTACATTGTCGAGAATAAAGGTATAGATAATCTTTTATTAAAAGCAGAAGAGATAGTAGGAGGAAGAAAATGAATAAAATAGTAGCAATTGTTGGAATGGCTGGAAGTGGGAAGAGTATCGCCTCTTCTTATTTTGAAGAGAATGGTTATAACTTAGTCTATTTTGGGGGAGTTATTTACGAAAAAATGAAAGAAGAAAATATCGAAATAACGCCGGAAAGTCAAAAAGAATATAGAGAAAAAATTAGAAAAGAACATGGTATGGGAGTAGTTGCTAAACTATTACTTCCAAAGATTAAAAAACTTTATCAAGAAGGAAATGTCATTTTAGATGGCTTGTATTCTTGGGATGAATATAAAATATTAAAGGAAGAATTTAAAGATTTAGTAGTAATTGCTATTGTCTGTGATAAAAAATTAAGGTATGATAGAATATCGAAGCGAAAGGAACGAGCATTTAATGAAAAAGAAATTATTGCTCGTGATGTAGCGGAGATAGAAAATTCTGCTAAAGGGGGACCTATCGCTTATGCTGATTATTACATTTTAAATAATAGTGGTATGGAACAATATTTAAAAGACTTAACAAGAATTAAGAGTTTAATAGAAGGAGTAGATGAAAATGAGGAAGATGACTAGTAATGAAATTAGATCATTATGGATAAAATACTTTGAAGAACATGGACATAAATATGTAGAAAGTGCTCCCTTGATTCCCCGTGATGATGATTCATTATTATGGATAAATGCAGGAGTAACTCCACTAAAAAAATATTTTGATGGAACCGTTATTCCTGAAAATAGAAGAATTGTTAATATTCAAAAGTGCATTCGTACAAATGATATTGAGAATGTTGGTGTAACAAGACGTCACCATACTTTCTTTGAAATGATGGGGAACTTTTCAATTGGTGATTATTTTAAGAATGAAGCGATTACTTTTGCTTATGAATTGTTAACTGGTGAAGAATGGTTTGCTATTCCAAAAGATAGACTTTATGTAACTGTTTATACTAATGATACAGATGCTTTAAATAAATGGGTAGAACTTGGAATGGACCCTTCTCATATGATTAAACTAGATGAGAATTTCTGGGAGATTGGTAGTGGACCTTGTGGACCTGATAGTGAGATATTTTTTGATCGCGGTGAAAAATATGATCCTAACCACGATGCATTTGAGAAGTTTAAAAATGATGATGAGCAAGAAAGATATATTGAAATTTGGAATAACGTTTTTAGTCAGTTTCAATCAGAAGAAGGGAAACCTCGTGAAAAATATAAGGAACTTCCTCATAAAAATATTGATACTGGGGCAGGACTTGAGAGATGGTGTACAATATTCCAAGATGTAGATTCTAGTTTTGAGACGGATTTATTTACACCAATCTTAGCGAAGATAGAAGAAATGTCAGGAATTCTTTATAATGGTCAAACGGCTTTTAAAGTAATTGCTGATCATATTAAGGCCATTACCTTTGCTTTATCAGATGGTGCTAGTTTTGGAAATACAGGACGTGATTATGTTTTAAGACGTCTTTTAAGAAGAAGTTCTCGATTTGGTAAACAATTAGGTTTCAATGAGCCATTCCTTTATAAATTAGTAGGTACTGTTTGTGAGACAATGGGAGACTTCTATAAAGAACTATACGAAAAACGCGGTGAAGTAGAAGCACTAATATTAGAAGAAGAAAAATTATTCTTAAAAACACTTGAACAAGGTATGTCAAAACTTGATGATATCTTAGAAACTGTTACTGATGGCGTTATTTCTGGTTATGATGCTTTTAAACTATATGATACTTATGGTTTTCCACTTGAATTAACTGAAGAAATTGCTACTGAGAAGGGTTATAGAGTTGATTCTGAAGGTTTTGTTGATTATATGAATAAACAAAAAGAAGCTGCTAAGAAGAGTAATCGTAATAAAACATCAATGGCTAAACAAAAACAAGTTTTAATGGATTTTAAGAAGCCTTCAACTTTTGTTTATGGCTTATATCGTTTGAAAAGTAGTGTTTTAGCAATTATTAGTAAAGATGCACTTGAAAAGACACTTGATCATGATGGTTATATTGTTTTAAAGAGAACTTGTTTTTATGCGGAAAGTGGTGGACAAGTAGCTGATACTGGTATGATTACGGGTAAGAATTTTACGGCTAGAGTTGTTGATGTTTTCAAAGGTCCTAATGGTCAACATATTCATAAAGTTAAACTATTATCAGGTAAAATCACTACTGGTGATGAATGTGAAGTAATTATTGATAAAGAACGTCGTCATAATATTGAAGCTAATCATAGTAGTGTTCATATGTTACAATATGCTCTACAAACAGTTATAAGTCCTAAGATTATGCAAGCTGGTAGTTATGTTGATGATAGTAAACTTCGTTTTGATTTTACTTATACTGGTAAGATTTTTGATGAGGATTTATATAAAGTAGAAGATATGGTTAATGATATGATTAATCGTGGAATAATCACTTCTACAGAAGTAATGCCACTTGATAAAGCTAAAGAATTGGGAGCAATGGCTTTATTTGGAGAAAAATACGGAGAAACTGTAAGAGTTGTTAAAATTGATAAGTCCATTGAATTATGTGGTGGTACACATATTGCTAATACTAAAGATGTTAACAGATTTGCTATTTCTTCATTTGAATCTAAAGGAAGTAATACTTATCGTATAGAAGCTTGTACTAATAAAAAGATAGAAACAACCTTATTTGATATTATCAAACCTTATAATGATGAGATGGTTAAATTATTAATGAAATCTAAGGAAATACTTGAACAAGCAAGAAGGTTAGGAATCAATCTTACTTTTGATGTTACTATTGATAATAGTGCTCCAAAGAGCTACCGTGATATAGTGTTTAATCGTAATGAACTTTCTTATGTTCAAGGCGAAGTTAAAACATTAGAGAGAAAATTTCAAGAAGAAAAAGAAAAACAAAGTCTAGGCAAAGTAGATGAATATCTAACTAATCTAAAAGATATAAATGGTAAGAAATTCTTATATTTAACTTTCGAACATGAAGAGATGGAAATTTTAAAAGCTATAATGGATGCTGTAGCTAACAAACTTGATAATTCATTAGTGTTTATTGTTAATATTAAAGAAGATAATAGTGTTAATTTCTTATGCCGTAATAAGGTGGCTAGTCTAAGTGCTGGATATTTAATCAAACAAATCGCTGCTATTTCAAACGGAAATGGTGGTGGAAGTACTAGTTTCGCTCAAGGTGGTGGAAAGACTAGTGCTAATCTTGAAGAAATATATAAATATTTAGTGGAGCAAATAAATGAAGCAGAATAATTATTTGCTTCTTTCTTCCTCTAGTATATTACTAGATAAAGAAATAGAAAAAATTATTGAAGAGAAAAAATTTGAAGAAGCAAGTATTATAACTTATGATTTAGAAGAAGTAACTTTAGTTGATGTTTTAGAAGAGTTAGATACTGTTTCTTTCTTGACTCCTTTGAAAGTAGTAATTGCTAATCATGCTAATTTTTTGACAGCGGGAGCTAGTGAAGAAGAGGCAAGTCTTAATCATTTATTAAAATATTTGGACCAAAATATTGAGACGACTTTATTCTTTTTAACAGTTGATAAGATGGATGAGCGAAAAAAAATCGGTAAAGAATTAAAGAAGAAAATGACTTTTCTAAATATTAGTCCAGATAAGGAAGAATATCTTAAGAGTTTACTAGCAGATTATAAATTAGAAAAAGGTGTAATTTCTAATATTCTTTCTAGAGTTGAAGATGATTATGACAAGATTTATCAAGAAAGTGATAAACTTAAACTTTATAAAGTTGATAGTAAAGAAATAACAAATAGTGATGTAGAAAATATGTTACCAGCTCCTTTAGAAAAACAAGATCAATTAACTTTTGATTTAATAAGAGCGATTGGTCTTAAAGATAAAAGAGAAGCTTTAAAACTATATGAGAAACTAAAGAAATTTAATATTGAAATATTTGCATTGATGGGTCTTTTAGAGAGTCAGTATAGAGTGTTATATCAAGTTAAACTTTTAAATAATCGTGGTTATAGAGAAGGGGAAATAGCTAAAGAATTAGCAATTCATCCTTATCGTGCTAAGAAAATATTAGAACTAGGAAGAACTACTACTATTAAAGAAATAAAAAACTTTTTACTAAAGTTAGCTGACCTTGATTTGAAATTAAAAAGTGGTCAAGTTGATAAAGAACTAGCAATGGAATTATTAATAATTAATAGTGACTAAGGGCAGAATCATCTGCTTTTTTTCGTTGCATTATAACTGATATTTTGGTATAATAAAGAACGATTTGGGAGTGTGATTATGATGAATATGATTGAAAAGAGAGATACTTTACTAGCAAAATTAGCGAAAGCTAATACTCTTGAAGAAATTATCGCAACTGGTTGGCAATTAGAAAAATGCGGTAACACTTTAAAACAAGATGACTATTTAGACCTAATGAAAAACAAAAAAGATGAATTTTATTATGAACAAATCCAAAAAAGGGAACAAGAAGTTCGTAATAGTTTATTATTAAACTTTGTTAAACAAGTCCAAGGAAATGTAGTTGATTTGACAGCAATTGATACCAAACTTGCTTGGTGGGAAATAAGAGAAATTTTACTAAAGAAACAAAATAAAGATGAAATAGATGAAGCTTTCCTTGCGTATACTTTAAAGGTTTATCCACAAAATGATTTAAAAGAAAGACAATTAGCACATAGAATTGAAGAAGCTAAAGCAAAAATTAATATATATTTAGAAGCAGATTGTCCGTCACCAACAGATTTGAAAAAAATGTATGGAATTCAAATGGATGAAATAATTGATTCATATAAATTTTTAAGAAGCAATGCTTATGAATTTTATGATTCATTAAATAAAGATGATTTTATGAAGGAACCAAAAGAGTTTAAAGGTAATGGCTATACTAGACAAATTATAACCGAAGTAGCATCACTTGATGAAGATTACTATTTACCAAAAAATCATAAAAACTTTGTAGCATTTTGTGAACAAAATGACTTACCTACAAGTATGGTTAGAAGATATTGCAGGTTACAAAAAGCAAAGAATTCTGATTTCTTTAAACTTGATTTAGCTAAACAAGTAGAACAACTTTCACTAGTAAAACTTGATGAAGTAGATAAAGTTAAACCATTAGCTGCTCAGTTAGTTGATGCTTTTGATGAAAATACTGATATCGATACGATTGATTACCATTATTTTTATAAACAAAAGCTAAATAAAGATGAAGTCTTTCAATTTTTAAGAGCCATAAAACTGGATAATATTGCTGAAAAATTTAGAAAGTATGTTGTAATGCACCCTAATGCGTTTACTTGTTATGATGCAAAAGAAATAGCTATGTATAGTAAAAACTCTATACTTACTTTTGAAAATCAAACAGTCAATTATGAACCAGCTAATTTTGTAAAAGTTATTAATGAACTAGAAGAAGAAAATTTACCAATGAGTAAAGGATTAATAGTTCAAAAATTAACAGAAAAACAAAATAGTAAAAAAATCACTAAATCGATTGTCAAACCTTTTCAAGTATGTTAGAATAATAATATCTTCTTTGAAGATTTTATTATGGCCTGTTGGTGAAGTGGTTTAACACGCGCGCCTCTCAAGCTCGTATTCACGGGTTCGAACCCCGTACAGGCTACCAGATAGTTTATAGGAGAACTAAAAAAAGTTCTCTTTTTTTCTAAAAATGTTTGCTTTTAAAACATCAATATGATATAATATTAATCTTAACCAAGGAGGTGGTAGTTATGACAATTTTACCAATAGCAACAAATGAATATATGTCAGAACTAGAAGTGTCATTTCGTAATCTTTATAAAGAAGAAATGCAATTACAATCAGAAAAGGGTAGTGAAAGTGATGTACTAATTGGAAAAGTTTCTTTAAATGATAGTGTAGATGCTAGATATTATAAAGATCAACCTATTAAATTAACTAATGATATTAGAAATGCAGTTCATCAGTACAACAATTATGCATCCGTTATTAAAGTTACTAGTAAAAAATATGGAGATGGTGACTTTTGTGATCAATATTCAATACCTCTACCTCCAGAAAGACCAAATATATATGTTGATACATTATATGGAATACTAGTAAATGACCTAAGATTTAATAATGATGCTAAACGAAATGATAGAACTATTTCTCTTAACGACATTGGAATTGTTTCTAAGTTAAATGAACATGACCAGATAGAAATGCTAAAATTGAGACAAAAATCACTTACAAAGGTAGACTATTTCTATCAGTTATCAGCAACAGGGCTTACTGCCCAAGTTGAATGGTTAGAATTTTTAGATACATTAGAATTTACTCCAGTTGATGGTAGTGTTAAACAAAGAGATAGTTATGATCAAATATTAGAATCGTTTGCTAATACTGAAACTAAGATGAAGAAGAATATGTTTAATTACTTAAAAACAGGAGAAGAAAATTATTTAATCTATAGTTATTATTATCAATTACTTAATAATAGACAATATATGGAATTTAAATTACCACAAAAACAATACGTTAAAGAGAAAGTCGCTTAGTATGGAAAGACTAGAAAGAATAAATTGTTTATTAGGAACGGAAATGGTTGCTAGTTTTCGAAAAGAAAAGATACTAGTAGTTGGTTGTGGTGGCGTTGGTGGTTATGTTATCGAAGGATTAGTAAGAAGCGGCTTTTTGGATTTAACTATAGTTGATTACGATAAAGTAGATATTACTAATTGTAATAGACAAATCATCGCTTTATCTAGCACAATTAATCAAGATAAGGTTGAATTAATAAAAAAACGAGCTATAGATATTAATCCAGAAGCAAACATTACAGCTCTTAAGATTAAAGTTTCTATGGATAATATAGAAAAATTATTTTTAAACGATTACACCTATGTAATAGATGCGTGTGATGACATAAAAGCTAAAGAGCTATTATTAATTTACTGTAACAAGAAAAGAATACCAATCATATCTTGTATGGGTATGGGAAAAAGATTAGATCCAACAAAAATAGAAATAACTACTATTGAAAAGACTTATAATGATCCTTTAGCAAGAAAATTACGTTATTTTATAAAACAAAATAGATTATCATTAAAAACAAAAGTGTGTTTTTCAAGCGAATTACCAGTTAAATTAGATAGTAATATAATTGCTTCTTGTGCTTTTGTTCCCGCAACAGCAGGAATGGTAATAGCTAGTGAAGTAGTTAAAGATACAATAGAAAAGAACAAGAATAGATAAGATATCTAGCTTGTTCTTTTTAGTTGAATTTTCGATATAAACCAATAACTTTGCCAAGAATTGTAACTTTATCAAGAATGATTGGTTCCATTGTATCATTTTCAGGTTGTAGTCTGAAATGCTTATCTTCTTTATAAAAAGTTTTAACAGTCGCTTCGTTATTTTCATTCATTGCTACTACAGTATCACCATTTTTTGCAGTTTCTTGTCTTTCAACGATTATGATATCACCATCATAGATACCAACATTAATCATTGATTCACCACTTACTCGTAAAGTAAATACTTCCTTTTTATTACCAACTATCTCAACAGGAAGTGCAAATGTTTCGTTGGGACGTTCAATTGCTTCAATCGGTGTACCAGCTGTAACCTTACCAAGAAGAGGTACTTTAATTACATCTTCTTTTTCTTTTAAAAACTCGTTTGGTACTAGTATTTCTATTGTTCTATTAGAACCATCTTCTTTAGAAATATAACCTTTCTTAACTAATTGCATTAAATGAAAATGAATAGTAGCAGGGGAATGAAGGTTAGCTGCCTCACCGATTTCTCTAACTGTAGGTGGATAACCTTTTTTCGCTGTTAATTTCTTAATTATTTGTAAAATATCATACTGTCTATCTGTTAATTTCTCCATCTTTTTTCCTCCTTTTCTCAATATTAACACGTCTAATAGGAAAAAGTCAAACAAAATTTCGAAAATATATTGACAAAACTTATGTTTGCTAATAAAATCGGAAGAAGAGATGGAGGAATTAATGAAAAATAACATCATAGAAATTATAAAAACAATCATATTAATAATAGGTTTATATGTGATAGCAATCATACTTAGTTTAATAATATGTGCTAATTTGCTTTCGAAAATTTAGAAAGATTGCTATAATAATTAGAGAAAAGAAGGTGCATTATGAAAAAAATAATATTAGTAGATGGAAACAATTTGCTATTTAGAAGTTATTATGCAACAAGTTATAGTGGAGTTATTATGCGAAATAGTAAGGGATTTCCTACTAATGCTCTTTATGGCTTTATTAATATGATGAATAAAATAATTGAAGAAGAAAAACCAAACTATATTTTGGTGGCTTTTGATAAAGGAAAAACTTTCAGACACGAAAAGTATAAAGACTATAAAGCTGGCCGTAGAGAAATGCCAGAAGAGTTAAAACTACAATTTCCAAAAGCCAAAGAAATTCTTGATACTATGGGAATAAAGCATTTTGAAATAGATAATTATGAAGCTGATGATATAATTGGTACGCTTGCTAAAATAGTTGATGAAGCAGATGAATTTATTGCGACGATTATATCTAGTGATAAAGACTTATTACAACTAATAAGTAATGAAGTAGAAGTTAAACTTTTAAAAACAAAAGGTTCAATTAGATTTGATGAAGAAACTTTTAAAGAATATTATGGAACAACACCAATTCATATGATAGATTTAAAAGCTCTAATGGGAGATGCTAGCGACAATATATCGGGAGTTAAAGGAATTGGAGAGAAAACAGCAATTACTCTTTTGAAAAAATATGGTAGTCTTGATGAAATTTATAATAATCTAGAAAATATTGGTGGTAAGACAGCTGAAAAATTAGAAACAGGAAAAGAAGATGCTTATACAAGCTTTGACTTAGCTACTATTTACCGGGAAGTACCTATTTCTTTTACCCTAGAAGATTGTATTTATCAAGGACTTAATACTGAAGAATATATTGCTATTTTAAGGGAATTAGAATTTAAATCACTCCTAAAGAAAATAAGTGTTGGTATAGATAATACTGTTTTGACAGGTCAACAAAGCTTTGAATTATTAGAAGAAAAACCAGTTAATAAAACATTTGTGTCTTATAATGACTTTGATTTTACTATACCTTTTTCCTTTTACTTAGAAATGGATGGACATACCTATAGTAAAAGTAAAATTATTGGTGGAGCATTTACTAATAAAAATAGTTCTTGTTTTATGACTATTGAAGAAATTATTAAGCATAAAGAAATATTTAATAATGATGTAACTAAATATACATATGATGTCAAGAGAATGATTATTCTTTTAAATCAGTATGATATAACCATAAATAATTGTAACTATGATGCAATGATTGGTGCTTATCTATTAGATTATAAATTAGATGATGATATTACTGTTTTAATGGGACAATTTAACTATGACTGTCCAAGCTATGAAGAAACTTATGGAACAGAAAGAAAAAAAAGAGAAGCTTCACTTGAGACGACAAAGAAACAATCTATAATGAAAAGTGAGTTTACTTACGACAGTAGAGAACAAATTCTTGAAGAAATAGCTGCTTATAATGAAACAAAATTGTTTGAGGAAATAGAAATGCCCCTTGCTTTTGTATTAGCTGATATGGAGTTAACAGGTATAAGGGCTGATAAAAACTACTTATTAAAGCAAAAAGAAGAACTAGAAGCAAAAATGAAACTTATGCAAGATGAAATATATGAAGATGCTGGTTGTGAATTTAACATTTTATCACCTAAACAGTTAGGAGAAGTTTTATTTGAAAAGTTGGAGATAGAATATCCTAAAAAACGAAAAAAAGATGATACTAGTTATTCTACTAGTAAAGATATATTAGATAAAATAAGTGATAAACACCCTATTGTTGAAAAAGTGTTAGAGTATCGAAATCTTTATAAATTATATGCTAATTATTCAATTGGTTTAATAGATGAAATAAGAGAAGATGGAAAAATTCATACTATTTTTAATCAATGTTTAACAAGAACTGGTCGTTTATCTAGTAGTAAACCAAACTTACAGAATATTCCGATTAGAAGTGATTACTCTAAACTTGTTCGTAAAGCTTTTATTCCAGAAGAAGATAGCCTTTTAATGAGTTCTGATTATAGTCAGATAGAGTTAAGAGTATTTGCACATATGGCTAATGCTACAAACTTACAAGAAGCTTTTATTGAAGATAAAGACATTCATTCAAAAACTGCTTCAGATATATTCAAGGTACCAATAAATGAAGTTGATAAAAAAATGCGTCGAATTGCTAAAACCGTCAACTTTGGTATCTTGTATGGAATAAGTAGCTTTGGTCTTAGTGAAGACTTAAAAATAGATGTTGCTAGTGCAAAGGAGTTTTTATCAAACTACTTAAATACTTATCCTGGTATTAAGGAATATATGGAGCAAGAAAAAAGCGAAGCTTATAAAAATGGTTTTGTTACTACAATAATGAATCGCAGAAGAAAAATAGATGAGTTGAAGAGTAGTAACTATATGGTACGGAGTAGTGGTGAGCGTATGGCCTTAAATACGCCAATTCAAGGAAGCGCTGCTGATATTTTAAAGAAAGCAATGGTTGAATTATATCAAGCAATGAAAGATAGGAACTTAAAGAGTAAAATGTTAATTCAAGTTCACGATGAATTGGTATTTAATGTTTATAAAGATGAACTTGACATAATGAAAGAGTTAGTACGTGAGAAGATGGAACAAGTAGTTAAACTTAGTGTACCGTTAAAAGTAGATATAGAACTTGGTAGCGATTGGTATGAAGCTAAATAGTAGTAAAGGAAAGTGATAAAATATGCCAGAAAAACCAGAAGTAATTACAGTTGCCAAAATGTTAGAAAAAAGAATAGTTGGACATACTATTACTAAAGCTTATGTTTATTATGATAATGTAATAGTTGGTGATAAGAATGAATTTTTAGAAAAGATAAAGAATGAAAAAATAGAAAGTGTTACAACGAGAGGTAAATGGATAGTTATTTATCTAACGAATTATGCTTTATTAGTACATCTTAGAATGGAAGGAAGATTTTATTTTAGACATAAAAATGAAGTTGTATCAAAACATGAACACGTTGCTTTATTATTAGATAATGATATTGAAATGCGCTTTCATGATGTTAGAAAATTTGGTAGAATGATGCTTCTTCCTAAGTATAAGATTAATGAACAAAAACCACTTAGTGATTTGGGTTATGAATTTGATGATGAAAGATTAACTAAAGAGTATCTATTAGATAGATTTAAAAGTAAAACTACACCAATAAAGACTGTTTTATTAGATCAAAGTATTATTGCTGGAATTGGTAATATTTATGATGATGAAATATTATATCTAAGTCATATAAGTCCATTAAGACCTGCTAAAACGGTTAATAGTGAGGAAGCTGAACAAATAATTCAAAATACAAGAATTGTCCTTAAAAAAGCCATTAAAATGGGTGGTACAACTATTAAAAGCTTTGAATCTAGTGAGGGAGTTCATGGTCATTTTCAAAATGAATTAATAGTTCATGGTAGAAAGAATGAGACTTGTAAAAATTGTAACAGTGAAATCATTTTCACAAGAGTTGGTGGACGAGGAACTTATTACTGTCCAAATTGCCAAAAATAGCAAAAAATTCTATACAAAATGATAAATTTATAGTATAATTATTACTGTTTGAAAGAGGAGTGAGTAGTAAATGAAAAAGACAAAAATAGTTTGTAGTATTGGACCTACATCTAATGAAGCTGATGTAATGGAACAAATGGTTTTAGCAGGTATGAATGTTGCTAGAATTAACTTTACCCATGCAACAATCGAAGAAAGAGATAAAGCTATTACTTCAGTTCGTGAAGTTAGAAAAAGAACTGGTAAGTCTGTAGCAATATTATGGGATACTAAAGGTCCTGAATTCAGAAGTGGTATGTTAGAAAATGATTCTATCGAATTAGTTAACGGAAATATTATTCGTATTGTTAAAGAAGAAGTACTTGGAACTACTGAGAGATTTTCAGTTAACCATCCAGAAGCTATTGATAGTTTATCTGTTGGTGACTTTATTTTACTTGAGAATGCTAAGATGAAACTTGAAGTTATCAGCAAAGAAGAAGACGGTGTTACTTGTAAAGTTATCGCCGGTGGAACTTTAGGAAACAGAAAAAGTATGAGTGTTCCTGGTGTTAAGTTAAATATTCCTTATGTAAGTGAATTAGATAGAAAAGATATCGAATATGCTTGTGCAAATGGTGGAGAATACCTAGCATTATCATTTGTATCTTGTAAAGAAGATGTTCTAGAAATTAAGGAAATTTTAAAACAACACAATAGAGAAGACTTACAAATAATTTGTAAGATTGAAAGTGATTTAGGTATTAAAAACTTAGAATCAATTCTAGAAGTATCAGACGGTGTTATGGTAGCTAGAGGAGATTTAGGTACAGAAATTCCTAGTGAAATGTTACCTATCGTTCAAAAACAAATGATAAAAACTTGTAGAAGACTTGGAAAGATTGCTATTGTTGCTACAGAAATGCTTGAAACAATGATGGAAAATAACCGTCCAAAAAGAGCAGAAACTAGTGATATTGCTAATGCTGTATTTGATGGTACTGATGCTGTTATGTTAAGTGGTGAAACTACTATTGGTAAACATCCAGTTGAAACAGTAGCTGCTATGGCAAACATCTGTGAAACTGCTGAAAAATATGCTGAATTTAATTATTCAGATGAAAATGAACGTGTCGTTGATGCTCAATCTGCTATTGCTGATGCTGTAGTTGATACAACAAAAAGACTTAATGCTAAATTAATCTGTGCTGCTACAATTAGTGGTTCAACAGCTAGAGTAATTAGTAATTTAAAACCAAAAGCAACTGTTCTTGCTTTAGTACCTGATGAAAAAACAGGACGCCGTTTAGCTTTAAACTGGGGTGTTTATCCAGCATTATTACCAGTTTGTAATTCAACTGATGAAGTTCTTACAAAGAGTGTTGCTTGTGCTAAAGATTATACTGAATTAGTAAGTGGAGATATCGTAGTTACTACTGGAGGTTTCCCTAATAATGCAGTATCTAGAACAACTAACTTAATGAAGATTGAGGTTATTGATTAATTAAGACAAAATAAAAAGCTCATTTAAGGGCTTTTTTGATTTGTAAATATTTTTCTTCTAATTTTTGAATATTATTTTCTAAAAAATAATAATGATAAAAATAAAACCCAAGCAAAATTAGAAGAATAACAACTAATATAAATAATATAATAGATGGTTTGATAGTTAATAAATAAAAGAAGAAACAAGTAACAAAGATGACGGTTATAGTAACTAGTAAATGAATAAGTCTTTCATGTTGAAAATAACTGATTATTACTTTAAAATCTTCTAAGTCTTGTTTAGTAAAACTTTTATTCTTAAGATTGTCATCAACTTGTTTCTGATAAATCTTTATTAAATCTTTCATAGAGATATTTCCTCATTATTAAATTCTTTTTTATCTTCTAATAATTTTTCGTGTAGACGTTCTTCTTCAGTATTTAGATAAACTTCTTCAATACGATCAACCCTACATCTTTCTGCATCAAGTATTGCTTGAACTTTACTAGCTGCCTGATCAACTTCATCATTAACAACAACGTAGTTGTATTTACTAACTTCATTTATTTCTTCATACGCTCTTTTGAAACGCATATCGATTTTTTCTTGATCTTCGGTTTTTCTAGCTTCTAATCTTCTTTTTAATTCTTGCATACTAGGTGGTAGAATAAAGATAAATACCGCTTCTTTAATCTTTTCTTTTACTTTTAAAGCTCCTTGAATTTCTATCTCTAAAATAACATCTTCACCATTATCTAAATGCTCTTTAATGTATTTTTTGGGAGTTCCATAGTAGTTTTTAGAGTACTCAGCGTACTCTAAAAATTCATCATTTGCAATTTCTTGCTCAAACTCATCTCTTGATAAAAAGTAATAGTTTACACCATTTTTTTCTTCTCCACGAGGAGCTCTACTAGTACAAGAAATAGATAACCAAATATTTTTGTTATTTTCCATAACTTTATTAATAATAGTATTTTTACCACAACCAGAAGGTCCTGATAGGACAACTAATAATCCTTGTTTTTTTGTTTTTAGCATTGATTCCATATTTTATCATTCCTTTCTTATTGGAAAAGCTTTAAACTCATCATTTATAATATTATTACCATTTATATGTTCTAAACAGTAGATAAGTGATACTTTATATTCAAGTTCTAACATTTCATCTTTTTCACGTGTAAACTTACTAATTAATGGTAAAGAACAATCTTTCTTTATTTTATTTAAATAGTTTTGTCCTTTTTTATTAAGACCTAAAATTCTTATATAATTAATATTTTCCATCATGTCACGCTTTTCTTTAGTATAATTACATAAATAGTATAAAAGTCCTCTTGCTACTTTTCGGTAAGTAAGATTTTTAGTTTTAACACTATTAATTAACTCATCATAGGAAGAAACATTATTGATATTTTTCTTTAATTTATTGATAAGACTTCTATCTAGTGATGGATATTCTTTTTCATTATCTTCCGTTAACAACTTGTATTTAATATATTTAAAATAGTCTTCATTGGTTAAAACTTTATCTTTTATTTTTTCTAGATATGGTAAAACATAGCTAGGTACTTGATCTTCGATATTTTCATTCTTTGCTAAGGCTTTTCTGATACTACTAGCACTTGAAATATCACTTTCTAAGACATTACTATTATAATCGTTAGTTCTTTTAATAGCATGAACATTTATTTTATAATTATTCTTCTTTATTGCTTTGATGTAAGAACTAGCTAAAATATCATTTGGTAGTTTTATACTCTCATTAGTAAGGTCTAAAAAAGCAGCATTTCTAGCAGATGGATAATTCATTCCACTTGCTAAATAAACTCTAACTAATGGGTCAAAATTGCTATTATTTAGTTCAATATCAACCATTTTTAAAAGATAAGTTAAATCATTTGATTCACTACCGAAGATTAAATCAGTAACTCCTAAAGAGTTAGCTAAACAAGTAGCACCAGTAGCAAATATTTCACTAGAAGCAGTAGCAAATGGAAAAGGTAATTCTACTACTAAATCAAAACCAGCAGTAAGAGCTATTTCTGTTTTGCTTTTTTTATCAAGAATAGAAGGCTCTGCTCTTTGTGTAAAATTTCCACTCATTATAAGTATATAGATGGCATTATCAAACATTTCTTTAGCTTTATTTAGTAAATATAAGTGTCCATTATGAAATGGATTAAATTCTGCGACGATTCCAACTACTTTCATAAGTTTCCTCCTTTTTAGTTAACTTATTATAACACGTTTTTAAGCTTTATGGTATACTGTTATAGGAAGGAATTATGCTATGAGGTTTCAAGTAAAAAAAGAAGATTTTATTAACTGCTGTGAGTATGAAAAGGGATTAGCTACTAATACCTTAAAGTCATATAATTATGAGTTAAATGCTTATCAGAATTATTTAGAAGATAAATTGGGTATAATGGATGTAGAAGATATAAAAAAAGAACACATTGAAAGTTATTTGAAATATTGTTATTCATTAGATGAAGATAGTAAAACTGTTTCTCATAAAATAACTACTATCTATAATTTTCATAAGTATCTTTTAAGAGAAAAAGTCGTAAAAGAAAATGAAGCAGAATTTATTGATAGACCAAAGTTAGCTAAACACTTACCTTACACTTTAAGTACTAGTCAGGTTGATAAGTTACTTGATATAGAACTTAAGAGTCCATTTGACTATCGTGATAAGGCTATGTTAGAATTGATGTACGGCACAGGCCTTAGGGTTTCAGAATTAATAGGTCTTACTGTTTATGATATTGATTTTTATAATGCTTTCTTAATGGTTAAAGGAAAAGGTAGTAAGGAAAGAATTGTTCCTATTAATAGCAATTCAATTAAATATTTAAAACTTTATTTGGAATATAGACCTGCTATGTTAAAAAAGAAAAACTCAGAACAATTATTTTTAAATTCTAGAGGGGAAGGCATTTCAAGGCAAGGTTTTTTTAAAAATCTTAAAAAACTGTTAGCTGAAAAAAATATGCCAACTAATATCTCTCCTCATAGTCTAAGGCATTCTTTTGCAACCCACTTAATTGAAAATGGGGCAGATTTTAGAAGTGTTCAAACTATGTTGGGACACTCTGATATTACAACAACTAAAATATATACACATATAACTAACGAAAAAGTTAGAAATGATTACTTACATAATCATCCAAGAGCAAAGAAAGAAGAGTGAATTTATGAAATTTAAAAGAGTATTTTTAATGATTTTAGACTCGTTAGGAGTAGGGGAAGCAAAGGACGCTAGTAATTATGATGATAATGGCTGTAATACTTTAGGGCACATCAAAGATAATTATGATTTATTTATTCCAAATCTTGCAAAAATTGGTTTTTTTGATACTTTAACCCTTGAAGATAAAGAAACTAATGATGCTTATTACACTATCGCTCAACCAAATAATGTTGGAAAAGACAGTTTATCTGGACATTATGAAATGATTGGTATAACATCAAATATGCCTTTTAAAACTTTTAATGAAAATGGTTTTCCTATTGAATTAATTGATGAGATTGAAAGAGTAACAGGTAGACGTGTCATTGGTAATAAGTGTAGTCATGATAATAGTATTATTAATGAGTTAGGAGAAAGACAATTAAACTATGGTTCTTTGATTGTTTATACATCTGCTGATTCTGACTTACAAATAGCAGCACATGAAGATATTATTTCGGCTGAATTATTATATTCTTATTGTGAAAAAGTAAGAGAATTAACTATGCGTGAAGATTTCTTAGTATCAAGAGTTATTGCTAGACCATTTACCGGTAAAAATGGTAAATTCAAATTAAATAATGCTGGAAGAAAAGATTACTCTATCAGACCTCCAAAACGAACTATATTAGATGACTTGAATGATAATGGTTATAACGTAATTGGTATTGGTAAAGTCAATGATATCTTTGCAGAGCAAGGAATTAACAAAGTATTAAAGGCTTCCAATAATCAAGAAGCACTAACAAAATTTGCTAATATAATGGATAAAAGCTTTACTGGTCTTTGCATAGTAAATCTATCAGATTTTGATAATTTGTATGGACATGTTCGTGATGTAGAAGGATATGGTAAGGCGATAGAGGATTTAGATGTGGAAATTCCTTTATTACTTAATAAACTAGAAATGGATGATTTATTAATTATAACAGCTGATCATGGTAATGATCCAACTTTTAAGGGAAATGATCATACTAGAGAGAATGTTCCTGTAATATTATATTGTCGTAATTTTAAAACGCCTCATCTTTTAGAACCTCAAGAAACTTTTGCTTGTATCGGTGCAACTATCGCTGATAATTTTGACTTAGATACTCCAGAGATTGGATCAAGTTTAATGGAATTTTTGAATTAAAAAACAACTGTTTCACAATGACAGTTATTTTTTTTGCAATATTTTACCTTTTTCTTGATTAATATAAGTATTCATTATATCTTCTGCTCGATTAACAGTTATTGTTTCATCATCATATAGTTCGTCAATTGATGTAAAGGTATAAGCTCCTATATCTGGCATATGATAAACTTTACCGTCTTTTATATCATATATGTCATCACTTTCGTATATACGATTGGCATTATATCCTATATGATAAGTTTTTTCATTCTTTAATTCATCATCGAATTCATAAATACCTAACTCAGATTTATATGTTTCATCCTTATTCAGTGTCTTTGTTAATACATTAACATCATATTCATAGTTATCTTCTAAATATTCATCAAGCTTATCTCCGCCTTCAGCCAGAAATTGATAAGTTTCATCGCTGAATGTATCATTATCTATTATATCAGTTAATTTTATAATAGCAAACCTAGTTAAATTAGATCCAATCTCATTAGAAAATTCTGTATTTTTTTCATTTTCATATGAATTAGAAAATTTTGCAATTATTTCATCAGTATTGACATCAAAATAATATGCAACACCTAAGCCAAAAAAATTTTCAAATTTATGATAGACTAGATGAGGCGTCCCATCAACGTATATTATATTATAATCATCAGTATTATAATATTTTGTTTCAGTATTTTTACTTGATGTTGAATTAACATCTGCACCATTTGCATTTGAACATGGCACTAATGATATTCCAGCAGCTAACGATAATGCAATTACTTTAGAACGTAAAATATTTAAATTTTTAGTCATAGAATTAATCTCCCTTCACTAGTTACTTATATTATCATTATTTAATTATTTTTTCAATAAAAAACGATAAGAAAAGGGTAGAGTAGGGAGCAAAAAAAATGAAATGACTACTTCTATATATTAAATATAAATAGTGTCATTTCATTTTTCTATTTTTCTTTTTTAAAATTAGAACATACTGTTTCATCTTTATCTTTAACATTATCACAGTTGCAAGATGAATCAACTTTTATCTCATCTAAATCGCATTTACAATCTTCTTCATTATGATACTTGCAAGATTTAACGTCACAATGAATTACCTGTTTTTTCTTTTCTTTAAACATTGTATTATTTCCTCCTTCAATATTAATTTGTACCCTTTTCCCCTATTTTATTCCCCTACTTTAAAATTTATAAAAAGAAAAGAAGGGGAGAAGTAATTAATAATAAAAGGTAATACTATTTTAAATTAAGTATAATATTATTAGAATTTATGTATTAGTATTAGTATAAATAATTAACTTAATAATATAATTGATGTAATACATAAATATTAAGACAAAAATGATTTTTATAAAATTAACTTACGAAAAGTAAAATTTAAAAAAGATTTAAATGATTAGTTGTTAAGGTAAAATTAAGTTATTTATTACTTCATATAATTGATATTATGTTAACTAACATGCTTTCAACAAATATTATACTATATTTTTTAACTATTAACCTTTTGTTATTTTATATACTAAAATTATTTATGAATAATATTAAATTAATTTTTTATTATCAGCTAAAATATATTTTGATATATATTAATATTAACTAATCATTCCTAGAAAATAGTTATATTCGTATACCATTGTTATCTAATAGTATAGATATATTTAGTTAAACATTTATCCATTAATAATTAGATTAACTGATAAAAAAATAGGGTAGTTCCCTACTTTAATTTTTCGTAAAAAATAATACTAAAAAGTAGGGTAACCCCTACTCTATTTAATTATACTTTTCTTGATTGAATTTCTGCTATTTTTTCTAATACTTCTTTAGCATTTTCTTCACTGATAGAATTATAGCCAAGTTCTCTTAAAGCTTGAACCTTAGCAGCATTTAACTCTTGCGTACGACTTAATTTTTCTTCATTTTTTTGCTCTATATCTTGTACAAATCTTTTGTGAACTTCAGCAATTTTACTCTTAGAAGATCCACCGTTATGATATAAGGTCATCGCCGAAAACATAATACTTTCAAATATAAATTGCTTACTTTGATCAAAATCAAATTTTAAAGGATCAGTAAATCCCATTGATTTTGACATATAAGCTAAGATATAACGTAACTCTTCAGTAGTTTCCATAGATTGTAAATAGTGATATAAGTATATATATGTTTGCTGCGTTTTCTTAGTTTTATCTTCTAATAATTTTTCCTTTAATATATTAATAATATCTGATAGGATATCTTGGTCTTTTTTATTTAAACCTTTTAAATCAGCAAGGACTTCCCTATTAGAACTATCTCTAACTCCTTCATTCAATCTAGTCTCAACTCTCATAATATAATCTCCAGTAATACTAAGAGAATTAATTTCTTCTTCATTATCTATATCTAATAAACTTAATAGTTTTAAAGCTTTTTCTTTTGGCCATTCTTCTAATGATGAAAGTGCCAAGTAATTATATAACATTTGTCTTGAAACACCTAAGTATTTAGCTAATCTAACCTTAGAAATTCCAAGTTCCAATAATAATTCATCTAACTTCTTCATTGTCTACCCTCCACTATCATTGTAGCGAGGTTTACGTAAATAGTCAAGAAAATTTTATGTAAACTCTTGACAGTTAATTTATGTCTTTTAAAAGATTTTCCATCAGCTCAATTATCTTATTAATTACTAATTCTTTATTTAGAGAACGAACCATTTTATTAACAGTTACTTCTTCATTATAGAACTTATCTTCATCTTTACAATAGATACTTATATAAACTAGATTATTACTTCCAGTATCATTATTTTCATCTTTTCTATTAAGCTTACCAGTGATACCAACACCATAATTACTATCAGCAAAAGTTGATATTGCTTTAGCCATAGACATAGCTGTTTCCATACTATAAACAGTATATTTATCAATAACTTCTTTATCTACCCCCATCTTTATTTTATATTCGTTACAGTAAGTAACAGCACTAAATTTAAAGATTTCACTAGCACCTTCCATATTAGTGATAGCATTAGCAACACCTCCACCAGTACAAGATTCCATTGTTGCAATAGTTAATTGTTTTAATTGTAATTTATGAATAATGTTTTTAAAATCCATATTACCCTCTCCTTTTCTATTTAATGAATTTTTCATTTATCTTTTTAATAAAATTATAATCTTTGTTTCTAAGACATTTAATAGTTTTGTCTTTCATAATAGTTTCTATTTTAATAACATTATCATATACTTTATTTACTCCATCTACTGTTACTATTAAATTATCAGTTTTAGTAGGTAGAAGAGTGATATTTTTATTTTGTGGAAGAACAATTGAATTAGAAATAGTCTTATAAGTTTTATTATTTAAAGGAGCAATAGTAGTTAATTCTAAAGCATGGAAAGTATTATAAATGATACTACCACCAAAACTAAGATTATATGCTGTTGTTCCAAAAGAAGTAGCTACTAAAATACCATCTCCCGCAAAGTTTTCTAATAAATAATTATCAATATAAACATCTAGTTTTAAAGTGTTTAAAGTTTTTTCACGTACTACTATTTCATTTAAAGAGTAAAATTCATCCATTTTGCTATTTTCATTATAAATAGTACTTTCTTGGATTCCTATCTCTTCTACTAAAAACTGATCTTCTTTTAAGTCATTAATAAATTCTTCGATATCATTAATTTCTACTTCTTGTGCAAATCCTAAAGTACCAGCATTAATACCGATATAATAGGTGTCACTATCAAAATTATTATCTTTAATCATTCTTAGGAAAGAACCATCTCCTCCGATAGCTATACCTAAATCAAAACTATTATCTACTATTTCAAAGTCATTTTCTATTAATTTATTAGCAACTTCATCTTTAAGACTAAGTGACTTATCATTATTATTTGCGAATATTTTTATTCTTTTAATTTTCATATCATACCTCTAACTATATAAATTATTTTTGATATATTCAAATACTTTAGAATCTATATTTCCATCTTTTACTAGCTTCTTATCATCTTTAAATCTTTTTCTAATACTAGTAGAAGATAAAGAACTTTTAATATCATCTATAACGATAATATTATCTTGATAACTCTTAAGTTCTGAAAGAATATCAGTAATAGATTCACCATTTCTTCTAATTACTAGCAACTTATAATTAGAAAGAATATATTGGTAGCGTTTCCAAGTCTTTATTTCTTTTAAATTGTCAGAACCACAGATGAAGTAAATTTCATCATCTTTATAGTGCTCTTTAAAATAATCAAGTGTTTGATAAGTATGAGTTAACTTACCAAATTCATAAGTAGAAATATCTAAATAAGAAACATTACCTATCATTAATTTTAACATATTATATCTATCTTGTTCACTAGCAAGATAAGGTTTTTCATAATTACTACCGGTTGGAACAAAAATAACTTTATCTAAGTAATTATTTTTAACAAGATAATTAGCAATTTTTTGATGAATTTTGTGAGGTGGATTAAAACTTCCACCAAATATTCCTATCTTCATTTCTTTAACTCTTTTCTTAATTGTAAGATTTTTTCTTTACCATTTAAAAGTGGTTTTAAAGATTCTTTATTGTGTAGAGTATTAATGATATTAGCAATATCGTAAGAATTATCAACAGCATGACACCATTCTTTATTTTGATATTCTTCTGGTATATAAGAAAGATTGGTAGTATAAAGTTTGGTAAAATGTCCTTTTTCATAAGCTTTATCGAATTCTTGAATTCCTTCAGTGAAAAGTGCAAACGTTGCTATGAAATAAATATTATTTGCTCCTTTATTATATAGTTTTTCTGCTACTTCTAACATAGAATTACCAGAAGCAATCATATCATCTACTACTAAAACATCTCTATCCGCTACATTATTTCCCATATAAATATGTTCAATGATAGGATTTTTTCCATTTACTACATTCTGTAAATCACGTCTTTTATAAAAAACACCAACATCACTATCTAACATTTCCGCATAGTATCTTGCCCGTTCCATTGCCCCCATATCTGGGCTTATTACTAGTGGATTATGAATATCTTCATTAATTAATAAATCTTTTAAAATAGTATTAGTGGGATAAAAATTAGTAAATTGAAGATTAGGAATAGCATTAGAAACATTTGGATCATGAGCATCAAAAGTAATGATATGGTCAACTCCTAAGTGTTCTAATTCTTGAAGAGCAATGGCACAATCAAGTGACTCTTTCCCTTTTCTTTTATGTTGTCTTGCTTGATATAGAAGAGGCATTATAAGGTTAATTTTTTCTGGACCACCTGCAAGAGCAGAGATTGTTCTTTTAATATCTTGAAAATGTTCATCAGGCCCCATATGATTGGTAAACCCATGCATTTTATAAGTTACCCCATAATTACCAACATCAGCTAAAAGGTAAACATCTTTATCTCTAATGGTATCACTAATCTTTACTTTCCCTTCACCATTAGAAAATCTATCTTCTTTGATTGGTAAAAGATAATTAGTATCACTCTTATTTAATTTTTTTAGTTCATAATTAACTTTTTCTCCCATTTCATTTATGCTTTTAAGAGCTATTATTTTTAAGTTATTCATATTTCTCACTGCTTTCTATTTTTTCTATTTCATCTAGATAGCTTTGATAATTAAGGTCACTAGGTAGTCTTAAATCGCCTCTTGGTGATAGACTAATGCTTCCTACTTTGACACCGTCTGGTAAACAATTTCTTTTAAATTGTTGGGTAAAGAATCTGTTAATAAAGATTTTTAAGCATTTAATAATTTCTTCTTTATTATATTCAGGAAAGGTTAGTTTAGCTAGGTAATACAACTTTTTAGGAGAAGTTCCATATCGTAAGAAGTGATATAAGAAAAAGTCATGTAATATATAGTTACCAATGGAATTTTCTGTCTTTTGAGCAATATTACCGTCTTTATCAGGTGGTAATAATTCAGGAGAGATAGGTGTTTCTAAGATATCAGTTAATATTAGTTTTTTCTTTTCATCTTCTTTTTCCATATACCAATTTACTAAGTGACGAATCAATGTCTTTGGTATACCAATATTTACGGCATACATGCTCATATGATCTCCATTATAAGTACACCAACCAAGAGCTAGTTCTGATAAATCACCTGTACCAATAACAATTCCTTTTTCTTTATTAGCTACATCCATTAATATTTGCGTTCTTTCTCGAGCTTGTAAATTTTCATAAGTTATACTTCTATCACTTTCATCTAAAGTAATGTCTTGCATATGAAGAAGACAAGCTTCTTTAATGCTTATTTCTTTTAAAGTAGCATTGTAACTTTTAACTAAGTCTAAAGCATTTTGATAAGTTCTATTAGTAGTACCAAATCCTGGCATGGTTATACCGATAATATCTTTATTGTTACGTCCAAGTTTTTTAAAAGCTTCAATAATTACTAGGAAAGCTAATGTAGAATCAAGACCACCACTCATTCCAATAATGCATTTAGGATTGTTAAGTTGAATTAAACGTCTTGCTAAAGCACTACTTTGAATGTTAATTATTTCTAAACAACGTTCATCCATTTCTAGATTATTATTTGGAACAAATGGATATTTTGCATAAATTCTATCAATGGTTTTAGCGTTACAATTAGTTTTAATCTTTACTATACGATATTCTTTATTATCTTTTTTTCGCATAAAACTTCTATTACGGCGGCGTTCATTAGTAAGAAGAAAAATATCTATATCAGAACTGATGATGTTACTTTCTAACTGAAAGCGTTCATTTTTCTTTAATAATTTACCATTTTCATATATATAACTAGCTCCACCAAAGATTAAATCTGACGATGATTCCATTATGCCACTTGAAGTGTAAATATAACTAGTAACTGTTCTTGCTGATTGACTGGAAATTAATTTTTGACGGTAACTGTCTTTACCAATTAGTTCATTACTACTTGATAAATTAAAGATAATAGTAGCACCATTTACAGCATAGTTACTGCTAGGTGGAACAACTGACCATAAATCTTCACATATTTCGATAGCAAAAGTTATCTCTTTAGTATTTTCATCTTGAAACAATAAATCTGTTCCGAATGGTACCAACTGTCCTAAAAGTTCTAGATAGTTATCTTTCAAATTAAGACTAGAACTAAACCATCTATCTTCATAAAACTCATTATAGTTTGGTATATAACTCTTTGGTACTATTCCTAGTATTTTCCCTTTATTAATAACTACAGCGGTATTATAAAGAGTGTTATTAGTCGCTAATGGCATACCAATGATAGCTATTATATCAAGTGTTTTGGTAGCTTTTAAAATTTCTTTAAGACCTTCTAGGGCATCTTTAATTAACTTATCTTGTAAAAATAAATCAGCACACGTATATCCAGTTAGGGCTAACTCTGGTGTTACAACGATAGCTATATCTTTCTGATAAGCTTCTTTAATGTTTTTTATTAACTCTTTGGCATTTTCCAATGGATTAGCTAGTGCTAATTTATTTACTATTGCTCCTACTCTAACGTAACCATAATCTCGCATATATTTCACCTCTATTTAATTATTTTTATATATTGTTTTGCTTTTTCCATAGTGTATTTTGATTGAATATCTGTGATGTAACCTAAATCGATTAATTCGTAAGCATCTGCTACATCACATTCAAAATACTTAATAAATTCATCTTTATCTAAATTTTGCTCTTGGACTTTGACACAATTCTTAGCAAGAAAAGCATAATTATAAGCAGAAACTCCACAAGCTTGGTCTTGATAAAATTTGTCTAAGTAGATAAGATTATTACTGATATAACCAGTTTCTTCAGCTAATTCTCTTAAAGCAGCTGTTTCTTTATATTCATCTTCTTCAATATACCCAGCAGGTAATTCAACACTTACTCCTTCGATGGTAGATAGTCTTGGCTGAACTACTAAAATAGTTTTATTATCACGAGTAACTGGCATTATGATACAAGCACTTTTATCAGTTCCACCTTTTCTGATTTTTTCTCTAGTCATCTCTTGTCCATTATTTAAATAACATTTGTATTTTTCGATATTTAAGAAACCTTTTCTTCCTACAGGAATGTTATCTTGATAAATATATTCTTCCTTTAGTTTTTCCTTTTTAATTGTTTTTAATTCGGAAATATAATCTTTTAATTCTTCTAGTTTTTCTCTTCTCATCTTTTAACCTTTACTTTTTCTTTTTCTGTTATTTGCATTCTATGTGTATTAATTAATTCTTGTTTTAGTGTTCTTAGTTTATCTGATAAATCAACATAATATTCATGTGGTTTATCTATTCTTTTAATCTCTTCATATAAAGTATTAAATTCCTTGTTACAATAACTTTTAGTTTCTTCTATATCAGGTGTTTGATAAACTAATGCACCATCTTTAAAGATTGGTATTAATAAATCTCTTACTTGATAATTACTTAGCTCTTTCTGCTTCCAAGTTTCAACTAGATGCACTAGAGTATATTTATCTTCAGGTATCTTTTCATCACTTAATGTTAAAACATCACCTAAAGCATAACCACTTTTCTTATCATAAAAACGATATACTTTTTTATGACCAGGATTGATAGTTTTAGCACTATCGTTACTAACTTTTATCTTAGGTATTTCTCTATTATCTTTAATAGTTGCGACTAGTTTGTAAACACCACCAACACGTTCTTTAGCAGCAGCTATATTATCACCTACTCCTAAAGAGTTAATGATTGCTCCTTGAAGTTTTAAATCTCTAATAGTAAATTCATTTAAACCATTTGATAGACAGATACCAGTATTAGTATAACCAGCTTCATCTAATAATTTTCTCGCTTCTTTTGACAAATATGCTAAGTCACCACTATCTATTCTGATACCTTTAAACTCTAAACCGTTTGGTTTTAGATAATCATCTGATACTTTAATAGCATTTGGTATCCCACTTTTTAAAGTGTCATATGTATCTACTAAAAATACACAGTTGTCTTTATTACTCTTGGCGTATTTTAAGAAGGCTTCATATTCATCGCTACTTTCTGTTACTAGTGAATGAGCCATTGTTCCAAGAACAGGTATTTGATATTTCATACCAGCTAAGGTGTTGGAAGTTCCACTGCATCCACCGATATAAGCATATTTACTAGCTTCAATAGCAGAATCAATTCCTCTAGCACGTCTAGCACCGAACTCCATAACAGGTATATTTTCTGCTTCGTTAGTAATTCTTTTAGCAGCAGTAGTAACAAGTGCTGCGTGATTGAAATTAGCTAACAAAGCAGTTTCTAATAGCTGAGCAGTAATGATAGGTGCTTTTACGGTTAATACTGTTTCATTTGGAAAAACAATAGTTCCATCTGGTACTGCGTAAATATCTCCTTTAAATCTTAGATTTTCTAGATAGTTTAAAAACTCTTCACTGAATTGCTTTAAACTTCTTAAGTAATTAATTTCTTCTTTTTCAAATTTAAAGTTTTTAATATAATCAATCGTTTCAGCTAAACCACCACTAATGGTATAACCACCATCAAAGGGGTTCTTTCTAAAGAAGATATCAAAATAAGCTTCTTCCTCTTGTTTTCCTTCATCAAAGTAAGTTTGACTCATTGTTAATTCATAAAAATCGGTCATTAATGTTTTATTTTCCATATTATTTTTCCTTTCTTTTAGTGTTAATTAAGTTAACACCTTGTTGTTTTAATAAGATTTTACTAGCATTTACGTAATCTCTACGATTTTCCTCATCGTAAGTTGCGATAGCATCTAAATAGACGTTTATGCTATGTCTTCGATTATTTTCATCGAGATAATTAGCAAGTCCTAAGACACCGTTGGTAATACAAATATCCGTACAACAACCTACTACGTTGAAGTTTTCTAGTTCAGTTTGTCTTTCTAGTAGTTTTCTAAAATCCGGTGCTTCCATAAAACTAGTTGAATTCTTTCCAATACTAATGGTATCTTTTTCTTGTTCATAGATTTTTAATTCATCTACTACTTCACTTTCACTCGTTCCTTTAAGACAGTGGGTTGTATTTCCAAATCTTTCGAATTCTGTTGATTCTTTAGTATGATTATCTTTGATAAAAATAATTAATTGTTTGGTTTCTTTTGCTTCTTTTATTAGTTTTATTTGTTTAGGTATTATTTTACTAATTTCTTCATCGTGTAATACTCCTTCTCTTACAAAACCATTAAGCATATCTACAATAATTAAGCAATCTTTATATAGTTTTAAGTTGTCTATTTTATTCATAATTTTTCTCCTCTTATTAATAATTTGTTAATAACTATAGTTAAAAATTTTTACAAGTCTCTTCACTTGTTATTAACATTATATTAATATCATATGAAACTGTCAACCTCTTTTTAACATTTTTTTAAAAAGAAAATAATTTATGTAAATTAACAGATGATTATGTCAAATAAAAAAGTGCCTGAAATTTAATTCATAACACTCTTATTAGTTATTACTTTCATTTATAATTTTATCTAATCTAGCTATTCTAGTTGCTAGTAAATTACATAGCTTATTAATTCTTCTATCTGTCATTTTTGTTACTGATTGATATTTACGCAGTAAATTAGAAAACTCCTCTACCATGCCGTCTAACTTTGCTAAATCAAAACTTTTAATGCTTTTTACTTTAGAAATAATTGTATCAAAATCCATTACACTATAGAAAAAGCGACCCTGTCCATTTATAATTACTTCATCGTCGTTATAATCAATGATATTTAATGACTGCCCATTATCAAAGATAGGAGCAATATCTAGCCATTTCAGAGTATTAACATTTCTAATTATACCAAAATTGTTTAGATGTCTATCTTCGTTTAACATTAGATAATCCAGTATAAACATATTTTCTAACTTTTCTCGTACCATACTGATACCTTTTTCTTCTAATATCTTAATATATTCTTCATAAGCATTTGTTTTCTCACTAATATTAGCTAATATCTGGCTAGCTGGTATTAGTTCAGTATCACTAGTTATAAAGCATTCACATTTAGAAACTATTTTATTATTAATAACTCCTATAGTATAAGTAACATGATCAAATCCTAAGCGTTGACAGATAAGGCTGGCTAACACCTCATTAAAGGGTTGCATTACTTCATTTTTATAGGCTCCTTTTAAAAGATAACGCTTATTATTTTCAATAATCCAAGTCTTCTTTAATTTTCCATCAGTTGTATTGTTAGGAGATATTAAATTTATATTTGCTCCACCAATTAATTCATCACTAAATGTGGCATTAGTAAACTCTAAAGTTTCAAAGTCGTTTTCAAAGAAATTTATATCTTTATAATTAATAATCGAATCACTTTGTTTTATAAAATATTGATCTGACAAAGATAAACCAAAAGCTTTATCTAACAATTCATCAGGAGTAGTAATTCCAAGTCTAGAAAGTAACAAATCTAAATCATCACGCCAAGAAGGAATTCCTCTACCTTTAAACCATTTAGTAAGAGGAGCAGTTATTTCGTGTCCTGATAAATAATTATTATAAACAATTAAAGGAGCATATTCGATGTTTTTTACTTCATATATATCGGTAAATACTTTTAATGTTTCATTATATTCAGCAATTAATACTTCTTTATTTTTATTCATTAAAGTACATCTCATCGATATCTTCTCCTTATTTTAATTATTATTTTTATACTTGAATAAGAAAGATGGTCTATGTCCTTCACCAGTTTTCATTTTATCAGTTTTAACAACTTTATCTTTAATAATTCTGCGAAAAGCTGGGTCTAATAATTTTTTGTTTAATATTACTTCGTATACCTGTTGTAATTCTCCTAAAGTAAAATACTCAGGCATCATATTAAAGACAATATCTGTATAATTTAACTTATTCTTAATTCTTTCTAATCCTGATAAAATTACTAATGAATGATCAAACGCTAAGTCTTTATTTTCTATTATCTCAAATTTATATCTATCGGTTGTTTTTTCGCATAATTTCTTTTTAATAGAAAACTTAATCATATCACTTCCATTAGATAAGACCATATCTACTCTATTTTGATTTTCTTCGAATAATATGATATCAAACCACGAAGCATTAGCATTAATTTTATTGGTCAATCTATTTTTATCTATTAAAGCTATATAAGAAGTAGATACCACTCTTGTTCTAGGATCTCTATTAATATCATCAAAGGTATATAACTGTTCTAAGTATATTTCTTTAAGATTTGTTTCTCTTTTTAAGACTCTTTTAGCACATTCTTCTAAAGTCTCCGTCTTTGGATTTAAAAATCCGCCGGGCAAGCACCATTTATCTTTATAAGGATAATCATCTCTTTTAACTAATAAAATACTCATCATTTTTTTATTAGTTTTGCGATAGTTTTCTTGTTTTTCTGACGAAACACTTACAAGTAAAATATCAACTGTCATTGATAATTGATCAAAAGCTTTTGGATTATAATGTTTTAAAAATTCTTCTTCACTTTTATACATCTAACTTCTCACCTATTCTATAATAAATACCATAATTTCTCTTCATCTTTCATTACTGTCTTAACTATTCCACCACCAAGACAGTATTCACCATCGTAAAAGACACAAGCTTGTCCAGGAGTAACTGCTTTGACATTATCATAAGTAACATAGATAGTTCCATCATCGTTATAAGTCAAATTAATCGGAACATCTTCTGCTCGGTAACGAAACTTAGCAGTACAATTAGTTGGTCTTTCTTCACAATTAAAGTTAATGTCTTCAATTATAGCACCATTAGAATATAGATATTTATTATCTTCACCTTCAGCAACATATAAGACGTTTTTCTCAAGATTTTTACCAACTACAAATAGTTTTTCTTTTGTTCCTCCGATATCTAAGCCTTTTCTTTGACCAATTGTATAATACATTAATCCTTGATGTTTACCTACTACTTTGTTAGTATCAATATTAACCATATTACCTTCTTTACTTGGCAAATAGTTTTTTAAAAAGTTTTTGAAGTTTCTTTCACCAATGAAACAAATACCTGTTGAATCTTTTTTACTAGCGGTAATTAAATCATATTTCTTAGCTATTTCTCTTACTTCACTCTTCGTTTCAATATTTCCTAAAGGGAATAAAACATTTTCAAGTTGTTCTTTATTAAGCTGTGATAAGAAATAAGTTTGATCTTTATTCTTTTCCTTACTACGCATAAGACGGCCATTTTCCATTTTAGCATAATGACCAGTAGCAATATAGTCAGCTCCAAGTCTCTTGGCTTCTTTTACAAAAGCAGAAAATTTAATATATTTATTACACATTATATCTGGATTAGGTGTTCTGCCTTTCTTTAATTCATCTAAGAAATAAGTAAAAACATCGTCCCAATATTCTTTAATAAAATCTATTCTATGTAAGGGTATCCCAATTTTATCTGCTACTTTTTTAGCATCATTATAATCTTGTTCTTGTGGACAAATTGATTCATTTAGGTTAGGATTACCTAAAAAGTCGTTATTAATAGTACTATCCCAGTTACGCATAAAAAGACCAATGACTTCATATCCCTGTTCTTTTAAAAGGATAGCAGCAACAGACGAATCTACTCCTCCGCTTAGACCAACAACTACTTTCTTACTCATATACATCACTCATTTCTTGCTTAATTATAGCAAAAAAAAGGAGTTTTGTACACTCCTCAAAGATTTGTAATATTACTTATTCAAATATTATTTTTTTATCATCACTAATATAAATAGCTTGGTTATCTGTCAAATATAAATTATCACTTGAGGTAACTAGTCCATTTTCTGTTCCTTTTTCACAATGAACATCTAGTTTGTTAGTGATAAAGTCAAGACCATTTTGATATTCACCGCTAGCACATATGCTTCCAGCACTTACTCCTATGTAAATTCCACCTTGTTTAATATATTCATTAACTGTTTCTTTGAAATTTATTTCATTTATTCTTTCAACTAAATGTTCCGTGTCACCACCACAAACATATATTGCATCATATTTACTTATTTCCATGTCTGAAAGTGGTTTGTGCATATCATAAATTCTGATATTTTCATCTAATATTCCACATTTACTCAAGTCATCTAAACAAAATGGTAAAACTCTTATAGCCTCTGGATTAATGGCAGCTGTGATTACAAATAAAACTTTTACGTTTTTAATATCTCTATCTAGTAATGCTAAAAACTTATTCTTTATATTTTCGTTATCAAACCCTGTACTTGTTAAAAGTATCTTTTTCATCATATAATCACCTTTTCTATTATTCGATTTCAATAGTTATTGTTGGTATCTTTGAATTTTTAATTTCTTCTTCAATTTCTTTTTGCATACTCTTAGCATTATCAAAATCTGCGTTTCTTAATTTTGTCCTTTCAAATAATAGCTTATCATCTATATGAAGATATACTATTAAATCACAATCAAGTAAAACTGTACCAAACATTGGAGTTCCAGCTACTATATGCAATTTTTCTCTTACAAGTTCGTTCATCTTATTTCCAATTTCTTTTGTCCAAGGAGTTTGACAAACATATTCAGTTTCTTCTTTTGTTAATAATGGAAATATTTCTTCGTCCATATCTTTTCCGATATTATTATTTTTTAATATAGTTGACTTACCTGTACAAGTAGTTCCTAAGACACACACTCTTTTATTTGAATTATTACTAAATATTCTTCTTAATTTTTCTGTTGTAGTCATATTTATTTCCTTTCTTACTTGTTTACTTACTATATATAGTACAGTAGGGAAATATGTTTATCAATACTTTTTTACTATAACAAAAATAATTTCAAGAAATTAGGCATAAAGAAGGTATCAAACAAGCTACAACATCCTGCTACTACAACGCTAACTAATAATACCTGTAAATATCTTTTCATCGAGTGTCTTAGTGATATATCTTGTTTTAAAAATAAATAGCTAAATAATTTTTTAGAAAAGAAAGCTGAAGAGAATCCTAGAAAGATTAAATATAATAAAAGTATAATTGGTCCTGGTATTAAATAACAAACTGCTAATATAATACCTTTAAATTTATAAGTGGTAAGAATAGATATTATAGAAAAGCTTAATAAAAATCCTTTTCCAAAGCATAATATATAAATGAGTGGTAGACCAATAATAGAAATACCTAAAAGCCAGATGAGTATAACTAAGGATAAATTCCCTATCAAGCTATTAAATAACATTGGTATATAATTTATATCATTCTTCTTGATAGCATCAAAGAAACTATTCAATTGATTGGTTATTAAAGTATGATTACTTTTTGATAAAATTAAGTTATAAATAATTCCTGAAATAATCCCTAATGCAATAGTTATAATAATCGATAAGTAGATTTTTTTCTGTTCATAAAGCTTATTTTTTACTTTTTTACTTGCTTCATTCATTAATATCACCCTTAGTAAAGCTTATTCTAAATATTTAGTAACTTGTTAATTTTTCTTTTACAAAAAGTGACTTTTTTTATATAATAATTCTAGAGGTGAACAAGATGAATAAGTTTATGAAAATTATGTCTGTTATTTTAATAGTAGCTGTAATTGCTAGCTTTTTAAGTGTTATTATTTATTATGTTATTTAATATCAATAAATCCTTCGATTTCTGGTACTATTTCACCAACTAATAATTGATTATTATAATATTTTATAACAATATCGTTTAATCTTTCTTTATCATTAGCAAGTGACAAAACAACTAGTCCTGCTATTCTATCGGAAATATACTGATTTAATCTAACTCTTTCACTGGGTGATACTTTATATCTATCAAAAATCTCATTTATTGGGCTATTCTCATATATATAATTGACATAACTTTTAGTAATCATGTCAATTTTTTTGTCTTTTTTTAAAAATCTAACACGTTTCCAAACCTTCATTTTATCAAATCCTTTACAAGTACTATATTATACCATATCAAAGAAGTAACTGGTAGATATTTACTCTATTTTTTTCTAAATTTTAGTCATAATAATAATGTAGCCTACTAAAAGGAGATGATTATCATGAATTTTTTTAAAAATAAAAAATGTAAGCTACAATATTTTCTCCTTCTTTTATCTATATTTATTATTCCCTTAAATGCTTTAGCTTATTCTAATTATATTATCCCAGGCGGAGAAACCGTCGGTATTGAAGTAAATTCTAAAGGTGTATTAGTTGTTGGTTTTTACAAGGTACAAGATGAATATATTGGAAAAGATGCTGGTTTTTTAGTGGGTGATAAAATCGTTTCAATTAATGATCAAAATATAACTACTATTGAAGAAATGGTGAATATCGTTAATAAAGAAGCAACGAACAAAAAGTTAGATGTAACTATTGAACGTAACAGTAAGACTTCTACTCTACCTTTAGATCTTGTCTGTGAGAGTGATAGTATTTGTAAGACAGGACTTTATGTAAAAGATGAAATAACTGGTATCGGAACACTTACTTATATTGACCCAGAAACCAAGATTTTCGGAGCATTAGGACATGAAATCTTAGAAAAAACAACGGGTGAAAAGTTTGAAATTAAAGATGGCAAGATATTTAAAGCTGATGTAACTAGTACTACTAGAAGTAGCAATGGATCTCCCGGAGAGAAAAATGCTATTTATGATAAAAGTACTATTTATGGTAAAGTAACTACTAATGAAAAATCTGGTATTTTTGGTAAATATCAAGATACTTTTCCTAGCAATGATACTTTAAAAGTAGCTAGTAAAAATGAAGTAGTTAAAGGTAAGGCTACTATTAGAACAGTTTTAAATGGTAGTGATATTAACACTTATGAAATAAATATTCTAGAAGTTAATAAAAACAGTGATACTAAAAATATTTTATTTGAAATAACCGATTCTAAGCTTCTTGAAGAAACTGGTGGTGTCATTCAGGGAATGAGTGGTTCACCTATTATCCAGAATAACAAAATTATCGGTGCAGTAACTCATGTTATTGTAAGTGATACAAAGAAAGGATATGGTATTTTTATAACGACAATGCTTGAAGAAGGAGACAAAAAAGGTGCTAGTAGTTAGCATCTTTTTACTTTTACATAGAACTAAAACGTATGGCTTTCCTCAGCTCTCAATCCTATTGTTTTAATACCATTTAAGATGACATAGAAGAGTTAAAATAAAGGTTTACCTAAATACTCATTATGTGATGAGAAACTGCTTAGGCAGTTTTTTTGTTAACTCTTAATTTGATTTTACCATATTAACATATATTATCAAATATAAAAACAAACTTTAAAAATGTTTTATATATGAAGACATTCTATCAAAAATAAAAATACCCTTATACGAGTATTTTTTATTATGCTTTAAATTTATCTTTAACACTTTTAACATCTACTAGTTCGAAACGATACTTTTGCTCTACATTAGGATATTTATTGTAATCAACTTCACTTAAAAACATTTCTACAGGTCTTACCCATAAAGAACAATCATCATATAATTTACGATATACTACCATCTCTTTATGAGTTTCTGAGTCAAAAGCTATATCTTCTACAAGATAATAATCCCCTTTAAAATGACGATATATTCCATGTATTACTAAACTATTCATTTACTTCTCCTGCAAATTCTTTGATAGTACCATCTTCACCAACTATTTCCGTTAAGGCTTTTTCAGCATCTTTTAAATCTTTATCGCAATCTTTAGCTAATTTCATTGCTTCCGTAAAACTTTTTATCGCCTGATCAAGTTCAACTTCCCCATTTTCTAAAGATTTAACAAGACTTTCTAATTCGCCCATTTTTTCTTCAAACTTTTTTTCTTTCTTTTCCATACACACACCTCTTTTATATAACGGTAGCATTAATACTGCCATCTTTTAGTTCTATTTCTATTTTATCGTTACTCTTTAAATCTTTAACACTTGCAATAGCTTTATGATTATGTTTAATAATACTATAACCTCTATCTAGTGTTTTTAAGGGACTAAGAGCATCTAATTTATTAATTAATAAAAGATAATTATGTTTCTTCTTATCAAGAATTACTTCTGGATTAGTAAGACATCTTCTAGTTAATACTAAATTTAGTTTAGCTTTCTTTCTATCTAATAAATTTTTATAGTTGGTAATCAATCTATCTTCCAAGTAATCAAGTTTCATTGTTTTACTAGCATACAAATCTATCGGATTATTTAGTATATAACTATCTTTAACTTTAAGTAATCTTTTCTTTTTTAATTCTAAAATAGTATTTATATTTTTAATACTACGAAGTTTTAACTGTTCAATATAATTAATAACATCTTTTTTATTAGGAACTGCTATTTCTGCTGCTCCCGTTGGTGTTGGTGCTCTAAGATCTGCTACAAAATCTGCAATTGTAAAGTCAATTTCATGACCAACAGCACTAATAACAGGAATAGAACAATCATATATTGCTCTTGCTACTATCTCTTCATTAAAAGCCCATAAGTCTTCGATAGAACCACCACCTCTACCGACTATTAGAACATCTAGATTATAATCTTCGGCTCTTTTTATCTGCCTTACAATATCTTCTTTAGCATTTTCTCCTTGTACAAGAGCTGGAAATAAAATAACTTCTACTAAAGGGAATCTTCTATTAATAGTAGAAATAATATCTCTTATAGCAGCTCCAGTAGATGCTGTTATTACTCCTACTCTTTCTGGTATTCTAGGTATCTTTTTCTTATGACTTTCTGAAAACAAACCTTCATTAGCAAGTTTTTTCTTTAACTGTTCAAAAGCAACATATAAGTTTCCTACTCCATCTTCAGTCATTTCATTTACATAGATTTGATAACCACCAGTTGCTTCATAAACTGATATCTTACCCTTAACTAGTATTTTCATTCCATCTTCAGGAGTAAACTTAACATTTTTAGCGCTTGATGCGAACATAACGGCATTAATTCTACTACCTTCATCTTTTATCGTAAAATAAAAGTGCCCTCTAGTATGAGCCTTAAAGTTAGATATTTCTCCTTTTAAATATACTTCTTGTAAGTTAGTATCATTATCTATTTTATATTTAATATATCTTGTCAACTGACTGACAGTTAGATACTCATTCTGCATCTTTATCCTCTTCGTGATAAATTTTATCCAAAACACCATTTAACATTTTAACAACGGCATCTTCACTATATTTCTTAGATAAATTAATAGCTTCATCAATTACTACCTTTTTTGGTGTATCAGTATAAAGAAGTTCATAAACAGCTATTTCAAAAATAGCTTGATCTACTTTATTTAATCTATTTATTTCCCAGTTAATTAAATATGTGTTTGCTTTTTTATCTAATTCTTCTTTTTTTAGAATTACTTCATTTACAATACTTTCAATAAATTCTTTATTACGACCTTCAACTCTTGAAAAAATTTCATCTAAATCATAACTAGCTTCAGCTTTCTCTAGTATTGATATCTGATAAAGTATTTTCATAGCTGTTTCTCTTGCGCCACTACGTGTTTCTTCCATTTCATCTCACCTCACAACAATTTTATTATACTAAGAAAAGATACTATTTACAAGGAAAAAGAGGGATTATTATTTCCTCTTAGTTAGAGTTTTTTCACTTCTAAATAGTTCCTTTGATAGATAATTATTAAGATAATAATTTAGTTCTGTTCTAAAGAAATTAGGTTCTTCAAAAAAGTAATTTTCTCTATCATACCTAACTCCTGCTTGAATAATTTTTTTACTTATCATCGTATCATTTTTCTCATTAATTATCCATTTAACAGGTTCTTCTTCTATCCAGATATCATCACCATTTTTATAACTTACCCCGTTAGAAAGAGTAAAATTTTCATCATTAGAAAAACAAGTATTAGCTTTTACTTTAGCAAATCTTCTTCCTTGATATTCATAAACAGGTATTGTTTGTGCAAAGAAAGAAGAATAGTTTTTTGTATTTCTGATATAAACATCATCTGTAATAGTTATTTCATCTAATTGTAAAAAGTCTTTTAAATGTTCCTTTTGTTCTCCAGTTAAGATTAATTCTTTTAAAGCTTTAGCATTAGTTAGTTTTACTTGTAGTTCACTATCTACAGCTGACTGCAGTATCTTTCCATAACTAACTTCTGAAAGGTTACTATCTATTCTAATAGGTCTTAAATCTGGATTATTTGCTAAAACATCAGAGTATTCTAATACTGGTCTAATTCCAATACCAGTCGCTTCTTCACTAGCTTGTTTTTGACCAAATTCATCTACATAAGAAACTATATAAGCAGAGAAGAAAGCTCGTTTATATAAATCATTTAAAAAGTATCTACCGGTATTAACTAAATTCTCTTTATTACTACTAAAACCACCATTTAATATAGCATAATCAGTTATTTGAGTGATTGTTCCAATCCTTTTAGTTTGCTTAAGTTTATAATCGCCAAATACTTCAACTTCACTTGGTAATGTTAAGCTTTGCATAAACTACACCTTTTCTAAACTCTTTTTCGATTTTTTACTAAAATCTTATCATATTTAAACATTTCTTGTGCCATATGTTCACCTAAATAGTTAAACATTGTTGTATTATAGAATTCTGGTTCATATATAATATTATTATAATCAAATTTAATTCCTGCTTGAATAATTTTTTCAGATAACATTATGTCTTTTTCTTTATTAATCAACCACTTAATTGGTTTTTCTTCTATCCAAATACTATCTCCGTTTTTATAAGATGCACCATTGGAAAGAACAAAACTCTCATCATCAAAAAAACTAGTATCAGCTTTTACTTTAGCAAACCTTCTTCTTTGATATTCATAAATGATAACCTTTTTAGGAACAAATTCTCTATATTTTCTTTCATTTTTCTCATAGAAATCATTAGTTTTTGTTATTTTTTCAATTTTTAAAATATCTACTATTTGTTTTCTTTCACTATCTTTAAGATCTAAACTATCAATAGCAACTGCATTAGTTAGTTTATTTTGTAATTCTTCTTCAGCACTATCTTGCAAATATTTTCCATAATCAACTTCAAAAAGCTCTGCTGTTAATCTAGAAAGTGTTAAATCAGGATTAATAGAATGAAATGTAGAAAATCTCATAGCTGGACGAATACCAACATCACCCATATAAAACCCTGGTAATTTTTGGCCTAAATCATCTATAAAATTTGGTAAATATGGTCCGTATTCTACAAATTGTTGAAAATCATTTGTAAAGTATTTTCCAACGTTTTTTAAATCTTCCTCATTGCTACTATAACCACCATTTAATATAGCATAATCAGTTATTTGCGCTGTTCTTGTACTTGATATTTCTTTTTTTAATTTATATTTATCAAATGCCTTAATTTCTTTTGAATTTAGTAATGTTAAATTTTGCATAAATTCCTCTTTCTATTTTATTTCCTTTTTATTAATTCTTTTGTATCATTAAGTTTATCTTTTATTGTAAACTGATTTAGGTATAAATTTAGTCCTTCAGAATAAAAATTTGGAGGTGTAGGATAATCATCATGATAAAATTTTATACCTGCTTGTAAAATCATTTCACTTATCATAAGTCCTTGTTCTTCATCTAATAACCATTTAACAGGCTTTTCTTCTATCCAAACCTTTTCATCATTTTGATACGATTCACCATTAGATAGACAAAAACTATTTCTTATAACATTATGATTTTGAACAGTTACATTGGCAAATCTTCTATTTTTATATTTATATACAGGAATTTCATCATAACTAATATCATCATAAATTTTGATATTATTAAAATATTTATCATGAGTCTGTAATATATCATTTACTTGCAAAATATTTTTTATCTTTTCTTTTTGTTCAGAACTAATTACTAAGCTATTAATTGCAGTAATATTATTTAACTCATCTTGCATTTTTTTAGAAACAGCATCCTGCAAATAATAACCATATTCTATTTCAATGATACCATCTTCCCTTTTTTTATATTTAAATTCTGATGTATCTTTTAATGAAGAAAAATCAGCAACCGGTCTAATTCCCAAGCCACTATTATATAGAAGAATGTCAGCTTTTCCATCATCTTCTATATAAGAAACTATATCTCCATCTTTGTTTTTCCTATCTTCAAATACATAAGTACCATAACTACTTGATGATATTTCACTAGGCCAAGAAAACCCTCCGTTTATTACAGCAAAGTCAGTTATTTTGGCAGCGGTACCTAACATTTTAATTGGTTTTAATTTATAATTTCCAAATAGATTATCTCTTGTTGGTAACATTAAATTTTTCATTTATTTCATCTCCCCTGTGCTCATTTATTTTATCACAAAGTATCAAAAAAAAGAAGCTTTATTAGCGCTTCTTAGAAAGTTCCACAATTCTATACCAAGTGACTGGATCTACTACTCCATTCACTGGTAATCCTTCTTGTTTTTGAATAGCTTTTACTGACTGTTCTGTTAAATCATCAAAGTTACC